>JACMNQ010000021.1 GCA_014378465.1 Oligoflexia bacterium | reverse complement strand
TGACGACTATCAGTGTTTAAGGAGTTTTTCGAAAGTCGATTACCCCTTCTCCACGTCCCCGCATGTCAATCGGTTCCTTCATGCTCAAAGCACAAGGAAACAAACTCGATGATGCAGACGATTGAAATCGAACTTCTGATGGATCAGATCAACGCTTACCGGGACTCTGGCAGCGCCCCGCCCGAGGAGCTGATGAATCAGTACCGGAGATTTGTAGAGGCGTCGCCAACTGAGGGTGACGCAAGCGAACTGGCGATTGCAGACGCCGCCAGTCTCGAAACTCAAGGTCGCTACTGCGAAGCCCTGGTGGTCTTTGAGCAGGCGCTTCAGAAATTTCCGCAGAACCTCGTGCTTCAGAAGGACTGGTCGGGTTTTCTCGTCTCGATTGCGCTTTCGACCGAAAGTCTCGGCAAGAAAGATCCCTCTCATGCGGAGCTCGGGCGAACCTATGACCGATTGCTTGAGCTTGGGAGAGTTCCCATGGGCCTGCACTTCACGATGATCCACCATTACCGGTTGATCGGTCAGTACCGGCTCGCTCGAAATCTTGCTCACAAGATCCTGGCAGTCGCACCCAACTATCCTGGGCTCCGTGAAGTGCTGAAAAGTCTGCAACAACTTGAGGAAGCGAAATGAAAAATCAACCTGCATCCGTCCCCATGTCCAAGAGCACTGAGTGGAGCGTGAAGCTCTACACGATCATTCAGCTCACCAACGCCCCAAAACATGAAGAGGCCATGGATCTCACCGCCGAGGTCCTGGCAGATCCTGAACTCCCTGAGTCCCAGAGGCGAGAGTTTGAATTCTGCAAGGCGGTCCTTCTGGACGGGTTGGGGCAGACTCTCGAAGCGCTCGAGCTCTTCGTGGATCTCAAGAAGAGGTATCCCCTCAGTATGAAATACAGCCGCTCGGTCGGGATCGCTGCCCGAGGGATTTCGGCTCAGGCGAAGATCCTGGCCAAGGAGGATCCGGACTCCCGGGTACTCAAGCACTTCTACAGTCTCCTGCAAGAAGTGAATTACTCACCCCATTGGCTTTCCTACGTCGTGGCCCGGCAGGAAGCGGTTGAAGGAAATCTGAAAGACGCGAAAGCGAAGATGAAAGGACTTCTCGCTCTGTCTCCTCATGACGAGGATTACCTCAGTCATGCGTATCAGATTGCGCTTCTGACGGAAGATGCGACCTGGAAAAAGGAGATCGAGCTCAAAGTCGAGCGACTGATCGAAACCTGTCCTTACCGCCTGGAGCTCTACACGACCCTTCAGACTCATGAAATTTCGGGTAGCGAGAGCCACCCTGAGAAACGCGAGGTCAATTCGGCATAAATGGCCTCGATGGTCCCGTGTCTCCCAAACCCAAACAAGAAAGAAAGTTAAAGAGGAACGTCATGTTGAAAACTTCCATTCTCTGTTCCCTGGCTGCAGTCACTCTGCTTCAAACCGGTTGCGCGTCGATCCCAAAAGGTGAAAGGCGCGTGTTTCTGGATTCAAGCACCCATGAAAACGCTCCACCCGACTGGGTCAAGTCGACTCGCATCACCTGGGAGAGCGAGGGCAAGATCCATCTCCGGTCCCTGCATTCCGTTCGCGGAGACGAGAGGGTCAACGGGTGCTTTGATCTGGCGAGGCTCGATTCGAAAGAAACACTCCTGAGTGAGATCGCAGACGACGTCAAAGGCACACTCGACAACGCACAGACTTCGATCTCTGAGAGTGCGCAGACCGTACTCGGGAAGGCGCGCACAAGCGAGTACAAAGGCAAACTCACGGGTATCCGGGTGATGGAGCAGTACTTTGAGCGCTACAAGATCGCCGACTCCGAGCGCGTGGACTGCTACGTCCTGACGCAAGTGGCGCCCGGCGACTATGACCGGATCAAACGGTCGATCTTGGAGCAGGTGACGCTTGCTGATCCTCGCATCAAGGAAGCCATCACGAAGAAGCATATTGATTTCTTCAAGAAGGACGACGCGCCCCAAGCGGCAAGACTCCCGGCCGGCAAAGAATCCAGTGCAAAAGAAGTCGCAAAACAGGACTAAACCAGTGAGCAAGCAGGGAGGCATCATGCTGAATCTATTTCTGACCGGGCTCAGTTTTGTCTCTCTATGCTTGTGTATGAGCATGTGCGTGAACTCCGCTCTGGCCAGTTCGAAACCGGACTGGCTGGAGCGAGCTCCGAAAGCGGATTCGAAGTACCGCTATTATGTGGGTCGTGCGAGTGACGCGCTGACCGAAGCCGCAGGATTCTCCATGGCGGTGCAGGACGCGTATGAGGCGGCAATTCGTGAGAATTACGGCTTCTCCGCGCGGGTGGAGCGCCAGGATTTCGAAACCACCTCAGAAGTCAGTTCCACCAAAAGGCGCATCGAAGCCTCCGACCGCATTCAGTTCAAAGATTTTGAGCAGGTGGACTCTTATCAGGAAGCGGCTCAAGCTGCCCAAGCTGTAAGACTCCAGGTCTGGGTGCTCTTTCGCTACCTGAATGCTTCGATCGAGAGCGAGAAGGCCAGGCTCGCCGCGCTCGGCCCTCAGCAGCATGAAGTTCTCTTTTCCGAACAAGGGGAGGCGAGTGAAGCCGGCAAAGGGATTCTCGAAGTCACCACACAGCCGAGCGGCGCTGAGGTCTTCATCGACGGAACGCGCTGGGGAGTGACACCCCTTCGTCTCTACGGTCGACTCGCGCCGGGCAAACATCAACTGAGGCTTGATCACCCCACATCAGTGCTCGTCGACGAGTTGATCCTTTCAGTTCCCGCGACGACGGTGCGAGTGTCCAAGCTCCTCAAAAAAGCAATGGGCAGCATCCAGATCGCGACCGAACCCAGTGGTGCGCTTGTCACGGTAAGAGGCAAGACTCTTGGCCGAACCCCGACCGAGTCACTCGACTTCCCAGCCGGTGAAAAAATTCTGCTCGAAATCTCCCATCCTGAAGCAGAAAAGCTCACTCAGGAAATCACGATCACTCGCGACCAGGAGAGGGAGCTCGACTTCAAGCTTGTCTTCAAGCCTGAATTCGCGCCTGAGTTTGCGAGCCGGCAGAGAGGTCACACTGCATCCCGGGCGGAGCCGTCTCTATTGGTTTTTCGTAAACCTGCCGCTGCCGACTCCAGCCTTCACTTGCTGGATAAAAAGGGGGATGATTCGAACCCAAGCTTCTGGGACCGCTTCGAGACCTTTGATTGGAATTTCGGCCTGAGCCTGGGCTACCACGACAAAACCGTACAAAGCACGATGGCGCTCCAGTACCTCTCGATGGATCTGTGGCTTGAGAAGCAATTCTTTGGGATCTTGGGCATTCGCGCATCGGCGTCTATGGATATGGCAGAACGCGGCACCCGAACTGATGCAGGCATGGACGGTGGCTCTGCGGGACTGGCAGGCGTGGGTTACCTGATTCACAGTCGCGCGAGAAGTGTCTACGGCTTCTATGAGCGGAGCGCAGTCCACCACCGCTACAAGTCCGGCTCTTACAACAAGCCCGACACTCATCTGCATCAATTTCGAAACGGCGTGGGCGTTGGCTACCAAGGCTGGTCTGAGCGCGGCATCGTCGGATGGATGTTTGAAGGGGGACTCTACCGTCACACCAATGCCGAACGCAGGGTGGGTCAAAAGTCCTATGCAGGAAAAATTGGCGTCGTATTCAGTTTTTAGCGTGATCAAGCAACTGTTCTCAAATTTCAGGAGATGTCTATGTTCTATCCCTATGTCGTCATCAGGTACATGGCTGCCGTTTACCACTGCGAAGGCGTCGCCCTCAATGACGTCGATGTCAATCCTGGCCTCAAGCGGTTTTATGAGATCGAGCTTTGCCCAGGCTACCGCGAGGCTCTTTGCAATCAGGTGCTCGCCAAGGTGAGGCGCGACGGCTTCAGGCGGTGCGTGGTGTTCGGAGAAGCGAACTCAGTCTATATCGAAGCCGACGGGTCCATGAAGGAGTCTGATGCGGCTCCCTCAGGTGGGGTTGAGCTCAAAGGCAAGATGACGATTGGGTCGAAGGTGACCTAGTCTGACTCCTTTCAAGCTGACCTTACTTGTCACTGCCCAGGCCCATGCTCAAAGAGTGAAAACCACTTATTACCCCGATGGAAGCAAGAAGTCTGAAGGCCCGGAAATCAACGGAATCCCAAACGGAGTTTGGAGAGGTTGGCATCCGAATGGTGCACTCCACTATGAAGAAGAGTTCAAGAACGGCCGGCGCTCAGGCCGCATCACTTACTGGCATCCCAACGGTCAGATCTTCGGCATGGGCGCTTACCGCGACGATCAGAGGGCCGGTTACTGGGTTTGGTTTTATCCGGATGGAATGAAAAAAGAAGAAGGCCTTTATATCGTGGGCAAGCTTCACGGCATCGGTTCCGAATGGCACTCCAATGGCGAGCTGGCGGCCGAAGGCTGCTGGATGCACGGCGTAGAGGACGGCACCTTCAGTGAATGGAATGCCGAAGGAAAGCTTCTCTCTCAGAAGTACTTTGAAATGGGAGTGCGGCCATACGCATTGGACGAACGCGAGCCAAGCTTGATCAGTGAACTCAAGGCTGCTCCTGGCAAATTTCGAATCGTTGGCATCGATCAATTCAACTACCAGGACCACTGGGTCATCGGGGATTACGACCGGCTGCTCGAGGCAATGACCCTCGTCAAGAAGATGACCGAGAGGGCAAGACCTTTGGCTAGCCATTTGGATGTGGCCACCGTCTATTACATCTATGATGATGAGGGTAGGTACCTCTGGGGAGATCTTGATGAAAGCAATTGAGCAGGGAACCAGTCCAAGATTTGAGCAGGCACTGGCGTTTGCTTCGGTCAAGCACCGCGGTCAGACCAGAAAAGGGAGCACTGTCCCTTATATCTCGCACCCCATGGCGGTCGCGTCACTCGTGTTTGAATATGGCGGTTCCGAAGACCAGGCCATCGCGGCCCTTCTCCATGACACGATCGAAGATAGCGGCGTCACTGAAGCGGAACTTACCGAGCTCTTCGGAACGCAGATCACTCAAATGGTTTCTGAGTGCACTAATCTCAATAATGATCCTGATCCGAAGACGAAGAAGCAGGCTTACATCGATCACCTGGCTCATTCATCCGCGCAGGCCCTTCTCGTTTCCGGTTGCGACAAGCTCCACAACGCTCGCGCCATCTCTCATGATGTCCGTCATTATGGAGCGCAGGTGTGGGCACGGTTCGGTGGGGGCAGGGATGCCGTGCTCTGGTACTATCAAGAGCTCGTCAAAGTTTTTGAGAGTCGGCAGGCAGAGATGAGTCCGCGCTTTGCAGTACTGGTGCGGGAGTTCAAGCGAGTGGTCGAGGAGATGGCTTCACTTTGAATCGACAGCGATCAGGACTTTCCCCTGAGTCCAGGACGACCTGTCACTGTGGTGGACGATCCTCGAGTATCCTTGTTGAAGAGAGTTAAGGCGTTCAAGAGTGGGTGAGAGGACGACGAAGAGTCAGAATGCTCAGACTGGAGACCCCGCGCCTCATCTTGATTGCCTCCACTCAGGAACAGGTCCGCGATACAGTTTTGAATCCGCAGAGGTTCGCTCAGGAGGTCGGTGCGCAGCTTACAAGCGAGTGGCCTCCCAAAAACTTTCACCCTTTCGCACCGGATATCTTTGCACAGATGACCAGCTTTCCTTCGCAGGTCGGCTGGTGGGTCTGGTGGATACTGAAGAGGCCGGAGGCGGGTGTCCCTCAATCTCCGGTTGTGATCGGATACGTGGGCTTCAAAGGTGCGCCGACCCAAGTAGGCTCCGTAGAGGCCACTTATGAACTCACTCCATCGCTCATGGGGCGTGGTTACGCGGGTGAAGCGCTCGGTGCGCTGGTCCAGTGGGCGTTCACCCAGCCCAAGGTGAAACGCATTGTTGCAGACACGACCCCCGAGAATATGGCGTCAAAAAGAACTCTGGAAAAATGCGGGTTCAGATTTTTGGAACTCGAAAGCGACGAAGATGAATTGGTCTATTTGAAACTGAAAGCGGGATGAACATGCCTCCATGGTTGTATGATCCGGTTGCATGCACTCTTTTTGAGCTTTTTGAATCCTTGCGGCCCTTCATGCCTGACCCGGGGACGCTCATGAGCTATCACGAGTGGATGTGCTGGAACCTCGACTCTGGCACAGGTCCTCTCATTGCACGCCTTTTCGGCGGTCATGCTCGAGGCGAAGACTATAGCTTCACCCAAGCGGACCGAGGTGTGCTGCAGACGTTTCCGTGCGGTTCCCGACCCCTGTACATTTCGGATAATGAAGCCTTGGCGAGCATTCACGCGATTGCCATGCGAGGACTTGTACTGCGGGGAGATTTTGAGGCGAATATCGATCATCAACGGATCGATCGCGACATGATCTGGATTCACGGGAGTAATGCTCACATTTATCCGCACCCGCTCAGGTCCCAGTTCCGTGTGAAGCTTGCCCATATTTTGGACGCCTCCAAAGGTATTCAGGCCGCAGACTTTGCCACTTTTGAAGCCGAAGCAAAAGTCAGGTGTTTTCGAAGTCTGACCTTGCTCAACGTGTTTCCATTTCCGAATGAGTCAGGAAGAAATGAATGGTATGAGGTCAAATGCCTCAGCGTAGTATTACAAGATAGACGCGCCGGAGAAGACCGGAGAGTCAGATTGGCTATGGCTGCTTTTGTCTACTTTGAAGTTCTCGGGGGATTTGAACATCGAGAATCGCTGTGGAGGGACTATCGACGCCGTGGCGCTGACGATCTCGGGCTCGATCCAGAAAATCTAAAGGACAGCTTCGAATGGGCAAGAGGAGCGAAGTTCAGCATTAAAAGAATTCAGAGGGCGGAGGTGACTCCGTTGCCAGTCCTCAATCATGGACCAAGACGTGCGCTCGTGCAAATCAACCCACCCACGAATGTTAGTCCAATCGAAGGATTAAATCGGATAGAGCTTGTTTGTAACGGCTCAGGAAATCTTGACCTGAGAAATTTTGGGAGCCGACTCATGGAGCCTTTCGTATTGAGTTATACTTCAGGTCCAGCCTCTTGGAGTTTTTCAATCGCCAATTTGAAAATCGTCGACCTTTTCACGAGACTCAATCGGACCAGACCCGAGTATTTGAACAATCGCTACAGCTTCACAGACTATATCAAAGTTATAGTCACCTCGTCCGAAATTGAGTTGATCGGAGATACCAGGGTTCTTAAGAGAACCCTCGAAGCCGCCGTCCGCGAAAAGAGAGTGACCTTTAATGACTCTCAGGGCAGAAGACTGAGATGCGGCGACGCTGTGCTTCCGCAGAAGGCGGCCTGAGTTATGTCTAATCTCAAGGATCTAGTTTATGGATTTGCCTGGGGAGACGCGCTGGGACATCCCTTTGAATTCAAGTCACCAACTCCTCAAGAAATCCGGGATCGATTGAAGGATGACTCAATCTTTCAGTACACGGATGATACAAAACTTCTCTTATCCACCGTCTATGCGCTCAGTCGAAATTCGTTGAGGTATGGTCAGCCTCGAGATTCCAAGTTCTGGGAAGCGATGCGCCGGGATGCGAACGACTGGTTGCTAAAGTGGTATAGGAGCGGTGACCTGCGTGGCATTGGGGTAACCACTCACGCGGCGCTCAACCAAATGAACTTGTTTGCCCAAAACGAAGGTGATCTTGCGAAATTCAAGCTTGACCGAAAGAATTACCCCTATGATCTTTCTGCGGGCAACGGGATCTTGAGTCGGGCTATCCCCCTGCTCGCGGTGGGTTTTGAAGTGGACGAAAAACTTATTCAGTTTCTTTCTGTTACCCACCTTCATCCAGACGGGGTCGAAGCGGTGAGATGCCTGGCGGGCTACCTCGCAACCCGACGACTCAAAGAATCGAAGCTTTGGTCTACCGGTCAGGGCTTTTATGCCCCTGAAACAGTCAAGATCGCTGCTCATGCGGTGGATTCAGGAGTCGAGTATGCCAAAGTCTTCGCAGCAAGTCAGGTTCCCGAAGGCGATAACGATTCAACCGCGGCACTCGCTCTTGGCATTTCTTTCTTCAACCGCGGAATTGGCAGGTCCTCTGATCATCTTATGCGAAGGCTAGACAAGCGCGATCATATGGAAATCGAGAGTGCCCTGGATCCCGGAATCTAAATCTTCACCGCTGTCCCACCCAAAATCTCCGCGTGCGATGGGTGGCAAGTAAAGACCAGAACCTGCGTCTTCTCAGCAAACTCCTTTACCAAGCCCGCCGCAATTTTTTGGCGGTCCGGATCCATCGCGACCATGGGGTCGTCAACGAGCAGAAAGCCTGACCTTGCCGCTAGAAAGTACCGGGCCATGGCAAGTCTCAGCGCCAAGGCAAAGCTGTCCTTGGTGCCTCCAGAGAGCCACTCATAGGGAACCTTGGCCCCGTCCTGCCGGGTGAAGGCCTGGGGGAGTGAGCCTGTCATATTGGATTTGGAGTACTTGCCTGAGCTGAACTGAGTGATCGTTTTTTCGAATTCCTTCTGAAGTTCAGAATAGACGTTGGTACTTCTGGCTTCAAGAGCTTGAACGGCTTGGCTGACCCGCTGAAGGGCATTGCCTGCGCGCAGTTCCTTCTGAAAAGCCTGGTCCGCGTCCTCAAATTGTCGATCAAACTCTTGCGAGGTCTTGTCAGAGAGCTGAGCTCTGAGCTCAGCGACGTCTGAAATGAGACGGGGGAGTTCTTCGGTGATTCTTCTGAAGGCGTCGCGCGCGGTACTGAAGCGGGTGAGAAGGGTATCGCCGTCTCCTATGTCAGCTGGAATGGCAGGGAGGCTAGCCAGGTCCTTCACGCTTTTATTCAGTTCGGCGGTTTTTTCAGAGAGTTTGACCAGGAGCGAACTTGAGTCATCACTTCCGTAGAGTTGCTTGAGTCGGTTGAGTTCAAGAGTAGCCTGTTGGTAGTCACTTTCCTTCTTGCCCAAATCGCTGCTCGCTTCAGAAAACTCTTGGACGATGATCGAAAGCTCTCTTGAGCCGACCTGCGTCTGGGCCGCATCAAAAAGGGTCTTCAGTTCTTCATAGCGGTCCTGGCCAAGCAGGCTCCGGAGGGTTCTTTCTGAAGTTTCGACTTTGCGCGTGGCGGAAGTAAAGGCCGATTCCTGCTCCAGTGCTTCAGCAAGGTTGGAGACTTTCAGTTTTTCAAGGAGGCTCCGGATGGTCTGCTCGGAGGCCTTGAGGTTCTTTTCGAGTTGATCCATTTTACCGTCGCCCGAGCTGATCTTGATTTCAAAAAGGTCATGAGTCAGATAAATCCGACCCCCGGCCTGGAGCTCAAGGGTCTGGCCCAAGGCAAGACCTTGCTTGGAGGCAGGATCGAGATCCTTCTGAGTGACCAGGTCAAGTGCAGCACGCGCCGTGAACTGAAGTGCGAGTTTTGAGGCAGAAAGTCCTGCTTTCAAGCGTTCACTGAGACCCAGCGCTTCTCGCAAGGCTTCGATGTTCTCATGGGCTACGGTGGGGAGGGCATCCTTCGCGGCCTTGAGGCGCAAAAGCTCTTGGTGCTCAGCCTCGATCTTCGTGAAGCGGTCGATGAGGGCTTTTCTACCTGACGCCGCATGGGCTTCGCCTTGTTCCTTCTTCAGATTCGCGACCACCGTCTTCAGACGCTGAAGTTCAAGAGCGAGAATGGGTTGGAGGTTTTCTGCCTTCATCCAGTTGCCAAGGTCGGCTTTCACTGTATCGACTGCGTGCTTTGCACCCTGGCTGACGGCCTCGAGCGTCTTTCGCTGTTGGATCGCCTCGATGTGAGGTTCATGCTCCTGCATGAAGAGTTGCGCCTGAGCCTGCCTCGCCGTCTTCTGCGCAAGCAGGTTCGCCTTATCGCCGTACAAAGCTTCGAGCGCGCGAATGTCGTTGCGCTGCTTCTTGAGATTCTCGCGCTCATACCAGCTTTTCAGGATACTGCCGGGATAGGCCCAGGGGTTTTCAAGTCCGCGTCCGCCTTGCGGACCTTGGCTCTGAGTTTCCCAGCGCAAAAACGCTTTGTCGATCCGCTCCTGGAGCATGAGCTTCAGACGGTCGACCGAGATCCCGTCAGTCTGGCTCATGGCCTGCCTCAGCACATCCCCCAAGGAATGAAGCGAGTCCTGGTTTTTTTCCAGGTGCCCGATCGTCTGCGCAAGGCAGTTCTGTCCAGCAAGTAGAATGCTTTTAAAGGTCGCTTCGGTCGCCGGCAAGATCTGCTGAAGCTTTTCTGAAATCTTTTCCTGCGTGTTGAGGGCAGTCCCATCAGGAAGTTCCAGGCGGCAGGCGTGGCCGGCTCCCCAGGTCTTCTCGAGTCGGTACGGAATTCCGCCACTTTCAAACTCGGCGGTCACTTTCGCATTGTCCCCGCCGATCGGGATCAGTGTCTGGAGAAATTTCCCTTCAATTGAATTGACCTTGGGTTTGGTCTCGAGAAAGAAAACGCCTTCTATGGCGCGAAAAAGCGTGGATTTGCCAATGTCATTCGGACCGCACAGGACATTCAGGCCGCTCTCAAAGGTGAAGGTCTGATTGCGAATGCCCGCAAAAGGATGGAGCGTGATTTTCTTTAAAATCATTTGGCGGCTCCTTGCTTGAGTTCCTGAATAAGTTCATACGCGAGCTGAAGCGCGTCGCGGTCTTCATGAAGTTCTGGGCTGTCCAGGCTCTCGGTGCTCTGCGTTTTTCCGGAGAGGGAGGTGAGGAGCAGGTGAGGGAACGACTCGGGCGTAAATTCGCTGTCGATGTCCGAAGGGGTGAGTTTGACCCGAACGCCTGAGTCATCGTATTTCAAGAAGAGGAGATCATCCTTGAGTGCCTGCAGGAGCGAATTGAGAGTGGCGTACTCGGCTTTGGCCAAGGACCCTTCCAAAGTGAGTTTGACCAGGGTGTTTTTGAAAGAGTCGCCTTTGTAGCGGAGCTTCAGGAGATCGAGGTCAGCTTGCGACTCGATGCGAACACTATCCTGAAGAAACCGGTAGTGCCCGGTGGAGGTCGAGCGCGCAGTCACGCGTTTCTCGGGGTCAACTTCCAGGATCCACGCCCGTCCTTCGTGACGGCAATCAAAGCCATCGGGCTCTGGAGTTGAAGGGTAAAAGATCTTGTCCGAAGCTCCTGGCTTTTGAGGGTACTGGATATGGATGTGGCCCATAAGCCAGATATCCATCTTGTGGACGAGGAGGTCGTCCTTTTTCATGGGGTAGTACTCACCCTCGATGTCGGCACTGACCCCTTCGAAACTCCCGTGCGCAAGACCCACGTGGTAGGTCGTGTCTTCAGCCTTCTCAGTCGACTCAAGCCAACTCACGGCGTGAGTCTTGGAGTGCTTATTCTGGCAGGGAGCTGGATAGAGGCAGACGTCGAGATCAAAGGATTTCAGGGAGTAGGGCTTTTTCTCCGTCAAGAGGAGCACGCGGTCAGAATGGGCTTCTTGAAACGCTGACCAGAGATCATTGTGGGTGCTGGGGTCGGTACCCGTGATGAAATCATGATTGCCCGGAAGGACAACAACGACTCCCTCAAACTCGCTCAAGATCTTAGCCGCCTGCACTACGAGCTTCTTTGCGACTTGGGTGGTATCGAACATGTCTCCACCCACGACGAAGAGCTGGCAGCGCTCGGCATTCGCAGTCTGCACCATCCGTACGAGAGTCTCAAATCGCCCTTCCCGGAGCTTTTTCGAGAGGTCGTCTGGGTACTTTGAGAACTGAAGCCCCAAGTGGATATCGGCTGTGTGAAAGATCTTAAGATTCATGCAAGTCACCCTAACCCGAGTCAAACTCGGAAGTAAAACCATCGATGAGGAGCTTGCATGAATATAAGCGGGTCGGTTGACAGGGAGGGACAATGCTACTAGTTTTGAGCGGATTTACTTGACGAGGAATGTTTCGCGGTCCTCCCCTCAGGAGGGAGAGTAATGCATCCGGTGACGAAAATCCCATTTTCTAGATAACAATTGAGCTTTCGTAGAGCGAAATGAGTTTATCATTAAGAATTCTCCACAGAAAACCGTGGTCTTTGACGGTCCCTTCGTTGGAACTCAGAGTAAAGTCCAAGTAAACGCTTCCTTCTCTGGCCAGCTTAATAAACCGGTCGAGTGACGGCGTTGAGTAGTAGACCGCGCCATCGAAACGACACTCTTCCTGGCGTCTTTGAGTTTTGCGAGCCAGAACTTTGATGTACACCGTTTCAAAATGCTTCGCTAATAGAGTCTGTTCTATACTAGCGTGAGAGAAATCGAGGATTGCTGAATTATTTTTGATTACTTCGAATAATTTGTTTCGCACATTCAAATTAAATCCAAGGGTATTCGGTAAAACGTTAAATGAAGTGCGCAAAGCGAAATCATTTTTTCGCTTCTTATGAGGGTAACCAAAATTAAAGAGGAGCCCAGACCTATCGACGCAAGCGTGGTATCTTGTAGGCTTTCTAGAAAAAAGTGTTTGCAGTTTGCCTTTTCGTTTTGTCTTTAGTTCGATGCCAAAATAGTCAGGATTTTTGCTGCAGTTCTGTGGAATGTTTAGGTAGTGTTCGAGAGTGAGTCCAAATCTTCCGGTCCCTTTGCCCTTCACTGGTATAAAGCCTTGCTTTGTAAGCCGCCTCAGCTCGTCAAAAAGCCTGTCTCTAGGTATGGGCTCACACACTTGAAGTGCAGATTTGCCCAGATATTCAGTCACGGCCTTAAAAAGGCAATTTTGATAGTTCTTTCTCGGCTTGAGCCCAGGGATAAACGCACGGCCCATTTCGAAGAGTACCGCACTTATATTTTGGAATTTTGCTTCAAACGCTTTTGGAGTACGAGCTGGATATTGTTGGGAGAGTTGTCGGTATATTTGAGCCTTCTTTGCGGGCTGATCGGATATGATCATTTGCATGAGAGAAAAATATGCCACCACCGATGCTGAAATCTCGTCCTCCGACCAGTCCTCACCACTTCGAGTCTCTTGAATTGACGTCATGCCGCATCTTTCCCTTCATGCGCCTTAAGTACGTCTATCCAGTACTCCACGATCATGACCATCGCAAAAGTATCCAGCTCGCAATACCGAAGGAGCGCCTTGGAGACGCGGTGCCGCTCAAGCTCGCTCATCTCGGTAAATTGCATACGCGCAAAGGCGGTCATCGCAGCGCCGCCGTCAGCAAGGCTGTTCTCTTTGATCAGGGAGTCCATGGTCTTCAAGTCTAGGTCTGAGAAGATGGGCTCAAGGGTCTTGTAGGGGTCTAGAATCTTGCCCTCGGAATCTTTTTTGATCCATGCGTGGTTTTTGAAGTTCTTGCTGGGAATGTCGGTCCCATAGATGGGCTTGCTGTACTTGTCTTGCAGATAGGTAGATTCGCGCAGCACGGCCGGCAGTACTTTCTTGATCGAGTTTGATCCGCCGGTGAGTGGGCTATAGTAGAATTTCTTCACCAGGTCGCAGAGGTCAATCATGTTTCGGCTGCCTTCCCAGGAGACGTCAGCATCCTTTGAGGACTGAGTGATCTCTTTGATCCAGTCGATGAGTTCTTGGTGGTCTGGAGTGGTATCGGCCGCCGCCTCAAGCTGCCTCATGATCTGCCCAAGAACCGTGTTTTCGTGTGCGGCGAATCGAAAGATCGTTCCATCGTTTGTGGTGAGCGCCTTCTTGAGTGCCCGGACAAAGTCAAAGTTGGGGAATGCTCCCTGCTCAAAGTGGATGAACTCACTCTGGTGGGTGATCTTTCCATTGGCCGTCATCACGTGGTGAGAGAATTGAAAGGCAAGCTGCTCATAAGGACGCTTGCCCTTATGAAAGGGGATGGCGACCATCGTGGTCTCAAAATCGATGAAGTTCAGTGGGTAGGTCCAGGAGCTCATTTCCTCTCTGAGGCCAATGTGATCGAAATAGGGGGTTAAGTCATTCTTCTGAGTCTTTTCGACTTGGAGCCACTGTCTTGCGGTCCGGGTGAGTCCCGCCGTAGGATCAATGTCCCCTTCATCCGTTTTCTTTTTGCTCTTGGCTTTTGAGGCGAGGTCCTCTTCCTGAATGTCAGTCATCAGGTAGATTCTCTGCTCGATGAGGTCTTTTGATTTGCGATTGTCCCAAAGGTCAAAGACGAGGGGAGTTCTCAGTTTCTCAAGGCTTAAGCCGGTGGCCTTGAGCCAACATTCCTCAAATCCACTGTTGTGGGTGGGGGTGATATCTTGAGTCGGGAGCCTGAACTCACACTGTTTGCAGCTCGAGCAGATCTTGGGTTCGTCTTTCGTATCCGTAGCGATCAGGTTGAGGAGGTGATTGACGAGTTGAGTAAAAGTGCGACCTTCATCAAATGTCTCATTGAAGAGCACTTCGACTTCATCATCCACGCACTTGCTGATGAGGACTGAGTCTCCCAGCATGTCACGCTTGGTGCCTTCTCGGACGATCACGTCGGTCTGCTTGTTGTCAGTGACAATGAGAAATCTCTGGTTGATGCCGTCCACAGTGGTCTTGGCCGTCTTGTCAGCCATCATGAGGTAGCTTGAGATCTTGCAGCCAGGCAGTGCCTTCTTGGCGACGTAGGTCTGAAAGGCGATATCCATGAGGTAGGGTTCCCAGTCGCCCTGGATCTTCCGGATGCCTTTTTTAAGTTCTGCTTTCTTGTAGAAGCCACTTTCTTCGGTGTCATCCCAGCTCTTGGCTTTGACTTCGACCAGCTCAATGGAGTTGCCGCGCTTGTGAAGGATATCAACTCTGACCAGAAGACCATCCACCCTGAGTGCCGCTTCGAAAAGAGTGACGTTCTCTTTTTTGAGGTGGACCTCGGTCTGCTCAGCGGCCTTGTCCGAGTTCTTTTCAGTGATCTCAATGCCGCCAGGCGAATACATCTTGGCGAGCTCCCCGACCTGAAAGCCTCCGTCAGCCAGCGCTTTGAGAAACGCATTGTCGACCTTCGTGTTGCCGTACTCCTTATGGATTTGGTAGTAGAGCTTCGTGGGGCACTCATAGGCGACTTTGAAGAGAGACTTAGTCAGATAGCGAGGCGACATGCGCGGGGTCCTTCACAGGCCACAACTGGGCCGATTAACCGTGAACTTCACGGGTGGCTCATCGGCATATTGGAATGCCCACTCAAGATTATTCCGAAGTGGAGGTGTCACTGGGATGACTGCGCTTTGGATCCCAAATCCCGACTTCTTGAAGTTACCCCAGGGCCTTGTCAGATAAGGTCAGGCATCGGATCTTCGTCGGCCATGAGAGCGGGTCCCGGGATGTCACCGTTGGGCAGCAAACTTTGAGAATGAAGTTAAAACTCTTACCCGAGGCCTGCGCGCCTGTGTCTCTTGTGACTCCAGTTACAACCTCCGATATTCGTTCTCCCAAATCCCTGATCAGGAAGATCACAGAGGGCGAATGGGTGGGGGCTGTGACCGAAGCACGAGAATTCAGAAAGGGCGGCTACCGAGGTGCGGCCTTCTTTGAGATTTTGGGCCTTGTGGCGCGCAGAAGAAAGGCCGAGATGGACCTGGCCTGGGCCGCTTCAAAACAGATTCGTTCACAGGACCTGTACTCGAATGTACCTCTGGCGCTGCCCCTTGATAGTGAAGCCTTGATCGGGATCTGTTCGTGGATCCTCAGGCACGAGTGGACGCCGGATACAGAATCATTCAACCCTGCACTCAGAGTTCAAGAGTTGTTGTCACTGAACGGGCGAGTCGCCAAAATGACGTTGTCAGAATTGAGTGCTGAGGGCGCTGCAGAAAGCGCTACCCACGCGGCGATGCTCTCTGAGAGAGCGTTGGAGCTGGGGGAAGCAAAGATCGCTTTCAAGTACCTCGTCGCAGGACTTGCTAGGCAGGACGGCGCTTCGATCGCAACTCGAGCCGCAGTTCAGCTTTTTCGCTCCGTGCCTCATGAGGACCGGACGGATACGCTCAAATGGGACGGGAAAGGAAAGGTTCGGAGCTTTGGAGTGGCGCCTATCCGGGGCGCGGGCTTTATCGCTGCCGAGTATCTGGGCGTAGCTTTTGACGGCAGAGACTTACTCGCACCCGATGTTCCGGGGTTGCCTGAAGTCGAAGTTTACGCTGTAGTGCCCGGAGGTCCCAATCATGAGCAAGTGATCAGGCTCATGACTGAATGGATGATGAATCTGAAGATTAAGCTGGAGGCGGCGTAAACCATTTTCCGTAGGGAGTGGTTCGGTGGCAGCTTCTGAGGAGAAAGAGAGAGTTGTTCAGAACGGGTGTATGTCCTTGAAGACGTAGATCGTCAATTAGCTACATTGCATGAGAGACCTCAAGCGACTCAATGATTATTAAGCCGCTTGATTTTCCGCGCACCCATTCCGATACATCGCTATGGCCTCGCATAAAAAAAGTTCTCAGCTGCCGGCATGGACGAAGGAGAAATGTCAAACAATCGCAAATGCTTGTGTTGACCAAAAGCAGATGCGAACCGATCACTACCAGGCCTTTAGAGCCGCCTACCGTGCAGGTTGGCTTCAGGAAATCTTCTGCAACCACACCAACGGGGGCAACCGAATAGCGAAGTTTACTTCAAAGGAAGAGTCAATCTCAGACCTCAAGAGGATTGCGGCTGGATTTGCTACCCGTGGCCAGATGGCAAAAACAAATCCAAATGCCTATAGCCGTGCGCACCAAAATGGCGTGATCGATCTATTATTTGAAGACCATCCCAATCGTGGCTTTGAAGAGGGAAGAGTTGCACGGGGTCACTGGCAGGATAAAGAGAATTGCCGCAAGGCTGCACTTGAGTGCAAGTCAAAAAACGAGTTCAGAAAGAAATACTCCAGCGCCTATTCAAGTGCCCTGAGAAACGGCTGGATTGATGATTTTTCAGCGCATATGCGTTCGCTGGGGAGTCTCTATACACGCTATGTCTACACGATCGCGCTCGCGAGTGAAAAGCGCATTTACGTAGGGCTTTCGCACGATCCAGAAGAGAGATTCGAGGAACATCGCAGGTCGGGATCGGCTGTCGTTCGGAAGTTGATCGAAGATGGGGCAGTGTTGACACGAATATCGGGACCACTAGATGAAAGCTGCGCCGCAGCCCTTGAAAAAGATCAGATCAAAAAATTCCGCACCGATGGCTGGATTATGGCAAATGCGGATGGCGGTGGTGCAGTTGGAAAGGGTATTGATCGTTGGAACAAGGAAGAATGTAGGAGAGTTGCTCTGAAATGCGGCTCCAGGCGAGCATTCCAAAAGAATTTCGGAGGCGGTTACAATTCTGCAATTCATAACGGATGGCTGGAGGAAATATTCTCGTCGCTGCCGAATCAAGGAAAACTTCGGGTGGACACTGGGTTTTGGACTGAAGATAAATTGCACGAGCTGGCCATGGTTTGCGAGAGTCGCAACGAGTTCTTAAAAAAACATCCAAATGCGTATCAAGCGGCTGCAAATCAGAAGCTTCTGGATCGGATATTCAAAGATCATCCTCATCAAGGCTTGATCAAGAAAAAAAACGGCACTTGGAGCTTGGCGGCATGCCAGGCTGCCGCCAAGCAGTGTACGGATCGAAAGGAATTCAAGGAGCGGTTCCCGGGGGCCCACGCGGCAGCCGTTAAAAATCACTGGCTTGACGAACTCTTTGAAAACCATGCAGGCCATGGGTACCGGAAGAATGCGGAATGGGACTATGACCAACTCAGCGCCCTGGTAAAGCAATGCGCGACCAGGAGCGAATTCAAGATGAAGCATGCCGGCGCTTACGAAGGGGCTGTCCGGAGAAGACTGCTTGATCACCTGTTTGCCATGCATCCAAACCAAGGCTTCAAGAGTATACCGCCAGGTTTTTGGACCTTTGAGCGAGTCTCTGAGTTCGTTTCGAAAGTGAAAACAAGAAAAGAACTAGAACTACACCAGCCCGGTGCTTTCGCGGCTGCCCATCGCAGGGGCTGGCTCAATGATCTTTTCAGAAGGCATCCAAATGAAGGCTACCTTCCAAAGGCCGCACCGAATGCTTACTGGACGTTTGAGAAATGTCAGGAGATTGTTCGATTTTGCAGGAATCGTCGTGATTTTATGAAGCGAGATCCCAAAGCATATGATGCGGCCAAGAGCCACGGGTGGATGAACGAGCTTTTTAGAAATCACCTCAATCAAGGCTATAGGCACAAAAAGGCTGCTTAGTGTCTGTGAAATTGACCTCCCGCAATGGCATGTGCCTGAGCGTTGATCTTTCCGCTCTCGGCGCTGTCGCGCCTCGGCTGCAGGACGGGCTCCTTCGCGACCAGCGTAGCTGGTACCCTCTCAGTCCGCCTTTCGAGTCTAGCCTGGGAGGAGCAAAACGCCGACTGCGTTTTGGCGTTACTGTTCCACAAAATAAAAAAGGCAGCTTCTTTCGGAGCAGTCCTTTTAATTTTTGGTGGAGACGGAGGCAGTCGACTCCTCGCGCTTTTGCCTTCCAGGAAAAACCTCCGTCGCGGCGTCGTCGCTGATTCGCGCGTCCTGCGCGACTCTCCTCGCAGACTCCCTCGGAGTCTGCGAGGTCGCTCCTCCACGGTTTGCCTCCCTCAAGTCCGCACAAATAAAAATCCCAACTAACACTTACGTGTCACCTGGGATTTTTATGGTGGAGACGGAGGGAGTGCCTTTCGCTCTCAGCGCTATCCCGCTTCGGCTGCAGGCTGGGCTCCTTCGCGACTAGCATAGCTGGTGCCCCCTCAGTCTCCCTCTCGGCTCCCTGCTGAAGGAGCAAAACGCTGATCACGTTCTGGCATTACTGTTCGACCAAATTTGATCGGGCGGGGCTTGCGAGTTTCGATATCGATTGCATAAAATCAAAAGGGCCGATTAAACACTGAGTGCTCAATCGGCCTTTTTGATCTTGGTGGCGACCGACCGTGGGAGTCGACTCCTCGCGCTTCGGGTGGCCGATTGCAGTTGAGTTGACCCACCCTATTTCACTCAACTGACCCAGGGGGATGGGTGCCGATGATGCGGCTGTTATTTGCTGGATCTGCTACTGCGTTATTCTTGTCAGTTCAATCCTATTTTTTCAGGCGCTCTCGGTAGGAACTCCCTTTGAGAATGATTTGCATGCTGGGATTTTTCATCCGGTCGATTGCGGCCTCGGCAATCACTGGATCTTCAAAGAGTTTGTGCCAGCCCTTTGGGTCAACCCTGGACGTGATGATGACAGACCCGTGTTAATATCTTTCTTCAAGCAGGTCGACGATAATCACTGCTTCATCGTGCGAGTAGTTCCGAAGTCCGAAGTCATCTAAGATCAAAACTGCGACGTTTTTTGTGCGTTTGATGAAGTTGAGATAACGACCCGAGGATTTCTCGGCCTGACACTCCTCCAGAAAAAGATTGAGCGAGAAGAACTGTACTCCTACACTTTCACGACAGAGTTTTTTTCCGAGAGCGGTCGCCAGATGTGTCTTCCCGGTCCCTGTGGGTCCGACAATAATCACGTTTTAAACCCCAGGCTTGCCAGATCCTTGAACTGCGGTTTACTGAGCCCCCGATCGACTGCGTGGTCCCAGTCCTCAAGCTCGGCGCCAGATCGGAACTTGGCCCGGGTTTGAAGCATTTTTGCCGTTCTCTGGCGGCGATGGAGTCGCTCGTCTTCAAGCACGAGTCTCAGGTACTCAAGTGGGCTGAGCCCTGAGTGAAGGGATTCCTCAGACCTGCGCTCGAGCCCTTCGTGGACTCCAAAGAGTCTCAGTTCATGGGATATCTGCCGCATGCTCTGGATCATGGGGATTGATGATGATGGAGATGATGACATTTTTTACTTCTCTTTCGTAGGGTCATTTCAGGGTTTTCGGATTCAGGGTTGTTCATGGAGATAGATCTGAGAGCGCTCGCGAGCGGGGGCTTCCCTAACCAGCACGGGCCTGGTCCCATTTCTATGGAACCTGGTCGCGCAGTCAGTGATGTACTGAAGCCTCAGGCGACCAAAGAGCCTTGCCTGCTTGCAGCCGTACTCAAGCGCACTTGACGGTAGCGTTTTTGACAGCCGCAAGATTCCCTGTGCGCGCCTCAGGTACCGAAGCGGCGACACTCCCGCCAGGAGTTCACCATTCACGGCATCCATCTCGGGTCCGATCCGGGCAGCCTCTTTTTTGAGTGCCAAGATATCAAATCTTGCCGCGGCGATTTTTTGTTCCGGATAGTGGGCGTCGTGGGTGGAGAAGTTTCGTTTTCCTAATTTTCTCGCATGAATGGCGACAAGCTCGTGGTCCTCGCTATAGATCTCAATGGTTCTGACCGAGAGCTTCACGCGCATGCTTTGAGAGATGAAGCGGTACGGGACTGAGTAAAAATTTCGGTCCACCTGGATATGGCAATCCGGATGAACTTTTGAGCTTCGGTACTCACTCATCTCGTAGGCTTCTTGAGGAAGTGCTTTCAGTAGCGGCCTTTCAGTTTCGAAGCGCGCGGCTCTGGTTGTCCCGTAGTCCTTCATTTCTGAAGCGTTCAGGCGCGTGATGTATTTCCGAAGACAGTCATTGAGTTCGGTGACTGAATAGAATACCCGGTTTCTCACTTCCGAATAAAATTGTCTCTGGGTGACGCCAATTGCGCCTTCAATGGCGGGCTTGTCTCTTGGGGTGACGGGTCTTGCCGGCAGTACGGAAAATCCCATGTGATTGGCGTAATCACAGTATGAAGGATTCAGGTCCGGATCATAGCGGTGCGCCCGGCTGACGCCACTCTTCAGATTGTCGATCACGTAATAGACTGGCAGCCCGCCAAAGAAATGAAACATCCGGTCTTGGGACGCGATGAATTCGCATTTGGTCTGGGCCATGGTGAATTCGGCGTATTTGTAATCATTAAATGAACTCGCGGTTGCAAAGAGCTGCGTCTTTTTCGTTCTCCCGGTTTTCCGGTCCGTGATCACAATACCGTCACAGTAATCTCCCTCAAAGCGGCTTCCGGGCTCGTGCTGCATCTTGATGCGCACCTGACTGATGACGTCGACCGGAGTGCGTCGCCTGAGCTCCCTCCAGAAGCGGATGTAATCAACGCCCTCAGGGGCGTATTCAGCCGCCAGCTGCTTGATCGTCACGTAGCGCTTGGTGAGCTCACTGCGGACCTCATCCCAGGCCACCTCATCACTCCAGACCCGGGTCTCGGGCAAGGGCTTCTCCACACGACCGGGCCCATCTCCGGACTTCAGGATCCCTTTGACCGTATTTCTTGAAATCCCTAGGATCTGGGCAATCTTTCGGTGCCCGTGGCCTGCGTGTTTTAATCTAAAAATCTCACTTCTCACTGCGGTGCTCTTTCTGCTGCCAATCATCTTTCAGGGGTCCCCTTTGAGATGATCGACACTAGCTTCAAAAGCACCCGAAAACCTGACCAAAACTAGTGGGTCATTTCACTGATATTGGCTGGGTCAGTTCAGTGAAATCGCCTGGGTCAACTCAAGTGAAATCGGGGTGGGTCAATTCATTGCAATTGCCCGGGTCAGCTCAACTGCAATCGGCCAATAGTGGATTCCGTTTTGTAACGCCCGAGTCACGCCATAACGGCAAAGATACTGAAATCTTGAGACGTCGGCACGAAATCTATCAGGCTGCAAAGCTCTCCAATCCCTCTCGCTGGTCCAGGCAGACGCGCAACTGGTCGATGATCACGGAAGTCAGGCTCAACCCTCGAAAAGAAATCAAATCAGATGATCAAAAGTTAAGAGTTCAGGCTGCCTAAAAAATAAATGCGACATCTTTCTTGAAATCTTCCTGGGGTCAACTCAAGTGAAAAGAGCAGGGGTCAGTTGAGTGAAAACGTAGGGGTCAGCTCGCGTGAAATCGGCCATGGGAATCTTTTCCAGGCAACGCGATTCCCAATCCAAGAGAAGCTGAGACTTGGTCAAAACGAGAAGGCGAGGCGCTTCCTGCCGATCTATGAGTAGTCTTTGACGAAGACATCAGATAAAAGTCCCATTCTGGCGCAACCCGGATACGGCGCTGCAATAGAAGACTTGATAGGTTCGGTATTTAAACCTCGCTTTCTTTGCCCTAAGTGTTTACAGGCTCCACTTGGGTCTAAAACTCGCGAGCCGCTGACGACCATATTTTAAATATGAAAATTAAGGAAATTACTAGCGCCGTCCCAGCCTCGAGAGACCCTGATTCAGCTAAGTACGACGCTCTTTCGGGGGGCGGCGAAATGGGGGCGCTGATCCGCTCTCTGGATTGGGGCAAGACTCCTCTCGGGCCGGTCGAACTGTGGCCCCAGAGCTTGCGTACCACGGTAAGCTTGTGCCTCTCTTCGACCTTTCCTATCCTCATCACTTGGGGACCGGAGAACGTTCAGATCTACAACGACAGCTATCGACCGATCTGCGGTGCCAAACACCCACAGGCCATGGGTCAGAGATTCAATGATTGCTGGGCTACGGCGCTGCCCGTAGTAGGCGAAATTTTTGCACGGGCCTGGTCTGGCAAAGGTTCCTACATCGAGAACCAGCGCATGTTCCTCGATCGGGATGGCTATTTGGAAGAAGCGTTCATGACGTTCTCCTTCAGTCCGATTCGTGACGAGTCGGGGGAAGTCGGCGGACTTTTCCACCCGATTACCGAAACCACCAACCGGATGCTGAGTTCAAGGCGGACTCAAGCCGTTCGTGACTTTTCCACCCAAATCGCCAAAGCCCAGACTGAGACTGAAATCGTCGATTTTGCCGAGAAGACCCACGGGGCCAGTAATCTCGACCTGCCGTTCTTCCTCATTTACCAACTGGATGAATCTGGAAAAAGCGCCCGCCTGATTAAAAGTGTCGGACTGCCGAGTGGAACCACAAGTACGCCCGATTCGATTGACCTTGAAAATGAGAGTCAGCAAACCTGGCCACTCGCGGAAGTAGCTCGTGCCAAGAAAATGAAGTTCGTAAGTGACCTCGAGCGCTTATGGGGTCCGCTGATTTGCGAGCCCTATCCCGAAGCGCTCCGGGAAGCCGTTATTCTACCCATTTTAATTTCGGGCGTTGATCACCCTTTTGGCTTCCTGGTAGCGGGCGTCAGTGCGCGACGTGCCTTCGACGCCGACTACCTGAGTTTCTATGAGTCCTTGGGAAATGCGGTCAACACCGCGTTCACCAACGTGCGGGCCTACGCGCAAGAAAAAAAAAGGGCCGAGGCTTTAGCGGAGATTGATCGTGCTAAAACTGCATTTTTTTCAAATGTTTCGCACGAGTTTCGTACGCCGCTTACGCTGATGCTCGGGCCGCTGGAAGACAACTTGGCTCATCCCAATCTTTCCCTGGGGCCGGAGCATAGAGTGCGAGATGAGCTTGCCTACCGGAACGCACGAAGGCTTCTCAAGTTAGTCAATTCGCTCCTGGATTTTTCCCGCATTGAGGCCGGCCGCATGAAAGCGGTATTCCGGCCGACAGATCTTTCAAAACTGACCGTCGAACTTTCGGGAATGTTTCGCGCAGCTATAGAAAAAGCGGGTCTCAAGCTGATCGTCGAAACTTCTGGTCTACACGAATCGGTCTATGTCGACCGTGAAATGTGGGAAAAGGTCGTTCTTAATCTTCTTTCAAATGCCTTTAAGTTTACCCTCCACGGGGAGATCGAAGTCAGGTTGACTCAAGCCAATGGATGGGCCCGCCTCAGTGTTCGAGACACGGGCGTCGGCGTTCCCGCTACCGAAATTCCCCACCTCTTTGAACGCTTTCACCGAGTAGAAGGGGCACAAGGGCGAACCCATGAGGGCTCGGGCATCGGGCTTGCGCTGACTCAGGAGCTCGTAAAGCTTCATGGGGGCACGAACTCAGTACGAAGCGAGTTAGGGACGGGGTCCGAGTTCACGGTTGAAATTCCACTCGGCAAAGAACATTTACCCGCTGACCTCTTAGGGAGCGCCAAAGAGGGGGAGGCCATTGAAGCCCAGGGTGCCGAGTTTGTAGAGGAAGCGCTGAGGTGGCTCCCGGACTCGCAGACGAGTCCAGTGAGTTTCGATGCGTTTATCAAAGGTAAGAAACGTGCGAGAATCCTCATCGCCGATGATAATTCCGACATGCGCGGCTATGTGAAGAACCTGCTCCAACCTCATTGCGATATCGAGGCGGTAGGGGATGGAGAAGCTGCCCTGATTTCGGCTAACCATCATGCGCCTGATCTTATTCTCAGTGATGTCATGATGCCCAAGATGGACGGCTTGGAGTTAGTCAAACGACTCAGGGAGAATCCAAAAACAAAAGGAATACCTTGTATCCTACTCTCGGCCCGAGCAGGCGAAGAGTCACGCATTGAAGGCTTGGAAACGGGCGCTGATGATTATCTTATAAAACCATTTTCTGCCAAAGAACTCATAGCCCGCGTAATGACCCATCTTGAAATTGGAAGGCTTCGTGCGGAGTCAAATTTTCAGCGAGAAAACATTTACAACGTTTTTATGCAAGCGCCTGCTGCCGTAGCTTTACTCAAGGGCGAAAAACTCACCTTCGATATTGCCAATTCTCGATACCTTGCGCTGATCGGTAAAGAAGATTCCATCATAGGCAAGTCGTTACGCGAAGCTCTGCCAGAGATGGAAGAAGAAACCCATCTTATTTTCGAGAAGGTTTATCGTACGGGACAGTCTTTCGTCGCAAACGAATATGAAGCGACACTCGACCGTCTCGGACGCCAAGAGAGAAAAGGGTACTTCTCCTTTGTAGTTGAACCGATGAAAGACTTAGCCGGAGAAACCGAAGCGGTCCTGATCTTCGGTTATGAAGTGACCGAGCAGGTGACGGCGCGCAGGGAGATGGAAAGACTGACATCCAAGCTCCAAGAAGCACTTCACTCTCGTGATGAGTTCATGGCGATCGCGTCTCATGAGTTTAAGAACCCTATTACTGCATTGATTTTACAACTCCAGCTGGCAAAAAAACGAATCCAAACAGAACTCGGCCAAGCTTCCTCCTCTGAAAAGCTGATTGACAAGTCGATAGAGGCGACCGATCGCTTGGCCGGTTTGGTAGAAAACTTACTCGATGTCGCTCAAATTCAGGCTGGAATTCTGGCCTTCAGTTTCCAGACGATGAACGTGGAAGCAGTTATCCGGGAGGCGGTCCTCCACTTTTCCGAACAGCTTGAGCGGGCAGAGTGTTCGGTTCAAGTTGAAGTCACCCCGAACCTAGTCGTTCGCTGGGACCCAGCGCGTATCGAGCAGGTCATCGTCAATTTGATCTCTAACGCCATTAAGTATGCACCCGGCCATTCGATTCAAATTCGGGTCTCGGTTGAGGGTGCGACCGCTGTACTCGTTGTTCAGGATTTTGGTCCCGGCATTCTCAAAGAGTGTCAGGAAAAAATATTTGAGCGCTTTGAGCGCGCGAATGTTTCGCGCCACGTCAGTGGTCTTGGGCTTGGCCTCTACATCGTCAAACAGATTGTGACCGGCCATCAGGGAAATATTCGGGTAGAGAGTGAAGAAGGGAAGGGAACGAAGTTCATTATTGAGCTTCCACTTTTACTCCGGCATTAAAAGTTTTCCGTCCCACCAACTCGACGGCAGTTTAGCTAGGGTCATTCCCACATAAGCGACGACACTTTCCGGGGAGTCATTCCCAGACAGACGACGACACCTGATTTCTTTTAGCGCGGACCGCGTGGGTGGCCTCCGCTGGTTGATCTAAACCAGGAGAGGGCTACGGGGTCTCATAGCGGCCATTCCAACACTTAGCCGGTTTAAAATCTACATACTTAGAAATGAACGTAGTAACCGGGTGGCTTACTACAGCCGATTACTGCAACGCACAACAAGTGGGGTTATTTTGCGTGATTTGGAGTGGAATGGCTAAGTGACCTAAAAGAACCCCTGTGAGCTAGTTTGTTTTTATTATTGAAAAAGAAAGGGGCTGAAGATTTTACTCTTCAACCCCTCCAATTTGGTGGAGACGGAGGGACGCGAGCGCAGAAAAACTCTGAAAGAGTTTTCATGTGACGCGTGAGCGAGTGGCCGCGAAGCGGAACACGGAGCTCTCGACGATCCTTCGCTCCCCAATTAAAATCAAAAAAGGGCCCCCTTCCGTGAAGAAGGGGACCCTTTTTTGATATTGGTGGAGACGGAGGGAGTCGAACCCTCGTCCGAAAGACATCAACCTTAGAATCTACATGCGTATTCTGTAGTTTGGATTAAGTGAGAAACGACTACAGACAACCTGTTCTCACCCTCCGCAGACTTTAGTTTCGCTCCCTGGCCATCTGCGAGAACCAGGAACCTATCCCATTCAATGACGGACTATTCCGAACGATGGGAGCCTTCGGGTAGACCGTGGTACTTAAATAGAGTTAACTATTAAGCAGCCATTGCGTAATCGTTGCCAATTACATTTCGTCGATTTTTACGTGGCCTTCGACGAACCACGACATGCATCCAAGGCATCAAGACTCCCGTCGAAGCCGTGACGTCCCCAGTGAGTTCAAGCTATCAGACGAGCTGAGATAAGGCGAGGGGAGTCTCGAGAGGTGTTCTCCAAGCAGTCTGGCGCAATTGCCGCTCTGCGTTTTCAGCGGTGATGGCCACATCCCCGGTCGATCGGCCTGCAGTCGCCGTAGCAGAGTTTCTGATCCTTGCCGCATTTCATCGGCTTGACCTGAATTTCAGGAAAGCGGCTGCACTAAGCCGAGTACCTGTCGATTTTGGGTTCGTGCTCGGCATTCAGTGTCGTGATCTCCAGTTCGAGAGGAGAAAACGCGGGCGAGGCTGGACTCGAGGGCCTTTTGAATACGATCTCCGTGGTTGCTGAGTGAACCGGGAAGAACGAAACCTCGTCACGCCCAAGTTCCACGAGAGCGCCCGACAACTGCTGGAAGCGGCCTCGCGTCGTGAGCCTGATCTTTCATGGCAGGAGTGATGAGGCCAATCGATTGTTTCGATCGCGGCATCAGCCGGGCTAATCGTGACCATGACGTGAATATCGAGAATGATACGGCGGCAAAGGGTCTCCGGATTGCACCACAGGCGAAGGAGGGAGGCTGTCATGACCGAAAAATTTACTTTGGGAGCCGGCTGTTTTTGGGGAGTCGAAGACTCGTTTCGAAATCTGAAGGGCGTGGTCGAAACTGCCGTGGGCTATTCGGGAGGAACGACGAGCAACCCGCGCTATTCAGAGGTTTGCACCGGAAATACCGGGCATGCCGAGACCGTCGAAGTCCTCTTCGATCCAAAAGTCGTCAGTTACGAAGAACTCCTCGAGAAATTCTGGGAGATCCATGACCCGCGCGCGACTCACCGATCGGATCACGATTCGAGTTATCAATACCGATCCGTGATCTTCTTTCATACGCCAGATCAGGAGCGTTTGGCGATCCGCTCGAGAGCGCGGCAGCCCACCCGGCAGTGGACCTCGGTCGTGCCAGCGGTGCCGTTCTACCGGGCCGAGGCGCATCATCAACAGTACGTTGCCAAGCGAAAAGCCCGGTACGAGAAGGCGTCATGACTTTTTGCTCATCACTTCAAGCCACGGTCCAGGACTCTCAGCCCCTCGCTTCGAATTTCGTCTGCAATTCACGATCAAACGGCTCGCTTTTTGCCCCGTAATCAGTGCATGAATCCCCGAAATCGCTCCGCTCATCCCGATTCGCTCGCAAATCGCGATCATGAACTCGACCCCGAACTTTCCGAAGCTCTGGAGCACACGGCTTTACGGCTCACCCAGACTGCGCAAACCGGTCTGAATGAAGCCGAAATCTACAAGCGCGGCCAGAGCTTCTTCATCGTTTCACCTGCCGAAGATCACCGAACCCTCAAAGTGAAAAGGATCGTCTGATGCCCACTGCAAGAAAATCGTCCAAAGTCTCGGCGGCCAAAAAACGGAAACCCGCGCAAGCGCGTGGGACCCCGAAGAGTAAAGCGAAAAAGACCTCCTGCTGGTCTGGGTTCGTGCGCGTGCCCGGTACCCAGCCCGGAGCCAAAGGGTCCTGCCGCAAGAAGAAAGCGGCTTGAGTCATCTCGCGCGCAGGCAGTCGCTTTAGTTTCGTATATCCTGCGCACCACTGCAAAGCCTGCTTCGACGTAACGTAAAACCCGGAGGCCGGCAAAAGATGAAACCCCGAAACCGGCGCCGATGCGAGCTCCAAAATAGAGAAAGCCGAATGGAACCCCTTCCATTCGGCTTTCTTTTTCAGCTGGGACTGAGAAACCCTTTCGGGTTTCTTTCACTCAGGTACCCCCTAAAGGTCCCTGAGTGAGCAGTCCATTTCGCAGTGCTGAGGACAAATCGTGCGAATGAAGCAGAAAAAGGTCAGGAAACCAAAGACGAACTCGAGTGCGTGTTCTTCGCAAGGCCCGTCAGAAATTTATCCAGGTGGTAATAGGCCTGAACTTTTTTGACTGAAGTGCAATCCACCAGCGGAGTCACGAGGCGAATGCGAGGCGCGCCCTTGAGATTCGTGTACTTTTCTTCTCTCAGGAGCAGGCGAAAGCCCTTGCCACGGTAATTGTCCCAGGAAATTTCGAGTGCTTTCACGAGAGGAGAGTAGTCGTCATTGGATTCGTAGCGCTTGGTGATCGCGTAATCGTAAGGGATGAAGACCCCGCGGTCGAAGAGGCGCTGCTCCAGGTTTCGGATGTCCAGCGAGATCCCGTTGGCTTCATCTTCAAAAGTGTCGATCATGGCTTTCACCCGGTCCACGGGTTTGGGCATCGCGAAACGGGGCAGATGAAACGATCGTTTGCCAAACAGTTCCGAAAACCTGGGAATTTGAATGGGCAAACGAGGTCTGAGTTGGACAGGGGTCAGTGAGGTCAGAAAAGAATTCATGAGAGGTTCAATCTCCAGCTTTTCAATCAGGCCCAAAAAGCGACAGTGTGCGTTTACTTGATCTCAAAAGAAAACCGGGTACGCACGTGGATTTTTCATTCCCGTACTCACCCCGTTTCGATGCTTCGCATCGTTTCATTCCAGTCCCGGGCCAGCAGGGGCTGGAGGGAACTTTTAAACAAATCCTATGGAACGGAGAGATAGACTAGGTGCGTTAAGCCGTCAAGCGCAGACTTGCGATTTTGGAGTTGAGATTCAGTAGATCGAGCTCCCGCCGGTAACGCCGGAAGCAGAAACTGCCGGCTTTCAGCCGAAGAAGTGCGCCTTCGGCAATGAGCGGCGCAACTTTCGGGCTGGCCGAGATCAGTGGGCGGAGCACTTCGCGGTTCCAGGCTTCTGAATGTTTCACATCCAGAGTTGAGTGGAGCAGGTAGTACTGGCGGCCCGTGGAACTCACGTCCAGACGCTTTAACCCCTCGTAAACACACGAGGCTCGTCCCGGCGCCGTGAGCTCGATCACCCCGAGCGCTCCGATGGACTGATAAGTATAGCGTTTGTGAAAGGCCATGCCGACCATGAGATTGCCCAGGGCCAGACTCTCAGTCACGATCTCGGCTTCAGGCACGGGGTGAAGCTCGAGCTCCACCGCGAGGTGATGGAGCATCGGTCCATGCATGCCGCGCTCACTCCCGCGGCCCATCTCATCCCAGTAGTTTCGGGCAAGTTCGAGTTTGGCCTGATTGGGCAGCTTGACCTGAGTCAAAGCGACCAAGTCGTCAAAGCCGGCCTCGCCGCCCACTTCCTGTTTCAAAAACCAACGCATTTCCTCAAAGCTGGCCTCTTTTGCAAGCCACGGGAAAAGGGGATCCTGCTGGCCCGGACCCGTCTGCTTGAGGTCTTCAAACCACTGGATGAAATCGTCCGGCGTGCGAGGTGCTTGATTGGCCCAGGGCGCGATTTCGCGGCGCTCAGACTCGATCCATTCTCCTTCGATGCGGGCAAATTCCGCTTCAGCGGTGAGGTCGGCTTTCCATTTCAGGTCAAGCAGGCTGTCGAGATAAGAGGGGGCGGACTCAAGCGCGTTGAGATTGGGACTCAGGCGCTTCCTGTTTTGCAGGGCCCACGCAAGTTGCAAAGTCCTGGAGAGGTGTTCGGGTCTGCTCGAGTCAATCATATCGCACTCACGAATGCAGGAGGTATGCCTCCCTCTTTGAATTGGAGCACGAGCGTGCGCACGGGGATTTGTGCGTTTTTTTCTCAGACGATTCTGAGACAGGGCCCTTTTTGGCCTTCCTTGTGCTTAGTGATGACCTAATATGCAACTGGCGACTTCATCCACCATGGCTTCATCCTCCATGACTTCACCACCGGCTTGGTCATCGGCCTTGTCCTCCCAGGTAAACTCATCTGCCGAAGCCAAAAAGAGCACTTTCATTTTGAGCGATGTTTCCTGCTCCCTGCCTCACGCGCACTCCGAGCAGTGTCACTTTCAGATCGCGTGGACGATCAACCCTCATATGGTGCCCGGGTCCTCTGATCTCGAGATCGCGTTCACGCAGCACCTGAACTTCAAGCAGCTTTTGCGGGATGCCGGCGCAGAGGTGGTGGAGCTTCCGTTCGTCTGCAGCGCTTATGATTCAGTTTTCACCAAGGACAATGCGCTTCTGCTTTCAAGTGCAGGCCCTGCCTCATCCGTGAAGCCAGGTGCAAGTCAGCTTGCCGTCCTGGCCAACCCTCTCCATGGGGTGAGAAGGGCGGAGCAGGCTGGGCGGAAGAAAGCGCTCCTTTCACGCGGTTTTTCCGTGGTCGAGCTGCCACCTCAGTTCAAGCTCGAAGGCGGAGACCTGGTCGTCTGCGCTGGCCACGGCATTTTCATGGGTCATGGTTTCAGGTCTACTCTCGAGTCCGCTCACGCACTCGAAGTTCGAATCGGAGTCAGCGTCCTTCCGCTAAAGCTCGTGGATCCTTTTCTGTATCATCTCGATACCGCGCTGAGTGTCCTCAAGGACGGAACTGCAATCGCCTGTAAACGAGCTTTTGCGCCGAAATCCTGGGAGCTCCTCGTGCGCTCGCCCTGGATTTCAAAAGTGATCGAAGTGTCCGAGCGAGAGGCGCTGAGTTTTGGCTGCAACCTGGTGCAGGTCGGAAAAACCGTGATTCTGGGCAGTTTTCTGCCGGGCCTGATGCGCTCTCTGAAGCTGCAGGGCTACACCCCCCGCTACGCGCCTCTCTCGGAGTTTCAGCGCGCCGGCGGAAGTGCCGCCTGTCTTGTGGCCGAAGTTCATGATCATGAGGCCCTCCGCAGTCACGCCGCGGGTGAGAGAAGTCACGCCACGCGCGAAAGCGGGCTCGCGGGTCACACGGAGACTTTGGGTCTTGTCACCACGAGTCCGACTGCAGCCAGGCGGTCCACTTCCGAGTACGCCTGACGTCCGAGTTCTTCGCCAAAGATGTCCGGATCGATTTCTTCATAGCTGAGTTCGAACTTGTCAAAGGGCTCCAGCAGGATTTTGTACACCGAGTTGATGAATGGATCCTTGCCGTCTTGAATGGCCGACGCCGTGTAAAGCAGGAGCTTTCCTCCCGGAGTCAGGCGAGACAGAGCCCCTCTCACGATCTGGAGTGAAAGTTCCGCACCCGCTTCTTCGCCCCCGTGACGATAGCTTCTTTTCTCGCCATCGATCAGAAAGGGAGGATTGGCCAGGATCAGGTCAAACTCTCCTTTCACCTTCGAATAGAGGTCGCTCTCCAGAAAGGTGAGGGACGCTCCCGCACTGTGGGGCGCGGCGTGGAGCCGGGTGTCGGATACTGCATTGATCGCTGAATTGACTCGCGAGTAGGAAAGGGCTTTCGGATTCACGTCGGAGAGCACCATCTCCGAAAATTCAAGAGGAGCCGGAGACGAGGAAGAAGACGAGGAGGATGAAGAAGGTGAGGAAGAAAAAGATGATGAAGAGGGCGAAGAATGGATCAGGAAGAGTCCGCCTGCTCCTGCGCCACAGCCAAGATCCAGCGCGCGAAGCTTCGGACGACACGGTTGCAGGGACTGAGGCCAGAAAGTGGAACCTTCCGATTGCCGGCTCGTCAGTTGCTCCTTGAGGAAACGAGTGAAGCGGTAAGTGTCGGGTCCAAAAAACACACTGTCGGCAGCCTCCGTTGGAAATGCCGAATGCAGAAAGAGGCAATCTCCGAGTGTCGAGAAGCGAACGCGGCTCTTGAACCGGTCCCATGAGAGCGTTTCGAGGACTTCAGCCTTTTGCAGAAGTTCAAAAACTGAAGGATCCAGCTCATTTTTTCTGAAAGGTTGATTCCAGCCGAAGACTGCACGAAGCGGATCAGTTGGGTTGAAGCGGTCTCGCGCGAGAACGCGGGCATGCGAGGCCGGCGTGAGGGTCACGAATTGATAACGCTTGTGCTGAAGGAGTTTCCCGAGCTCAAGCAGCGCGCTCTCGGTTGCACTGAATTCCGTTTTCGGCGCAGGTGGGGTTGAGAGAGAAGGATGCACCGGGGATTTCTGCGACATCAAAAAGGTCATGAGCAATGAGCTTGCAAGCGAGCGACCAAGCCAAGTCTCCCTCTTTTCAGAAAGTGCTTCACGAGCGTTGCAAAATTCATTACTCTGAAGACGCCATCCGAGGCGGGTGGGCAAATGCTGACTCAGGATTGAGACAGTTTTTCGAGTGGACGGCTCAGTTTCAAATTGAGGTCGAATTCAGAAATCAAAAAAGAGAGAGTAGCGATGGCAATGGCGACAGGGACGTCGTGGATGCTGACGGGGCTGGCTTTGGGAGGCGCAAGCGGCTTTACGCCCGGGCCCCTGTGCACCCTGGTCATTTCACAGACTTTGAAACATGGGGCGCGTGAAGGCGTGAAAATTTCATGCTCACCCCTGATCACGGACGCTCCCGTGATTCTGCTCGCGCTCTTCGCTCTGTCGAGGCTCGCGCACCTGGATCTCGTGCTCTCCGTTCTATCTCTGGCCGGCGCACTTTTCATTTTTTCGATGGCCTATGAGAACCTGACTTACAAGGCGAAGGAACTCGAAGTGCAGGAATCAGAACCCCATTCGCTCAAAAAAGGAATCATGGCCAGCGCTCTGAGTCCGTACCCTTATCTGTTCTGGATGGGAGTGGGCTCGCCTTTTCTCGTCGGGGCCTTCACGCAAGGTCCCGCCCAGGTGCTGACTTTCATTCTGAGTTTTTACGTCGCCGTTTTTCTCGCCAAGATGTGCATCATCACGGCCACGGTCAAAGCCAAGCCGTTTCTTTCCGGCCAGGGCTACGTCTACTGCATTCGCAGCCTCGGAGTGATCATCGGGACTTTCGGTCTCAAGATTCTCTGGACGGGCATCACCGGTATCACCGGGCTCAGTGGACTCAGCGTTTTCACGCGTTGGGCTGGCCACGGCTGAATCCTCAGTTCAACGTTTTGAATTGCCGGTAGAAGAACGCCATGGGCACGGAACAGAGCGCGCTGAAAACGTGCCAGCCTGAATGCCCCTGAAAGACATGGTTCTGCGGATCGCACCAGACATGCCCGGCGTCAATCCACCAGCAGCCGTAAGCGGCCGCGAAAAGGCCGAGCGTTGTCCAGAAGAGCGTGTAATGGGTGCCGACTTTGGATTTGAAATAGAGCCGGATTTCAAGAAGGAGGGCCACACTGATCTGCACTGCGAAAGCTGAGCGCCCCGAGGATCCTCCTGTCACGATGAAAGGGAGGGTGCCGACTGCGACGAGTGCAAGGTAGACCGGGATCACCTGAGGTCGTCTCAGGACGCCCAGGCGCCTCAGGTTCAAGGCGATGAGCAGACTCGAGAACATGAACATGCCGACGTAATCGATTGCTTGAAAAACATAAGTGTAGGAAGCGTGATAAAGAAAAGACGTCACGCCCGTCACGAGTGCGGCGGGTCCGAAGAGCACGGCCAGGTTTGCGGCTTTCACTTCGCCAGGAGAAGTCTCCGAAGCGCGTTTTGATAAAGTCCTCCAGAGCCAGACCCCCACGATGAGGTACGCGAGATTGCTCCAGGTGTTGGCCGGCGCCGTGATCCAGGCGCAGAGATTCTCTTCGCAGTGCTTGATGTGCGGGGGGGCGAGATTGCTCCAGGGGCAGCCGGCAGCCAAGGGCAGAATGGGGTAACCGACTTCCATGTTTGAAAGTTTAGACGACGGGCGGCAGGTTGGACAGGAAACTTTCCAGGACTGAGTTCATGGGGTGCCGAAAGGGCGATGATTCACATTTCGGTCCAGAGGCAAAAGTCGGAAAAATCCTGCATCCGTCTTCAAGACTTTGGTGCGGGATCGGCATTCTTCTGGCAATGAGGGGACCATGAATGAAATTCAACCCTTGGATAATCTGCCGCGGGCATTGCCAGTCTTGTCGCGGGGTCCCTCTCAATGGCGGCGGGTGAGTATGTTTCCGTCAGTTCTCAGGCGGATACCGAAGCAGCGGATCTCGCGCTTGAAAAGCAGGAACTCAAACAGAACTTCAGGGCCGAAAAGCGCGAATTGGCCAGTATTTATGTCAAATGGGGTCTGACCGTTGAACTGGCGATTCAGGTCGCCGAACAGTTGATGGCTCATGACGCACTGGGATCGCACGCACGGGATGAGCTGGGCATCAACCACGTTACCCGGGCTCGGCCGATTCAGGCGGCGCTGGCTTCCGCGGTGAGCTTTGCGATGCGGGTTTTTTTCTGGGGTGCGCTCGCGACGCTCGTGACGGCCGGAATTGGAAGGCTGACCGGAACAGCAATTTGAGCACGCCAGCGTCCATCGCGTTGTGCCGGCTCGCATTTAGAATTTAGCCACTGAGGCAAATTTCGGATGAAACCCGACCACCGCACGCCTGGCTAAGATCGAAAAATCACTTTCCCACACTGAGAAAGACCTGGCTGAGAACTAGCTCTGGCTGAATTCCCTGACCGCGGTTCCCATGACGAGAAGGCGGTAGTGACTCGGGAGATCCTGGGGAGTGACGGTGACTGAGAAACCGAGCACGGCAGTCGCGCCTTTTCGGAAGGCCTTGTACTTGAGTTCGCGCTGCAAGGATTCCAGAATCTGCTGAAAAACGGCGGAACTTTCGACGTCAATGGCGTTTGACTTGAGAGTCGCGCTCGCCGTCACGGTGTCGATCACCTGAATGCGTTTGTACTGTGCGAAAGTCGTGCTGGGTGTGACCGGGATTTTCTCGGCCGGATGTGGGGCAGTGTCTGAAGCTTCACTGGTCTGGATTTCACTTTGAGTGATGCCGGAAGTGTCATAAGCGCCTGGACCATTCATGCCGCTTGCGTGAGTGCCTGAATGTCCGGCGACGATTCCGTCGGAGGGCAGCATCTGAATTTTCACATGCGCGCTTCGCAGCGCCTGCACGAGAAGAATGGCGGCAAACTCACTCACTCTTGGAATCAGAATTCGTCCGGCCTGAAGCTGCGGCTCCAGGTCAAGCTCGCGAATGCCCATGTTTTCACGCGAAAGGATATCGAGAAGACGCTCTTGTTCGTGTGGCTTGAGAGTGCCCTCGATCTTGAGAGTGAAAGGTACGCTGGCGGGCACGGGCGGGATGGCTTGCGAGAGCGTGTCGGAGTATTCCTTCACCTGACTGAGTCCCTGCGGAGGTGCGCCGGAGTCCATGCCCTGTGGCGTGCTCACCGCGTGAGGTGTGATCGTCGAGAGGGTTCCGCCGCCGAGTTCCAAAACCGGAACTTCGAGAGCAGGGTTCAGATGCCCAGAAGCTTCCGCCTCAAGTACCAGTTCATCCAGACTCGCGGAGAAATCCGGCAAGTCGACTGCGAGGTCCTCTGAAGGTATTGTGGAGGCTTCTTCGGGGAGCGTTTCGCCCAGTGCCTCGCCCGATCCTTCGGATGATGCTGAGTGTGATCCTTCGGATACTCCGAGCGGCTGATCAAATTCCGCGAGATCGTCATTTCCGAAAGGAGCGCTCTCTTCGAGGATGATTTCATCATTGCTCTGGCTCTGGCCCTGGCCCGGCCCATTGCCCTGGGAAGCCGCGAAATGCGCCGCTTTTTCTTCGGCGAGTTCGGATTCGCTGGGAGGTTCAGATCCCATGGGTTCAAAGTCCATGAGAAATTCGGAGTCCTGCAGTGCCGGTGCGGATTCTTCAAACTGAAGTTCCAATGAGTCAGGGGAAGGGGCGGAGTCTTTCGTGTTTTTGACGAGCTTGCTGATTCCGGTCAGGTCCGTGATCTTGCTTTTCGTCGAATCGGAACCGGAATCGCCCAAGCGTCCGTCGCTTGGGCCATCGCCCGACTTAGGCCCCATGGCACTTCTTGTATTTCTTGCCACTGCCACAAGGGCAGGGACCATTGCGGCCGACTTTGTCGGGGTCAGTCGCGCCCATGGACATGCCACCGCCTGCACCGGCAGTGAGTGGCCCGCGGCTCATCATCATCTGACGAGGCGCTTTGGCCATGTCAGCGACATCGAAACTCCGCGCGGGAATGGCGGCTGCAGATTCAGCGGCCTCCAGGTGTCCGCCCGCGGCGTGCGCCCCGGCCGCGTGTGTATGCCCGGCATGACCCGACGGACTTCCGGCGCCGGCATGCGCGAGCTCAGGCTGCGCGCTGCCACTGACGGGAACCAGTTCGCCATTTTCATTGATGTTGTACTGAATGTCGGCGAGCGAGGGCTCATTCTCTTCGAGTTCCGCGTCAAAATCACGCTGAAAATCAGGAGTTTCTTCAGGTGAAAGCTGAACCGCGAAAAGTTTGCGAATCACGTCCACGTTGATCTGGTCCATCATCAGCTGAAAGTAGCCGAAGCCCTCTTTCTTGTAAGCGATGAGGGGATCCTTCTGCCCATAACCCTGAAGGCCGATTCCTTCGCGGAGGTGATCCATCGCGAGCAGGTGATCTTTCCACAGGTGATCGATCGTCGTCAGGAGAATCATCTTCTCCAGCTGGCGCATGACCGTGTCGCCGAAGTTCTTTTCCTTGGCTTCGTAGGCTTCTTTGGCCGTCGTGACGATCAGGTCCCTGAGGCCGATGTGATTGAACGGGTGAAGGTCCTTTTCGGAGACCTTTGATTCAATCTGAAGAGTCGTCGAAATGGCGACGTTCAGTTCATTGACGTCCAGGGACGCATGTCCATTTTCACGCTTGAGTTTGCCGTTCGGGAAAAAGTCCTGTCCGATGTTCGCGGCGAGGTCACCGATCATCGAGTACGCCATTTCCTTGAGATTCTCGCTCGCAAGAACGGCCTTGCGCCAGTTGTAAACGACCTGGCGCTGCTGGTTCATGACGTCATCGTATTCAAGCAGGTGCTTGCGGATATCGTAGTTGTGTCCTTCGACCTTGCGCTGGGCATTTTCAATCGCCTTGGTGGTCCAGCGATGTTCGATCGGCACTTCTTCTTCCATGGCGGCGACCGTGCGCTTCATGAGTTCATTCTGACCAAAGATGCGGAGCAGATCATCTTCGAAGGAAAGGTAGAAACGGCTTTCCCCCGGATCGCCCTGGCGTCCCGCGCGACCGCGAAGCTGATTGTCGATTCGGCGAGATTCGTGGCGTTCGGTTCCGAGAATGAAAAGCCCGCCAGCCTGGAGGACTTCTTCCTTTTCCTTCGCGCAGAGCTTTGCCCAGCGGTCCATCGCTTCGTGAACCGCTTTTTCGTGTTCCGCTTTTTCTTCGTCCGTCGCGTCCGCTTTCAGCGGGCCGACTTCGTTCTTGGCAAGAAACTCGGCATTTCCACCGAGAAGAATGTCAGTTCCACGACCGGCCATGTTGGTCGAAATCGTGACTGCTCCCTTTCGTCCGGCCTGGGCGACGATCTCGGCTTCACGCTGATGCTGTTTCGCGTTCAGGACGTTGTGCTTGATGCCGTTCTTCTTGAGAATCGCCGCGATGAATTCGGAGCGTTCGACGGAGACGGTCCCCACCAGCACGGGCTGACCCTTTTCATGCAGGCGCTGAATCTCAGCTGCTGCCGCCGTGAATTTCGCGAGCTGGGATTTGTAGATGACGTCCGCATTGTCCTTTCGGATCATGTTGCGGTTCGTGGGCACGATCGTGACATCAAGCTTGTAGATCTGTTTGAACTCGGTGGCTTCCGTATCGGCCGTGCCGGTCATCCCGCTGAGTTTGTTGTACATGCGGAAGTAATTCTGAAAAGTGATCGTCGCGAGAGTCTGATTCTCATTTTCGATGTTCACGCCTTCTTTGGCTTCGATGGCCTGATGGAGTCCATCGGACCAGCGGCGGCCCGGCATGAGGCGTCCCGTGAATTCATCGACGATCATGACTTCGCCGTCTTTCACCACGTAATCGACGTCGAGCTTGAAGAGCACGTGCGCTCTCAGCCCCTGGTTGACGTGATGGAGCACTTCGATGTTGGCCGGATCATAGAGATTGGCGATCCCAAGACGCTTCTCCATCTTGTCGACGCCCGCTTCAGTGAGCGCGGCGGACTTGGATTTTTCGTCAATGGTGTAGTCGATTTCCGGGGTCAGCGCGTTTCCGGACGCAAGCTGCTGGTCAATCTTGTAATACATGTCGGTCGAATCATCGGTCGGACCACTGATGATGAGCGGAGTTCTCGCTTCGTCAATCAGGATGGAATCCACTTCGTCAACAATGGCGAAATTCAGCTCGCGCTGGACGTAGTCGTCGAGGCGAAATTTCATGTTGTCGCGGAGGTAATCAAAACCGAACTCGTTGTTCGTGCCGTAAGTGATGTCGCAGCCGTAATTCTGTTTTCTCTGCGCGTCCGAAAGCCCGTGCACGATCACTCCGACGGTGAGGCCGAGAAATCCATAGACCTGCCCCATCTGCTGAGCATCTCGGCGCGCGAGGTAATCATTGACGGTGATGACGTGAATGCCCTTGCCGCTGAGAGCGTTGAGATAACAGGCAAGAGTCGCGACCAGGGTTTTTCCTTCGCCAGTTCTCATTTCAGCGATGCGTCCGCGGTGAAGCGTGATCCCGCCGATCAACTGAACATCGTAGTGACGCTGACCGAGGGTTCTCCAGGCCGCTTCCCGAACGACTGCGAAGGCTTCATCCAGAATATCGTTGAGCGTTTCACCCTTGGCCAGGCGCCCTTTGAATTCGGCGGTCTTGGCCTTGAGCTGTTCGTCACTCAAGGGCTTGATGGTGGCTTCGAGCTGATTGATGCGCGCGACGATCGGGAAGATCGATTTCAATTCGCGTTCGTTCTGGGTTCCAAAGATTTTCTGAGCGATGTTCGGTAATTGCATAATTTTCTCGAAGTTCGGGTGAAGCTTTAACTTCAAACTCTAGTGGGCACTTCCGCCTGTGTCATCAACTATTTACGCGATATTTTTCAGAATTGCGATGGGGAGTGGGGAGTTGACCGCAGGAATTGAATTTAATTTTCAAGAATGTAGGAGAGGGGGTCAACAGGAGTGCCATTGACGCGCACTTCATAGTGAACATGAGGCCCTGTTGAGCGGCCACTGTTGCCGAGGAGCGCGATTGTATCGCCGCGTCGGACCTTTTGGCCGCGGCTCACCAGGATTTTGCGCGTATGGCCATACCAAGTCTCCAGTCCGTAACCGTGATCCAGGATCAACGTTTGACCGTAACCCGATTTCGAATCTGCGAAGGAGACCACACCGTCAGCCGGTGCCTTGATCGGAGTTCCCGGGTGGTTGGCGATGTCGAGACCTTCATGCATTTTGGCTCGGTCACCAAAAGGAGACCGTCTCACGCCAAATCCTGAAGTGAAGTACCCGACCGCCGGCTTGCGAGTCGGCAGTGCGGCGAGAAAGGCCTTCTGATCCGCGAGAAGCTCATACTGGTCCTGAAGAATCTGCTCGGTCTTCAGGGCCTCATTGTTGAGCTCCGTGAAGGAATGCTCCATCTCCACATACTGTTTTTTCAGCACCTGCTGCTCAGGATCCTTGCTGTCGATCTCGGCTTCAATCGCCGCGATCGAAGGCGGCATCTTCGTCTCGCCGATGTTCGTGGCGGCGTCCGGGAGTTTCACTTCATTCTTGGCGTGAAAAAAGCCCCGGTCCTCAAGATTCGTGATGACCTTCAGGCGATTGCTGAAAGTCTTGACCCGGTCGAGCGTCCCTTCAAGCGTGTTCATCTTGCTCTTGAAGACCTGCACCTGCTGCCGAAGTCGGCGATTTTCCACCTTGAGCTGATTGTTCTCGGTGATCTGGCTCATCACATACCAGTAGTCCAGCAGCATGATGCCGCCGAGGATGATTGAAAAACAGGCAGCCACGGCCGCGCCCTTGATGAGCCAGCTGGGCAGAATCAAGCGCCTCACCTGGGAGGTTTTTTCGGGAATGATCAGTACGGTGAAATATCGATTAGCCATCTCTTTGAATCAATAGTGCAGTAATATTGTCGTCTCCGCCATTGGAATTGGCGGTCTCAATGAGACGATCGACAGCTGCTTGCAGCTTTTCATGAATCGCCAGGGGCGACGGGGAAGGCGGAGTTGAATCTTTGACGGTGCCCGCGGCGTTCTCCATGAGGTAGCCGGAGATGATCTCGAGAATCTTCGCGTCCTCAACCAGTCCGGAGAGTCCGTCTGAGCACAGGAGAAAGCAGTCGCCGGGCTTGCAGTCGTACTCATAGATGTCGACTTGAAGTGCGGAATCAAAACCCACCGAACGCGTGATCACGTTCTTCATCCGGTCCGTCTTGGCCTGTTCACGGTTGATCATGCCCGCGCGCAGCTTTTCCTGCACGAGGGAGTGATCGCGTGTGATCTGCCAGATGATATTTTCCCTGGGCTGCAGCAGGTAGCACCGACTGTCACCGACATGACCGATGTAGACACTGGAGGTTTGCCCGTGAACCGGAGCATAGAGGGCCGTGGCGGTCGTGCCCATCCCCTTGAGATTTTCTTCGTTGCTGGAACGCTTGAGAATCTGTCCGCTGGCCTTTCGAAACGCTTCAGTGAGCGCGATGCCCGGGTTGGCGCGCGAGGACTTCATGTTCTTCTGAAAAGTTTCCGCAATGAGTTCGACGGCCATGGCGCTGGCCGTTTCGCCGCCGCGGTGTCCACCCATGCCGTCGGCCACGATGTAGAGGCCATTTTCAGGAAAGCTTCCGACGCTGTCCTGGTTCTGCTGCCTTTTCATCCCGATGTTGGTCGCGTAACCGACGTGAAAATGGCCCGAAGAGGCTGAATTTCCGGAACTGTCTGGAGTTCCCGTGTTTCCCGTTTTTCCGGTGTTTCCCATGTCTCAGGTCCCGCTGACCGAAAGTTCAGGAATGCTGATGCTCGCGGTTCCGATATTGCCGAAGAATCTCAGATCGCTTCCGATGTCCGTCAGGTGCCTGAAGATATCGAGCACGTTGCCTGCGACGGCGAAACCTTTGACCGGGTGAGTGAGCACTCCATTTTCAATCAGGATGCCTGAAGCTCCGAGTGAGAATTCACCGGTCACTGAATTCGCGGTATGCACGCCCATGAGATCCGTGATGAGGATCCCTTTCGTGATGCCGGCTTGAAGTTCAGCAAGGCTCTTCTTGCCCTTGTTCAGGTAGAGGTTCGTGGGACCGATCGAAGGAGGCCCCTTGATTCCGCGCGTCGCATTGCCGGTCGAGTCGGTTCCCTTTTTGCGCGCGTGGTAGCTGTCATAAAGGATGCCGGAAAAGAAACCTCCGTCCACAAGCGTCGTGTGTGAAGAGGGTACGCCTTCGCCGTCAAAAGGAGAAGTCGCGTAACCGCCGGGCAAGAGACCGTCATCCACGAGCGTCAGGCGTTCGGAGAAGATGCGAGTGCCTTCTTTTCCGGCCAGCATGCTGCGACCCTTGTCGATTTCTTCAGCCGAAAAACTTCCGGAAATGAATTCCAGCAACTGGGCGACGACGTCATTTCGAATGATGGCCGGGCACTTGAGGGTAGGGCAGGGCTTGGCGCCGAGAAGCTCGGTTGCCCACTGGGCCGCGAGCTTTCCGACGTTCGCCGTGTTGAGATTGTCCAGGTAGTTGGAGAAATCAAATTCCCCACCCATCTGACTGTCCCCGTCCTGTTCGGCCTTGCAGGTGATGCTTGCTGAGAAGAGCGTGCTCTGGTGCTGGATGTGCTCGCTGTTGGAGTCGAGCATGTGAATTTCATATGCCGTCTCACTCAGGGAGGCGGCTCGAATGCCCGTGATGCGTTTGTCCGCGCGCCGACACTGGGCTTCGAGTTCATGGGCGAGGGCGATCTTCTGTTCGATCGGAGTGGCCAGCCCTCGAGTGTCATAATGATCGACGGCTGGGTAAACCGAGGAGCCAAAGGGATGAAGATCCACGAATGGATCGGCCGGCATGACGGCCGCGATGTCCAAAGCCGCCTGGATGGCTCGGTCAATGGCGTCCTTTTCGAGGGATGTCGTGAAACTGAAACCCATGCGCTGATCGCGGATCAGGCGCACGGAGAGGCCGACGTCCTCGGAGCGGGAAAGAGAATCCACTTCGCCGTTTTTGGAGTCAATCCTGGTCGAAGTCTTTCTCAGGAAATAGAGTTCGAATTTGTCGGGATTCATCTGCTCAAGCTTGCGGACGGCTTGAAGCAGGGCAGGGTGGCCATGGATATGGGAATGCATGAGTGAGCGTCCTTGTCCAAATTAAGTCAGGCTTAAACTTCCAGATTCGAGATCAGTTCCAAGTCACTGATATCATCAGGTAAGACCGGGGTATATACATCTCCTGTGGACTTCATATACCCTCATGAAGATTCCCAGAGAAGTTCCCTTGAAGTCTTGAGAGGACCCGGGCTTCAATCCTGATCTGACTGCGTCAGGTTAATGACAGGAAACTTAAAAGATACACTAACTTTACATCTGAACGACTGTAAAGCTAAAATGAAAGGCAGGGCAGGCTTCGCGAGATCATGGATCGTCTCCTGGGCAACCCGTTTTTCAGTCGGCCAGATGAGCGCAGTTTTTCCGGCCGGTCCCGTGCGAAAAATTTTTTAAATTTTTCACCGTATTTTTCCGCATTTTTTTCCCATTTTTCAAATGAGCGATTCGGTAAACTGAAGTCTTGCAACGGAAGGCAGAACATAGATGGCAGACCAAACAAGTGGTAAGGCAGATACGAAGATGACATCGCGTGACGGTGGAGCTGAAAGTCCCAAGGGCGGCGACGGCACTTCCTGGATCAAGATGCTGGGTGAACTGAACGCGACCCAGGACTACAAGCAGTTTCACTGGGAAGGTTCGCTTGCCGAGTACTTCGACATCGTGAAGAAGAATCCGGCAGTCACGCGCAATGCGTTTCAGCGCACCTATGACATGATTCTCACTTACGGAACTTCTTCGTACACCGAGTACAAGAAGAATATCGTGCGTTACAAATTTTTTGAAGATCCGATTGACCACGGTCGTGACGCCGTCTTCGGTCTGGACATTCAGATCATGAAGCTTGTGCACTTCTTCAAGTCAGCCGCTCTCGGCTATGGAACTGAAAAGCGCGTGCTTCTCCTGCACGGTCCCGTCGGATCGGCGAAATCCACGATCGCCCGCGTTCTGAAGAAGGGCATTGAAAACTATTCCCGCACCGAAGAAGGCGCGCTCTACACTTTCAAATGGGTGGATCCCAAGGGTGAGTTCAGCGACATCATGGGCGGCCAGAAGGAAATGCGCTCTCCGATGAACGAGGATCCTCTCAAGCTCGTTCCCGAGGAGCTTCGCTCGAAGATCTGCGAAGAATTCAATCGCAGCAGCAAAGCCACTTACAAAGTGAACATCCAGGGGGATCTCGATCCGGCCAGCCGTTTCGTGTACCGCGAGTTCATGAAGCGCTACCAGGGCGACTGGACCCAGGTGATGAATCACATCCGCGTGATCCGTCTCGTGCTCTCTGAAAAGGACCGCATCGGGATCGGCACGTTTCAGCCGAAGGACGAGAAGAATCAGGATTCGACCGAGCTGACCGGTGACATCAATTACCGCAAGATCGCCGAATACGGCTCGGATTCCGATCCCCGCGCTTTCAACTTCGACGGCGAATTCAACGTCGCCAACCGCGGAATCGTCGAATTCGTCGAAGTCCTGAAGCTCGACGTCGCGTTTCTCTACGATCTTCTGACCGCTTCCCAGGAGCACAAGATCAAGCCGAAGAAATTCGCACAGACGGACATCGACGAGGTGATCATCGGTCATACCAACGAGCCCGAGTTCAAGAAGCTCCAGAACAATGAGTTCATGGAAGCTTTGCGCGATCGCACCGTGAAGATCGATGTTCCCTACATCACCAAGCTCAAGCAGGAAGTGAAGATCTACGAGAAGGACTTCAACGACGCCAAGATCAAGGGCAAGCACATCGCTCCGCACACGATCGAAGTCGCCGCCATGTGGGCCATCCTGACCCGTCTCGAGCAGCCGAAGAAAGCCAATCTGTCCCTGCTTCAGAAACTGAAGCTCTACGACGGCAAGACGCTCACCGGCTACACTGAAGACAACGTCAAGGAGCTCCGCAAGGAAGCCGTCCGTGAAGGTCTCGACGGGATTTCCCCTCGTTACATTCAGGACAAGATTTCCAACGCTCTCGTCAATGACAAGAACGGTGAGATCGGTTGCGTGAATCCTTTCATGGTCATGAATGAACTCGAAGGTGGCCTGAAGCACCACGCGCTCGTCGCCAGTGACGAAAAACGCCGTGAATACCGCGAAATGCTCGCCATGGTGAAGCAGGAGTACGAGGACATCGTGAAGAACGAAGTCCAGCGCGCGATCTCCGCCGATGAGGACGCCATTGCCAAGCTGTGCGCGAACTACATCGACAACGTCAAGGCCTACACTCAGCGTGAACGCGTGAAGAACAAGTATACCGGCATGGACGAGGAGCCGGATGAAAGACTCATGCGTTCGATCGAGGAGAAGATCGACATTCCAGACAGCCGCAAGGAAGATTTCCGCCGCGAAATCATGAACTACATCGGCGCTCTGGCGATTGAAGGTCGTACCTTTGATTACAAGACCAACGAACGCCTGCACAAGGCGCTCGAGCTCAAGCTGTTCGAAGATCAGAAGGACACCATCAAGCTGACGTCGCTCGTTTCCAATGTGGTCGACCGCCAGACCCAGGAAAAGATCGATGTCGTGAAGTCCCGCCTGATCCGCAACAACGGTTACTGTGAAATCTGTTCGACCGACGTTCTGAACTTCGTCGCCAGCATCTTCGCTCGCGGCGATGTGAAGAAACGGTCCTGAAAATAGGGAATTTCTCGCGCCTTTTGCCCTTTCGCGAGAGTGCGAAGGTGCGAGAGATCCCATTTATTTTGGCGAAAGCCAAAGGACTATAATGAGCAACAACATCAAGCGTGATCACGCCCGGTTCAGACAGATCGTCAAAGGCAAGATCAAGCAGGACCTCAAAAAATACGTGACCCACGGGGAAATGATCGGCCGTAAAGGCAAAGACAGGGTCACGATCCCATTGCCTCAGATTGACATCCCTCATTTTCGCTTCGGTGAAAAGGAGCAGGGGGGCGTCGGCCAGGGCGAAGGCAAGCCCGGCGATGCCGTCGGCCAGGGACAGGGCGAAGAGCAGCCCGGTGAAGGCCAGGCTGGCAATCAGGGCGGTGAGCACACGATTGAAGTGGACCTGACTCTGCAGGAATTGGCCGAAATTCTCGGAGAGCAGCTGGAGCTCCCGAAGATCGAGCCCCGCGGTCACAAGACCCTCAAATCCAAAACCGACAAATACACGGGCATCGCCAATCAGGGGCCCAATTCTCTCCGTCATTTCAAACGCACGTTTCGGGAGACTCTGAAGCGCCAGATTTCTTCGGGCACTTACGATGCCGACAAACCCATGATCATCCCGATCAAGAAGGACATGCGCTACCGGTCGTGGAAGAGTGACGTCCGCCACGAGAATTCCGCCGTCATCATTTACATGATGGACGTCTCGGGTTCCATGGGCGATGAGCAGAAGGAAATCGTGCGAACCGAAGCCTTCTGGATCGATACCTGGCTCAGGTCCCAGTACAAGGGCATCGAGACCCGCTACATCATTCACGACGCGACCGCTCGTGAAGTGGATGAGCAGACCTTCTTCAAGACTCGCGAATCGGGCGGAACCCTGATCAGTTCGGCCTACAAGCTCTGTGAAAAGATCATTGATACGGACTACTCGCCCTCGGAGTGGAACATCTATCCCTTTCATTTCTCGGATGGAGACAACTGGTCGGGCGAAGACACCCGGGTCTGCATGGATCTCCTGCAGAAGAGCCTTTTGGCCAAGACCAATGTGTTCTGTTACGGCCAGGTCGAATCGCGCTACGGTTCGGGTCAGTTCTACAAGGATCTGAAAGAACAGTTTGGTGGGGATCATGAGTCGGTGATTCTGTCGAAGATCGAGAATAAAGAAGGAATCCTGCAGTCCATCAAGGACTTCTTGGGCAAAGGGCGCTAGATCGCGCCTCGGGAAAGGTAAATGAACCATGTCCTCTTACGGCTTCAACAGCAGTGATCTGACTCCTGAGCTGGTGGCGATTCGCGATGAGATCCGGGGCTACGCTCAGGGCTACGGCCTTGATTTCTTCGACACCATCTTTGAAATGGTCGATCACGAGCAGATCAACGCTTTCGCCGCTTTTGGCGGCTTTCCGGTGCGTTATCCGCACTGGCGCTTCGGCATGGATTACGACCAGCTCTCCAAGGGTTATGAGTACGGGCTTCAGAAGATCTATGAAATGGTGATCAACACCAACCCCTCTTACGCGTACCTCATGAAAGCCAATGACTTCGTTGATCAGAAGACCGTCATGGCTCATGTGTATGGGCACGTGGATTTCTTCAAGAACAACTACTGGTTCTCAAAAACCAACCGCAAGATGCTCGACACGATGGCCAATCACGCCGTCAAGATCCGCGATTACATGGACCGCTATGGCCAGGAAGTGGTCGAGGATTTCATTGATCGCTGTCTGACTCTGGAACCTCTGATTGACCCGTTTCTGCCCTTTGTCGAGCGCAAGCGCTCCAATGAGCCTGATCACCGGGAGTCCGTCACGCAGCCGCCTGAAGTGGCTGAAGAAGTGGGCAAACTCAAGATCACTCGCCAGTACATGGACGCTTACATCAATCCTGCTGAGTTCGTCGAAGAGCAGAAGCAGCGCCAGAAGGACCAGAATCAGAAAGCGCGGAAGAATCCGCCTGAGCCTCAGAAAGATGTCCTTCTTTTTCTCCTGGAGAATTCTCCGCTTGAAGACTGGCAGCGCGAAGTGCTCTCGATCGTGCGCGACGAGGCCTATTACTTCGCTCCCCAGGGCCAGACGAAGATCATGAATGAAGGCTGGGCTTCCTACTGGCATTCCAAGATCATGACCCAGAAGGCGCTCAAGGCGTCCGAGATCATCGATTTCGCGGATCACCATGCGGGCACCCTGGTCATGCAACCCGGTCGGATCAACCCTTACAAGATCGGGATTGAACTCTACCGCGACATCGAGGACCGCTGGGACCGCGGCAAGTTCGGCAAGGAGTACGACGAGTGCGACGACATGATGGTGAAGCACCGCTGGAACAAGGAACTTGGCCTCGGCCGCAAGAAGATCTTTGAAGTGAGAAAAGTCTGCAACGATGTGACCTTCATTGACGAGTACCTCACGGAAGAATTCGTCGAGCGCTTCAAGCTCTACACGTACCAGTTCAACCGCCGGACGAATCAGTATGAAATCGCGGACCGTGATTTCAAAAAAGTGAAGGAAAAACTGCTTTTTCAGCTCACGAACCGGGGGCAACCGCTGATCTACGTCACGGATGGCAATCATCACAACAAAGGGGAGCTGCTCCTCTGGCACAAGCATCAGGGGCTCGACCTGGACGTCAAGTACGCACGCGAGACCATGCGGGCGCTGGCCGAGATCTGGAAGCGGCCCGTGAACGTCGAGACGGAAGTCGACGGCCAGAAGAAGCTGCTCAGTTACCAGAACGGCGAATTCACCGAGCGTTTTCTGTAATGTCCGGCAGTTTCAACAATCCTTTTGGAAAACTTGCCGAGGCCAGGGTCAAGCTTCCGGAGCAGAAGCCGGAAGAAGTCGCGCGTCTGAAAGTTCAGGATGAGGCAGCGGCCGTGAAAGCCAAAAAGAAGGAACTTTCCAACTACACGGCACTCATCCGGATCGAAAAATCCGGGCGCGGCGGGAAGACCGTGACGGTCATCGACGGACTTCCGAAACAGGAACTTTTTCTCAAGGATCTCTGCAAGAAGCTCAAGAACAGGTGCGGCTCGGGCGGCACCTACCTCGTGGAGGTACCTGTGAGGTCAGGGGTTCCGCCGGGCTGTGGACTCGTCGAGATTCAGGGCGATCACCGCGAATTCATCCGCAGCTACCTTGCCGAACAGAACATCAAAACCCGAGGCTGATACACACCATGGCAAAGTTAAAGTCAAAGTCGATGCCAGGCCTCGACGCTGCGGAGTGGAGCACGCTGAAGGACGAGGAGCTCCTCAAGCTCAAGATCTGTGATTTAGGGCTTAAAATCGAGGGTTCTGAGCTTGAGTCCCGGATCCAGTCCTTTCATGCGGAGCTTGAGACGAGGGGATTCAGGTTCAAGCCCAAGGTCTATCTGGGAGACGAGTGGTTCAGTCCTGAAGGCATGGTAGCGATCGCGGTGCCCTTCTATCTGGCTCACCCCAGGCTCATTGCACTGGAGAAGAAGCTCATGTTTGAAGTCGAAGGGGATGACCCCGAGTACTTCAAGAAGCTGATTCGTCATGAAGCCGGGCACTGCTTTGATCACGCTTACCGGTTCTCGCCCCGCAAGCGCTGGCGAGAACTCTTTGGTCCGCCGAATCAGGAGTACGCTCCCGAGACCTATCGCCCGAGACCTCACAGCAAGAGTTTCGTCCGGCACCTCGACAACTGGTATGCCCAGGCTCATCCCGATGAGGATTTCGCCGAAACGTTCGCCGTGTGGCTCACCTCGTCCGGGTTCCCGGTCGAGGATGCAGCGCAACTCGCTCAAGAGGGACAGGACGGCGCCCTGGGCAGGATCATCCCGCTGTGGAAGGCCGAATACGCGCACTGGCCCGTGGCTCTCTCCAAACTGGAGTACGTTGACGAGCTCGTGAAATCGGTGAGGAACAAGGAGCCTGGAGGCGAGGGCGGCTACCTGCCCTTCTCGGCTTCACGCATGAAGACGACGCTGGAGCATTACTACAATAAAAAGCGCAAGGAACGGGCAGAGGAGTATCCGGACTTCTACGATCCGGATCTGAAGCGAATCTTCGATGGAGCACCTGAACTCTCCAAGCGTGAACACGGTGCTGCGGTCTTCATGAAGCGCCACCGCAAGATCATCGTTGAAAGCGTGAGTCATTGGAGCGGGGAGCGCAAGTACACGGTCCACAAGCTCATCGACAAAGTGACCACTCGCTGTGAAAAACTCGAACTGAAGACGGGAAAGAGTGAAACCCAGACCAGCCTCGAAGTGGCTGCGTATCTGGCCACGCTGGTGACCAATTATCTCTTCACTGGCAAATTCAAAAGGACGGTTTGAACGTGCGAAGGAAAGGTTTACGAAAAAAGGTTGATGAATGCGCCCCTTGAAAATTCTGCTCGTATTTGATCTCTCCATTCCGCTCATGCCCGAAGACTACGCGGACTACATGAAAACCGATGACTGGGAAAATGAAGCGCACGTGCTGGAGACGCTGAAGAAGCTCGGGCACACGGCCAAGGCCTTCGGCATTCATGACGATATTGATCCGTTCATTCATGAGATCAAGAATGAACGGCCCGACCTCATTTTCAACCTGAGCGAAGCTTTCAACGGAGACCGCAGGTTTGAGCCGCATTTACCCTCACTCTTTGAACTTCTCGGCCTCAAATACACGGGGGCGGGGCCAGGCGCCCTCACGCTCTGCAAGGACAAGGGGCTGACGAAGAAGCTGCTTGCCTATCAGGGGATTCGTGTCCCGCGTTTTGAAGTCGTCAAGAAAGGCCAGAGTCCGAAGGAGCTGGAGGATTTTCCGTATCCCGCTTTCGTGAAGCCCCTTCAGCTCGAAGCCTCAGAAGGCATCTCGCAGGTTTCTCTGACTGAAAATCTGGCCGACACTCTCGACCGGGTGCAGTTCATTCATGAAAAATTCGAAGCCGACGCGATCATCGAAGAATTCATCGACGGGCGTGAACTCTACGTCGGCGTGCTGGGCAATGAGCGCCTCAACGCTTTTCCGCCGCGAGAGCTTTTCTTCAAGGAAGTGCCGGAGGGAGAGCCTAAAATCGCGACTTTCCGGGCGAAGTGGAATGATGATTACCGCAAGAAGTGGGGGATCAGGAATGGTCCCGCCGCCTCGATCCCGGCCGATGTCCTCGAAGAAATGCTTGAAGCCTGCAAGAAGATCTACCGCACGCTTCAGCTCAGGGGCTACGGCCGCATTGATCTGAGACTCAAGCCGAATGGCGAATTCGTTTTCCTCGAAGCCAATCCCAATCCCTCGATCGCGAAAGAAGATGATTTCGCGCTCTCGGCCGCCAAAGCCGACATCCCTTACGATGAGCTCATCGCCAAGATGATCAGTCTGTCGGGAGTCTAGTTCCAGCACTGCACGTGCAACGGCGTTTCCCTCGTCAGTCACGGTGACATCGCGGCTGTTCAGGGGGCGTACGGCGCCTTGTCCAAACGCTCCGGGACCCAACATGGCTGGACCGAATCTGCCTGCACAAATTTCCTGCTCTTCCGATTTTTCAGCACTGATGCCCGATTGGCCCGCGATGCCGCTCAAAATTTTTTTCAAGCGAAATTCAGGGCCCGCAATCCTGGCGATGATTTCGCAAATCAATCATCAGGAACAGCAGGCCATCGATACGCTCCTTGGGCAACTCCAGGCCTGCCCGGGTGAGAACGAAAAATGAGATGAATCCGTGACATCATTCCATTCAAAGAAGCTCCTCACATCCGCTGGATGGGGGAGCTCTTTTTCGTTCAGTTGAGGTCTGCTTTCAGGTGGGTCCAGATGTCCAATCAGGAGAGACTGCCGCTTCTTTTTATGTGAACGGTTAAACCCGGTTAATGAAGGGTATCGCTGTCTACCAGCAGCGCCAATTCAGGGACAACTGAGCGGCTAAATCCTGCATTATGCAATGCGCCTTAATTTTTAAATAGCCGGTCGGTGACTCAGAAAGACGTCGAAAAGCGCTTAGAGATCGCGGGCTAAGACTGGTTGAAATGTCTATTCCTTGGGGTGTATACTAGGAGGTACCACAATAGGTAGTGGTTGTTTTTGACAGAGCCCTAGAAACCGTTCATTCTCAATCTACTGGGAGAGAGCAGTTTTTGGAGGCATTCCCGGGAGCTGAAGGGCGCTTGAAGCAGGCACGCGATGGAGATGTAGTCAATGCGTAAGTTCTGCGTAGGCGAGAAAACAAAAAAGGAAGACTGAGTTTTTTGCTGCAGCGAGTAATCGCTTCGGCATGAGATGAAAATTTAACAGTTCGGAGAACTGATCATGGACCAGATGACCACCCCAGAAGGTAGCTTGCTGAACGAAAAAATGACCACCAAAGCCAAAGTCGCAAACGCTCTGAATCTGAAAGCAGGGAAGTCGATGGACAAGACCAAGAAGGCGTCGCACCTTTCTTCGAATTCTGTGAACACCGCTGACTCGACGACTTTCAATTTTCAGAAGGGCAGCACGGTATCCTTTGCGCGTCATTTCACTCAGGCAGGGGTCGATCCCATGACTCAGGTGGAGTACATCAAGTCCTCCTCCAAGATCAAAGACGTGGACGGCAAGAGCGTCTTTGAAATGAAAGATGTCGAAGTGCCTGCAGGCTGGTCACAGCTTGCCATTGACATCCTGGTCTCCAAATACTTCCGCAAGGCAGGGGTTCCCCAGACCGGTCACGAAGTCTCGATACGTCAGGTTGTCAGACGCGTCGCGCACACTTTGCGTGTTTCGGGCGAGAAAATGGGTTATTTCAGCCCGGCGGATGCTGAAACGTTTGAAGCCGAACTTTCCTTCCTTCTGGTCAATCAGATGGGAGCTTTCAATTCTCCAGTCTGGTTCAATCTCGGCCTCTATCATGAATACGCAATCGAAGGCTCGGGCGGAAACTTTGCCTGGGACACTGAAGCGTTGCGAATCGTTGAAACCAAGAACGCTTACAGTCATCCTCAGTGTTCGGCCTGCTTCATTCAGTCCGTCGACGATGATCTGATGGGACTCTTTCAACTCGCCAAGAACGAAGCCCGCCTCTTCAAGTATGGCTCCGGCACCGGCACCAACTTCTCGAAGATCCGCGGCAATCAGGAAAAGCTCGCGGGTGGCGGTTATTCGTCAGGACTCATCAGCTTTCTTGAAGTGCTCGACAAGGGCGCTGGCGCGACGAAGTCAGGTGGCACCACTCGGCGTGCGGCGAAAATGGTCTGTCTCGACATGGATCATCCTGAAATCATGGATTTCATCACCTGGAAGATGCGCGAAGAGCGCAAGGTCGCAGCCCTCATTGCCGCGGGCTACAGCTCGGATTTCAATGGTGAAGCTTACCGTACGGTTGCAGGACAGAATTCGAACAATTCCATCCGAGTTTCCGACGATTTCATGCACGCGGTTGAAAAGGGCGGCAAGTGGAATACCACCGCTCGCACGACCGGCGAAGTCATCAATACCTATGAAGCCAAGGAGATGTGGAAGACCGTGGCCCAGGCCGCATGGTCTTGCGCGGATCCAGGCCTTCAGTACGACACCACCATCAATGAGTGGCACACTTGTCTGAACACTTCGCGCATCAACGCTTCGAATCCGTGCTCGGAATACATGTTCCTGGATGATACGGCTTGCAACCTCTCTTCCCTGAATCTCGTCAAATTCATGAAGAAGGACGGAAGCTTCGATATCGAGAGTTACCGCAAGGCCTGCCGCGTCTTCATCGTCGCGCAGGAAATTCTGGTCGATCTTTCGAGCTATCCAACCGAGCAGATCGCGCAGAACTCACACGATTACCGGCCTCTGGGCCTGGGTTACGCAAACCTCGGGACGATGCTCATGCTCAAGGGCATTCCTTATGACAGTGATGAAGGCCGCGCTTGGGCTGCGGCCCTCACTTCGATCATGTGTGGACATGCTTACGCGGTCAGCGCTGAAGAAGCGGGCACTCTGGGCGCGTTTCCTGGTTTTGAAAAGAATCGTGAGCCAATGCTGAACGTCATGAACAGGCACAGAAATGCCGCTTATGAAATTGACGCCACGAAGTGCCCGGCTGAACTCGTCACGGCTGCTCAGCAGGAATGGGACCGCGCCGTCGCTCTGGGTGAAAAGTACGGTTACCGCAATTCACAGGTCACTGTGCTTGCTCCGACCGGCACCATCGGACTTCTCATGGACTGCGATACCACGGGTGTCGAGCCTGATTTCGCGCTCGTGAAATTCAAGAAACTCGCCGGCGGCGGTTACTTCAAGATCGTGAACGGCTCCGTGCCTGCGGCTTTGAAGAACCTGGGTTACACTGCCGCTCAGACTTCGGACATCATCCGTCACGTGCTCGGCACGATGAACCTGGATGGCGCTCCGCACGGGAGCCCGGTGGTGAACCGTGAGTTCCTCAAGTCCAAGGGCATGGCCGATTCGGATATTTCAAAGATCGAAAAGGCATTGCCTGGCACGTTTGAGCTTTCGAGCGCTTTCACGAAGCTCGGCGTCGGTGAAGAAGCTCTCAAGAAGATGGGCATCGTGGCTGTAGACTACGACAAGTCAACTTTCAATCTTTTGACCTGGGCAGGCCTGACTTACGCTCAGATCGACGAAGCCAATACCGTGATCTGCGGGACGATGACCGTCGAAGGCGCTCCTCACATCAAGGACGAGCATCTGGCTGTTTTTGACTGCGCCAACAAATGCGGTCAGAAGGGGACTCGTTTCATCGCTCCGATGGGACACGTCCGCATGATGGCCGCGGTTCAGCCTTTCCTGTCCGGCGCAATTTCCAAAACCGTCAATCTCCCCAACGAGACGACGGTCGAAGAGATTCAGGACATTTACTATCAGGGTTGGAAGCTTGGCCTCAAAGCCGTCGCTCTTTACCGTGATGGTTGCAAGTTGTCGCAGCCTTTGACGACCAAGACCAGCAAGGAAGATTCTCTCGAATCTCGCGATGCCAAGAACTCCACGGCCGCTGAAAAAGCCGCAAAAACGGACAAGTCCACGCAAACCGTGGCGATGTCGACCCAGGCAAACACCGGCACTCAAGGGGCATCACAAGGGTCCCTCATGACGTTCGCTCCCGTGAGAAGAAAGCTCCCGGCCAAGCGCTTGGGCTTCACTCAAGAGGCGGCAGTCGCCGGTCACAAGGTGTACATCCGTACCGGAGAGTACGAAGACGGCGCCCTGGGCGAAATCTTCATCGACATGCATAAAGAAGGGGCCGCTTACCGTTCGATGATGAACTGTTTCGCGATCTCCGTGAGTCTTGGCCTCCAGTACGGAGTGCCGCTCAAGGAGTTCGTCGACAAGTTCACTTTCACGCGCTTTGAACCGTCAGGAATCGTGGATGGACATCCTAACGTCAAGATGGCGACTTCGATCATCGATTACATCTTCCGTGTCCTTGGTCTCGAGTACCTGGGACGCACGGACTTCGTGCAGGTGAAGCCGATTGATATCACGGCCGACAAGAACTCCGCAGCCGCGACTTACCCAAAGAATCCTTCGGCTCAGATCGTGTCCGGAACTCTTCCAGGAGTGGATCCTCAGCTTGAACTGAAAATTCAAGCTCCTTCGAATGCTTTGGGCGCAAACGAAGTTTCAGGGGGCGGACAAGCGCAGCACCTGGCAGAGATGATGGGAGATGCTCCTCCCTGTGATGGCTGCGGTCACACGACGGTCAGAAACGGTGCATGTTACAAGTGCCTCAACTGTGGCAACAGCATGGGCTGCAGCTGATCCCGAATTTCAAGATCAGAATTGATTTTTTCGTTCCACAACCACGGAAGAATCAAGTCCTCAAGCCCTCTGAGAATTTCTCAGGGGGCTTTTTTTGATGCACCCGTCGGCGCGAGACGGATCTTTCAGTTCGAATGAATCGTCGTCAACCGATAGACCGTTCTGCGAATCATGTCAGCGGAAATCCAGACGTTTCCTTTTTCACAGCCGAGGCCAGGATCATACTCCAGGCAGCCCGATCCCCACGAGTTTCGGACCAGATAGTCGCAGCTTTGAGCCTTTTCGTTCCAGGTTCGGGCCACGATGCTGGAGGCATGGCGCCTGATCCGGTCGTGATTGTAAGCCTCATGTAATATCGTGGCATCATAGTCAATCGCGACGATCTGCTGTTGATTCAGCAGCTGATCAAGTTCCTGCATCATTCGCTCACCCTCATCGTGAAGATCCTTTTCCAGATCCACTCGTCTGACCGCGAAGTCCTTTTCAACGTGGATGCGTTTCTTGCAGCTCGCGTCCACGAGACGATCGACTCGCTTCATACGGCCTGACTTCTTCAGGATTTTTTCGAAATCCTCCTCCTCGATGTTGGGGAACAGCTCCCGGATCTGATTCAACTCGTCGGAAAAGTCCGTGGCCGTCACTTTTCGTTCGTCAATCAGCTGCAGAAGACCCTTCAAAGTCTTGCCTTCGGAGTCCGTGACCTTGAGCGAGGGAAGGTCTGACTCCAGGCAGAGACCTTTCTTCAAAGCTCGAGTGGCGGCCCGGGTGACTGACCCGCCATGGAGGTCGCTTTCATCCTTGCCGCCAACGATCTGCTGAAATTTGTATTCCAGGCGATTGTTGTAATTGTTGATGATGTCAAAGACGGAAACTCTTTCTCCGAGAGCGACGCTCAAGAGATCAGAAGCCGCATAGGCATAGCACCACGGGCCGTCTTTCTGGTTGTTCATGTGCTGGAGCATGGGGCCGCGGACGTCCACTGAGGTGCACGCGGCTTTTCTCTCCCGGGCCGCGCGCGTGCCCAGGCTCACAAGCTCAGCCTTTTCAGATGCCGGGACTGGATCGGTGATTTGTGAGTATTGACTCTGCTGTTCGATGAGTTTCAGTTCGCGTAGCGGTGGACGGTACTTCGCGATTGCCGAAAGCTCGTCCCGAATGTGAGCCACGTTTTCCTGCTGGCGAGTTCTCGTTTCCGCTTCGAGCCGGCTCATGAAAGGGGAAATCACTGCCGGATCGCAATGCCTCTTGTCGGTGAGGTGATTTTGAAGGCGTTTCTTCATTTCGGAAGGTGGCGTGTAGAGAAGTTCCTTCTGCCAGGCGGGGTCCGTGCGAATCACCGAGAATTGCGTGTCGCAATCCGCGTAGACGGGCAGGTTGCCTTCCGAAGAGGGGCTCCGAAAGGGATTGGTTGAGCAGCTGATCGCGGTCAGTGCAAAAATTTGTGCCGAAAAAGTGAGCAGATTGAATTTTGTTTTCATGGCTGTTCCTTGAGGTCTGTCCTGGAGTGATCTTTCTGCGAAGGAGCGGCGCCCGGCCAGTGGGCCGGCAGGGGGGCTGTGATCTCGAGCGAATCCACCTTGAGTTTCCACGCGTGAAGCCAGAGCCGGGGTGAGATCCCGCCGCGGTAAAGTGAGTCCCCCAGAATGGGAAGCCCGACGCTCGCGAGATGGCAGCGGATCTGGTGCATCACTCCCGTTTCAATTTCAATCTCGAGATCCCAGGAGTCAGGGTTTCGGCCTTCGAGGCGAGAAAGCTGCCTGATTCGTGTCAAGGCCGGCAACGGTTTTCCGCGGTAGAGTCCTCGTTCTTCCGAATCCTCTCGGGAAAGAGCGATCATTTTTTTTGAAGATTTTGGATCATGGGCCAGCGGCGTGGCAATGACCTTGGGCAACTGCCAGGTCTCAGGTGAAGGGTCGGCGCTCTGGCTCTGAACGAGCGCGCGGTAGGTTTTGATGACTCTCGGAGTTTTCCAGAGAGACTGGAGAGTTTCAAAGGTCGGCTGGTTTTTTGCAAACAGGAGCACGCCACTGGTTCCGGTATCAAGCCGGTGGAGAATGCCGGGTTCGAAGCCTCTGCGGCCAACTTGCTCAAGACCGGGAAAGTGCGCAAGAGCGGAGCTCACCGCCGTATCGGTTTCGTGTATGGCATGAGGCACCGACGGAATTCCTGAATCCTTGTTCAACGCGAGAAGGTTTTCGTCTTCGTGGAGAATCTCAAGAAAGCTGCCGCGAGGGGAAGCTTGGGCCGTGTCAGGAGCGAGCGCGTTTTCGAGGGCTTCTGGAATATCAAGGACGTGATCCCCGGCTGAAAGTTCCTCGGAGGGAGAGGCCGCACGGCCTCGGTAAGTGATCGACTCGCTCTTGAACCACTCCTTGAGCTTCGCACGGGAGAGGTCTGGATTCTGCTTTCGCAATTCATGAAGGAGGGCGAGGTCCAGGCGACTGGCGGAGTCGAGCATGAGGACGATTTTGCGCTTAATACCCGGGCTGCGCACAAAGTGAACCAGTCGAGTTCGGGTCGGGCTCAAGGTGAGCGGTTTTATTGGAAAGTTCCGGGCTCGAATTGCCGGTACCCGTCCATACTTTGACCGAGGGCCCGCAGCAGCCTTGTGTCGGAGACCGCTTGCCGGACTTGATGCCGCCGGCGCCATCGTAGGTCATGATGCAGCCATAGGTCGTGTCAGACGAAATGGCGGTTTCAACCTGGCTGGGTCTCGCCAGAAGCGGAAACTGGCTGGTGAGATTGTTGCTTGAAACGGTGCGATCGCAGGTCTGGTCTGCGCAGAAATTACAGAGCGCTCCTTCGGCCGTGCTTCCGTTCAGGCAGCCGTAGGAAGAGACGGGGATCTGCTCAAGAAGGAGATTTTTTGGATGATGAGCGACACCGAAGTCGACCGAAGCACTCACGGTACACGATCTCGCACCCGCTGGATCAGATGGGTAGCCGGGAGTTGCCGGAACTCTGTCGCTCAAGGTGGTGGGTGTGCACGCGGCGCTGATGGAGTTCTTGGCGACATGAGAAGTGTAGGAGATGACTTTGCCAGGGAAGTTGCTGCTCGTGTCTCTTGCATCGAGAGCGGTGACGTTGGGATTCTGAGAGGGATAGACTTCCGCGCACCAGGAAACATTTCCCGTGCTCGAATCCTTCGCGAAGTGAAGAGGGGGATCTTTGAGGGGGTTGGACTGCGGAGCGCAGGCCTGAAAGTCCGTATCCTCTTCGTAGTGAGGTGCCCAGGCCTGCACGGGCCGAACGAAGACACGCTTCAGGTAAGGATTGCTCGTGTGAACCGTACCCAGGCTCAGTGTGTTGCGGTCACTGCTCAGGAGCGGCAGCACCGCGGAGCAGGACTGCTGCGTGGCAGTGCTGATGTCCTGGTTGGGAAATTCAATTCCATCGATGTTGGTGTTGTTCCAGGAAGGGTTGTTCGTCGAAACATACTGAGGCATGCCATCCGGGTAGAGCGGATCCGGCGTGGGTCCGCGGGTGACGGCCGCTTTGTCAAAGTAAGCGAACGGGCAGGGCTTCGGTCCGCGCATCGTGTAAGGCTTGGTGATGTCCATGCCCGTGTACCTGACGGGACGGTCAAGAACGTAAATGGAGTCAGTCGCCTGAAATTCCGCGATCATTTTTCCATCCGTATCGAAAAGGGCAGGATAGAGAGCGACGAAGCGGCGAAGGCGGTAGGTGTTCTGCTGGGTTCCGTTCGGAAGGCGGATGAGCGGGCAGGTTCCGTCTGAAGCCGGTTTCGCGGCGAATCCGAGGCAACTGTGAACGAGCGAGCCGGCACCCGCTCCACTTGCGTCTCCTGTCCCGGTACCGTTGGCAGCTGGATAGCAGGAGGAGCCGGTGGTTGATGGATCGGTGCCGATTCCGAGCTTGCTGAATGCTTCGACTCCGACGTTGTAGTTCGGAGTGGGACTGAGGGCGAGGGCGAAGCTCGTGTCGAGGGGGTAGAAATCATTCTGAGTGCCGGAGCTGCCGAGCACTGAATAAAGACTTTCCTTCACCAGAGGGCATTTGTAACGCTGGTTCTCGGAGTTGATGTTCCCGCGATCCGTGTTTCGAATGTAAAGGTTGTAGTAGTAGGACTGCGCCGAGAGTCCGGCGGGCGGTGTGGATTCGCAGCCTGCGGCGCCCGCGGTTTTTCCGGTGCAATACTGGTTGGCGTAAAGCAGGTTGACCGTGGAATCTCCGCTGGATTTGGGGTAGGCCAGTTTCTTGGACCTCATCGTGAGGCCACGGTAGTTCTGCTCAAAGCAGGAGTAGCGAAGGATATTGTCGAAGGATTTTCCTTCCGCGTCCTGAAAGCTGCCGCCGACGACGACTCCCTGCTTGGTGTACTTGAAAGGAGTGACTGAAAAGTTTCCGTTGTTGTTGCCGCTTGGGAACACGTTGACCGTGATGATCGTTCCTTCGGGGATTTCGCTCGCATAAGCCAGGGGTGCATTGCAGGTCACGATGCTCGCCTGAACGTTGAGCACCGAACTCGTGACGGACCTCGGGATCCGAACATTGCTGCCCGTCGTCGAATTGATTTCATCCCATTTGAATTCACAGGTGCAGGACTTGAGGTTCTGCGCACTACTGCTGCCGGAGCAACCGTTGGCAATGGAGTTCGCCGGATCGGAGGCGCTGAAATACACGGTGGTCAACTGTGCGCTGCTACCCGTGGCGCCTGTGGCCGGAGCGGCGACGCTCACGTTGGTGATCTTGTAGGTATCGCCCGCTGCGGCGGCGATGGCTGCGGTCTTCTGCGCCTTGCGCGTCAGATTCGTGAGGTTGGAGTTCGTGCAACCGGTTCCACCTGCAAGTGAGAAGGCGCCCAGAAGCAGGAGCACGGGCTGAAATTTTCTTGAGGATTCAAACATGAATTTCATGATCAGGGCCCCGTACCCTTCTGGAGCGCGCAGACCGGGAATACCGGAAGGCGACCGTTGTTGCCGGGAGAAGTGACCGTGCCGACTGCTTCGTCACCATTGGTCGCGATGTCGTGAAACTTGACTCCATACCGAATGAGTTTACTTGGAGAACAGTCTCCTGCAAAGCGCGGATGATCGGGGTCTCCCTGACAGTCTTTTGACGAATGATAGCGAAGTGGAGTGTAGGGGAGGCTGTTGGAAGTCGCGTTCTTGAAGTCCAACGCGTTGATGCTCGGAGGAGACACGACGTACATGTAATCGTAACGGGAAACGCCGCCATCGATGCTGACCAGCGTCGGGTTGCCGTCTTTCGGGACGGAAAAATCGGAAGTTCCGTTGGATCCCGTCGTGCCGCTCGAGCAGAGCCCGATGGGATCCGGGCTATTGGCACAATCGCTGAAACGGTCGCGTCCGGGGGCGTCTGGGAGGGCTGCGAGGCCCTGGGTATTCGTATAGCCGTACTTCCAGATATCAGTCCCCAGCGCATATTGGCTGTAACCGGATCTCTGCACACAACCGGCTACCGGGTCACTGCAGTCGGTGGTTCCACCCGCAACGGTTGTTCCTGCGCTCTTGCTGCCAATCGCGCCGACTGGGCTCGGATTCACACAGGCATGATTCTGGAGAACTCGTGCCGAAAGTGAATTGGTCGCGCTGAGGGTCGCTGAATTATGACAATCCTTGAAAACATATTCCGGAGTGGCTGGTGCCACCGTACCTGGCCAATAGCCCGGGTTGCAGAAGAGCGGACCCAGACTCGTGAACGCGGCGCTTTTCTTCGCCTTGCGATCTTCGAGCGAAGCGCGGAAGAGCCAGACCTTCACCCAGTGATAGCCTGAGGGAATTGAAACGGAGGAGTCAGGACACCTTTCAGTGGTTCCGTCCCCGACCGGGATCGGTGCCGCACCGAAGCCGAGCGGCGGCTCGGAGCCTCCCCCTGAAGTCGTGTTGATGTTGGGCGCGATGAAAGCGTTGACCGGCACGTTGAAGACGCCGGAGGCCTTTTTGGCGAGAAGAAAACCGCTGCGGTCATAGGCGCCACCGGGAGCGACGGGATAAATGGAGTAGTCTGAGCCTCCGAGAGGCATCACACTGAACACGTTCAGGTTCATGCCGGCGCTTGGATCGTTCGGAGTGGTGGGGCAGATCCAACCCGAACCGTTCACGGGTTTGTTCGCGTCGAGGCCGGCGAATTTGACGATCGATTTGGCAATGTTCAGCGTGTAGAAATTCAGAGGGTAGCTGATGGCCGGATCTTCCGACTGCATCGGGTCGTACATCGAATCACTCGTGAACATGTTCTGAATGTAGACGGCGTCTTTGCACTGGTACCGTTTCACATCCGAAAAGCTGGAAGCATCGCCCAGGTTCAGGACGGAGCCGCCGCTGAGAAAATTGAAAGTGATCTGGTTCGAAGTGTCACCCGAGTTGACGAGTTTCACGGCCACTTTGACGTAGCCAAGACCGGCCGGAATCGAAGCGGTGCTGCAGCGGATGAGATTGTTCTCGCGGTAGATCGTGTCGGCTTCAAAACTTTCATGCGAACCATCTGCACGGATGTAGTCATAGGCGCAGACGCAGGTGCTGGCGCCAGTGTTTCCCGCACCTCCTGTCGTGCTCACGCAGAGTTGCCCGATCGAGCCGCTTCCATCGCCGACGAGATCAAAACTGGTATCCGGAGTTGCGCTCGAACGAATCACTCGCGTGAGTGAAAGCAGGGAGCCGTCGCCGGAGCTGGCGCCACCCGGGGTGCTTGCGGCCAGTCCTTCTGTGGTTTTTGAAGTGAGTTTGCCCATCGTTCCGTTCGTGCAACCGAACTGAAGCGCTGCAAATGCGAAAAGACTCAGGGAGATCAAGGCGAGCCTGGATCCTGGTCTGAAGATGTTTGCAGCGTTTTTTCGAAGGGTACTGCTCACTCTCGTCGTCTCGCTTTCATCATCTTGCTTTGATCATCTCACTTTGACCGAGTCCCGTAAGTTCCCACCGCTCCTGAGTTGCAAGGGGCATGCAATCCATCAAGAGTCCTGTGAAATCCGACACTTCAGGCAAAATCGAATGCGAAAAACTCTTTTTCAACTGTCAGGTTCTTCGACACTCTCTCCAAGGGCGTATCGGTGGAACCAAGAAAAGGATTGAGAACAAACGCTTAGCTGAACAATTGAGGTCCTGAAGATCTTTTTGCCAGTGCTTGATTCTTGGACAATCCAAGTCTGCAGATTCATGAAGAAAATCGTCACAGGCGAATTCTGAAAATGTGTCAGCGGTAACCCATGCGAATCAGGGTGGCGTCGATGAGTACAGCCGAGCCGGAAACGCGCTCGATTCGGATGCGGTCGATGTTCGGGTCAGCCGTGAGAGGGATGACGATCTGATCCTGGCGCACGGAGCCTGTCGGAGGCGCGACGATGTGAAGTGTCTGCACGATCTTGGGATGGATCGCAGGATCGGCGGAGATCAGATGTCGAGGCTGTATTCCCGAACGGATTGCCGTTTCCGTCGACCCGCTCTTGAGCAGATGAACGCGAAGGACTGCAGTTTCAGCCTGAGAGTAGAGTGATCCGTCAGGTTTCTGACTTTGCGTTCCCATCGGGATGTAAGTCAAGTGAAGCAGCAGGTTCTCATGGGGCCCGAGCTGCGAACGATCAATGTCGAGGTAAGCTCCGCCCGCGAAGAGTTTGCTCGTGCTCGGATCAGGTGAGGCAGCCGGGCCTGCTCCAGGGCAGAACTCGTCTTGAAAGGTGTAGAAGCCGGAATTGTAACCCGTGCTCGGGATCATCACGCTGGCAGCATGAGCAAGTCCCGTCTGAGGGCCCGTGGCAGGATCGTTGCCGAAGTAAGTCTTGAGTTCCCACGCGTAGCAGGTAGTTGTATCGGTGTAACCCGCGGCCTGAGGATTGTTGATGCGCTTGGCGCTCCAGACTTCTGGAGCGCCGCTGGCACTTTTGAGAAGTGTGCCGTTCACGCCATTATAGCCGCCCACGATGATCAGCTGTTTGTTGAGCGTGTCAAAAGACAGGCCATGTCCATACCGGAAAGTGGGAGGAGTGACGGCGACCGCTCCTCCGCTGCACATGGGGCGCGAAGTCCAGACCCCGTTTCGATTGTCCTGGTTCACGCCAGCACCGGCGCCAGACTTCGAAGGCGGCGTGTACTCATAGATGTAGTCATCATTCGTCGCGAGTTGAGGAGTGTTCGTGACGGCGGTCACCACCGGGAGAGTTGCCGATGTCAAACCGCCGTAGAAGACGATCAAGTCGTTGTAAGAATCATAAGCTCCCGCGCCCATGTAGGAACCGAGCGCATTGGCGTGCCCCGGACTGCCGTCCCAGGCAATCGTATTTTTCTTCAGCCAGCGTCCCACGTAAGAACGATTTCCGGAAGTGGAGTTGGGATTCGTATTGGGATCATAAGCATCGCAGCTGGCGTCGTTGCTGGAAGCAGGCGTACTCGATCTTTCGCCCGTACTGCCCATGCAAAATTTGTAAACTTGGTCGACTGTATTGAATTTTCCGTCTTTCAGTCGACCGCCCAGGAGAAAAACTTCCGGAATGCGAAGTTTATGAGCAGGAACAGTCGAAGTCTGCGGTCCCGACATCGTCCGGGTGATCATCATCGCGCCACTGAGCGCGGGAGGGCTGAAGGCGGAGAGTTCCTCAAAGTGGGTGAGGTCGGCCGTTGAGTAGGCCTGTCTCGCGTCTCTTTCGGTCGGATAACCTGCGGCAGGAGGAAAGGCGCCATTGTAACCTTTGCCGAGAAGCTCCACACGCTGCCAGGTTTTCACATCGTAGTCGTAAACGTACGTGTCGCCGAGAGTCGGTGCGACGTGGGCGGAGTCTGCCATTGCACGCAGTCCCAGGCTTGAGTTCTGAAGGGCAGTTTCTCCTCCAAAGAGCACGGCGCGGTGGACCGGTCCCGAACCGTCCCAGGATTCGTAGTCTGCCGACGCCAATGCCGCAAGCCTGCGAGGAGGAAACGAGTCGACTCTCTGCCAGTGACCTTTTCCGCCGTTTCCGGTGGGATCAAACATCCAGCGATCCGAGAGAACGCCGAAGCCGTCGGGGCTTCCGCCTTCCATGAATATTCCAAACGAACACGGCTTGGCGGCGGTGCAATCGACCGCGCCGGGGACTGCGTAAAATTCCGGAATCACTTCGTGAGTCGGATCTTCGTTGTTGTAATTGACTTCGACCATGCGGTGCGAGCGCCGTGCCGACGGACAGTTCGGGTAGCAGGTCAATTCTGAAGTCAGCTTTTTCCAGGTAAAAGCGCAGCCACCACTCGTGCACGACGGTCCGCCGACGCTCAGTTCATAAGTGTCCGCGACGGTCTTGATTGTCCCAGTCGTCTGGTAGCCGCCGAAGAGGTAAAATTTTCCAGTGGTGTGACTGAAGACCAGTTGACCGTTCGCGAGCGGAAGTGGCAGATCTCCTCCCGGCGTGAAATCTCGCCAGACAGGCGAGCCAGCCGAATCATAGGCGACCCAGATCGAGTTGTCGGGTGAGGTCGAAGCAAGTTGATTCATCCCGCCCCAGGCGACGATGATGACTTTTCCGGTCGGGTCAAGTCCTCGAGCGACCGCCATTCCAGCGCGTTTTCCGGGGTCAGTGGCAGGCATTGCACCTCCCGTGTAGTAGGTGATGTCAAGAGCGGCCCCGCTCACAGTCGGAGTGCCCGGTGCAGCACCCATCTGATAATATTTCGAACTCGAAGCGAAGCAGGTCGTCGATCCGGAAGTGCTCGTCAGATAATCCTGACAATAGCTCCCGCCAAAATAAGCAAAATCATTTTTCGTTTTGGAGAAGCCTGGAACCGCCTGCACTCCGCCGACCCAATCGACTGGCGAGGCGCTCGTGTTGAGGGCTGTCCAGCGTACCGGTGCGAGCGAAACGCCGGTCAGGGGCGTGTTCGGCACTGCGGAAAACCCTTCGGTGGTTGCGACTCTGCGGTCCAGACGAGTCATTTTTCCGTCGGTCGGGGCTGCGAAAGTGTGGGGTAGAGGGATCGTGGGTAAAAGGAATTCAAACCCGCCTGCATTGAGGATGGAGCCTACTTGCTGGCCTGCGGAACCGGTCAAGGTCGGAACGCTGCCGAAGGAATACGACTGCGGAATATAGGTCGGCGATGGCGTCGGAGCCGGGATAGGATAGGCCGGTTGAAAGCGACTCGTTGGATCCGTATTGCTCATGAGCTGAGTGTGGTAGCTGTCGAGCCAATGGACGATCGAAGCTCCAGTACTTGAGATATCCACCCAGTCAGGACCAAAAGTGGGATTGAAGCGGTATGTTCCCTGGATGACGCCGCTCCCGGTGAAGCCTCCCACCGAGACTATTCTTTCCGTCTTGTCGACGTTTGCGTCGGCGAGAATGCCAGTCGTCGTCAGTTTGGAGAGTGCGGAATTGGGGACGGCTGCGTAGCCGAAAAGCGCTCGTGCTCCCATTGCTTTGCCCAGGTAGACCGAAGTTTCGGCGGGGGTGAAAGTGGTCGGTGTGATGTCATAGAGTGTGGAGATGATGTTGTTCGCGAAAGGCGTGGGATTGCCTCTGAGCCAGCTCTGAGTCTTGACATCATACGTCCATGTATCGACCGTGTCAGAGCCCGCGTAAGTTCGGGTATCCGTCGGGTCTGAAGCCAGCAGAGGCGAAGCACCGCCAAAAAGAAGCACTTTTTGATCGCCAGGATCGTACGTGATGGCTGAGCCCACGGCCCCGAGCGGGACTGACGACGGAGTTATCGTCGACGTCGTGGTGAGATTCGCCCAGGTTGAAATTGAGTGTCCGTCTGAAGTGCTCAGATTCGGCGCAAGGTCGGTGCCCGCTTCACCCGACGAAAGTGAGTCCACCCCGAGTGCGTAGATCGAGCTCGAACAGTACTGAGGCAGTGAAAGTGGATCAGACAGGGAATACGCTGAACAGCTTGCGGCGGGTGAATACCGATCATTCGTCCCATTGCCCCCGATCGTGAGGATCGAGCCACCGAGCGAAGTCGGGATCCCACCGATGGCGCCGTAGTCAAAAGTGGAGCAGCTCGACGGTGGGGCAACCGAAGGCTGACTCCCATAAGAGCAGGTGTAGGCTTGATTCGAAGGCACGTTCGCATTGGAGTCCGTCAGATCCACTGCGACGTTCTTCAAAAACGTGGGTTTGTAAGTTTCACTGGAGTTCGAACTGCTCACTGAAAACTGGGTTGCCGCTCCGCTCGAGTCCGCAGTCAGGTAGTGCGTGAAAAGACGCGCGTCGCCTGCACACCCTTCCGAGTTCGGGTGAGTGAGAGTATAGAAGTTGGAGTGATTGAAGGAGATCTTCACTCCCGGCTGAGCTTCATCTTCCAGTTCCATCGAAGCATCCGGAACGACGACAGAGCCGGGTTTTCGTGATTTTCTCACCACATTGGAGTCCGCGATGCATCCGGAAAATAGGGCGCAGACGACCAAAATCACCGCCGAATGAGCGAGAGAAATCTGTGGAGCAGTCTCCTCAGGCTTTTTCACCAGAACTGAGTGGCGAATCGGGTTGTGATGAAAGTCGCGCAGTCTCATTCCGTTCACATCCTGTAGAGAGTCAGAGAATAGAGGACCATGCCCAGGCAAAGGGGTGAGTTGGACGGACAAGTCACTCCACTGTAAGTGTAGGACGAAGTCGCATTGGTTCTTGAGATCTGCAGGACTCTGAGTCCGGGATTCGACGCGAGGGGCAGAAAGATCTGCTTGGACGCCACCCCGGCCCCGACAGATTCAGCACTGCTGACGGAGAGCGGCCGCAGGTAGGAGTACGCGGGAGGGATGAGCATGAGAAAAGGATTGGCCGCGGCCGTGTTTCCCAGCTTCTTGAGGTAGACGTTCCACGTCTGATCACTGCAATTGGTATTGCCGGGAGTGAACAGTCCTCCAGTGAAGCAGGCGGTCGGGTCCGACGGCGGAGGGTTGATTGAGGCAGCGGCATATTCAAGAACCGCCATGATGTTTTCGTGCGCGGCGAGATTCGCGACCTGATCGCTGAAAGTCACTCGGATGTAGACCGGGTCCGCTTCGCTGCCCGTGCCTTTTGTCAATGTGTTCCCGCAGTCCACTTCACTGACTCGAAGGTAACCGGCAGGACCATTGCAGTTCACGGCAACTCCTCCGGGTCCGATCGCGCAGGGGGTGGTCGTGGCATCGGCGAATCTTGCGCAATTGGGCTTTTGGTCAGCTACCACGGTTCGCGTGGTTCCCGTCAATCCGACACGCACGGTGGTGAGCCAGGCCGGCCAACCCGATGAGCCGGGTCCGCCCGTGGCGATGGGATTGTTCGTTCCATCGACTGGAAAGAGTTTTTTGGCGATCGCAACCTGAGTGCCGGAATCAATTTCAGAGTCATAGAAGCTCCCGATCGAGGAGCTGCCATCGGCTTTGAAAATGATCTTCACCGCCATGGGGCCGGGTGCTGGGGTGAGCGTGGGTTGAGGAGCGGAGCTCGAGGCAGACACTGCGGCACCACTGCCAGCAGGAGGCTGAAAGCACCCTGTGAAGAGGCACGTGAGCAGGGCGATGAGCAGACCCGGGAGCGGGAATGAAAAGATAAATGCTGAGTTCACTGAAGTCAGTGTCTCGCTCCGCGTGAAATTTTTTTGTGGCTGGTCGATGATTTTCAACTCTGAATCCTCCCGCACTGAAAGTGCCCCGACTGCCTGAGACCTATCGGATGATGAAGTGTCAGAGATGAGGGCTATTCTTGATCTTACAGAGGTTTTCAGGATTCAGGCAGGTGTGTCGTTCTCAACCGGCTCGCTTCAGCTGCAAATGGAGCCGTCTGCAGCTCAATTGGTTTCATTTTCAACTCAGCTTCAGGAGTGAACGGCCATTTTTTTGACGGAAAGAGAGAAACGCAAACGAAAGGAGCTTCAGTAGTTTTTCACTTCGACCCACGAAGATTCGAGTTGGCGCGTTCTCGGATCGTCGGGAGAAATGTCCTGAGCATAATGATAAGCGCTTTGCAGAAGGATCTTGGCGGCCGAACTCCATTCCGCATTCTTGGCCTTGTTGGCACGTCTCGCAAGGACGAGAGCGGTGCCCCCGAGATGATAGTAGGCATCCAGAACTTTGGGCTCCACGGAAATTTTAGACAGCAGAAGTGCCTGAGTTTTGGCGATATTCGTCACGAATTCTGAATCGGAGAGTCCCGCGATGGCCGGGCTCATTTTCACATCCGCCAACATCCGGTTGATCCAGGCGCGTCCGGTGTCGAGTTCATTGGTGACCCGTTGTGAGCCCATGGCCTGCTCAAAAAGATGTTGAGCGGCACGACTGCGTTCGGCACTCGGTCCTTCGCCCTCGGATGAAGGGCGATCGAGGATGAAAGCCTGTTGAGTGCCCTTTTCATTGATCAGGATCATGCGGTCCTGAGCGCGCGTTTCATTCTCAGCGGAAATGTAGATGCCTTCAGGTCTCTCGTCTTCAGGGATGAGTGGGTTGTCCACTCGAAACCAACGGACGTTCCAATGCTTGAGTTTCAGAGCCTTCATTTCTTCAACCGCGCGCGAGAGCCCTTCCTTGCGGAGTTTCAGGCAGCTCATCGCTTGTTTCATGCAGGATTCCCAGATCTTCCTCGGGCTCCCGCGCGCCGGAGTGATCGGCCCCTGAATCGTGAGTTTCGTGTCCGGCATGTCCCAGCGAGCGATGATTCTTCCGAGAAAGTGCGTGGGCGGTCCTTTTTCGTAAGGCGCGACGTAGAAGACCGGATGCCCTGCGAACTGGAGGGGCCAGGCGCCATTGCTGTAATAAAACGGCATCACCGCCCAGCTGGAACCCGGGCCCTTTTCGTCCTGAGGCACCGGACTTTTCTTGCCCCCGGTAAGCTCACTGGGCACGAAGACGGGGAGTTGGATTCCCGAGGCCGCCATCGTGAGGGGATGGTTGAGAAGTGTGACCCAGCCGAGAGTGCAGGCTGACAGAAGGAGAACTCCACTGATGAGCGAAGCCTTGATGATCTCGGGAGTTCCAGTGCGCTCGCAGACTCGAACCTGTGAGTGGAGAAATTCTCCAAGCGATTCGGGTGATTCTCCGGGCGCGCGCCTCAGACGGAGCTTCCACGCATGCTGTCCGGGACTGGCTCCGGTGAAGAACTGCAGGAGCGAGCGGACCAGTGCACCCAGTCCGAATACCAGAGCGCCTTCACCCAGAGTCGGGATTGGAAATCTTCCCAGGGCTCCCGATGTCAAAAAATAAACGATCGCGATGATTGCAAGGTCAACCAGTGTCGACAGGAGCTTCAGCTTCAGGCTGGCTTGGGCATCAAAGTGAGATTGTCCACGCACGTGAACTTGGGGTGAAAGAAAATCCGTCATTTGACACCTAGTGCTCCGTATCCTTTTGAGGTTACACTAAATCTCTATGCAGGGAAATCCTATGATCGATCTGGCGTCTATTCTTGGACTCGTCATCGGAGTCGCTGCGGTACTGGGCGGACAATTACTCGAAGGTGGAACCCTGGGTCAGATTCTTCAGGGGACTGCAGCGCTGATCGTGCTCGGCGGAACTCTCGGTGCTGTCCTGGTTTCCTTTCCCATGGAAGAAGTGATGCATGCCTTCAGATCCATTCCCAGTGTCTTCAGACAGGAGATGGTTCAGTGTGACACTCTCGTTTCTGAGATCGGAGAAATCGCCACTGTCGCCCGAAAAGAAGGCCTTTTGGCGGTAGATTCTCAGATTTCCAAGGTTTCTGATCCTCTGCTCAAAAAATGCCTCAAGCATGTGGTGGACGGTTTTGATGCCAATGCAATCCGCGAAATCATCGATGCCGAAATTGAGCTTGGCTACGAAAAAGATGTCCAGGCCGCGAAGGTTTTCGAAGCGGCGGGAGGCTACGCGCCTACCATCGGCATCATCGGCGCCGTGCTGGGCCTGATTCACGTGATGACTCTGCTCAATGAGCCGGCGAAAATCGGAGAAGGGATCGCGGTCGCATTCGTCGCGACCGTTTACGGAGTCGCACTGTCCAATCTCATTCTCATCCCGATCGGCACCAAGCTCAAGAGGCGTGCGCAGCAGAATACCGTTTCGCGTGAAGTGATCAAGCAGGGTGTGATCGGAATTCAGGAAGGCATCAACCCCTTCTTTCTTCAGGAAAAGCTTTCGGTGTTCCTGAGACGGGAAAAGAAGTGACTTTTCAGGTGAGTTTTTCATGAGTTCGGAAGGTACAGGCGGCAAGTCAGGCAAAGCCCGAGGCAGCAGGCGGGGCGGTGAGGAGTCTGCCAGTCATGAGCGCTGGCTGGTTTCCTACGCCGATTTCATCACGCTTCTTTTCGCGCTTTTTGTAGTTCTTTACGCAAGTTCCCAGGCCAATCTGGAAAAGCTCAAACAGGTTTCTCAGGGAATGAAAGCCGCGTTCGCCGGTGAAAAAATTCCAGCCGGAGCTTCCGGCAAGAGCGATGTGCGGGGAGCGGGGACTGGGCCCGGCGTCGGTAGCGGAGCCGGGATTGGCCCGGGGGCCGGAAGCGATCCGAGTGCTGATTCTCCGTTTCCAGGAATGCAGAATTCAATCGAGTCTCAAGTGCATGAACTCATGCCGGACACGGCGGTTTCAGACGTGATGGAATTTGAATCGAATCCGCAGGGGCTCGTGATCAAGATTCTGGCTGCGCAGTTTTTCATGCCGGGTGAGGCCGAGGTCAATCCGGATCTGCGCCCTCTGCTTGACCGGATCGGTGCAACCTTGATGAAAGCCGGCAAGCCGGTTCAGATCGCAGGACATGCAGACTCGGAAGATTCCGCGTGGTTGATCGCGCATCCTGAGGGTCGTCAGAAGAATACCTGGGAATTGTCGGCAGCTCGTGCGGCGTGGGTCGCTCAGCACTGGATGAAGCGCCTGGACTGGGATCCGGAACAACTTTCCGTCACCGCCTTCTCCCGCTATCGCCCGCTCACGTCTTCATCAGAAGCGGTACTCGCGGGTCAGGCAAAACGAATCGGACCGAAAGGATCTCAGCGACGGATTGAAATTCTGCTCATGAATCCTCGGCCTCAGTCTGACGTCGCTCCAGTCACTCGCCCGGTAAATCCGTCGCTCCCTTCCGGCATTCATTCACTTCAGCCACGCACGAAGTGATTTTGTAAGAGTTGGACTCGCTCGGACCTCAGTCGGCGCTCGGCAAAAAATTCCACTTTTTCTCATGAAAGGCTGACCTCCTGCCGAAAGGCTCTAGGACTGCCAGTTGACTGAGCTTTCTGAGGGCGCACTCCCTGAGAATTTCCTGAAGTTTAAGAAATTACCAAAGCTTGAATGGGTCTTAAATCAAGTCAAGTTCTTGAAATCATGTATTTTTAAAGTCGTCCGTAGCTTCCACTCCCCCTCGGGTTCAGCTGGAGCTGGCTGACTGCCATTTGAAATTAACTATGAGGTGCGTATGAGTCTTAAAGTGTCGCGTAAAATGTCGTCGTTGAATTCCCTTCCGTCGAATCTTCTTCTGGGGGTACTTGCCAGCTCTCTTGGAGTTTTCGGCACTCTTGTTTTCAGTTCGCCCACGCATGCGGCCGGAAAACCCAGACCTCAACCGACCCCCGATCCAGTCAAGGTCCCTGCCATGACCCAGCCGAGTCCCGTACATCCCGTTCACCTTCTTGAAGTCGGAACTCAGGCGTTTCATCTTCCGAATGGAGCGAAGATTGATCTGACGGCAGATCTACCGCAGATTCTGGAAACTTCCATTTCCGCCACTCCTAATTTTCGAGTGGTCAATTCCACGCTGTCTAACGGACCTCTGATTTCCCCGGTGGCTGATCCCTGCGTCCCTCATCTTGAGCTCAAGGCCGCGATCACGAGTCTGGATCTTAACGTCGCCGGGGTCGGCATCAAATTCGGTTACAGCCCGACTGGTGAAACGGGGACTGTCACCAACATGAACGGAAAAGTTCAGCTGAATGTCGGCCTTCTCGCGATGGACTTTTCCGTTCGCAGTTGTCTGAACGGTCAGTGCGAGACCGCAGTCGCCACGTACACCACTCATGCGACGACGGATGTTTCAGGCCAGATTGAAATTGATTTCGGTCAGATCAAGACCGGCACGGATTTTCTATTCAAAACTGCACTTGGAAAGCTGATCCGCAGCTCCATGGATGCCGGAATGCAGAAGCTCGCCGCTTCTCCTTATCTGGACCGCCTGCCCTGGAAAACTTCCGTCACTTTCTTTGATCCCAATACGGGAGAAGTCACCCTGGGTGCAGGAGCGGAGTCCAACCTGACCGGGCGCCAGACTTTCGGCGTCTACCAGGAGATTCCTTCGGCCGGAATCTGTCCTGCCTACCGAAGCATCGCGTACATTCATACGGACCGGGTTGATGTCGGCACCAGCACGGCCATCATTGATCAATCCTTTGAAGGTGCCATCGTCAAAGTGGGCGACACCATCCGGATTCGCGCGGCCAAATGAAAGTCTCCTTCATCAAAAACTCTCTCAGTGCCTGTGGTGCGCTCACGTTTCTGATCTGCGCTTCCCCGGGCCATGCTTTCGGCAAGAAACCTGCGAAAGTTCCTCCCGCTCCCGCCAATTCGTTCGTCGGAAAAAAAGTGATTCGTCTCAAGACTGTGCAGAATGTGCAGATCGAGATGCCTGACCAGAGTCGCTATGACTTCGGGCAGGACTTTCAGGAGCGCATGATCACTCGCCTCACGGAGAGCGATCATTACATCGTGAGTCCGGACAGACCGGGCACGACTTCCGAGGACCGGATCCAGTCCTTGAGTGAGAATCTAGGTTCCCCCGGCTGGAGCGGCAGCTTTGTCCCAGCCGCTTCGCTTCGGATCAGCGTCGACGCCCTCTCGTTTTCCACCGGTTCCGGAGGTGAGCGAATGTTCTATGGCTTCAACGAGAGGATGAAGACCCCCTTCAATGACGGCAGCGGAAAAATCCCTGAAGAGTTTCCGCTTCGCACGATCGCCTTTGAACCCAACTGGTTTGACCGGACGTTTGACGCCAAGGGAAAAGATCCCTTCGATTCCCGTTCAGGGTTGGACTTGGGCGATGGCTTTCGTCTTGAAGCACTGTTTGCCTGGCTCGACGTCAAGTACGCCCAGTACCATTCGCAGCTCGACCTGATGCTCGAACTCCGTTCACCCTTGTCAGGCAAGACTGAACTGAGAAAAGTTCAAGTCACCGGAAATGGCTATTTTTACGACGTTTCTGGCGCGTATTCACAGTACGGTGCCGGGATCATGGTCGCTCGCAAGGACGCCATGGGGCAGGCGTTTCGGAAGGCCATTCAAGGCTCCTTTGATGCCGTGGAGAGATCGCTTGGCGGTCTTCCCCTCACAGCGCGCATTGACAATATCGTGCCCGCTCGAGCTCCAGGCGCTTTGCCGCAAATCCTGCTCGGCACCGGTCGTGACGCTCAGATTCAACTCGGCATTCAGTATGAGCGCGTGACCGAAGAGGGGAGACTGGATTCCAATTCCGGTCTGATCCGAGTCACCGAGAGTGTGATGGATGGAGCCGTGGCCGAGATCGTCAGCGGTGATCCGCTTTCCTTCAGGCCAGGCCAGATTTTCAGACAGGCGGGAATCGTCGTGAGTCCCCTTCCGGCTCAGCAGGGCCTGGTGTCGCTGGGTGCCGGCGGCCTCACTTCGAGCGCAGTTCCCACGGTCCAGGAGAGCATCGTGCTTCCGGCCGAAAATTTCAAGAAACCGACTTTCCAGTCCGGGCAGATCGCCCAGGTGAGTGTCATCACGGCAACTCTCAAAGCACTCGTCGAAACCGTTTTTCTTCCTTACCGGATCTGGCGCTACACTCAATATGACCAGACTTATTCGAAGAATGCGCGTGGATCGAGCGCAGGTTCAGACTCGAGCGCTCTGGCCGCAGCTAAGTTGAACGACCTCCGGAAGCCTCCAGCTCTGAAAAGCGAAATCGATCCATCCCTGAATGAATCCCTCGATGCTTCTGTGAATGCTCCTTCCAATCAATCGTCCGAGCTCGCTGAAAATGAATCAGTGCAGGATTCCGCGCTCGTCCTGGAGAAGTCACGCCAGGACTCCTGGGCAAAACAGATTGGCTGGAATGAACGGTCTGCAGTCCTGCATGCCGAATCGGCTTCAGGAGGCAGAATGAACGGCACCGCGTCCCAGGGTACTGCAGCGGGTGACCCTCTGAAAGCATCCCAGGGCGCTGTGGTCGCGATCATTGATACTGGCGTCGATTATAATCACCCGGCGATTCATTCGCGCCTTTGGCTCAATCCGCTTCCAGTCCTCGACTCTCATCAATTGACGGATCGTTACGGTTGGGATTTCACGTCCGGGGATTCACGCCCCTTTGATGACGCTTATCACGGAACGCAGATGGCAAGCGCCGTACTGAGCATCGCTCCAAACGCGCAGATCATGCCTCTCAAGGTCTTCAATGCCTGGGGAATCACGCGTTCTGCCTCCATTTACGGGGCATTTCAATACGCCGTGGATCACGGCGCGCAGGTCATTCTCTGTGGCTGGGCCACGCGCAAACCGACCCAGGCCATTGAGCGCGGAGTGGTTTATGCCCGCGATCATGGCGTTCTCGTAGTGGCTGCCGCGGGTGACCGTGGAGACGATCTGGAAAAAGTGCCTGCCTATCCAGTGTCCTTGAATGCGAAGTATTCAAACGTCCTCGGCGTGGCTTCGGTCGATGCGCAGGATCACCTGGTGCAGGATTCAGGCAGGTTTTCAAATTTCAGTGCTCTTCGCATAGATCTTGCGGCACCCGGTAAAGAGATTCGCGTGGCGGAACCGAGAAATCGCGAAGTGCTGGAGACTTCCACGGGAGTCGCCTCAGCCCTGGTGGCTGGAGCCGCCGCCCGCATCCTCGAGTTCGGAATGCTGCAAGGATCTGCGTCCCAAGCCGACGGCATCAAGGCTGAGCTCCTGAAAGCGGCAGAGCACATTCCAGCACTCGATGCTTCAGTACACGGCGGTCTCAGGCTCAGACTTCAAAACTGAGCAAAGTCAGACGAGGCAGCGCTTCCTTAAATTCCGAAGCCACAGCGCTTCTTCAGAAACGAATCTAGCGCGATGTCTGCCGAATGGGGATTGCTCGGGAGTGCGTAATCCAGCGTGAATTTGAAGAAAAATCCCTGGCCTTCCTGTCCATGTTCCCAAAGCTCTTCCGAATTCAGGATGCAGGTCTCGGAGCCACGAGTGATGACGGCTTTCGTTCCAGCACGTGGATCCTCTGCCTTGCGGTTGACTCGAATGAGCAGAGAAGGGCCCGTGTAATCCACTGAAGTGAAGAGATCCGGATCTCTTCCGTATCGGTCGAAATCCATCACTCCCTCTTTGAGCACTCCTCCTCTGATTTCATGAGTGATCCCGTCGAAATAGACTTTTTCGCCCGTGGTGAGAGTGACTTCCTGCAGCTCCTTCGTGGTGGGGCGTTCACCAGTTCCCAGTGCACCCGGAATTTTATCCACTCGGCGGATCGCTGGCAGATTCAGCCGCGGAAACAGGTAGAAGTAGGATTCGCGCCGATCACTGATCTTGTCCGTGGGGGCGTCTGTGACTCGAAAACTGATCTCCTGCTTCTTTCTTCCTCTGAAGGAGAAATCAAAGTGGCGATTGCGACCTTCACCGATGTCTCCTTCGACCGGGATGGTGGCATTGGGTCCGAGATTCGTGAAACTGAAGGAGATCACCTTTCCTCCTTCATCCGCACAGACTCGGTAGTCCTGGCCATCATCGGGACTTCGGCAAGCCAGGTAAAGACCCGTGCCATAGTTATCACCTTCTTCAGGCGGTGACGGGATGGATTCAAGCGGCGGATCCACCCGAACAGACAATCGAGCGATCTCGGCAGCGAGTGCTGAATCGCCGCAAGTTGAAAGTGCTGAATCGCCGCCGGCGGAAAGACCTGATGGTGATGCACCGACTGAAAATTGACGAATGAATGGCGCTCTTGTCGGAGCCGCCTGGGCCAGTTCGAACGCCAGGAGTAAATTGCATCCCAGAAACACTGCCGTGATCAGCTTGAAATTCTTCATCAGTCATGACTAAACCGAAATGCCGGCGGAATCAATGAAACAGCATTGATTGAGGCACTTTAGATCGAAATTAAAAAGGTTCAAAAAGGGGGCAAGGCTTCAGTTTGAACTGAATGAAGCCGAAGAGAAAATGATGTCTTTGAACCGTTCTGTTCCATCATTACCCGCCGAAACGATTACTGGCCCGGCCAAGAGAGCCGCGTATTCCGATCTTTTTGACCGCATGGTGGATCCGGTATTTCTGCTCGATCCGGCCACTTATGTGGTTCTGCAGGCCAATGCCGCGTGCGAGAGAATTTTTGGAGTCGGAGAAGAGAAATTCAAGGGCAGATGCCTGCTTGAATTTCTCACGACTCCTTCGGAGGAAGATCTTCGCAAGGCATTTCGAGTGGCGATGCGGAGGTACCATCCGCGGCAATTCGAAAGCCAGTGGAGTGTTTCGGACTCGCAGGCAGGAGAACCGAGAGCATTCGTGATGGAAGTTTCCGCGTGCCCGCTCAAACTTTCCGACGACGGAGAAGTGCTCCAGGTCACCGCGCGCGACATCAGCTTCAGAAGAGAATCTGAAATTCAGATGCAGCAGCTCTTCACGCAACTCCAGGAAGCGAATACTCGCCTTGAGCGCATGGCCACGGTCGATGAAATGACCGGACTCTTCAATTTCAGACACTTCAAGAATGAGATCACGACCGAACTTACGAGATCCGTGCGCTTTCAGCAGCCATTTGCGGTTCTCTTCACTGACATCGACAATTTCAAACACTTCAATGACAGAAATGGTCATCCTGCCGGCGATGCGCTTCTGAGACACCTGGCCCAGGTCTTTCAGAGGACCTGCCGTGAACTGGATGTCGTGGCTCGCTATGGGGGAGAAGAATACGTCATTCTCTGTCCGAACACGACCGCTGACCAGGGCATGATCCTCGCTGACCGACTTCTCAAGAACATTGCCGCGACGCGCTTCCTCCAGGGTGAGTCTCAGCCGCTGGGAGAAATCAGCGTTAGCCTCGGAGTCGCTTCCTATCCCGAGAACGGCTCCACCGTCGAAGAAGTGCTGAAAGCGGCTGATCAGGCCATGTATTATGCCAAAACTCACGGCAAGAAACAGGCGATCACGACGGCACGAGCGATCGAGCTGGAGAAGCTTGCCGCCTGATCATTTGCCCCATCAGTTTACTGAGTTGATCTGGCCTGCTCGGTTTTCTTGATAAATTTGTCATGTCGAGTTGCCTGCTCGTTTCACATGACCCCCGTCTCCGATCATCTCGCCTGCTCGCTCTGTTGGGCCAAGTAGGGATTTTTCTCTGGAACATACAAAAGCCGGAGGGCCCCTTCTGCCCCCCGGGCTTTGTTGGGGGGGGGGGGGGGGGGGCGGGCCCCCCCCCCAGGAATTGGTTA
>JACMNQ010000020.1 GCA_014378465.1 Oligoflexia bacterium | reverse complement strand
GCCGTGTGGCGGCGCGCCGAAGGCGAACGCCTCGAGGAGCCGAACTACGCACCCCCGGAAGAGATCTTTCAGTGGACAAAGAGTCCTATGGCTGCAAAAGACCAGGTTCAGGAACTCCGGATTGATTTCAAGAACGGCGTTCCTGTCGCGATTGACGGAATCTCTGCCGCTCCAGCTTCTCTCATCATGAAAATGAACGAGATCGCGGGAAACAACGGGATCGGCCGAATCGACATCATGGAAGACCGGATGCTCGGTCTCAAGGTTCGTGAAAATTACGAGTGCCCGGCTGCGGTCGTCCTTCTTGCGGCCCACAAGGCGATGGAGGCCCTCGTTCTGACGGCGGGCGAAATCCGGATGAAGCAGAGGGTCGACGCGGAGTGGGCATCTCTCGCCTATCAGGGCCTGTGGTTCGACCCGCTCAAAGATGATCTCGAAGCTTTCATTCAGTCCACTCAGAAACGGGTCAGCGGGACCGTCACTTTGAGACTTTACAAAGGAAACCTGTCGATCATCGGTCGTGAGAGCCCCTGGGCACTCTACTCTGAAGATCTTGCATCTTTCGATACGACGACGTTTGACCAGCGCGAAAGCACGGGCATGGTCAAGAACTTCGGGATGCAGCAACGCATGTTTTTCGCGCTGGTCGAAAAACACAAACAGCACCAGTAAATCGAAATATAAGGCGGATTCAGGCAATGAGCAAACTCTGGGGTGGGCGTTTCGAGAAGGAAACGGATCGGGCGGTCGAAATTTTCACGGCATCCATCGGCGTTGATGAACGCCTTTGGCAGGTGGACATCGTCGGCAGCATCGCCCACGTCAGAATGCTGGGGCAGCAAGGCATCATTTCCCTGCCTGAAAGTCAGGAAATCATCCGTGGCCTGAAATCCGTTCAGGAAGACATCGCGTCCGACCTTGCCGCGGGCAAAGTCACTTTCCGCGCTGAAGCTGAAGACATCCACTCCGAAGTCGAAAGACTCCTGACGGAAAAAATCGGTCCTGTCGCAGGCAAGCTGCACACGGCTCGAAGCCGAAACGACCAGGTGGCGACCGACAGTCGGCTCTACCTGCGCGATCAGGTCGCAGCGGTTCAAAAGGACATCCTGGTCCTTCAGAATTGGCTCATCACCACCGCCGAAAAACACACGGAGACCGTGTTACCTGGTCTCACGCACATGCAGCACGCCCAGCCGGTGAGTCTCGCGCATCACCTGATGGCTTATTTCTGGATGTTTCAGAGAGATGCCGAGCGGTTCACGGATTCTCTCAAGCGCATCAATGTCCTGCCTCTGGGCTCTGCAGCGCTGGCTGGCACCTCTTTTCCGCTCGATCGCGAAGCGGTCGCGAGGGATCTCGGTTTCGCGAGCGTGAGTGAGAACAGCCTCGATGCCGTCTCAGACCGCGATTTCGTCGTCGAGTTTCTCTCGGGCGCATCCCTCATGATGATGCATCTGTCCCGCATGGCTGAGGAGCTCATCCTCTGGAGCACCCCTGAGTTCGGTTTCGTGCGTCTGGATGATTCGGTCACCACCGGCAGCAGCATCATGCCGCAGAAGAAGAATCCCGACGTAGCTGAGCTCATTCGTGGCAAAGTAGGCCGCGTTTACGGCGCACTGATGGGCGCTCTCACGCTGCTGAAAGCCCTTCCACTCGCGTACAACCGCGATCTTCAGGAAGACAAGACCTTCCTGTTTGAGGGTCTTGACACCGTTCATTCGAGTCTCAAGCTGATGACCTTGATGCTTTCGAGCGCCTATTTTGACACGGAGAGAATGTCAGGCGCCCTCAAAGGCGACTTTTCCAACGCGACCGATCTCGCCGATGATCTCGTCGTTCATGGCATGACGTTTCGCCAGGCCCATGAAGTCACCGGCCGAATCGTACGCTTCTGCATCGAAGCGAATGTCGGAATTGAGGACCTCAGCCTGGCCGAGTTGCAGCAGTTCAGTCCGCTCTTCACGGACTCCATCCTGGCCAAGGTCAAACCTGTGGCTGTGATGCAGGCGAGGACGTCGGCTGGAGGAACGGGCACGAAAGCAGTCCTGGAACAGATCGCGAAGGCCCGGAAAGTGGTGAAGGCGGTCGTCACGCTGGCTTGAAAATCAGTGCGAAGAACCCCGGAAGCTCAGCGCCGTACGAAGGACGTGAATTTCCGGGGCGGTTTGAGAATAAAAAAACTGTCTGCGCTGTAGAGTCATCATCGAAGTGCGTTCACCTGAGTGCGTTCAGGGCGCGAAGTTGCCCGATGGATTGCCTGAGGAAACCGGTGTGTGCACTGATCAGGGTGTAGATTCCCAAAGTATCGCAGAACCTGTCGCCGACATCACCCCGACTGGTGACTCCGAACAAATAGTGCTGAGAGCCCTGGGTGACGAAAGCGGGACCGCCTGAATCCCCATGGCAGGCACCCTTGCCTGCTCGCTGATCCACAGCCACTTCAGATTTACTGATGAATTTGGAGGCCAGCTGAACGTCCGTTTTTCTCAGGATGCCATCGCCTGAGTCAGCACGTGCATTGCTGATGCCGTAACCTGCGAGTTCCACCACCATGCCGGCCCTGAGAGGCAGACTGCGGGGGAGCAGAGCGGCTATGCCAAACCCGGCCGGAAGTCCGCCCTTGAAGCGAATCACGCCGATGTCGGAATGGTCATAATTCTGTTTCATGTGGGTCGGAAAAGCCGGATTGAAACGGGTACCGATCACTTCCGCAACTCGGCTGATGGTCTTCCTGTCGTTCAGGTTGGTCCCGAAAATCACACGCAAGTCTGAAGCCTGGAGGGGCTGGCCATTTTCGGCAATGAGACAATGAGCGGCCGTCACGATGATGTCCTGGGCGATGATGGACCCGGTACAGGTCGCCATGCCGCTTGCGGTTTTCATCATCAGCGCGACGGTGGTCTCAGCGACCGGATCATTCTGGGATACTTCGTCGCCACCAATGATGGGGGACGCATGGCCGAGGGATGCCAAAGCGGCAATCAGGGCCGAAGCCAAAAGAGTGATGGTCAAAGTTTTACCGAATTGAGTTTTCATTTTTTTCATGGTTTTCCCCGGTGCCGTGTCCCAATCAGTGGAACTCGTTTGAACTGCAGTCGATGTAGCCAATCCAGTAAATGAAAAATAGTTCATTTAAATTAATAACCGTAAACCAAAAGTTACTGATTGGAGAGCTTCTCCTCAGCGTCTGATTGATCGAAGTGCCTTCGTCGCCTGATTGAAAAAGCTCATGTGAGCGGTGATCTCAGAGTAGATCGCCATCGAACAATCTTCATTGCCGCGACTGGTGATTCCAAAGAGGTAGTTCTTGGATCCCTGGACCACAAAAGCGGGTCCACCGGAATCTCCATGGCAGGAGCCCTTGCCCTGCCGTTGATCGAGGAGGATCTCAGTCCTGGCGACGTCCACTGAAGCGACCTGAACGACCGCTTTTCGCAGAACTCCGTCGCCCGAGCCGCCATTGCGGACATCGTTGATGCCGTAGCCGGCCAAGAGGATGGATTCCCCATTGCTGATCTTCATCATCCGGGGCAGAAGGAGAGCTGGGGCGTATCCACTGGGAAGTCCACCTGAGAACCGGAGGATCCCCACGTCGGACCGGTCGAGATTCGTGCCTCCCACCTTCTTGAAAGCGGGATTGAAGATGGCTCCGACGACCGGCGCGACCCTTTTGACCATGCTTTTGACATTGATATTCGTCCCGAAGATGATTCGCAGATTGGCAGCGGCGACGGCTTTGCCCTGATCGTCAGTCAGGCAGTGGGCTGCGGTTACAGCCAGATCCTTCGCAATGAGGGACGCAGTGCAGGTCGCCATGCCATTGGGCATCAGGATGATGAGCGCCACGGTGGTCTCGTTGACCGGGTCACTGGTTGAAACTTCCTCGCCACCGACAATGGGGGCGGCCATGGCCGAAGCGGCGTAAAGAGCCAAGCTCCCGTAAGCCACGTAACTCAGGCAGAGGATACGAATGGATTGACGAAGATTGCTTGCAGAACTCTTTGAAAGTCGCATGGGGGCCTCGGGTGGTTGATGTGAGCGGGTGGACTGAGGGGATTTGAATCGACGGAACCGCCGACTCAAACCTTGTAGGAGAATCAGTGATGGAATAATAGTTCATTCTGGTTGATGATCATTAACCTATGGATATGAATCGACTGAAGTACTTCTGTTTAGTGGCGAAAACCGGAAGCATGGCGAAGGCAGCCGAGATGCTGCGAATCTCGCCGGCCGCACTTTCCAAAGCCATGAAACTGCTCGAGCAGGAAACGCATCGAAAGCTTTTTCTCCCTTCAGGGAGAGGCATCATTCTCACGGACGAAGGTCGTAATTTCGCGAAAAAACTCACAGTGGCTCTGGCGGAAATGGAAAGTGTGCTCAGCGCACAGGACCTGCCCACGGACCTGCAAAAGACGCTGAAAATCGGTTCCTTCGAAGTCTTCACCACGTATTTCATCGGGTACCTTCTCAAGGATCATTTCCTGGATCGCCCGATGCTGATTCATGAGCTTGGACCCGGACTCCTGGAGCAGGCGATTGAAGAGAACGAAGTGGACTTCGGGATCACTTACATTCCGGTGCCCCATGCGGGTCTTGATTTCATGAAGCTCGGAGACATCGAAATGGGAATCTACGGAAAGAAGGGCCTCTTTGAAAAGATGGACTTCAAGGACATCCCCTTCGCGCTGCCGGTGGCGCCCGTTTCAGGCTCACCCAACAAAGTGCGCGGGACTGATGGCTGGCCCGACGATGAGTATCCCAGAAATGGAAAATACCGTGTCACCCTGATGGAGTCAGCGCTCGAGCTTTGCCGCCAGGGGCTGGCCGTGTCGTATCTTCCGAAGTTCGTCGTGGATCTCCACAACGAAACGGCGAAGGAAGCGTACCAGCTCAAGAAGAAGACTTTGATGACGCGCCAGCCGTCTTCGGAGCATCCGGTCTACCTGATCAAACGCAAGTCAGACCCGGAAAGCGCGGACATGAAAAGACTGGCCAAAGCGTTTCGCATGCTCAAGAAATGAAATTCAATTCCTGAAAATGAGACTTGCTCCTGAAAGTGCGAGGAGCAGATAGACGCCGACCCGGAACGCCTGCTCCGAAATGCGTGAATGAAGTCGGTCTCCGAGAATCATCCCAAGGAGGACCGCCGGCAGGAGCAGGGCGGCGGTTCTGAGCGTTTCAAACGTGATCTTTCCGGTGCACACGAGAGTGATGCAGACCACCGAGTTCAGAATCAGCCAGAGCACGCAAAGCGTACTGCGAAAAGCGCTCTTGTCCGCAATGGCGCGACTCGAGTAGTACACGACGAAGGGGCCGCCTGAAGCGTAAAGCCCCTGCATGATCCCTCCGGCGACGAGATACAAACAGGACTCGATCAGGGTCCAGGGGCGCGCACGCCCTGTCGTGGAGTCCGAAAGGGCCAAAGAACTCCTCATGCGACGGGATCGCCAGAGCTGGCCCAGCTGCAGGGTTGCCAGAAGGAGCACGATCACGCCAAAAGCGATTTTGACCGGTCGACCCGGCACAAAAACGAAAGCGGCAAGTCCAATGGGGAGCCCGAGTGCCGTGAACGGAAGGATCCGGGTCCGAAGCTGTGGCCAATTGACGTCACGGTGGTACTTGAAGACCAGTACACCGCTCAAGGCGAGATTGAGCGGTACGAGCACAGGCACAAGACCCTCCATCGGGTAGAATTGTGCGCCCAGAGTCAAAGATAGAATCGTGCTTCCGAAGCCTGCAATGGCTTCAGTGAGATTGGCAAGGACGACGATGATCCAGAATATCGCGAAAGTGATGCTCAAGCTTCTGGATTATATGAATCTATTGTACGCTTTGGCAATGGACACGGACGAGATCCTGGAAAATGCGGCAGGTTGTCCGTGGGAGAGCTTTCAGCCCGCCACGATCAAGTACTGCGAAGACCATCTCTGTTCCTGGGTCAAGTCTCCATCTGACACCTGGTCGTGCATTCCGTATGTGCTCGTCGGGATCTGGATCTGGAAGAAAGTGCGACCTTCGCTCGATAATCCGCTCGGCCTCTTCGGTCCGATCTGCATTTTCACGGGCGTCTTTTCAGCGCTGTATCATGCGTCCTTCAGCTTCTTCTTTCAGATGTTCGATCTCGCTTCGATGTTTCTGTTCGCGACTCTCTTCCTCGTTCTGAATCTCAAGCGCCTGGGCTGGTTCAAGCCGAGACAGGAAATCCCTTTCTACATTCTGCTGAACCTGATCTCACTCAGCCTGGTCTTTCTCATCAGGAAGAAATCGGGACAGATTCTGTTCGGTGTCGAAATAATCTCGGCCTTCATCATCGAAGCAGCGCTCGCGAAGCGCAGTCTCAAGAAAATCTCCTACGGATATTATTTCGCGGGAATGGGTGTCTTCGCCATCGCTTACGCGTTCTGGTTCACGGACACGAAGCGGCTGATCTGCGATCCGAATGATCATTTTTATCAGGGCCACGCCGTCTGGCACATCGTGAACTCGTTCTGCTTCGCGCTCTTCCATCTTTTCTACCGTCAGTTTCAGGATCAGTTCAGGATCGTCAACAAAGGGAGCTCCCATGTCTGAAAATCAGGTCTCACTTCCCAAAAAAGGCACTGCTCGCGACACCATTCTGGAAAAGTTGCAGAGCTTCCGCGACAAGGATGCGAATTGGCACGACGGTCGGACCTGGAGTCTGGTGTATCATGCTGGCGATGAGCACACGGAGTTCCTGAAAAAGGCGTATTGCGTCTTCTTCCACGAAAATGCCCTGAATCCTGGCGCCTTTCCGAGCCTCAAGAAATTCGAAGCGGAAGTCGTCTCGATGGCGGCCAATCTTTTCAACGGTGGGGAGACTGCTGCCGGAACCATGACGTCCGGCGGTTCCGAGAGCATCATGATGGCGGTCAAGACTTACCGGGATCAGGCTCGAGCTCTGCGCCCCGAGATCACCCGCCCTGAAATGATCGTGCCGATCACGATCCATCCGGCTTTCAACAAAGCGGCTCAGTACTTTGACGTGAAGGCCGTGCATGTGGCAGTGGGTGATGATTTCAGAGCGGACCTCAAGGCGGTTGAGGCAGCGATCACCCCCAACACGATTCTCATCGTCGGTTCCGCTCCCGCCTATCCCCATGGAGTGGTGGATCCCATCACTGAGATGGCGGCGCTTGCTCTGAAGCACAGGATTGGCTGTCATGTGGATGCCTGCGTGGGTGGCTTTCTCCTGCCGTTTCTCAAGAAGCTCGGCCGTCCCATCCCGGCCTTTGATTTCAGTCTTCCAGGAGTGACATCGATCACTGCGGATCTGCACAAGTACGGTTTCACCGCCAAGGGTGCTTCCGTCGTGCTCTACCGGGACAAGGAACTTCGGCGCTTTCAGTTCTTCACGCATACCGAATGGCCAGGTGGACTTTTCGCTTCTCCAAGCATGACGGGTACCCGTCCTGGGGGTTCCATCGCCGCGGCCTGGGCCACGCTGAACGCGATGGGCGAAGACGGCTATCTGGAGATGGCCGAGAAAGTGATGAACACGACGGAGACTCTGCAGAAGGGACTTCAGACACTGGGACTCAAAATTCTGGGCAAACCTGAAATGTCGGTTTTCGCTTTC
>JACMNQ010000019.1 GCA_014378465.1 Oligoflexia bacterium | reverse complement strand
TTCGTGGGATCTGCGAATCCGTTGTGGTAATCGAAATGAGTCGTCTCCCATTGGCCTCGTACAGTTGGCCGAACTCCGCGACTGACAATCAGATATTTAAAAGCGACCTCTTTGGAACCATCTTTAATCCCTGTCGCAAAACAAGCCACTTTGATAACTGGCTTCGAATCGTAAGGAATGTACTTGCCATCGGTACGACCGATGACTGTGGTCGTATTGGTGACAAACTTTTTGAGGAGATCCAGGTCGCCCTCGGCATTTGAACGGAAGCAGCTCGCTCGGCTTGATGATCGATTCTCTGATGCCTCTGCAGATGATAGAATAAAAGCTACGGGTACCAATGAAAGTACACTTCCGAACAAATTCATCTTGGAGGTTCCCTATCGTTTCAATGCGTTCCATTGAGTGTAAGGGAAAGTGGTTTGTATAAAAAGCTTTCATTGAGGAATGCTCGTGCTCAGCTTGCAAGCACTAGATCGTCATTTAAATGGCAGCCTTTTGCTTAATTTTTAGACTCTATTACGGGCAACAGTACCGCTTCATTTTACCAACGGTATAGACACCTTTTCAATTTTTCCAGAAACAATCTGGAACAAGTTGAGCTTGCTGCCTGTGTGCCAAATATCGGTAGATGCAATGGATCTGTCGGTCTTGAAATTCATGTCGCCTGAAGCAGAAGCATTTGCGCTTGGTCTTTCAAATCCCGCAAAGCCAGAGGAGCCTTCTGCTTTTGAGCCACCAGAGCCACCGCCTCCCGCATAGCTCGAGCCTTCGACCCCGTGGCGAGACATGTACTCTTTTGTAGCTCCATCGATCTTCGCTAAAAGTGACGCGCTTTCTGGGCTCGCAGCCCCGAGTGCATTCGTCACGGCTTGACCAGGTGATAGACCGCTGCTGATGTCTTTCATGATCTTATCACTGTCGACGGTAGGGGCCAATTCTACTGCGCGTTTACCTAAGGGTGTATTGAGAAGGGCGCCACCGTCGGTGGAAGCAAGAGCTTGCCTTAAGCCGTTCTCATATTGTGCGGTTGAGCCGCCCGGGCCGGTTGAACTGGAGTAGCCGCCATTGCGGGAACCAGCTGCTAAGCCCGTTTGGTTTCCGCCGCCGAACTGGCCGCCGTTGCCATGCCCAGCATCGCCATTTGGGTTTGCGCTGCTTGATTGACTCCAGAGTGTTTGGATGGAGGCACATGCTGCATCCTTTGCTCTATTATCGTTCGCATTGCCGAAGCGTACTCCGGCTAACACGCCAAAAAGTACAGCGGATATACAAGGGCTTAACGCTCCCGCTCCGTTTACCGCGACAGCGCCCACGGCGACAGCGCCGCCGGCAGCTGCGGCAGCGCCCGCTAAAAGTCGCTTACCGCCGCTCATTTCATCCATTGTTGCCAGATTGGCAACTTCTAAAACTCCTGCGGCAGCGCCCGAGACCTTACAAAAGCTTGTAACTGTATGTGCAAGAGCCGCAGTTCCAAGAGTACTGTTGTCCATTGCACATTCGGTAAGGCAGGTGGCGGCTGCCGCAGTGTCGATGCACGCTAGCACAGTGTTAAATTTACGAGCGGTTTGTATGAGGGTGTATGCTTGGCACTTAAGTGCGAGCTCTGAATTGTGGTAACCGCATTGATCCATTTTTCTATTATAGTTTACTTTGTCCTTTATGTCTTCGGCAGTTGCAGTATAGGGAACTGCAGGCTGGACTGAGCTATCGGTTGCGATACCGTGCTGTCCACACCATTTGTCATCTGATGGTCCCCAGTTATTATTGTGGTTGATGCCGTCAAGACCGTAGAAGACTTGATTTCCCTCTATATTCTTAACAAACTTATCGCAGAGGTTTTCACAGGAAGGTGCCTCGGGGGCGGCCGCTTGAATGGACGAATAATTATCCGCACTTCTTGGCCCGGTTGACCGATCTCTCGTTTGTGAATATGCCAAATTTTGTGGGCCCGCTGTGAGACTTGCGATAAAGAGTACGATTAATGAACTGCTTTTCATAACTTCCCCCGAAGTTCCTATTGAGCTACTGATCCGTAAGAGTATTTTTTATCAATGGTGAGATACCGAACTGTAATGCGGTCAAAGATGCTGATGGTGCGGTCTTCCGCGATTGAAGAAGGTGATCTTCCTCGAGTATTGAAGTACACCGTGGCGACGTTGCCTGGACCCGCAGCTTTATCTCCATCTTTGCCGCCGAATTGCCCCATCAAGCCGGCCATCATTGCACCCAGGTCCGGTTCGGACGATGCAGAACTTGCGGCTGCCCCACCTCCGCTGTGAGAATACGAGGTGCCAGATACATTATTATCAATCGATGCTTCCAACTGCTGGCCCAAGGAGGCGAGTTGGCTGAGGCTGCTGGAGCTTGCGCCTGAGCCAGCCATCCCGCTCGCAAGGGCAGCTGAAGGTGAAGACGCATTATTCAGAAACGAATCCAGTGATTGTTTCGTGATTTTCGCAAAGTCTTTCGCAAAGTCGGGATGAGCAACAAACCCTGGAAAGTTGGAATCGTTCGAAACCGCGCAGGAGATGAAGGATTGTGAGCCGCCGCCGTTCTTGGCAGCTCTGCATGGATCAGAAGAATTTCCCTCACTCGCTCCCTGAGAGTTCCCTGTCATTCCCGACGATCCGGTGCTCCCACCGCCAGGTCCGTTCCCTTTGTTATTGAAAGCGAATGAACTAGGAGCAGCTTGAGAATCGGCGGAGGTTTGTTGAGACAACAAGCTTTGAGCGGATTCAACGCTTGATTTGACTGAGTCTTCAGCTTGGACCATACTATGGCGTTTGGTGATCGCAGTGAAAGCAGACATAGCTGCGGTCACGCATGCGCCGTGGTCAGCTTTTTGTTTCGTGACAGTAGTCTCAGTTTTGGTGCTTACATCTGCAACTTTAGTCGTTGATGTTTCGACTACTTCAGCTCCTGGACCGCCGGCAGCTCCATCTACTGCGGCTTCCGTCTTGACAGCTGCCTTCACCACGGTTGTTGACGTCTCAGCCGTCTTCTTTGCTACAGTATCCCCAAACATGAACTGCGTAGCCACCGTACTCGCAATACCCATCAGTGCACCCATGTAATTTTTCGTGATGAGAGCATCTGCCGCCGACACCCCCAGGTTTGCGCCTGAACAAGCGGACAAATATTTCCCGATTCCGACGGCACTCAGATTAGTCGCAAAAAAGCTCGCTGGATTCGTATAAGACATTACACACGAATAAGTGCAGAGAGTAGCAACTCCTGCCCACAATTTCCAGATGGCAGCGTTTGCACTTGCGGCTTCGTCTGCTGATTTTGCGGCAGCACAATATTCTTTGAATTGTGAAGCCTGGGCATCACCGTCTTTTGCTGGTTTCAATTCCTTGCCGCAAACACTATCGACATCGGTTGCCCACGCAACATGTCCCGTCGACGCCATCGTTGACAGACTCACTAGCCCAATCAGGACCCAGGACTTGAAGCGGAATTGAATTGAATGCTTGACTTCAGCTTTCATAAATTAGATCCCCACAAACCCTTTGCCGTTTTTGTCTTTATAGGTCTCGCTGATGCGCTGAAACAGATTGGCGTCCTTGCCGAGCAAGGCTTCTGGTGCACCATCGCTCGCAGGGGAGCGGGATCCATATTCCAGAATGCTGTTGTGCTTGTCTTTTTCTTCTTCAGGCTTCGGCAAGAACTGCGCAAGCAGTCCATTGAGGTCAAGTCCGGCATCGGCTTTGCCGCCACCTGCGCCGCCGGCTCTCGCACCACCGCCGCCGCCTTCATAGTTGCCCTGAGTTTTGACCTGTTCAGCATATTTGGCCGCAGGATCAGTCGCCGCACCTGAATCAGAGGGGGAAGTGCCACCGCCGCCGCCCATGCCGCCGCCGCCACTTCCACCGGCTGCAGGTCCGCCAGTAGATCCTTTTTCAAATGCACCAGAGGGTGCACCTGGATTGACTGAGTTATCGGCCTGGCCGGGATTGAATGGAGCTCCAAGTGAAGCCGTAGTGTCCGCTCCAGAAGTGTCGCTCGTAGCATCGAGTATGGTGCTCGTGCCGTCCCCCGTGATCGAATTGGCACCTCTGGCTCCGCTATCCTGGTTGGTCAGGTTCGTATTGTCGAAACCCGGAATTTTTCCGCCGCGGCCTTCGAGGTTGGCAAGTTCGGCGGCTCGGGCTTTTGCAGCTTTTGCGGCGGCCATATTGACTGCACCCTGTCCAATCATCTGTGCACCTGTAAGAATGGACACCAGGGCTCCACCTTTGGCAGCTGAGCTGATCGTGGACTGCTCATCCGCCGCTTTTCTCAAGACCTCATTTTGTTTTGCGGCGATGGCCTGTTGTTGAAAGGCCTGAGTCGTACCGGCGACTTCATTCATCAGTTGAACTTCATTTCCTTCGCTGTCCTGAAATTTGACTTTGCTTCTCAGACTTGGACTGCCAGCATTCAGGTCTTGAGCCTGTCTTTTGTGAAGAGTGCCTTTGTTCAATTGCAGCACACCGAGAACTGCATTGACGGCGCCAATTCCCACTTGGGTCATTCCGGTCGTGTTTTGAAGTTTAGCAGCTTCAAGATTGACCGAGGATTGCGTGCCGTCAGTAGTTGCTTTATTTTGCGCTGTCGCTCCAGCGATCTGTGTTGCCGTGCTTGCCGCGGCTTGTGACAGGGCATTTGCGGTGACGGCACCGCTGACCAGTCCTCTAGTGCCGTCACAACGAAATTTTCCGTCGATCATTGATCCGACCGAGCACTCATCTTTACCCTGCAGCCCGCTATAGCCCTGAAGACTTCTGCCAATTTCCCTTTTTTCATCGCGGTCGAGGCCATCTCTTTGAGCTTTTTTCTCTCTGTCGGTCAATGCGACAGGGGATGCCGGAGTAGTCCCGGCAGCGTTAGTTGCCGCCGGCGTGCGCGCTGCCGCGGCAGCGCTGTCTGCAGCGTTAGTTGCCGCCAGTCCAGTAGCTGATCGATCTGAAAGGCCGACCGGTTTGGATTCCAATTTTGAAATCTGGCCTGTCGGACTCTGAGGTGATGTCACGCCCGCAGCACCCGCCTGATTTGCTGCTCGATCAGCCGTTGCCTTGTCCCAATAGTAGCTCTTGATGGCCGCTTTTTGATCGGCAGGCGCAAGCGTCGGATTCGTCTTTCCGAAGTTGCTCGTCATGGCAGGACTGCCTGAAGTGTCCAGTTTCGCAGGTGACTGAGGAGTGTAGTTTCCGCCCGTGAGGCCGACCTTGCCACCGCCCTGAGCTGAGGCGACGGGAGTGGTCGCACTGGTCGTTGCGGGCGCGCCGTCGCTTGGGTTCCTATTTTTGTAGTAATCGCTGATGCCGTCTTTGGTCGTCGGCATTTTAATGCTCGGATCAGAAGAACCGCTGTTTCCGGTTGTTCCGCCGAAAGTATGAGATGCAGCAGACTTCGTGACATCGTCGGCTCCACGTGAGGCAGCGGCTGGATCCGTTCCGCCAAAAACATGAGAAGCCGCCGGCTGAGCAGGATCATCACCTGGTTTGGCGATTCCATAGTTCAACGAGTTTGAGTTCGGTGAGGAGCCCCAGGTGTGCGATGCCGCATTCTGAGTCGGATCATCGCCCTTGTTCAAAGTTGCAGGAGTCATGACTCCTGGCACGCGGTCAGCGGAGAGTCCGACCGGAGCGCCGCCTCTGGATGCGGAGGCAGCCGCAGCAGCGGCTGGATCAGACGCGCCACTGCTCGGGTTCTTGCCTTTGTAATAATCGTTGATGGCGCTCTGGGAAGTCGGAGTCTTGAGTGAAGGAGAGATGGTTGAAGGATCGGATTTTGCTGAAGCATCAGGACTCTGGGTGTTCCCGGACGCGTTGAATTTGGCAGGAGTCATGACTCCTGGCACGCGGTCAGCGGAGAGTCCGACCGGAGCGCCGCCTCTGGATGCGGAGGCAGCCGCAGTCGTGGCAGCGGCTGGATCAGACGCGCCACTGCTCGGGTTCTTGCCTTTGTAATAATCGTTGATGGCGCTCTGGGGAGTCGGAGTCTTGAGTGAAGGAGAGACGGTTGATGGATTGAGTTTTGCTGAAGCCTCAGGACTCTGGGAGTTTCCTGAGGCACCGAATTTAACGTTCGAGCCCGGAAGGCCGGTCTGAGTTCGATTGAAACCTACGTTCGTCGCGCTCCCATTTGCGCCGGCGGCAGCAACAGGCTTGGCAGCGGGATTGCCCTTGAGTCCCTGAGCGGCAGCTTCATTTTCCGCATCAGTCATGGGTTTGGGAGTAAACATGATTTTTCCGGCTGTACCTTTGGCAGGCTGATTCTGCGCATTGAGTGCAGCGGGACGCTTCCCGGCAGGACTCCCTTTGAGGTCTGATGCAGTCGCTTCGTTCTGCGTGTCAGTCGTGGGCGTGGGATTGTAAGTTCTCTTGCCAGCGATTCCGGTTGCAGCCGGAGACTGTGCTTTGGCAACGGCAGCCGGAGGTTTGCCCGCGGGTTCCCCCTTGAGTCCCTGAGCAGCCGCTTCATTTTCCGCATCAGTCATGGGTTTGGGAGTGAAGGTGATCTTACCGGACAAGCCTTTGGTATTCGCAGCTTTTGCATTTTCAGGAAGTGCTGCGAATTTTTTGGCAGTTTCATCAAGAGTGCTCACCGCTTTGGCAGGTGCATTCGCAAGCGGTGCATCGGCTCCGCAATTTGGACCTGCGCAAGCGCGGGTCGAATTTTTTGCAGAAGCATTTGCTGGCACTTTCGCATTTTTTTGAGCGGCGGCAGGCGAGGGTTTTGGCTCGTGCCCTTTCACATAGGTCCAGCCGTCTTTATTGGTTTCGAGATTTGAATTCTTCGCTTCCTTTTTCGCAGGAGCATTCCATGAAGAGGCCGCTGATGCAGCCGATGATGCAGGTTTGGCGGCAGTCGCAGCTGGCTTCGCGTTGGCCGGTTTTGATTTCACGGAATAGGCATTGCCTGAACACTTGCACCAGGCACCGGCCGAACTGTTGGCAGCCGAAGGGTCACGCATCACGCTGGTGCTGCAGACGAGGTAGTCGCTCTGGGTAGGAGGAATCAGGTAGCCTTGGCCGGAAATGTAAGAGTCGCATTTGAAGGAGTTGCTGACCGCGAAAGCTGAAGAAGAGCTGAGGAGAATGAAAGCGCTGAACGCCAGGCCTGCGACTCTCGGAAGTCCGGAGCGGTTGGAGCCACTGGCGCTGAATTTACTATTGTTGCGAGTCATCACATTCCCCCACATTCCCGATCGGCTATCCGGACGGAAATCTTGATCCCTAGACCTATTTTGTCGGGTTTAAATAGTATAGTCAAGAAGTCAGGAATAGGTCCTGATCGACACGGGGTGTGCCGGAAGCCGAAAAATCGCGCATTTTCCCGCAATTTCAGAACGATTGACTGACTTCAGTAGTCGTACTGTTCAGTGGTTGATTCGGAAACTTTGGGCGGTTTCACGGGGAGAACCGACGCTGGAGACGGCCCTTTGGCAGGCCCCCAGGGACTCTCAGCCGTAGGGTAGGTGGTGACGTGGCCATAGTCACTGCCGCTGGCAGGGGTGACGGCCTGGTCAACCGAATCTTTTGAAAGCAGGGGAGCCGGCGCTGTTGCAGCAGGCACGGTCGCAGCCGGAGCAGGGGGTGCAGCCGGTACGGACTTGGCTTCAGCTTGTGCAAGCTCCGCTTCGAGAAGGTCCACTTTTTTCTTCAATGCAGCGATTTCAAGCGCCATCGGATCGAGTTTGCCTGGAACCGCGCACGCGGCAGAAGTGTTGTTCGCGCCTTCATGCCTTTTTTTCTCACCTACAGCGGCCCCAGACTTCTTCTTCGCTTCAGCGTGCTTTCGCTCCGCTTTCGCTGTTTCAGTTTTTGCGGTGTCGGTTTTCGCAGGTGGCGTCGCCGCAGGATGGGACGCAGGTGCCTTCACGGGCGCATCTTTCGCAACTTCAGTCGATTTCGGGGCGTGCTTTCTGATCCCGGGATCTTTTTCGGGCGCTTGCGGTTCGTGGGAAACTGTTCGAGGAGCGAGAACCTTTCCGTCACTGGTCATGAGTTTGAAGTGCGGGTTTTCGTCTTTTTTCAAGACCGCTGCAGTGTCTTTTTTAGGCTGCTTCGCTTCGTCAGTGGTCTCGTGCGCGAGGGGTTTCGCGGCGGGTGCTTTTTCAGTTTTCGCGTTTTCATCGGGCTTCACGGCCGGAGCGGCTTTCGCGTCCTTACTGTTCTTTGTGTCTTGGGTCTCACCAGGATCAACACCGGCGGAAGTCAGCTGATAGATCTTGTAACTGTTGTTCTTGCAGATACAGAGCTGTTTCGCCTTGTCCTGAATGACCGTCTCGCCACTGCAGACCACGTAATTCAGGCTCTGATCGATCTGAAAACCCGGGCGCGCCAGTTGGTACTGATCTTTATACTCATCACAGGGAAAAACCTTGAGCGGGATGGATGGAATGTTTGACGGAGGCGCAGCGTCCACCGGACCCGTTCCGAAATGCGCTTTGGCTTTCACGGGGGCTTGCGCTTTCCCGTCAGCCTTCACAGGAGTCTTCGTCCCTTTGTTCGTCAGAAAATCCACCATGTCCGCCGAAGCTGAAGGGGTCATTAGCTGCAGTGAAATGAGGACTGCAATTGAAAGCCCGTGGACTGAAAGTTTGGCGTGCATAGAGGTCTCCCAAAAACTCTTCGGTCGAAAACGCCAATTTCTTTACATATTCATTGCTCACGGTCATTCTTCGTTGGAATTTGCAGCATTGAAAGACTCCAGGCATCGAAGTTCAGCTGGCGAGTTTGTATGAGTGCAGTGTTCTTTCAATGACCCTCTGAAGATCATTCACCTTTACCGGTTTGGAAACGTAGTCATTCATTCCGACTGCAAGGCATTTCTCGCGATCTCCAGCCATTGCATTCGCCGTCATCGCAATGATCGCTATTTCTCTGCAATCGAGAGTCGGACTGTTTCGAATCACATGGGTCGTGTCATAACCATCCATTCCCGGCATCTGACAATCCATCAAAATCAAATCATAAGAAGCTGCCTCAAGCGCATCGATCACCTCGTTGCCGCCTGCCACGGCGGTCACTGAGTGGCCGAGCTTTTTCAACATCTTGATTGCAATGAGCTGATTTACAGAGTTGTCCTCCGCGAGGAGAATTCTCAATTTCAACGGATTTGCACTGACCGCAGCTGATTCATTTTTTGAAGTCACGACCTCGGACTTCGCCGTTTCCAGAGTCAGACTGAACCAGAAGTTCGTGCCTTGGCCTTCGACACTTTTGACTCCTATTTTTCCGTTCATCAGTTCCACCAGTTTTTTTGAAATCGACAGCCCCAGGCCAGTGCCACCGAATCGGCGAGTTGTCGAAGAATCAGCTTGATGAAAAGCCTGGAACATTTGAGACAATGCCGATTCCGGAATTCCGATACCTGTATCAACGACGTCAAAATGCAGGAGGTACTGACCAACCCCCATGGCTTTTCCGGATACAGTGACTTTCACATGACCGGTCTGAGTGAATTTGATCGCATTGTTAGCCAGGTTCATCAGGATCTGGAGCAATCTTGTCGGATCTCCCTGGAAAAACCGGGGAAGAGCTGAGTCCACTTTGGTTAGAAACTCCAGATTCTTTTTTCTGGCAGCGTAATTCAGAGTCCTTTCAACATCGTTCAAGACTTGTTCGATGCTGAAGTCAATCAGCTCAAGATCAATTTTTCCGGCCTCCGCTTTCGACAGGTCAAAAATGTCATTTACTAGGGTCAGAAGCGTATCAGCGGAGCGAATGATGTTCTGAGTGTAGTCCTTTTGCTCATCACTCATGGGTGTATCAAGCAGGATATTTGCCATGCCCATGACCCCGTTGATGGGGGTCCGAATTTCGTGACTCATGTTTGCGAGAAATTCGGATTTCATTTTGGATGCATCAGTTGCAGCCATCTCAGCTTCATTGGCTTTTCGAAGGTCCGTGATATCCGTGAGAACGCCCACAATCCGGTCCACTTCTCCCTTTGTGTCCTTTGTGGGGTATGACATCGACCGCGCCCATCTTATTTCTCCATCCGCCCTCTTGTAACGATACTGGAGATCGTGTCCTTCCGTTTGCTTCTGTGAAACGATCGCGAGAACTTTTTCGACGTCCTCCGGGTGAATGAAGTCTGTCATGGACATTGGATTGGCAAGCAGGCTTTGACAGGTCTTTCCGGAAAATCTCTCATAAGCGGGATTGACGTAAAGAATTTTCTTCCGGTCCGCCGTTGACATCCAGAGAATTGCATCGATGTTGTCGGCAACCATTCGAAAGCGCGCCTGACTTTCCTCAAGCTCATGCGTTCTCACTGAGACCTGATTCTCCAGTTCTGCGTTCAGCGTTCGTAATTCGTTCTCCGCTTTTTTGATGGCCTCGGCTGAAGAGGCGCGATCGAGCATGATTCCCAAAAATCCACTCATGAGTTCCAACGTTGCACGGTGACGATCACTGAATGCATCCGGGAGGTGGGAGTAGACGTTCAGAACGCCAATCACTCTGCCATGATGCTTGAGCGGCACGAACACCATTGACCTGGACCCGATTCTGTCACCTTTTTCGTGATCACCTCGATGGTCAGTCTCAGAGTCACGCCATAGAAGCACTTCACCCACATTCGCGCACTTTCCTGAGAGGCTCGATGAACGGTTGCTGCGCGATCCGAGACTGCTCGCAGCGTGGCCGCTGGCGGCCCTGCAAACCATCTCGTCCCCTTCAGTCATTTCAATCGAGGCACCGGCTGCATGGGTCAGCCGCTCTGCTCGGGCGACGACCAGGTTCATGAGGTGGTCGACGTCAGTGCCACCCGCCGCAACCTCGTATTGCAAGCCGATGATCGACGAGTTTCGTTCAGCCTCCAACTGTATATCAATCATCGATTGCCTTTGTTGAGTCATGTCCCTGGCTGAAGCAAAGATTCCGCTCCCAACCGGCGCAGCTTTCCATTCGAACCAGCGATAGGTGCCGTCTTTGCATCGTAGACGGTTTTCAAAAGCGAAAATTCCCGCTCCCTTTGCAATTCTCTCCAAAGTCGATTTTGTTTTTTCCAGATCATCTGGGTGTAAGAAATCGCAAAAGGGTCTTGAATAGAGTTCGTCCATAAGAAAGCCGAGGTTTTTTTCAAAGCTTGGATTCAGCTTTTTGAAGAAACCGTCGCTTCCTATGATGCAAAGCATGTCGAGCGCGACGCTGAAGAATTGGGTCAGGCCCGCCTCCGCGGCTTCTCGTTTGTTCTCCTGCATTCTCGAATAGATCCACGCCAGCAAGACGAGCAGCAGCGCAGCGAGACTGGAGATCTCCGCTATGGAGTCCCCGTTTTTTATCGTTGCATCCGCGGCGGCTATCTTTGCCTCCCATTCTGTCTCTTGAATCGCGAGAAGTTCGCCCAAAGTTGCTCGAATCTGGTCCATGAGATCCTTGCCCTTGCCCTTGCGTACCAAAGCCACTGCAGCGGTAGAATCTCCTCTTTTTTTCAAGCGAATCGTTTCAGACATGATTGCGAATTTTTCTTCAGTCAGAACCTTGAGATGTTCAAATCTGCGGAGCTGGTCCGAATCATGCCTGTGATCTGCTCGAAGGAGTTCCAGGTCGGAGGAATAGCTTCCCTCTGCCTCCTCAAAAGGGCGAAGATAGGGCTCACTGCCCGTAAGAAGGTAACCTCGCTGTCCGGTTTCCGCTTCGTTCATTCGTGTGAGAAAGGTGTCGAGATGAAAGCGTATGCGTGCGCTTTCCAAGCGGGCGTTGGTCGTATCCAGTACGGCTTTCGAGCTGCTGATCGAGGTCCAGGCCATCATTGAAACAAAGAGAAGTGCTATGAAATAGGCAAGATCGGTTTTTCGCAATTTTATCCATGGCATTGAGTCACCCTTTATTCGATCACGCTCAGATTTTGCTTTGCCCACCCAATTGATGCACGTGCAGTCTTTTCGGAATTTCCTGAGCTCGCCTTGAGTCGAAATGGGATTCATCTCTTTACCCACGGATTCTGACGTCCCTTCATTACCGAGCGTTCATACCCCGGTAACGTCCCCAAGTTAAACGTCAGGTAGTGTCGATGGAGCCAAGAGCCGGCCTGCCCCGGAAAGGACACGGCGACCGACAATATGTCGCAACCAGCTAACCACCTGCATGACCTGTAAAGAGCGCCGCAGCACAAAGAGCGCATTGTGCAATGAACGCTTCAAGTCATCTATAGCGGCTACTCACCCATGGCATATGCCTTGCTCTAAGGCCGATCACTTCCACGGTCATTCGGGGAGGGGCGTAGGTTTTTGTGACGCAGATTTCAGAGTTTCGTGGGTTCCGGGGGGGAGCCCTCACGCATGGATTCAAAAAAAAACCTGATTTCACCGCTGAGCTTCCTCGCGCTCTTGGTCACGGCCTGTTTTTTCTGCCTGAGCGCCTACTCCGGTGAATACCTGGTTCGCATGCACGAACCTCAGAACAGCCCTGAGCAAGCCCAGGCTTCCGCCATCCGCGCGGGCTTTGACACTCGGTCCGAAGTCCAGGTCCTGAACTCTGAAGAAGGCCTGATCCGAGTGGTGACTCCCGGGCGATCCGCCTTCAAGAGTGATCTCGAATCCAATCCCGAAGTTCAGGCGACACCCGAGCTGGTGGCGGGTCCGGATTTCATTGACACCTCCATTCTCAAAGTGGATGCCAGCGTGCTTTCCATCACCCGAAACTTTCATCACTACCGTCCCGCCATTCACTACAGCTTTCACGAAGTGAATCACGACAGCCTGTTTGGGGCCGTTTTCGAAGGATGGCGCAGCCTCATGATCTTCTTGAGCGGGAACTCCGTGCCGCCTGTCGGGAGTGTGCCGGCCCAGAGCCGAGGCGCGGACACGCTGGTTGCTCAGGATTACACTTTGAGCAAGGTCGGTTTTTCGCCGACCAGCGCGGTTCAATCCAATGTGATCGCAGCGGTCATCGACACCGGCGTGGATTACAATCATGAGGATCTCGCGGCCGCGATGTGGCGCAAGCCTGGCAGTGGCGGCAAAGTCGTCGGTCACGATTTCGTTCACGACACCGAGACTCCCTATGACCTCGTGAATTTCAATGTTCCGGGCTGCATGAAGGATCCCGACTGCCGCGATCTCGGCATCGGAGTCGAGAAGTACATGAGCAATCCCGGCCATGGCACGCATTGCTCGGGACGACTCGGAGCGGTCTTCAACAATTCACGCGGGCTTCGTGGTGTCGGCGCGGGTTCAAAAATCATGGCGCTCAAATTCTTCGCCGACGTCGGTGACCCGAACCCCGGCGAAGGCGATGATGCGGCTGCGATCAAATCCATCGATTACGCCATAAAAAACGGCGTAAAAGTGATCTCCGCCAGTTGGGGCGGGCGCCAGGCGCGAGTGTCGGCTGAAGCCTCCGAACTCAAGCAGGCCCTGGTCCGCGCTCAAAAAGCGGGAGTGATCGTGGTCATCGCCGCCGGAAATGACCGGACGGATCAGGACACGGCTGCAAATCCTTCTTATCCTGCCGCGTATGATCTGGATAACCTCATCGTGGTCGCGGCGACGGACCGCTTTGACACGCTCGCGAGCTTTTCGAGTTATGGCGCGAAGACCGTGCACATCGCCGCCCCGGGAGTAAAAATCCTTTCCACCGTCGCGAACAATCCCGTCACGCCACCCGAGCAGGGTGCCGTCAGGTACAGTGATGAAGTCGCCAAGTACACGGACCAGGGTGGCAAAATCAAAGTGATGGACTGGAGTGGGACTTCGATGGCGACTCCCACCGTGGCCGGAGCGGTAGCACTCGTCTGGAGCCAGTTCCCCAGAGAGGATTATCATCAGATCAGAAATCGAATACTATCCAGTGCTCGGAAAGTGACTGGGCTGAGCGGCCGAGTTTCTTCGGGGGGAGTACTGGATGTAGCTGGCGCACTTCGAAAGTAACTGCAGTTATTTTCTGAGTTCGCCCAGCAAAATCAGGCCCTGACTTCTCTGGTCTCAAAACCGGGGAGTCGGGGCTTCATTTTTTCCGGGCAGGCGAAGTGATGGACGCGGCGCCGGGCAGATTGGCTGACCATTTACCGCCGATGAACCGCGAGGATTTTCCGCCGGGATAAGTCGCGATGCCGTTTTCCCATTTGACCTGGCCGCGTGTGCCTCGCAAGGTGCCCCGGTAGTTCACGATCCCGCCCGTTCTGGGATCGGACTGAATCAGAACCGCTTCTTTCGGGTCGCCGGGCGATGCGGGTTCGATCCAGTCAATGTTGTAGGTGGAGTCCAGTTTCGCCGACGCCATGAAACGGGCGAGAGGCATCGTCACGTAACCTCCTTCTTCCCAGCCTGATCCCTCTGAGTTTCTGAGGCGGACACTGCAGCGTCCACTGATATAGGCCGCTCCGACGAGAGTCAGCGCATGGGCTCCGCAACCTGGAAGGGTGGATCCCGAATCCGGAAAAAGCGGATTTTTGCAGACTCCGACGATTGAAGGCAGTTTCGCCTGGAGATTGTTTCGAAGCTGCTTCAGGTAGTGCAGAGGTGAAGTGACCTGAAGAAAGTGGGGCGTGAACGGAGGGAGAGTGATGTCAGGCTTCTCAGTCGCCAGACTGAGCTGAGTGTACTCATCAATGATCATCGAACCGGACTTGAGGCGTCCTTCTTCTTTTGCGGCAGTTGCCAGAATTTCACTCAGCTCCCCGAAATTTCTGACGACACTGCCGTAAAGCGGGTTTGGACGGACGCAGGTTCCGGAGAGAACCGAGTCGCCGGGAGCGGCGTTATCGGCTTCAAGCATCCGGTCGAGTTTCTCCGTTTCTTCGGCTGCGAAAAATGGAATCTGCTGCTGACTCCTCACGCTTCCGGCAAGCTGCAAGGCAGTCAGAACATTCAGATCCTGTCCCGTTTCATTGAGATTGATTCGGCCCGGGTGCCGGGGCGCGGGAGAAGCGTTGTGGTCAAGCCAGAGTTTCTCGGTGGCGACGGCATCGATCACGGCTACCTGATTTTCAGTCGTGTAGCGTGCGGCCGGATCGGTTTTCAGTGCGTTCTGGTGAAGTTGATAGTTGAGCAGGTCACAGGACGCGAACGCGTAACACCAGTTTGCCGTCGATTGATGATGAATGGGAGGCATGTCCTTTTCGATCCTGTGGAGGACTTCGGCGGGGTCCTGTGCTGTCGCCGGCGCAGTCTCACTGGGCCTTGGACCACAGAGCGCTTCTTCCTGGGAAGAGTCGTCCAATGCCCAGGCAGGCCTGCCGGACTCGACTGCGAAGAGGGTTGAGATGAGGAGGAGAAAGCGCAGACCCATGCAGGTGGTTCGGCACTTCAATGAGCAAGCTTGATGGGTCAAGAATCTGTCGCGGCGAGTGGACGCGCAAATCCTCTGCAGCGCGGCTTTGGGTGCGTGCAGCATGGGGATGAGGGCGCCGGCAGGCCCGCCCTGCTTCAGAGTCTAAAATGTTTGACATAAATGATATCGATGGCAGGATAAAGGCTCAAAGAAAAGGTTTCAAAGAGGAGCCCTCCATCATGAGCGAAGTCGTTCTCAAAGACAGTGTCCCCAGAAGTGGTGAGTTCAACGACGGCAAGATGTGGTTTCACCGCAAAGGTTCCATCGTGACCATCGGGATCACAAGCTCCGCGGTTGAAGAGATCGGCGAGTTTGACGGCATCGATTTTCCTGAAGAAGGCGATGACTTTGACAAAGGCGACGTGTTCCTCACCATCGACGGGAATCTCGGCAAACTCGAAGCAATCACTCCTGCAGCAGGAGTCGTAACCGAAATCAACGAAGCAGCGGCCGAAGAAGCCACCGTGGTTTCAGAGGATCCGCTTGAAGAAGGCTGGCTCATCAAAATTGAAATCCAAGACACCTCCGACCTCCAGGAATTCGCCCTCCCGAGCTGATTCCCGCGCAGGTTCGCGCGTCAAGAAGGTCGCCGGGGATCGGGCCGCGAAAGAGCCAGTCGCGCACGCGCGCGCTTCAGGTGAGCTATTTCATGATCTGGGTGACTTTCTTGCGGTCGGGCACCAGCCCCCTCAGACTCTGACTCCTCAGGATGAGACGCTTTTCAAGGCCTTTCAGTCCAATCTGCTTTCCATGATTTCTCACGAGCTTCGCACGCCGCTCATGGGCATCATCAATGCGCTCTCCGTTTTTGACGAAGCCGACCCGACCGGGTCTTCAGCTTCCGGACTCAGTCAGTCCGAAATCATTTCGATGGCGCGACGAAATGCACTGAGACTTCAGAAGACTCTGTCGACCCTTCTGGATCTGGCCACGATCGAAAGTGGCATGTTTCACGCGCGTCTGCGCGAAGTCGACATCGCTCGCCTGACGGAAGGTCGCATCCTGGCTCAGCACTTCTGGCTTGAAGAGCTGGGATTGTCCGCGGAGCGCACGAAACTTTCTTCGCATGCTCAGCCCAGGAGCTCACAACCCATTCTCGGGGATCCTCAGAAACTTGGACGAGCGATTGATCTCTGCCTTCAGAGCATCGTGCCTCGCTGTGAGGCGGGTTCCGTCATCCGTTGGGAAACTTCGGAGCAGGGGATTTTGATCCGCTTTCAACTCCAGGCTTCGGCTGAAAGAGCGTGGAAGGATTCCTGGAGCCAGGCGCTTGCGGGATTTGAAGGAGGAGTGACTTCTCCTTCGTCCGCGTTTTCGGCGACTCTTCAGTCAGAGCAGGCTTTTCTCTCCCGTCCTGATGAGGGTCTCGGAAGTGAACTGCTCCTCATTCATGAAATCATGCGCCTGCACCACGGCAAGTTCCGCGAAGACTTGAAAGGGCGAGAAGTGACGCTGCACCTTCAGCTGCCTGTCCTCTCGTCTGAAGACGCTCTCTGCACCGTCTTGGCCGCTCGCATGGACGCCGTCTCACTCGAGAGTGGCTCGCTCGGCTCCATCGCTTTGGTGCTGGTGGATGTTCCGTCTGGAACCGTGGACGGCCTTCAGGCCCGACTCAAGGCCCTTTTATTTCGGGCCTCGGACGCCGTCTATTCACTGCCGACTCAAAATCAGGTGGCTCTGATCCTGGAAGACTGCAAGCCCGAAGACGCTCCAAAGCTGCTCCGACGGATCGAAAAGTCCCTGGGTGAGCCGCTCCAATTCGGGATCGTTTCGGCTCCCGCGGACGGATTTGACCCCGCTCGACTCATTGAACTCGCTCAAAAGCGCCTGCGGCCCCAGGCCGGCCACGCCTGAGGCGATCCACTCTCGACTCTCGACTCTCGTGAAGGTTTCGGGTAAGAACTTCGACATGCATCCCGAGTCGAATCCCGCACCTGCAGCTCGTCCCACGTCCGCGCAAGCGGCTCAGAAATTTTACATCAAGACGTTCGGTTGCCAGATGAACGTCGCGGATTCCGAACGCATGGCCGCACTTCTGGCGGAGCAGGGCATGACTCCGGCCGATGAAGTCGAAGATGCTCACGTGATCATCCTCAATGGCTGCACGGTCCGTGAGAAGGCCGTCCACAAGGCCATCTCGACCCTGGGCAGTTATCACAAGGCCGGTCGAAAAAATGCCATCAAGCCCGTGATCGGAATCGGCGGCTGCGTCGGCCAGCTCGAGAAGGAGCAACTCTTCAAGCAGGCTCCCTACCTGGATTTCGTTTTTGGGACCGATACGATCGACAACCTGCCTGAGATCGTGAACCGCGTGCAGAACGGCGAGAAGCATGTCGTGTTCGCGGACTTTGACAAGTCGATGGATTATTCGACTGAAACCAAAGTGCATGGGCACAAGGCGCAGGCCTTCGTCAACATCATGAAGGGCTGCGACAAGTACTGCAGCTACTGCATCGTCCCTTTCACGCGCGGTCGTGAAAAGTCCCGCACGATTGACGAAGTCGTCTTCGATGTCGCGAGGCTCGTCGCCGGTGGAGTTCGCGAAGTGACTCTGCTGGGCCAGAATGTCAACTCCTTCGGCAAGGGCAACGAGAACGTCAAAAAGCGCGAACCCCAGGAACTCAACAACATCATCGGCAAGGTGGGGCCAAGAGCCGGCGAGGAAAACTTCCCGCAGCTTCTGCGTGCGATTGACCAGGATCCCCGCTGCGTGAATCTGAAACGCATCCGGTTCACTTCGAGTCATCCCCTGGATTTCAGTGATGAGCTGATCAATTGCTACGCGACCCCTGAAAAAGGCGGCGTCGCGAAACTTTCTCCACACCTGCACCTTCCGGTCCAGAGCGGGTCAAACCGCGTCCTTCAGAAGATGGGACGTCACCACCGGATCGAACACTATTTTGCACAGATGGAACGCCTTCGCGAACTGAACCCTGAGGTCGGCATCACGACGGACCTCATCGTTGGATTTCCCACCGAGACGGAAGAAGAGTTCGAAGAAACGATCAAGCTGCTCGACCGAGTTCAGTACTACAACATTTTCGCCTTTGCCTATTCACCACGTCCCGGCACTCGCGCGGCGAAACTTCCGGATGATGTGCCGGACAGCGTGAAGAATGAACGCCTGAACCGCCTGCTGCAGCATCAACTCGAAATCTCCGGCCGCAACTTCGCCGAATGCGTCGGCAAGACCTATGAGATCCTCGTCGAGGGCGAAGCCCGCAATCAGAACCTGGTGGAAAAAAATCGGGTCGAAAAAAATCGGGTGGAAAAAGGCACGGCCGCCGAAATTGAATCCGGCGCGAAGCCCGTCGCAGCCGGTGGACGGGTCTGGATGGGCCGCACGGGCTGCAACCGCGTCGTCAATTTCGTATCCGATTCAAATCGCAATCTGCTTGGAAAGTTTTTCGACGTCAAAATCATCGCGGCTTCTCGACTTTCCCTTCAGGGCGAACTCGTCGTCACTCCGACTTTTGCGGAAGATGCAGCGAATGCGAAGGTCGAATTCTCCAATCCGATGAGCGCACTGTCGAACCCGATGAGCGAGCTCATGACCAGTGAGGTGGTGTCCTGATGATTTTGCCCTGGCGTGGAAAATGGCCTGAGATTCATGAAACGGCTTTCATCGCGCCCTCGGCCGATATCATCGGTGACGTCAAGATCGGGACGTCCTCCAGTGTCTGGTTTCAGTGCGTGATCCGCGGGGATGTGCACTCCATCACGATCGGCAGCCGCACCAACGTGCAGGATCACTCGATGCTTCATGTGACCCGTCGAAAGAGCAAGCTCGTCATCGGTGACGATGTGACCATCGGTCACCGGGTCACCCTTCACGGCTGCACGATCGGCAACCGCATCCTTCTCGGCATGGGCGCCATCGTGCTCGACGACGCCGTCGTCGGGGATGATTGCATCGTCGGAGCCGGAACACTCATCACCAAGGGCACGGTCGTGCCGCCCGGCAGTCTCATCGTCGGTTCTCCTGGAAAAGTCGTGAGAAAGCTCAAACCCGAGGAGATCGCGTTTCTTCTGGAGAGTTCCGCCAATTACGTGGGCGATTCAAAAGAATACCAGACTCTCGTGCGCGGTCCTCAGCGCCTCGGCGCGGATGATTCTGATCTTGAAGATGATTCGGGCGAACTCCTGGGAGATCTTTCCGACGACTCTGAAGACGACCTCAATGCCGATCTTGATCTCGAACAAGGGAGCTCGAAATGAATCCACTGAAAAGTCAGAATGCTTTGGGTCTCAACATCGTTCAGGAAGCTTTGACCTTTGATGATGTTCTTCTGCTTCCGGCGTATTCCGAAGTTCTGCCGTCGCAGGTTCTGCTCGAATCCCAGCTCACCAAGCGCATTCGACTGAAGATGCCACTCATCTCCTCGGCCATGGACACCGTCACGGAAAGCCGTACGGCGGTCGTTCTGGCGCAGGAAGGCGGCATGGGCGTCATTCACAAGAACCTCACGATTCTTGAGCAGGCGACCGAAGTCGCGAAGGTCAAGAAGAGTGAGTGGGGCATGATCATTGATCCCATCACCATTGATCCGAACGCCAGGCTTGGCGAAGTGCATGAGCTCATGCGCAAGTACAAGATCTCCGGGGTGCCGGTCACCGAGAAGACCGCCAACGGTCTGAAGCTCCTCGGCATCATCACGAACCGGGACCTTCAGTTCGAAGACGACCTCAATCAGACGGTCGCTTCGCGCATGACCACTTCACCTCTGATCACGGCGCCCGAAGGCACGACACTCACGCAGGCCAAGATCTTTCTGAAAGAGAACCGGATCGAGAAGCTTCCGGTCGTCGATCGCAACGGGTGCCTCAAGGGCCTCATCACGATTCGAGACATTCAGAAGACCAAGGAGTTTCCGAACGCCAACAAGGATCAATTCGGTCGCCTGGTCGTGGGCGCAGCCGTGGGTGTGGGCGCTGAAAGCCTCGCGCGTGCTGAAGCCCTGGTCGAAGCGGGAGTGGACGTGCTTTTCGTGGACAGCGCGCATGGACATTCCAGAGGTGTCCTCGACGGAGTGGCAGCCCTGAAGAAAAGATTTGGCGCCAAAATCGACGTCGTCGGCGGAAACGTGGCGACTTACGAAGGAACGCTGGCTCTCATTGACGCGGGCGCAGACGCCGTCAAAGTCGGAATCGGTCCGGGCTCCATCTGCACGACCCGTGTGGTGGCGGGGATCGGCGTGCCGCAGCTTTACGCCGTGGCGGATGCTGTTCGCGCGGGTCGCGAGCGCGGAATCCCGATCATCGCCGATGGCGGGATCAAGTACAGTGGCGACATCACGAAAGCCCTCGCTGCTGGAGCGAGCGCGATCATGATCGGCTCTCTTTTTGCCGGAACGGATGAGTCTCCCGGCGAAGTGGTGCTTTACCAGGGCCGTTCCTACAAAGTTTACCGGGGCATGGGCAGCATGGGCGCCATGTCGCAGGCACAGGGTTCCAAGGACCGTTACTTTCAGAGTGATACCGATGAAGTCGGAAAGCTCGTGCCTGAAGGCATCGAGGGCCGTGTTCCTTACCGTGGAAATCTATCCTTCAACATTCATCAATTGCTTGGAGGACTCCGAGCCGGAATGGGCTACTGTGGTGCGGCCACGATCCGGGACCTGCAGGAAAAAGCTAAATTCATCCGGATCACCAACAGTGGGCTGGCCGAGAGTCATCCGCATGACGTCGTCGTCACGAAAGAAGCTCCGAATTATCGCCTCAACACGTGAAAGGGACTTGATGTCGCTCCATTCTACCGTCGTGATCGTGGATTATGGTTCTCAGTACACTCAGCTCATCGCGAGGCGAGTGCGGGAAGTCGGAATTTACTCCTTCATTCTTCCGGCCGATGCGACTCTGGAGCGAATCAAGTCCTGCGAACCGGGAGCCATCATTCTTTCGGGAGGGCCTTCGTCCGTTTACGACTCAGATGCGCCTGAACTTCCGGCTGGCTTTGTTGAGTATCAGGCGGCTGAAAAAGTTCCCGTGCTTGGAGTCTGTTACGGTATGCAGCTTCTCGCGCGGGCCCTGGGCGGCGAAGTGGAGAAAGCCAAAGTCCGGGAGTACGGTCGCATGATCGTCAACGGAACTCCAGGATCGGCGCTCGGACTTGCCTCCGAATTTCAGGCCTGGATGAGCCACGGCGACGAAACGAAAAAAGTACCACCGGGGTTCGGGCTGGTTGCAAAAAGTTCGTCTGGATCCTTTGCCGCGATGGAGAATCCAGCCGCGAAGATCTACGGCCTGCAGTTTCATCCTGAAGTGACTCACACGGAAGGCGGCCAGGCGGTGCTCAAGAAATTTCTTCTCGAGCTGGCCGGAATCAAGGCCGACTGGAGCATGAAGAATGTGCTTGAGGAGCAGATCGAAATCATTCGCGCCAAAGTCGGCGAGACGGCTCACGTGATCTGTGCACTTTCGGGCGGAGTGGATTCCGCCGTGGCCGCCACCCTCGTTCACCGCGCGATCGGGGATCGCCTGCACTGCGTGTTCGTGGACAATGGGCTCCTGCGTTTTGAAGAGCAGTCGCGCGTGATGACGCTCTTCAAGGAGCGCTTGCATCTGCCGGTGACCTGTGTGGATGCTGAAGAGCGCTTTCTCGGACTTCTTGCCGGAGTGGCTGATCCTGAGACCAAACGAAAGATCATCGGCGGCGAATTCATCAGGATCTTTGACGAGCAGGCGTTGAGAGTTTCGCGCGAGCTCGGACATCTGCCTGAGTTTCTCGTACAGGGCACGCTTTATCCTGATGTGATCGAATCCAGCCCGGCTCCGGGTTCTTCCGGATCAGGCGGCGAGCTCGGCGGCGGTCGCAAACATTCCGCGAAGATCAAGTCCCACCACAACGTGGGTGGTCTGCCCAAGGACATGAGATTTCAGTTGATCGAGCCCTTGCGTGACCTTTTCAAGGACGAAGTGCGGGAACTGGGCAAACAGCTCGGAGTGCCGGTCGAATTTCTGCAGCGTCATCCGTTCCCGGGTCCGGGCCTTGCGGTTCGCATGATTGGCGACATCACGAAAGAAAATCTGGACACTCTGCGGGCAGTCGATGAGATCTTCATCAACGAGATCCGTGAAGCCGGGCTCTATCACGAGATCTGGCAGGCGATGGCGATTTTTCTCCCGATCCGCACCGTGGGCGTGCAGGGCGACGGTCGCACTCATGATCACGTGGTTGCGCTGAGAGCCGTCACTTCATCGGACGGGATGACCGCGGACTGGTATGCGTTTGAACCGAAATTTCTTTCGCGAGTCTCTTCACGCATCTGCAACGAAGTCCGGGGCGTGAGCCGAGTCGTTTATGACATCAGCTCGAAGCCTCCGGCCACGATTGAGTGGGAGTGAGCGGCTGCGGCTGAGTCTCGGGAAGTTTTCAGAGTTTCTGTCCCTGGAGCACGAGCAACATCTTGTGAGCTGGTTTTTGATCTGACTTGCGGAAAGTCTGCGTGGACTGAACGTCCAGGTGGGTTTCCTGAAGTGTGCTGAAGGGTTCATCGCGCGTCCAGAATACAGTTCATTCGCACGTTCGATGAGGACCCCAGAAATACCCGCGCCCGTGCAGCTGCGCCCTTGGAGAGTGACCATGCGCCCAAGACTTCAAAAATGGATGGATATCCTGCTCACGGACTTGCGCCTTTCAGTTCGGAAGAACGTTCAAGTTTTTGACAGCTGCTGAAAAAGTCGACGATTCATGGCGAAAAGAAAGTGCGTGGTTCAGAACTTCCGCTTGAATGTCGCGACCCACGATCCAGTGTGAACCTTGGCATGAACTCTGTACTGGTGCCAGTGGCTTCATCTCGCTCATGGGATGAATATCAATGAGTGATCCAATGACTTCACAACTGTTTAAGTATCTACCTCTCCTTTCAATGGCCCTCTTCGTTTCTGTCCAGAGCCGTGCAGAGAGTTTCAGCATTCACTCCGTGAAGTGGGCCGCTCCCGTACACGACATTCTGGTCGCATACGCGTTCAAGGGCGAGGACCCGAACTGCATTCGCAAGATGCAGGCAGGAAGTCGTGCCGCCGATCTCTCTCCTTATCAGGGGCTCGATTACACTTTCATGCACGCCATGAGAAAGCCGGGCCAATCCGCTGAGGAGGCTTCAAAACTGATGTGGTTGTTCGTGGATGGTAAGTTCGCGGAAGCCCGCTGGCACCTCAAGGCTGGACGCAAAGACGAGTCCTGCTTTGCCAGGGGGATGGCGCTTCATCCCGTGATGGACTCCACCTCTCCCGCGCATTCTCAGTTCGAACAATGGGATCCGATCGGTTGGGACGACCTTCTCTCGCCAGGCAATATCCCGAAGAAGCTTGGACATATGGTGGACCATGGAGACGTGCAGCGCATCGTGGAGAAGTTTTTATTGATCCCTCTCCCCATGAATCTGTCGAAAGAGGATGCAAATGTTCTCGATTCGCATCCCCAGTACCTGGTCCTCACCGCGGAGCTGATGAGGAAAATCAATGCGGAGTCGATGCAAGAGCCATGATGAAATTGGAGGCCGCATCCATCCGCTTTGTTCTGCTGTTCAGTGTCTTCGTCGCGAGTGGACAGGCCCAGGCCGAAGTCCCCTTCAACGCACCACCCGGTTTTCGTGCCGAGAAAGTTCACCGCGCTTTCAAGGGCACGGGCACTGAGTTTGACTGGCTCAAAGTCTCGGATGATCATCTGGCCCTTTATCTCTTCGACCTGGATCAAAATTCAGGCTTCTCCAAAAAAGTGAAGAAGAAGTACAGGCAGAATCTTGTCAAGTATGGCGCCAAGGCCATGGAGTGGAGTCACACTCTAGGGACTTTCAATGAATGGCTTCTGGCTTCCGGTGTCGACTTTCTCGATCATTCTCTGAAGCAGGAGCCAGTCCAGATGGTGATCGATCCGATGGTCGACCGCGTGGAGACCAACCTGTCCTTTGAATTCATGGCACTCGAGCCGGAAGTCAGAACTCAGTGGTGGGTCAAGGCCTGGATCGAGCCGGTCGACGATCAGGACTTTCAATTCGGTTACGTGCCTGTGGTGATCCATGAGCTCGGTCATTTCATCTTTCATTCGAGTCTGAACAAAGCGGGCCGGCTCCGGCTCAAGGACGAACAATTCGTTCGCCTGACCCTGGCTCCCGTGGATGAAGCCTTTGCCGACGTCGTCTCCTATGAGTTCACGCACGAACCGCTGGTGGGAAAACGCTACGACTACGATCTGAAGAAGGTCGTCGAATTCAGGCGCTCCCTCAGCAGCACTTCGCTGGCCCGTGAGAAGGTCCGAAAAGGAAACTGGCCGTACAAGCAGATGGGAGTCAATGATCATGAGACGGGCGCGCCCTTTCGCGACGTGCTCATCGAGATTGGCGAAGATTACGGCAACTGTGCGATCTTTGAAGTGATACGCGCAATTCAGCTGAGACTCACGGACCCGTCTTCGCCTCTGATGGATCCTCATGTCATGCTGTTTTCTGAACTCAACCAGGCCTTCAACACCGCGATCGCCGAAGAGTTGTCCCGCTACCCCCGCCTCGGAAAGTGAGAAAGAGCCATCAGGAAATGATCGCGCTGAGATCACTCTTGCGAAAGCGTGCGAGCACTCGCTCGGGAGTGTCCGCCATCTGGATCACCCCGTTCTGAAGCCAGAGAATCCGGTCACAGTGCTCCAGAGTCGACAGGCGATGCGCGATGATGATCTGGGTCTTCTCCTTGAAGAATTCGTCCGTGGCGCGAACCATGATTTCCTCACTCTGAGGATCCACGGCGCTCGTGGCTTCGTCCATCACGATGAGGGGTGCTCTCTGAAGCAGACAGCGGGCCATGCAGACGAGCTGCCTCTCCCCCAGGGAGAGATTTCTGCCGCGCTCTTCGATGGGCTGATCCAGACCGAGAGGGTGGCCGTTCACTTGCGAGCGGAGGCCGACCCGGTCCAGCACTTCCAGCATTCTCGGTTCGGTGTCCAGCAGATCCCTGGCACGCCGGGAGTGCAGGGAGAGATTTTGCCGCAAGGTGCCTTTGAAGATGCCGGGCTCCTGCGGAATGAACGCGATTCTGCGCCGGTATTCCGTCAGGTCCATCTGTTCAGCGGTTCTGCCATCGATTTCAATCCGGCCGCTCTCCAGCGGATAGAGTCTGAAAAGTGCCTGAATGAGGCTGGATTTTCCACTTCCGGTGCGACCGACGATTCCGACGTGCTCACCGGGCTGGATTTCAAAACTCACCGACTTCAGGACTTGCGGGAGAGATGGGGCATACCGAAAGCAGAGGTCCTTCACCGAGATGGAGACGGAAGCGGCTTCGGCCTTGCCCCCACTGTCCTGAAGTCCTCTCCCGGGCGCGCTTTCCCGCGGGTGTCCCGTTTCAAAGAGGGAATGCGCGGGAAGCTTCAGGCCGGTTTCCATTTCGTGGCGCAAGTATTGATCGAGGCGTTCGAGTGAAGCGAAAGCTTCTTCAAACTGTCCGAGCCATTCAAAGAACATCTGAAGCGTCGCTCCGGAAAGAGTGATGAAGGTGAAGGCGACACCGATCGAACCGACACTGACTTTGCCGGCCTGAATGAGGGTGTAGCCCGTGAACCCCGTGAGCAGAAGCAGGAGAGCGGTCAGGGCATTCATCTGAAATGAGAAACCGACGACGAAGCCTGCGGCTCGCAGTCTCTGCCGAAGGTAGTCCGAATTGAGGCGTGCGAATCGCTCGAAAAAAGGTTCCTGTTTCGCGAAAGTGCGGATCGTGCTTGCGCCTTGCACCGTCTCCGCGAAATGGGCGATGGAGGGGGAGCGGAGGGCGGCGACGGTTCTTCGCTCGCGTCTCAGGGCCGGACGATTGAGCCGGTAGACTGCGTAGTTGAGGAACCCGATGCCCACGCAGATGATCAGATAGTAGGGACTCGCCAGTGAGATCAGAAGGACCATGCCGATCAGGTCAAAAGTGATGCTCGTGAACTCGGTCAAGGGTCCTCCGAGGAGTCTGAACAGGGTGCTGTAGTCACTCGAGAAGCGAGTGATCACGCGTCCGGCGGGATTCTGATCGAAGAATGAAATGGGAAAGCGCGAAGTGCGAAGAGTCGCTTCGTCATACACCGTGCTCACGGCTCGGCAGGAGATGCGCGAGAAGCCGATGCGGTAGATCAGCGTGAGCGCAAAGCCCGAGAGTGCGAGCAGAATCAACGCGGTCTGGAACTGGGGCGCGGTCCAGTCGCGAGCCCATGGAGGCGCCGGTCGGCACGACGCCTGCCCGGCTTTGCAGAAGGAATCGATCCAGTAGCCGATGAGGTTGGCATTGGAGAGGAGCAGGATTCTGCCGAGCAGACCGAGAAGCAGAAGAAAAAGACTGATTCCGAAATGACTGCGGTAGGCCAGGTGGAGAGTGTGAAACGCCGAAGCCGAGATGGCGCCTGTTTTCACGGTTTCCTGACCTTCTGAACTCCTGAGGGGGGCGCTGTCAGCCATGGAGCGTCTCCTTTTCATGGCTCACGGAGCTGACGAATTTCTTGAACGCAGTGGAATTCTCCATCAGCTCCTCGTAACTCCCGCATGCGGCGAGCATTCCATCCTGAAGGAAGAGCACCCGGTCCACCTGCGAGAGGACGTTCAAACGGTGAGTGACGAGAATGCGAGTCTTCTTCTTCCATTCTCCGAAGAAGAGGTGCTGGATGAGCTTGCGTTCCGTATCCACATCCAGGGCGCTCAGGCAGTCATCCATCAGAATGATCGGTCGATCAAAGAAGGTGGCGCGCGCTAGTCCGACTCTCTGTCGCTGACCTCCGGACAGGTTCACGCCGCGTTCGCCGATCTCGGCATTCAGATCGTGCTCGCGAAACTCGGCGGCGTTGAGCGCGGATTGGGCGCGCAGCCGATCGCGAGGTGAAGGGGCGTAATCAAAAGCCACATTCTCAAAGAGCGAAGCGCTCATGACGAAGCCTTCCTGGGGCACGAACGCGAACTGGGACCGGAATTGCGGTTCGCTTTGCCCACCGACCCGGTATTTCGAAAAGCTGGCGCCGGTCTCCTTCAGAAGTGAGAGAAGGAGCAGGGATTTTCCGCTGCCCACTTCACCGACGATCGCCACGAATTCTCCGGACGCGATTTCAAAGGAAATGTCACGCAGAAGCGTGGCCTCGCCGATCTTGAGGCTCAGACGCTCCACCTGAACCGAAGCATCCTGAGGGTCTGGCCGTCCTGAAACGGTCTCGGGGTCCTGAAGCGCTGGCTGACCCAGGTCCATGAAAGCCTGCAGCCTCCTCATCGAACTCAGCGAATCCAGTGCCCAGGTGAAAAACCACGGGAGCTGTCGAAAGGGTCTTGAAAGAAAGACTCCAAGAATCCACAGGAGTGCAAGGAGGTCTCCGGGACTGATCGCCTGTTTTCGCCAGGCGACGAGGGTGGCGATGGCTGCGAGATTCATGAAGAAGGTGACGGTTGATGCGATCGAGCTCATGACCTGACCATTCGTCACCATCGCCACCCGATTTTCAGTCTCTTCGACGCGTTTGGTGCGAATGATGGTTTCGAAGGCTTCAATCCAGCCCAGAATCCTCAGCGTCCGCATGTTCTGAATCCACTCACTGACGAGTCCCGTCCTTTCCGCCGCGAGCTGCTTGAACGTGAAGAAGTAGCGGGCCTGCTTCTTTGAGAGCAGGGTATTGATCCCGATCACGACCAGAGTGAAGATCAGGGTGGACCAGGCCGGGATGTCATAAAGCAGTTGCAGGGCAATCGGGGCGAGAATCAGAGGAAAGAGAATCGCGGCTCCGGTGGGGAGCGTCTGATCAAGAAGTGTCGTCGCGCCCGGAACATCCGTCGCATAGATGGAGATGATCTCACCCGTGGTTCGACCGGCAAGCTGGTCCACGCGCAGGCTCAGCGCATGTTGATAGAGCTGGTCTCCCAGTTTTTTCTGCATCAGAATGGATTCGCGCGTGCCGAGGTACAGCGCCGTGAAGCTGAAGGCCTGACTGATCATCAAGGTTACAAAGGCGCCTGTGATGAGCGCAAGTGGAGGCAAGCCTGGAAAAAGTTCCAGATGCAGAACCGGATGTCCGAGAATGCGGTCAACGAAAACCTTTTGAAAATAAGGACTGAGGAGACCGAAAGTGGCGCCAAGGAGCGAAGTCAGGAGGATGAAGGCCCGAGCGGTCCAGCGATCCAGTACCACAGTCTTCAGGAGGTTGATGCGGGCCTTTGCGGGACCGGGTGAAAGCGTGGCTGCCATACGAGATCAATATCGCTGCGCACCCAACGAGATTCAATCAAATACAGTGCGGCATGTGGCATTTTTTAGCCACACTCACTGCGGAATATCGTTTGCACAACTTCACTCCGAATCCATAACCCCAGGTCAGCAGGAGAACTCACATGAAATTCAATCCAACTCCGCAGTCAGCAGTCTTTTTCGCAATCGCAGCATTGACTTTGGCCCTTTCCGCCTGCTCAGGAAGTGACCGTGGCGGTGGCAATCGAGCGGGTACGATGGGCACTACCGAAACGGGCAGCAGTGGGAGCCGCAATTCGGACAGCAAAAACTATGGGACCAGTGCGGGTGGTCAGACGGGCGCAGCTCCACGATCCACTGCACAACAGCCTGGAACCGTGGCGTCACCTTCGGCTCATGACAGCTCGATTTCAGGCCCCGGCAGCATCTCGCGCTGATGCTTCCTGATCCACGGCATTTCGATGCCGCTGGATCAGCATTCCGATCTGGAGGAGCTGAAGATGGGGAAGCTGATGCCAGATCTGCGGAAACAGATTATTTTCTTCGCGGTCGCAGAGCGCTTCCACGCGGTGCAGAAGTTTCTCGAGCTGATTTGAAAATTCACGGTCATCCCGGTTTTTTGCAAGTCGCTTCACAAAACGTTTCATTCGGTCATGAATCTCCAGCTCGGCTGTCACGGCTGGCCGGAGTTCATGGAGGCGTGCCACCTCGGGGTAAAGAAGGTTTTCGGCTGCAGTGAAGTGATCTTTGAGGTTTCTGACCAGCTGATCGAAACCGGCCCTTTTTTCGGGCGGTAGATCCTGCAGTCGCGTGTTTTCAACAAGTTGACGCATTCTTTGATGATCGTCGGTGAGAATATGAAGTGCGTCCATGAGTCATGAGATTGCAAAGCCCGTACACAGTGAAGTTCAGGTCTGTTCAAAAGCGAGGTGGACGTTTGAGGTCGTAGCCCGTCATTTCGAGATAGGCGTCACCGAGTTTGTGCGCCGCTTGGGTTGGAGTCGGCGGGGATTTGACTTCACAGGTTCCCTCCCAGTAAGTCGCCAGGCCAAGTCCTCTCGAACTGATTTCCTGATCAGACAGTTTCGGCAGGAGATCGGCTTTGAGTGATCGCGCAGGATGATCGATCGAAAGTTTCCAGCTGGCTGGATAGTGAGCGTCGGTGTGGGGAGAAGTCCACTGAGAAACCGGAGACAAGGTGATCTGCTTTTCTTCCAGCGCGTAAGTTTTCCCTGCAGGGTCAACCCAAGTCCCGCTGCGATGGGCTGGTTTGCCCTGAGAGTCATGAAGTTGGTAGATCATCAGATCCCAGCCATCCGTGAGCTGGAGTGCGAACCAGTCCCAGCCGGAAATGGATTGCCCCAGCGAATTCGAACCGAACTCGTGGTCAAACCAGACTTGAGCCCAGAGCTTCTCGGTCTTCAGTGCGAGCGGACCCTGAAGGCGCGTGAAGCTGGTATAATGGCTCGCGCACTCGGTGCATTCGGCTTTCTTTGAGTAACCGTTCTCACCGTGAAGGGTCACGGGCTTGTGGGACTTGAGTTCGCTTTTCAGCTGGAAAGGGATTCCTTCCCAGAGCACATCAATGTCGAGTGAAATTTCCGAAGGAGAAGTGAGGACCACCCGAATGCCGGGCATCGTGATTTTCAAATGATCTTGGCTCGCTTCCGCGACTCCCGCCTTCTCCGGACTTCCAAAACTCAGGTGTCTGAACTTCCGAGTCTGAAGATCGCTCCAGGCCAGATGAGCGACGAAGTAGGAAGGTCGATCAGGCTGAGCCAGCGGTGAAATGCGAAACACGGTCAATTCAAACCCGGCGATTTCCGGCTGGGCATCCTGGGCTTTTCCCGGAGAAGCAACGGGTGCGACATGCCCGGTGAAATACCACCACTCATAGGAGGAGTCAGGATGCGCACCATGGTCTCGTGGAAACGCGAGTCGCCTGTCCGGACTGGCCGGCCGATAGGTGTGGCGCTTGAAAGGCGCCGAATCCGCAAGTGCGGAATCTGGAACGGCGGCAGGAAGAGCCCCGAAAAAGATCCAGAAGAAAAACCAGAAGGGCAGAGTTCCGCTGAAGAAGTTTCGCAGTTTCATTCGCGTTTGAGTCTCCATTTTTCGCCCGGCCTGAGGACAAAGACGCTGGCAAGGCTGCCGAAAGCCCAGAGCGTGGTCCCGAAAACCGCCGCGATCTTCAGGGATTTGAGGATACTGTCGGGAGTTCCATACTTCACCGTCCAGCCAAAGGCCTGATAGTTGATGGAGTAGCAGAGCACCCACCCCAGCAGAACACCGCTGATGAGGCCAAGAAAGACCCCCGAGAGCACTGAAAGCAGGATGTCCATCGAGCAGAATCGAAAGAGATCGCGCCAGGTATTGCCCATGCGTCTCAGAGTCAGCCACTCGGGGGCCCGTTCGGCGGTGCTCTGAACGAGCTGCGTGAGAAGCGACAGCCCTCCCAGGAGGGCCGCAAGCATCGCCAGCGCGTCCGTGATCGCAAACGTGTCGTTGAAGGTCCTCAGGGCGTTCGTCCGGAGATCGTGACTCGTGATGTATTTGACGTCGCGAGTGAGATCCGGATGAAGGGCTCCGAGCCTTCGAATGAATTCTTCAGAACTTTGAATCTGAGTGTAGATTCTCAGGGAATTGCAACCGTCGAGTCCCGTGTGTCTTTTGAACGTGTCACGAGCGATGATGACGTAGCCCAGTTCACTCGAGTACTCACGCGCCGATCCCAAAATTCGAAGCTGCAACGGTGCCGCGGCAGCGCCTCCTGATTCATGGAGCGTGATTTCAAAGCGGTCCCCGGGGTTCAATTTGAATTTGTTCGAAAACGTTTCACTGATGATCGCGGGCCAGACGTTCTCAGCGCCTTTCGTGAGGGACTCGAGCGCAAGCTTCGGAGTCATGCCGTCCGGCAGGTGAAAGGGTACCATCGGAACGGGATACTTCGGCAGCAGGGCATCATCGAGGGCCGCCACTTTGAAAGGACGGCCGCGAAATTCGAGATCATCCAGAAGCAGACAATCGACGCCTTCGATGAACGGGGTGGCTCGCAGGCGCCCCAGTTGATCTTCCGTGATGCGAGGACGCGTCTCCGTTCCCTGCAGGCTCTGCACTTCGCCCATGATGTTCGCATTGAAAGCGGTGCCGAGCCAGTCTCCGAGACTTTCTCTGAATCCTCCGACCATGAGGGTGACTCCGATGGCGAGACTCAGTCCTCCCGCCAGAGTGGCGACCGGGGCGCGTCCTCGCGCTCCGGATCTGAGGTTGCGCCGGGCCGCGATCGCCAGCGTCGTGAAACGCGCGGCGACTCTCGGTGGAGTCAGCCGAGTGATCGCGGCGGAGACTCCCGCGAGCAGGTACTGAGAAAGCGCGAAGGAAAAAATGAAAACCGCGGCCGCGCCCAGATAACCCGCGACAGGCTGCGCTTGCGAGGACTCAAACAGAAAAGGAATTTTGAACGGCGGAAGGTACGGTGAGCTGAAAATCACGAGGAGGCAGAGTGCCGCCAGAAACGCGGGCCAGAGCCGGAGTTTGTCCGGCTGTACCGTGCGTTTGCCGGGCGCTGCCGGTGCAACGCGCGTCGTGGAAAGAGCGGCACTGAGTCCGGCGCCGAGAAAAATGAACATGCCGGAGACGACGGTCAAGGCTCCGGTCTGAAAACTCAAGTGGGGCGCCGTGGCCGCAGTCTTGAGGTACAGGTCAGAGATGGTCCTCAGGACCTGACCACTGATGAGCTTTTCGAGCTGCACCCCGAGCCCGAGTCCGAGCACTCCACCGATGAGTCCCATCAGGGCCTGTTCGAAAAGCACCCAGGCCAGAATCTCCTTTCGGGATGCTCCGAGCTGCCGAAGCACGGCCACGGTCGGTCGCTTGAGCAGGAAGTACAGAGTGGCGACATTGGCGACGAGGAGCGCACCGATGAGGACACTCATCATTGAAAGCACTTTCAGATTGAAGCGGTAAGTGAAAGTGAGCGCTTTCTGCGACTCGATCACTTTCTGAGGAGTCGTCCGGACCAGGGGGATCGCGGACCGCTTGCCAAAAGCAAGCTGCATGCGCGCCAGAGTTTTTTCAAAGACCGCGTTGGCGGCTTCAAGACTCACGCTTTCCTGAGTTTCAGACGGGGAGACTTCAAGCCAGTCGTAACCCGAAACGCCCTGGAGGCCTCGCGCCTGAGTGATGAGAAGAGCGGCATCCCGTCCCGAAAGGATGAGGGAGTAGTCTCGTGACGGAAAACTTGAAGCCGCCTCTATTTTCGCTCCGGCAGTGAGCCGAAGTTCGTGCGTCTTCTCCGCCAGCGCCGACGAGAAAGCCGGTGCTCCGAGAGTCTCCCAGCCCCCGTCCATGCCGATGACTTGCACGTCTCCGTCAAAGGCACTGCCTTCGGGTGATCTGCCGGCCGCTGATTTCAGATGAAGGGGGGCGGAGATCACGCCCCGGCACTGCACTCCCTGGGAAATGAACTGCAGGCAGGTATCGAGCATTTCCCAGGCGATTTTTCCGCGGGGAGAGCGCCACTGGACCGTTTGGGGTGTGCCCGGTGAAGTCGAAGTTCCTGAGTCGCCTTGCGGAGTCAGGGCCTGCGCCGAAGCCTCGAAGGAATGGATGGCCCTTTCATTGGACATGTTGAGCGCGCAGAGAATTCCGGTGCCTGCTGCAATTCCCGCGATGCTGGCGATCAGGAGAAAGGGACGCTTCCAGGTGGGCTTGATGAAGCAGGCCCAGAGAATCTTCCAGAAGCGAGTGTTCACTCTTTGACCTTTGGCAGATTCTTTTCCACGATTTTGCCGTCTTTCAGGCGGATGAAGTGTTCAAAGCGGGCCGCGGCCGCCGGGCTGTGAGTCGCCATGATGAGCGTCGACCCGGCCTTCTTCGTGAGTTCAAGCAGAAGAGTGACGACGGCTTCTCCCGTGGAACTGTCAAGACTTCCGGAAGGTTCATCCGCAAGAATAAGTGAAGGAGAAAGGCTCAGTGCGCGGGCGATCGCGACTCTCTGCTGTTCTCCGCCGCTCAGGAGCGAGGCCGTCTGCGTCAGCCGGTGCCCGAGTCCGAGGGATTTCAGAAGATCGGTGGCTCTCGTTTCACTTTCCGCGTCGCCGGCCATCCACATCGGCAGCATCACGTTTTCAAGCGCATTGAGATCACTGATGAGATCAAAGAACTGGTGAACGTAACCGATCTTTCTCAGTCGCATTTCGGCAAGTTCCTTTTCCGAAAGTCCGCGAGTGAGTTTTCCCTGCATCTCCAGATCGCCGGAACTCGGGACTTCCATGCAGCCCAGGAGATTGAGCAGAGTGCTCTTGCCCGAGCCACTCTCTCCGAGAAGAGCGACCTGGGAGCCTGCTGGAATGTCGAAGTCCACGGGACCGAGGGCGCGAACGGGAGGAAAGTATTTTTCGAGGGCTCGTGCTGAGATCATTCTGAGACTGCTCCTTCATGATATTCGCTGGCGTTTGAGTTGTACTCAACTTCAGGTTGGAAAGCCACGCAGCAACTTCACCCGGGATCGGGCCTCCTCAGTCGTCATCCCAGTATCTGACACAATTGCTGCACGCGCTCTCGCGCACTCGAACGACCGGCCTTTGCGCGTGATGTTACAGAACGGGAGTTCTCCTGGGGTGCTCTTCCCCTTCTGAGTCCGGCCCCAGCCGACAAGGCAGTCGGTCAGAGCCTCGCTTCAAAAAAATCGAACTGGAGCGGGGTCAGCGTATGGTAATTTTTAACGCCGTTAGCTAGAACAGTCGGAATCCCTTATGGCAGAAGTTCAATCCCAGACTCCCACTCCAGCTGGCCAAGAGGCCCCGGTCGACTCCACTGAGTTCGTGCACCTGCACGTCCACACTCAGTACAGCCTTCTGGAAGGTGCGATCCACGTGGAGAGCCTCTTTGAAAAAGTGACCGAGATGGGCATGAAAGCGGTGGCCATCACCGACACGAACAACCTCTTTGGGGCCATGGACTTTTACCTCGCTGCCAAGAAGGCGAAAGTGAAACCGATCATCGGCTGCGAGATCCTCTATGCTCCGGACGGTCCGACGACTGCACTCGCGACCAAGCAGGCCGGCGCTCAGTTCAAGCCGCGCTTTCATCATCTGGTCCTTCTCTGCAAAAATCTCAAGGGCTATCAGAATCTCTGTCAGATCGTGACTCAGGCCTATACGAATGCACCCCCTCCGCAAAAAGGACAGCCCGCCGGGCCCCGGGCCCTGGTCGATCGGGCGCTCCTCGACAAGTACGGGGATGACCTCATCGTTCTCTCGGGCTGCATTCGCGGTGAAGTTCCGTACAAGATTCTGACCGGCGAAGAAGCCGCGGCGATGGACTCCGTATTCTGGTTCAAAAAACGTTTCGGAAAGGACTTTTACCTTGAACTCCAGGACACAGGAATGCCTGAACAGGACCACGTCAATGAAGTACTCTATTCCTGGAGCCAGAAGCATGACATCGAGTGTGTTGCCACGACGGATTGTCACTATCTGGAGCCCAAAGACTCCGAAGCTCATGAGGTTCTTCAGTGCATTGAGCATGGCAAAAACCTCGATTTCGATCGCCCTAAAAGTCTCGTTCCCCAGGAGTACTACCTCAAGCCCGCGGCGCTGATGCGTGCACGCTTCGAGCGTTTTGCCGGAGCCTGCGAAAACACGCTGAAAATCGCTGAGAAGTGCAACGTCGAATTCAAATTCAAGGACGACCAGGGTCGCCCGATCTACCACCTCCCGAAATTCCGTCCCGAAGGCGTGAAGAAGGAGGACGATTTTGATCTCGTCAAATTCTTCAGGGAAGAGACCCGCCGAGGACTGCAGGACCGCTTTGGCGAGTACTCCTTCATCAAGAAAAAGGCTGCGCCGAACTGGGCTGACATCGAACCTGAGTACCATTCTAGGCTCGAGAGTGAATTGACGATGATCGAAAATACCGGGTTTTCCGGCTACTTTCTGATCGTCGCGGATTTCATCATGTGGGCCAAGAAAAAGGGCATTCCGGTGGGGCCGGGCCGTGGATCGGGAGCGGGTTCTCTCGTCGCCTACAGTCTCAAGATCACGGACATCGATCCGATTCAGTTCAATCTGCTCTTTGAGCGTTTCATCAATCCTGAACGCGTGAGCATGCCCGATTTCGACGTCGATTTCTGTCAGGATCGTCGTGGCGAAGTCATCGATTACGTCATTCAGAAGTACGGCAAGGACAACGTCACGCAGATCATCACGTTTGGGAAGCTTCAGGCTCGCGCCGTCCTCAAGGACGTGGGCCGAGTGATGGGACTTTCGTTCGCCGAAAGCGATATCCTGACGAAGCTCCTGCCTGACGAACTCAATATCACGCTCGACAGCGCGATCGAAAAAGAACCGCGTCTCCGTGAACGCATGGACCAGGACTTCAAAGCTCAAAAGGTGATGGATTACGCCCGGTCCCTTGAGGGCCTGTACCGCAATGCCGGGATCCACGCCGCCGGCGTCATCATCACGGAAGAGCCGGTCGTCACGTATTGCCCGCTCTATGTCGGCAAAGACGGCGACGTGGTCACGCAGTTTGACAAGGATTCGGCTGAAAAGATCGGTCTCGTCAAATTTGACTTTCTCGGTCTCAAGACCCTCACTGTGATCGATCACGCGATCAAGCTCGTGCGCGCAGGCGCTGAGCCCGGCACGCCGGAGGCGGATTTCGAGCTCGAGCGCATGAACTACGAAGATTCGAAAGTTTTCGCGCTGATTTCGTCTGGCGACACGGACGGCGTGTTTCAGGTCGAAAGCTCGGGAATGAAGGATCTGTGCTCGCGCATCCAGCCGAACTCGCTCGAAGATCTGACCGCCATCAATGCGCTTTACCGTCCTGGACCTCTGGGTTCCGGGATGGTCGATGACTTCATTGATCGAAAGCACGGCCGTCAGGAAATCAAGTTTGACGTCGAGCAGCTCGCGACGATTCTGAAGGACACTTACGGAGTCATCCTCTACCAGGAGC
>JACMNQ010000002.1 GCA_014378465.1 Oligoflexia bacterium | reverse complement strand
CGAGCTTCTGCCGAAGGCGTTTTTCAGGTCGAGTTGCGAAACAGGCGTGCTGAGCGGTTTGAAAATCTGATCTTCGAGGAGAATTCTTCGGCCGTCGGATTTTCCTTTTTGCCACCCATTGTGACCCGTGAGGTCGGCGAAGAGTCTCGGCAAAACCGAGGGCAATTGCACGACGTCTGCGGAAGGTTCGTGGGCGAGTCGAAGGGAGTCTTCGATTTCAAGCGCCGATTGCTGATCGATTTCACTTCGGGAGGCCTTGAGTTCATCGAGATACGGACAGACCTTCTGGGCGACCTTGGGTTCGAGGATCTCCCCGCAGGATGCGGCTTGAGCCAGGGAAGGTGAGCTCAAGCCAATGGTGATGGCGAGGACCATCAGGCGAACCGAAAAGGGTGAGGCGATTTTCATAAAAGAGCCTTAACCTGTGTAACGCATAGAGTCAATGCGGTCGTCCGAGGGGTCAACCTCTGATGACGTTGACCGGAATTAGGTCGGCCGGGGTAATGAATAAAGCTCAATTCTATGGATGAGTTATCCGGATGATTTCCCAAAAACGGTGAATCATTTTGAAGATCAGATATCCCCACGGGAGGGGAGGGGAGGGTATAGAGGAGGGCTTGGTCTTCGCATCTTTCAGTCGCTGAGAAGCGAGCCTCCCGCTCGTCACGATCAGAGCGAGGTTGGAAATGATCAGCGCAGTGAAAGTGAGGGTCCGGGCATCAGCTTCTCCCTGTCCCCGGTAAAGCGAAATGACGTAAACCAGAAGGAGTGCGACCAGAACACTGGACACTTGGGCCAGACTGAATGCAGACAGTTTGCGGCTGAAGAGCGGCCGGGCTGGGATTTCTCAGCGACCACGGTCGTGAACAACAGCGACGGCACGGCAGCGGGGAAAGTGATGAAAATGACTGGAGACAGGGGCGTTGATGTGGCGATCGAAGTTCTGGTCGTGGAATATCACTTTGACCCCTCGTCGGGTGGATACCGTGACCACACCCACGCTTTTGAAAACCGTCGTGTCCGGAAGAATCAAGCCTGTCAAGCTCATCACGCACCACTTTGCATAGAAAGCTCTGATGCAGGCCTGCGAAACGTTCGGCAATGCGGAGAAGCAACACGCACTCAAGGTCATCATCACGAGCGACCAGGCTGACGGGGTCATTTCCCGTATTTTCTGTTGAAGCCACCGCTTCATGATACAAAACAACTTGGTCCTGGGCCGTTACACGATGAGCTCGACCTTGACGGTGGAGTTGCTCGTCAATAGGGATATGCCCTGAAAATACCAGGACGCAGCGCGATGAAAACATTTGGAAAATATATTTATCTCTCATGCATCTTGATTCTGCTCCCGCTCGCTCATGCAGAAAATGCTCCCGCGACTGGACCTGAACCGGCCTACACGCCGAGGCCTGACCGGAAGCTGGTGCAGATCTACCAGTATAAGCCCATGTACTTTCTCATGGGACATCCCAATACTAAAATTGAAGTGAGCTTCCGAGTGGAGCTTGACCGATTGATCCCTCTTTATCTTGGGTACACTCAGCTCATGATGTGGGAGCTGCTCAGGAAATCCCCGTACTTCAGCGATGTGGACTACAATCCAGAAGTATTTTACCGAATCTCTCTGGGGGGGCAGGATCACTGGCTGGATCTCGGGGGATTTGAGCACGAGTCCAACGGCAAAGGCGGAGCCGATGAACGTTCATGGGATCGCAGCTATATGCGGTATCACGCTTCATTTCGGATGAGAGCCCAGACCCGGTTGCTCTGGAACGTGAAGGCTTGGGTTCCTTACGATTACATCCGTTTCAACCCGGACCTTCTGGAGCACAGGGGACTCTGGGAGACAGAGGTGACGCTGATTGATTTCATCGCACCTTCATTTGAAGGCGCAGCTCTGAAGTTTCGACTTTATCCAGGCGGTCGCAGCTTCACCCATCCGCTGAAGGGAGGGCAAGAGCTCACTTTTCGAGTGAAGACGATCACCGAGGCCTCACTTCTTTCCTATGTGGCTCAGATCTTTCACGGCTATGCCGAAAATCTCCGAGAATCGAGGACGTCGAGCTGGAGTTTCAGAGCGGGAATCGGTTTTTGAGTCATTGAGCCAGCCGCTTGAGAGGCCTAACCCTGAATCTGCATTTCTTTGATGTCGAGGTCTCGTTCGATGCTCCGGAGGGTATTGTCCCCAAGCTCGTGACAATCAGTGCATACGCCGTCGTGCAGGCATGTTCGGTGAAGCGAATAGACTCTTTCCTACGTCCGCCTAAATTTTTATTTTGGGCTTGCTTGCAAGCGTTTGCAATTCTTCTGATATTTTTTCGAGTGGCAAAACGAAATCAATGCAGCCCGCCCTTTCAGCATGAAGAGGCATTTCGTTCACTTCGGCAGACGGGTCTTGTGCAAAGGTAGTTCCTCCCTTTGCTTTGATGTGTTTGCATCCCTTCGTTCCGTCGCCATCATACCCGGAAAGAACAATACCGATCGCACGTGCTCCCATTGCCTCTGCCAAAGAAGAGAAAGACAAATCGATCTCCTTGTTTCTCTCGGTACGGGGAGAGACAACTTTAAAGGTATGGTTTTCAATCAAAGTGTCCGCATTCGGAGGATTGACATAGACGTGATTTGCCCAGATAGGCATCCCCATGGACGCCACCTTCACTAACATTTCAGTGTGTTTGGTCAGAATTTCAGCCAAATAACTACTGGCCTCAGGGTTCATATGAGAAATGATGACAAAGGCCATGCCCGTGTTGGCGGGCAAGGAGGCCAGGAGCGTCTTGTAGGCGTTCAATGCTCCAGCGGAGCCGCCAATTCCGACGATGAAGGTGGGACGCAAAGGTCTCATGGTCTATTTGCCAACTCCCAGATTTCCAGCCAACTTCTTTTCATCACTTCTCTTTTTGGGGTCGCGGCCTGCGGGTGTATCCATGGGTAACAGGTTGATTCCGTCATCACTCAAAATCAATTTGTAGACGTCACTCTCGTGGCCGGTTCCACGAGACTTCACGATGAAAAGTCCACGAATGCGCTTTCTGCTCGTATCTTCTTCCAACTCTCGCACGACGATCCAGGTGTCGATCAAGGATGAGACACCGATTTCACCGCTCGTATCATTTTGAGCGGCTGAAGAAACCAGACTGGTGAAAAACGTGGTGATGCCGCGGGATTTCAGAAGATCAATCATCCGAGTGATCATGGACCTGATTTGTCGCTCGTCTCCCTCTCCAATCAGGCTCGTCAGGGGATCAATGACGACCGCCTTGGGTTTGAAAACCTCGATGGATTTGTAGAGTTCCAGCAAATGCATCTCCAGACCAAAAAAAGACGGCCGGGTGGACTCAATTCTCAGGAGTCCTTTTTTGATCCAAGGTTCCAGATGAATTCCTATTGAACTCATGTTCTGGATGAGTTGCCCTGAAGATTCTTCATAGGACAAGAAAAGACACTTCTCGCCTCGTTTACAGCTTTCTACCGCGAATGAGGCAGCCAAGCTTGTTTTGCCCGTCCCTGCAGTGCCCGACGCCAGCACCGTACTGCCTCGGGTATATCCTGGCTTGCCCTTGAACATTTTGTCCAACGACGGGATTCCGGTCGAAACTTTTTTGTTTGTGCCCGGCTGATCAAGCCCTGCTGAAGTGATCGGAATGACGGACAGTCCATCGCTATCAATGACGAACGGGTACTCGTTTGTTCCATGATTTGAACCCCGATATTTGATGACACGCATTCTTCGGATGGCAATCTGCTCGTTGACTCGGTTATCCAGGAGAATGATGCAATCGGAAATGTACTCCTCCATGCCGTGACGAGTGTAGTTGCCTTGATTGGGCTCTCCGGTAACGATTGACGTGACTTTCTTCTCTTTGAGCCACCGGAAAAGTCTTTTGATCTCGATGCGAAGAATGCCGGAGTCCGTGATGCCCGCAAAGGGAGATTCGATCGAATCCAGAACAACTCGTTTGGCGCCAATGGAGTCAATGGCGTGTTCCAAGCGAACGAATATACCCTCAAGATTGAAGTTGATCTCGTGAACATCCTTGCGTTCCAGAATGACATGCTCAAGCAGAATTTTTTTTCTGGAAACAAGCCCGGATAAATCCATGTTGAGAGAAGCCACGTCCTGATAGAGCTCATTTGCGGTCTCTTCAAAGGACATGAAAACGCCGGGCTCCTTGTAAGCGGTTGCACCCTTGATCAGAAAATCAAGTCCCAGCAGGGTTTTCCCCGATCCCGCGCCTCCGGAAATGAGAGTGGTTCTATTTTTAGGAAGCCCGCCTTCGGTCACCTGGTCAAAGCCCTTGATACCGGTGGGGCACTTGTCCAAATGATTCCGTCTTGGGGCACTTAGTTTTTTTTTGAGAGGGGTAGGCACAGTGAAATCCTTTTTCTGGGTGGACGTGGAGGAGGACGCAATCGATGACACTCCATCGAAGCGCACAGGATCAGGGTCAGTCGATCACCTATTGCAGAAACCGTTCCCCAGGCAAAAGCATGTCGCGTCCAATGGTGCGTTATCGTTCGTGATGCGACAGTTTTCAGTGAGTCATCATCCATTCTCAAGAATCTGGGGTGGGACATTTCATCCAAAGAACCTTTAAAGGTGTTTTCACGGTAGTTGAAGATCGGCTCATCGAAGCAAGTTTGCGCGCAATATCCTGGGGCGAAAGGATATAGTCCACATGGTCAATTTCAATCGCGTTAATCGGCATGGACTGGGACTTTGCAGATTCAGGGAGTTGAGCCATGGTGACGCCGCCCGCTTGCGCTTTGAGAACCTGAATGCCTTCAGCGCCGTCGGCTCCTTCTCCCGAGAGAATGATGCCCACGGAGCCCTGAATCGGGTCTTTCGCCAATGAAAAAAGAAAGTGATCGATGGCGTTATTCACCGGCTTGTTGGGACGCGCGATCAAATGCAGCGATCCATGCCGAATTTCCATGAATTTATCCGGCGGCAGGACATAGACATGATTGGGGCAAAGGGGCGTATCTTCGGTCACCTGGAGTACCGGCATTTTCGTCGCGCGCGCTAAAATTTCTGGGAGCAAGCTTTTGGAATCGCGTAAAATATGTGAAAGCAGGACAAAGGCCATCCCCGTATCAGCGGGTAAATTTTCAAGGAGCCCCTGGAAGGCTGCGAGACCTCCCGCGGAAGCTCCGATTGCGACCACGCGTGGAATATTCATTTCATCCGCCGACCCTGGTGGCGGCAACTCGCGCAATGATGGTCGCCAAATGAACGGAGTCCACGGGCTTGGCGACATGGGATTGGAAACCAGCGGAAAGCACCGCCCGAATATCCTCTGGTCCTGCATGTGCTGTCACTGCAATCGCCGGGATGTTCCCCCCTTGAGCTGGACGGAGTGCCCTGATCTTTCGAATCAAGCTGTATCCATCTTCACCGGGCATCGAAATATCGCTCAGTAAAACATCGGGTTTGGAGTTCTGGAACACTGCGAGTGCCTCCTTTGCAGAAGCGGCAGGAGTGACTACTGCCCCAAAGAACGTGAGCATTTCCGTGAATACCTCTCTCGTGGCGTCTTCATCTTCGACGACGAGTACTTTGAGCCCATCGAGCCTGACTTGGCTGATTTGAGGCTGATGCGTTTTGTTCTCTTCCTCGCGCTTCATCTGTTCTGAAGACGTGAACTCTGACTTTCTCGGAAGAGTGACCGTGAAAGTTGCGCCGAGTTTTTCACCCGGGCTTTCGGCGTGAATGCTCCCACCGTGCAACTCGACCAAGCTTCGCACGATCGCAAGCCCAAGCCCCAGACCCCCGTGGACGCGGATGCTGGAACTGTCTTCCTGGCTGAAGCTGTTAAAGAGATGAGGTATGAATTCGGGATTGATGCCCTTGCCCGAATCGATCACCTTGATCATGACTTTCGCTTTTTCACCTCCCTGGTCTTTGACCTTCTCCAGCCTCACCATGACTTTCGAGTGGGGAGAAGAAAATTTGATGGCATTGGTCAGGAGATTCAAAAAGACCTGCTGGAGCCGCACAGGGTCGGCCATGACCGTTCCCGCCTGAGGGTCAAAATAGGTCTCAATCTGAATGGTTTTCTTCTTTGCCATCGAAAGAACGGATTCGATTGCTTTGCAGATCATGTCTTCGGGCTGCACTTCGCGCAGTTCAAGTGCGAGCTTGCCTACAATGATGCGTGAAACATCCAGGAGATCATCAATGAGTGCCGCCTGGGTTTTTCCACAATCCCTGATGATCGCGCCCGCACGCCTGATTTTCTCAGCCCCCAGGTTTCCAGATTCGATCATCTCCGCCCAGGAAAGGATTGCCGTCAGGGGCGTACGCAGCTCATGGGAGAGGGTGGCCAGGAAAAGGTCTTTGGCACGGTTGGCTTTTTCGGCCTCAGCTTTCGAAGCTTCCACCTCTTTGAAACTCAGAATGAGAGCATCAATATCCACGAGCGCCAGGACTGCGCCATCAATTTTGCCATCGGAGGTCTTGTAGGGCCTGACTTGCAGGCGAAACCAACGGCCTCGGCGATCTTGCACTTCGACTTCTCGAGGTTCCATGGTTTCGGCGACCTGCGAAACCATCTCTTCCAGATTCAGATCAACGCCCTGCATGCTGAAATTGAGTTTCATGTCAGAAAATGGGCGTCCAACATCGCTCGGGATGAGGTTCAAGGTACTGCCCGCGAGGGGAGTGAAGCGACGGATTTTGTTGTCGAACCCAAGCATCACGATGGCGATCTGGACGCTGGCCAGGAGATTGGTCAGGTCGTTATTGCTCTGGGCTTGCTCCAGACTCCGCGTCCGAAGCTCATCATTGACGGTCGTGAGTTCTTCGTTCCCGCTTTGAAGTTCCTCTTTAGCTGTTTCCAGTTCTTCGTTCGTGCTCTGAAGCTCTTCATTGGCACTCTGCAGTTCTTCATTTGAGGTGGTCAGGTTTTCCTGTGCGGCCACAGACTTCTCAACGAGAGATTGCTGATATTCCTGAGCCGCCATCAATTCCTGCTGCAACTCGACGACGCGGGGATCTTTTCGTTTGCCCGAGGTTGTTTTGATCTTGCGCGATCTGGTTTCTGCCACATCTTCAAATTGAATCAGATAATAGTAGTCTTTCCCAAGCCCGGGCTGAGTGGGCTTTACAGGAATCACTCTCAAGTTGAAAGTTCGGCTCGAACGACCCTCGCTGATCCGCAAGCCATCCTTTTTTACGGCTGTTTTATGTTTTCTCGCCGCCTGGATGGCACTGCGCAGATCGGACAGGATCTCCAGGTTCGCCATTTTGAGGAGGTTATGGCTGGGAAGCCCAGGTGCGGGGTGAATGAATGGGTTCGTGTGTCCCCGAAACTGTAAAATATCCATTTCTTCGTTGATGAGAACGCCAGGAAACTGCTCCTGAACGGCGCCGTCCGCAATTTTTTGAACATCGACCCCCACTTTGGTCGGGGGCGTGGGCTTTCGATGGATTCCTTGGAGTCCAGGAACATAAGAACTTGCCGGGAAGCTGAGGTTCAAGGCGTGGGGCGCAGTCTTTCTGGCGTAAATATTATTTTTCTTATCGACCGAAGAAAAAAGGTTCACAAACCCCCCAATGGTTTCTGATTTTCCCAGCCAGAGAAATCCCTTCGGACTCAGCGCATAGTGAAAGATCGGGAAAACATGCTTTTGCAGGTTCGCCGTGAAATAGATCAATAGATTGCGACAGGAGAGGAGATCGATTTTGGCAAATGGCGGATCAGTCGTGATGTCATGCCTGGAAAATACGCAGATATCTCGAATCGATTTTGCGATCTTGTAGCCGCCAGTGTCCATTTTCGTGAAGTAGCGGTTGAGGCGTTCCCGAGAGACTTCTCGGGCAATGGTTTCCGGATATTCTCCCAGCCTGGCTTTTTGAATGGCCTGTTCGCTGATGTCTGACCCAAAAACCTGTATCGGGGTCGAGGAAGCCTTGTCGCCCAAATATTCCAGGAGCGAGATGGCAATGGAATAAGCTTCTTCGCCAGTTGAGCAACCCATACTCCACACGCGGATCGGAGTTCCAGGAGCGCGATTTTCGACCAGTTTTGGAAAGACTTTTTCCGTAAGTGCTTTGAAGGCCTCAGGATCCCGAAAGAAACTGGTCACATTGATCAGAAGGTCATCGAAAAGCGCTTTCACTTCACCCGGATCGTGGGAGAGAAGCTGGGCATAAGCGTTTTGGTCCTTCACCTTGCAAAGGACCATCCGCCGATCGATACGCCGCCCAATGGTATTGGATTTGTAATGTGCAAAATCGACGTGACAGAGATTTCTGAGCAGGAGAAAGATGTGATTGAGACTGTCCTGGGGCGAGAGAGTCTCATCTCCAGTATTGCCAGCATCGCCAGCTTTGCCGGCAAACTCTTCGTCGGCGTCGGAGATATCGGGTTTGACATAGGGCTGGTGCGCGATTCTCGCTAATTCTTCGGCGATTCTCTCGGGATTCAATACGAAATCCACGGCCCCGGAATCAATGGAACTTTGAGGCATGCCGTCAAATCTGGCAGACTGGGGATCTTGAGCGAAGGTGATCCCCCCTTCGGCTTTGATGGCCATCAATCCTGGAGTCCCGTCTGAACCTGTTCCAGACAAGATGACGCCAACCGCTCGATTTTTCGAATCTTTTGCAAGCGATTGAAAAAAAGAATCAATGACCAGGTGCAGTCCGTGAGTCTCGGTGCGCGGCATGAGATTCAAAACCCCGTTGAGAATTCCCATGCTGGAGTTCGCAGGAAGGACATAAACGCGGTTAGGTTGCACAGCCATGCCGTTTTTGACTTCAGAAACTTCCATGCGAGTCACGCGCGATAGAATTTCCGCCGACATGCTCTCATGGTTGGGGTCCAGGTGCTGAAGTAGAACAAACCCCATGCCAGTATCAATCGGCAACTGCGTGAGGAGTTGCGTGAGGGCTTCAAGACCTCCTGCCGATGCACCGATCCCTACAATGGGAAATCTCTTCATTTCAGATGGGTCAGATGTGCTTCTTGCACTCGTGGTTTTGGAAACAGTTTTACCCGAGCGCACACGCTTATCAGGTGAGGTGACTGCTCTTTTAAGTCTTTTTACTTTAGCCATGCGGGCTCCTCAGTGCGAGATAGGCACGCTCAGTTGAATCATGTTGGATCCACTGAACTGTCTTAATGGTCATAACTGACTGCGGCCGACTCCTGTTTCGATGAAGCGTTCGACGGCCTCTAAAAACGAGGCAATATCAGCCATGGGCTTTCGAATGAAGCCGACAGCTTTACTCGCAGGGATCTTGTCCATGCCCGTGAGAAAAACGACCGGAACATTCTTGAAAACTTCAGGCTGTGTTTTTTCAAAGAGTTCCAAAAATTCGGGACCTGACATTTCTCCCATTTGCATATCGAGAAGAATCAAATCCAGTTTTTCGATATCCGTAAGGAGAGCGAGAGCCTCCTCCCCACCGTGCGCTGACAAAACCACAAAGTCATTCATTTCAAGGATGGTTCGGAAGGTTTCAATCAGATCCTCATTATCATCAATGATCAGAATCCTTTTGTTCCTTGCTGGAACGGCTTCTTGAATTTGAATGTTTGCCTCTGTGGTACTTTTCATCTCTTTCCCCCGGATCCATGAATAGACTTGGGTTCTACCTTACTTGGCAGTTGGGGGATATAGACTCTTGAAGTTAAAATCTACGGTTGAGTGAACTGTGACGCAAAGGGTGTCAAATGCGGGCGGGTGATCCTGCTCGTGAGGCCTTCATTGCGCGGGGCGCAAGCTCTTGTTCAGTTGAAAGGGCTACCAGACTCTCCTGCTGCGATTTCCTGTTTAAGGAACTGAACGATTCGCACAGGAAATTCTTGCGTCAAGAAGCCTCTCAGTTCTTCTGGCAGCTGAGACTTGATAGGTGCAAAACGCCGAAATCCCACCCATTCCTCGAGCGCGCGACATGCTTGCGACAAATAGGACTCAGCCTCGTACTGAGAAAAACCAAAGGCATCTACGATTCCCAGGACCAAATCGTGGGCAGTAGCCGTGCGATCGGGTCCATTTGGAATCTCGTTCAAATTACGTTGAAGCTCCTCGGGCAAAGTGCCTCACCCGATCTTTCGGATCGAAGAGATTGACCCGGCTGATTGATCTGCCCGCGAACAATTCGCATCACGTGATAGTCATCAATATCTCGAGATGCGAGAAGATCATCCAGACTGACTATTCCTGCACAACGCTGCATCCCATTGGGCTGAGTGTGCACGACGGGGACGCGCCGGATTTCGTGAACTTCCATGAGGCGCACAACCGCGCTCAGTTCTGTATCCTCGTCCACACTGACAGGGTTGGGCGTCATGATCGACGAAATGGGCTCAGACGAAGTGCGGCCGTGAGCCACCAGGCGACAAACGATATCCCGATCAGTCAGTACACCGCTGACATGGCCCTGGTGATCTGAAATGAACACACAGCCAAACCCATGTTCATCCATGGCTTTGGCCGCCTGTTCGATGGTTGCTTCTTCCTGGAGAACAACCACTTTTCGATGAATATAAGGTGCAATGTCGCTCATAAGCACCAGTGCTGCGATCACCGTGCCATGAGCGACTCTTGCTGTAGTCAGGTGGCTACGATGGGTAGAGACGGTTGTCTTATGATGTGCGGAAAAATGGCGCACGGGATGCATCATGCTAGGATGGACGAACAAGGCGGCGGCAAGGAGTAGACGAGGCGGATCAACGGAACTCCGCGAAGTGTTGAGCCTGCAGAACCATTAGGGCATGTGCATTCCTCTTTTGTCGTCGTACTTCTCGCTTCAAACCCTCCTGGCTATTTTTGAGCTCGATCAGCGGGACGACCGAGGCCATGTCTGAGGGGAGGCACCAGCGCGTCTTTGATCCAGTGCTTCGCTTTAAATTTAAAGACCTTGTCTCCGTCATTCAGAGCTTCACTCTCAAGCTTTGAGCGCTTCCGCCGTAAGGTATGCCGCATTTTTCCCGAGTGAGCACGATGATTTTTGAGAAAGCGGACGAAGGCTGAGAGATCCTGGATTTGTCCCAGTAGATCGGCCAAATCGCTCAGAGCCGACACGGTCTTGTTTTTCGGTCGTTGATACTTCAGGACTGCTTCAAGCTGGTACTGAAGAATTTTCGTGCTCTTTCTCCATTCGTGAAATTCAGAGACACTTCTTTGCTTTTGGCAGTTGGCCTGTGATCGCTTTGCTTGTCGATACGATCTGCATAAAGCTGCAATGAGATCGGACTCCGACAGTACTTCTTTTCGCTCATGTGTGGAGTCTGCAGCAATCTTCTTCAAGCCCAAACCAACCCTTTTTAGAGTCTCATTTCTAGACGATGACAGTTGCGTTGCCCTGCGTTCAAGCTGCTTCTGGATCATTTCAGTTTCGATTGGTTTGAGAGACGCCTGATCGGCCGCCAGCGCCAGATTCAGCTGTTCATTCAGAATGATCGTGTCGCGAAGAGGAGCCAGCTCCCGAGCGAGGTTTCGAAGCACTTTGATCTTCTTCCGTCTGCGTGATGTTTGCTTCGACAAGCGAAGAACGGAACGGACTCTTTTCGTACCCACTCGGAAGGCATGGACTGGGTCCGTGGCCATTTTGTCCGAGCGGATTCGGAACGCTGACTTGATCAGTTCTGACAAATACATCATGCAACCTCATGATGCACCCGCCTGTATTGATCGAGGGAGTGGGAGAACCAATCACGTGCAAGGTGAGTCACTTGATCCAGACAGCCCGGCTCTTCAAACAAATGGCCAGCTCCTGGGACCAGTTCAATCTTCGAGTGAGGGAGTTTTGCATGAGCTTTGAGATTGAGTTCAACGACGGGGTGATCCTCACCTCCCACGATGAGGAGTACAGGTGCGAGCACCTCATGAAGGTGCTCCTGTGCGAGATCCGGTCTTCCGCCGCGGGAAACGATGGAGAAAAGATCGGGATGGGATTCTTTCCTTTCCATTCGTCTCGGCGTTCCCGCGCTAAAAGTTCACCTGCCTGGTTCCGGTCTTTGAAGTACATATGAAGAGTCCTCAGTTGGCGGAGTGGCCCTCTTTACGCGTCATCGTGTGAAAGAATGCGTTGCATAACCGAACCGTAATGGGTTGATCCTGATTGTGATGGCGAAGT
>JACMNQ010000018.1 GCA_014378465.1 Oligoflexia bacterium | reverse complement strand
GCTTACCTGAAAGCGAGCCAGTCTGGACTTTCACTTCGGTCTCTGGCTGTTCAGGCAAAACTGTCGAGTGGGTACCTGCCCATGGTGCTTTCCGGTCAAAGAATTCTCTCAGACAAAGCTTTGAAGAAACTCTCCCCTTTTCTCCGCCTGAATCCGCAGGAGAAATCCTACCTGAACTACCTGGTCCAGCTGGGGACTTCGGATTCCCAGGAAGAGAAGCTTTCCGCCCTCGAACATATGGAGAAGTTCAAAAAATACCGTGATGCCAACACGCGTGAGATTGAAGTTCACCGTTACCTGACCCGCTGGTACTATGTCGCCATCCGGGAAATGGCCGCCCTTCCAGGCTTCAAGAATGACCCGGCCTGGATCCAGCGGAAACTGAAGACGCCCGTGCCTGCATCGGAGATCAAGGCTGCTCTGGATTTTCTGATCTCGAAGGACTACTTGAAAGTGCAGCCCGACGGTACAGTGGCAAACCCGGAACGCCAGATCGACTGCGTCGGTGGCGTCTACCGCCTGGCACTCGGAAAATTTCATCACGAAATGCTCAGTCTTGCCTCGGACTCCATCGAGAATACCCGGAGCGCGGAACGCTCCATCCAGGGCCACACCTTTGCAGTGAGCCCGGGAAACTTCGATCAGGCCAGAAGAATTCTTGATGAGGCGATTGAGAAAATAAAACGTCTCTCAGAACCGGTGACGCCTGAAGTGAGTGCAGTCTATCACGTGGAAGTGGCCCTCTTTCCACTCACCCAAGCCAACAACACCGCTGACAGCACGAGGAAGAAACCATGAAAATTCACCCATTGACTCGATCAACCCCTCTCGCAAGCCTCATTTCGCTTTCCATTCTTTCCGTGACCTCTGCGCTTCTCGGTGGATGCGGAGGCACCACGACAGGTAACCCTCAGATCAATCTTCAGATGGGCGGCTACACGACTGCCAGTTCCGGCTTCAGTCTTTTTCCTTCAGCCTACGCGGCGGTGTCGGGCTTCAGCATGTGTTTCAAACGTCTGCGTTTCAAAGCAGCGAGCGGTACAAACGCCGATAACATTGATTTGACCATCGGCGAAGTTCAACTCCTGGCTTCCAGCCCCACCCCACTTGCTTCACTGACGATTGCACCTGGGACCTACAGGAGGATTGAGTTTGATCTCGATTCAAGTTGCGCCTCCGGGAAGAGCCTGCGACTCAACAACTCAAATGGTGCCTTCAGTACGAGCGACTCCATCACCATTCGCTTTGACGGAGCATTCGTGGTGGACGGCACCACCCAGACGCTCACCTTGGCGGTCAACGAGATCACGACGCAATTGGACGCGGTCGTCGCAAATGGCGACATCAAGCCCAAAGCTGAAGCTGCCGGCGGCCATTTCTGAAGAATGACTTGAACGCGGAAACCATGCGACACTGGACAGCACCATGTCACTGAAGATCGTTCTGTCCATAGCCGCTCTCGCATCATCTTCATCCATTGCCGCGTTTGGAGCTTCAGATCGCCCTGTGGGAGTGCACTGGGCCGGGTACCCGATCGGAAATTACACGTCTGATCAGGGAGTGACCCTCGGTCTCCTCGGAAGGCGATTTGATTATGGTGATTCCGGTGTAAAGCCTTTCAAAAGCGTCACCACTTTTCAAGCCAGTCATGCGACCCACGGGTCCACCGTCATTCAACTGGAGTTTGAAGAAACCGGCGTGACTGAGCATGACCTGAGGTTCACCTCTGCCCTCACTGCCCAAAGAAATGAAAACCAGAGATACTACGGTCTCGGCGACCAGACTCTGAGAAACACGACGCTTGAACGTCAGAACTTCTACTATTATGAACAGGAACTCCTCACTTTTGAAAATGCAGTTCGAAAGAAAATCGAGTCTCTCGGTTGGGATATTCAACTTGGCATCGCTCCCACGCTGAACCGCTCCCGATCCCTCACCACCGCCCAGAGCGGACCGACGCTTTTTCAGAATGAGTATGGCTCTTCACGCAAGACGTCCTATTACACGACCACCCATCTACGATTCATCCGGGACAGGCGTGATTCCGAATTCGTTCCATCGAGAGGAAGTATCGCTTCAGCGGCCTTGAGCCATTCACCCAGGTTTCTGGGACAACTTCCTGCCTGGTCCAGGATTGATCTGGACTACCGACGCTACGACTCATTCATCGACGGACGCAAGCTCTGGCTGGCAACTCAGGCCAGGATGACTTCGAGTTCCAACGATGCACCCCTGGTCGAAAAGGCCAGGCTCGGAAGTCTGGGGACACTGAGAGGTCTCCCGTTGAACCGCTACCTCTCCAACGACTCATTGAGCCTCCGAAGCGAACTTCGCTCGATATGGTATCACGATTCATTTTTCGACCTGCCCTTGAAACTCGGGACGGGGGTTTTCATCGATACGGGAAAAATCGCTTCGAGCGTTTCACAGCTGACCTCGAGCTCATTTCATTCAGGATATGGCTGTTCTCTGTTTGGAAGCTACTTCACTGACGACTTCGTGGGCAGCACCAATATCGCATTTTCAGAGGGTGCAACGGCCCTCTACCTCATTCTGGGTTTTTCCTACTGACGGCGATCCACCCTGTTTCATCTGGCATTTCAGCAAGGCGAAGTAAAACCGCAGCTCATGGAGCTGAGAGCTTGGCTTGGCACCCAAACAGTCCACCCCTACCGGGCCGTCAGTCGGAATCCCTTCCTCCCTCAAATCACTCTGTCGCTCTGGCGCTCTGGCGCTCTGGCGATGATTTGAACGAGATATCACTCAGGATAATCACCAAAATGACCGAAAAAAGGAATCAGGTCAAAATCGCGGTTGTCGGGGAGTGCCATGCGTACCAGTATCGAGATCCAAGATGAAATCGTGAGCCGTTTCGGGTTTTTCCCGCCCTTCTTCGCTCCGGCGCTAGGGAGTCCACCAATCCTTGAAAACCTCTGGCAACAGACTCTTTCAGCCTACGTCGATAATCCTCTGCCTGCGCTCTTCAAGGAAAAGCTGGCCGCCATCGTCTCCAGAAGTTGCAGCGTCCCTTACTGTCTCGTCTGCCACAGCTGTACGCTCCGTCCCCTGGGGATGAAGGCCGGAGACGTTCTCGACCTGCTCGAGCAATGGCCGACTCCATCGACCACCGACCGAGACCGGTCCCTACAGCTCCTGGATACGCATCCCGTTTCGAAAGCGAGTTGGCCAGAAGCAAACTCGTCCATTGAAGATGCGATTCTACATCTGTCGACCCTCATCACACTGGGGGATGATGACGTCAATTTTCTGGCACAGTCGATCATTCGAGTGGTCGGCAAGAGCAACTACGATTTTCTGTGCCTCTTCATGGCGTACAATAAAACGTGCCTCATCTGGGCTGAAACCCACCAGGCTGAACTCTCTTATGATGCCGATCAGAGAACAAGGAACCATCTCCAGCCGCTTCTGGACGAAGAGCCGCGTCTGGCTGAATTTTTCTCAGATTACAAATTGAGATTCAACAATGCCTCGAAATACAGTCTGACCAAAAGAGAGCTCGAAAAGTCTGAAGCCAACTATCGCAAACTGAATCAGGACCTCGAAAAGCGCATCAATTTGCGCACCGAGGAACTCGAAAAGGAGCTTGCTGAAAGAATGCGCGGTGAGCACGAGCTCAAAGACAGCCAAGTGCGTTTGAGGACCGTTCTGGACAATGCTCCACTCATCCTCTGGGCGGCTGATCAACAGGGAGTGGTCACCTATTCTGACGGCAAGGGTTTGCGCAAACTCGGGCTGGAACCTGGACAGTTGGTTGGCCAATCCATCTTCGAATTGTACAGGGATAGCCCGGCCAGTGTCACAGCCTTGAACCGCGCCCTCGCCGGTGAATCGCTTTCAGTCGAAGCGGAGACCGGTGATATCCATTTTGATTCTCACTATGCTCCTGTGCATGACATGAACGGAAAAATCACCGGAATGGTCGGATTTTCGACTGATGTCACCGAAAGAAAAATCTCTGAAATCGCTCGAGCCGACGCGCTCCTCGGAGAAGCGACCGCTCTGGAAGCTTCAAGAATGAAGTCGAACTTTCTGGCAACCATGAGCCATGAAATCAGGACGCCCATCAACGGGGTCATCGGAATGACCAGCCTCCTGCTGGATACCAGTCTCGACAATGAACAGAAAAGCTATGCGGAAGCGGTCCGAAGTTCGGCCGATACGCTCCTGACTTTGATCAACGATATTCTCGACCTCTCCAAAGCGGAAGCGGGCAAAGTGGACCTCGAGCTCATCGACTTCGAACTCGACCATCTGGTCCTCGATATCGAAAGAACTCTCACGTTCGCTGCGAAAAAGAAGGGGTTGAAGTTTTACAGATCCATTTCAACTGACCTGCCGACCCACTTCAAGGGAGATCCCACCCGCCTGCGACAGGTCATCGTCAATCTCGTGAACAACGCGATCAAATTCACGGCCCGCGGCCAGGTCACGCTGGAGGTCCAGTTGGAACGAGTCGAAGGCGAAAAGACCTTCCTTCGTTTTGAAGTCTCAGACACCGGCATAGGCATACCCGAGGAAGTCGTCAGTCGCCTCTTTCAGCCATTTTCCCAAGCCGATACCACCACGACGAGAAAGTTCGGAGGCACGGGCCTTGGACTGTCCATTTCCAAACATCTGGTCAACCTGATGGGAGGTGAAATCGGAGTGAGAAGCCAAGCCGGAAATGGGGCCACTTTCTGGTTCACTGTGCCGTTGGATACCGGAGCAGTCGGGATGCATGGGAAGGCTGAAGTATGCTACCTGCCGAACAGACATGCAAAATTGAGAATTCTCGTCGCCGAAGACAATTCGGTGAATCAGATCATCGCAGTGAAGATGCTTGAAAAGCTTGGACATACTGCCGTGGCCGTGGCCAATGGTCAGGAAGCGATTCAGGCCCTCAGTCAGATCTCGTACGACCTCGTCTTCATGGATTGTCAAATGCCGGAGCTGGATGGCTACGAAGCGACCAGACGCATCCGCCAGGAAGAGACGACAGCGATCAGGATCGTCCCCATCGTCGCGATGACCGCAAATGCGATGAACGGCGATCGAGAAAAATGCCTGGCTGCCGGCATGAATGATTACATCTCAAAGCCGATGAAGTTGGCAGATCTTGATGCGGTCATTGAGACCACGATGGGCAAGATTCGAAGAATTGCCTGAAATTGAGGTTCCTGAATCTTTGCACCTCAATAGGTGAAATACGCTTCGCCTTCGAAATCCTTCCAACGACTGCCGACCTTCAATTTGGGCAGCATACGGCCCTTGATTTCAAAAATCCGTGACCCATCGGATGAAAGGGTCAGATACGTGGGCTGAACGAAAGCGGAAATCATTGAACTCGTGGGGGTCATCTTGACCAGTACGGCTTCCTGACCCTCGAATTTTATCTCGCGCAATCGTTGAAAATCAAACTCGTAACTGGCTTTTCTGTCGAGAACTGCAAGGCGAAATCTCAGTCTTCCCGCTTTCAGCTCGTTCCAATGCTGTTGAAAGAAGGGCACAAACGACGGACCGATGAGGAGGTTTTCAGGCAGCTTCTCCTCACTGGTTTCAGTCTTGCCTTTTCGTGTGACGGAAAAATGCAGTTTTGAATCTGCCAGGGTCAATTCGTACAACTCGTTCAGCTGCTTCTGAACGACCCGATATTTCATCAGTTTCAGATTTTCGTAAGTGGCAGTCTCACTCATCGCCTCAGTGTCGTCCGCCGCCAGGTAACTGCTCACGAACGTTCTGGTCTTCGCATCCGGCTCCTTGAGCTCCGCATGAATGGTGAAGAGCAGGATTTTCCGCTCAGAGCTGATCTCATAGATCTGTCCCCCGCGAAACGGCACAGAAAATGAAACACGCGGGCAGACCAGTGTACCGATCGAAATCAAAGCTGAAAGAACGGCTGCGGATTTTCCCATCTTCAGATTGTCAGCTGGTAGAACAACCTGATCTCAGGCACAAACTGGCGTCCCACATTTCCTTTTCCTCCACCAATCACGGTGGTCTGGTCCTGCTGTTCCATCAGAACATACGACCCCGTTCCGTTTTCATTGGCCACCGGGGTATTGATCAACAGCGGAACTTCAAGAGTCACCCTGGACCAGGGACGATGGTAAAATGTCACGGCCGGAGTCACTTCCTGAAAAGGGGCACTGCCCGTGATCGCGGACCCTTTGTATTGGAATTGTCTGGAAGGAAACAGGACTGAATAGCGAAGAGACAACTCGAACGGATTGAGTGCCGCTGATCCGACCACCCGTGCGCCGTTCACATGGAGATTTCCGTAGCTGTTGACGTAGGCGGCATGAGTGAGCTCGAACTCTCCAGTCCCGGTGAAATCTCCCACGGGAATTCTGACGCTTGAATCAAGACTTGCCTGATACAGATGCCCCTTCACATTCGGGGACTGCCCCAGATAGGGATTCCAATTCGGATTCAGAAGCAGGGATTTTTCACTGGGGCGTACGTTGAGCACAGTGGAGTGACCCACCAGGGAGTCCTTCGTGTAAGCGAGATTCAGGAAGGCGGAAAATTCATTCTCACTCCCCATGAAGTTTCCGCTTTCCTTGTAACGGTACGGATCAGTGCCGGAACTGTCATACCCGTACCGCAGCGCCACGAGAGGAATTCCAAGATCCTCGGGCAGGTACCGCTCCGGGTTATCCCGCCCACCGCCGGTGAAGACTCCGATTGTTCCCATGACTCCTTTTCGTTGAACGACGGCGGCAAGACCCACGTCTCGACCAAGGCGGCTGCCTGCGAAACTCAATGAGCGGCTGGAGAAGAACTGCGAACCGTCCTCGATCAAGGCTTCTCGGCCGAAAGGCACCTTGAATTGCCCAACACGCAGAAACACATGATCATTGATCGGTACATCCGCTCTGAAATCGAGTAGCCCGAGAGAAGAGTTCTGATTTTTGACTTCGTCTTCTCCGCCCACGGCCCATTCCGTATAGTAGCGATAGTCTCCCAGCGTTCCGTCGAGAATGAGACGTGCCTGATTCAGGAAAAGAAACAGACGGTCGTCGGGTCTCGCCGGATCACTCACCTTCTGACCGAGTGCCAGGAGCTGAAAGCGGCCTCCCAGATTGAGACTGGCGTCGTCCTTCTTGAGCAGTTCAAGTGCCTGTGCATTGAAACCGCAAGTCAGACTGAAGAGAAGGGCAGCGCAGGCGGAAATATTTTTCGTGGAGTTCATGGACAATCCCGACTTTCATGGTTTAGGGCTGAGTGTGACATCGTAGGTGATTTCAATTTCGTCTTTGGTCTTGAGACTTCCCATCATGAGGACCGGCGGTGCGATGCCAAAGTCCGACATGAGAATCTTTTTCTTACCCTTGAAGTTCACTTTTTGGCCCTCAACGGCAGTCATGGCCTCGAGTTCCAGAGGTTTGGAAACGCCGGCGACGGTCATCACTCCCGTCGCTTTCAATGGATGAACCGTGGCAGAATCAGCGCCTGAAAAATAGAAATGGTTCAGCTTGAGCTGGATATTGGGATTCTTTTCAGATTTGAGATTTTCACGCATGTGCTTGTCAAGTGTGCGCTCACCTGAAGTGAGACTGGTGATCGGCAGAGTCATCTCGATTTCAAGTGGAGTCCAAGGCAGCTTCGCGGCCGAAGCACTCTTGCTCACAGCATTCAAGGCCCCCTTGCCGACGATCGTCACAGAAGCCGCATTGGCTGTGTACTTCCGGACGGTCGAATCGCCGTCGAGTTTCACGGTACTGCCGGGCATCGACATCAGATCCACAGGTGTGGAAGAAATTGCGTACACCGCGTTCACAATCAACAAACCACTCAGGTAGAGTGACTTCGAAAGAACGTTCATCAAGCTTCGCACCATGAGGGACCCCTTTTTGGGTTGAGCAGAAAATCTCTGACGCTGTTTGAGACTGCAATTTGAAGCCCAAGAACGCGATTCGATCAATTCAAAGGAAGCAAACCGAACAAAGGGGTTCCCAAGTCCGGTCCACTCTCGACGCGCGCTTTGCCACCGTGGGCTTCGGTGACATCCTTGACCAGAGTCAGGCCGATGCCCCAACCCCTCCGGCCTCCCGTTTCCGCTGAAACTGTTCTCCGGTCAAGGATCAAAGAGCGTGCTCTGATTTTCGGTGCTGCTGCTTGCCCGGAAAAGTGAACTGTCGGTAATAGGAAAACAGCAGGTAGAGTGCAACTGCGTTCAGGACATGCCAGAGAGCGTGACCATTGAAAAAATGGTTCGCCGGATTGCACAGAATCCTGGCTTCATCGAGCTTCCAGACCAGATAGGCAAAGCCGAAGCAGACCCATACTGCCCCTAGCCATTGGTAATGAGCGGCCCTGCGGGTATTTCTATTGCGGAAGTAAATCGCGCTCTCGAGCGCCAAGCAGGACACGAAACCCGTAAAGCCGTAAACCACGCGTGCGAGCTCGTCGTTGAAAACCATGAGCCCAAGAGTCACTCCCGTGACCGACCAGAAAATGAGGATTCTAACGCGCGTGCCCCATCCAGTGAAGCGATGGATGTTTGTCGTCAGCATGTAGGAGCTTCCGAGATACATTCCCAGATAATCCGCGATGGCACCGACCCGACTCTCCGACGCGTGATAGAAGAATGACCCGATCCCCGTCGCTATCGCGACCCAGCCCAGCCCGGAGAAATGCGAATCGGAGCCCGACCTTGTCCTTTTGAAAATCAGAACTCCCACGAGAATGAAGGCGATATTGGACCAGGTGTTTGCTGGCTGGCGGATCCAGGCACAGAGATTCGCTTCGCAGAACGCGGTAGGTGAGACGATCCATCCACTCCAGGGACAGCCTTGAATGCTATCGAACTGCATCGATCATTCATACTACTCGGCAGACATTCTCGTCAAATCATGGGATTCTGTTCCGTATTGACCTGACCTTGCACTGAATCAACAGGGGGCGATTTGATCTTCAACACATTGAACAAGATTTCCTGGCCCGCTGCCGTAGTGGGTTGCCTGACACTTGGCCTGGCTCCCTTCACGCCGCCTCATCTCGTCGAAAAAATTCAGCTGCTCAGCCTTGGGAAACTGTCAAAGACTCTTGATGTCTTCGATCTTTTCTTTCACCTCATGCCGTGGCTGGTCCTGGTCTTGAAGATTCCGGCGGCGAAATCCCGGCAAGTGAAATCCGAAAATACCCGCTGACAATGGAATCAGACCCAGTCCGGCGAGAGCGGGCGCGCCCTTTGAGTAGCCAACGCATGGAAGCGTGAGGCCAATCATGATTTCAAGATAGCGTCTGGAGGTCAACTCAAGTAACTCATCGAACTGGCACGGAAATACCACCCCACCTGCAAAGCCGTGAAACCCCCAAGCAGAGATCCCAACGCCCACGCAAACGCGAATCCGATCAGGATCTCCGCATCCGCCATGATGAAACCTCCCAGCGAAAGAAGCACCACTGAAGAGAGCTGGAGCCACGGGTGAGCTCGCAGTTTCCTCAGTTCATCCCGAGACAGGAGCGAGGCCGCGACGAGTACGGAAGCTCCCACGAAGAAGGCGCCACAGGCCATCATGCAGCCGTAAGTGCCGAGGTGAAAAAACAGTTTCACCACACCGAGGCCACTTCCGAAGAAGCGGACTCCGAACTGAGGGCAGATCGAGAGAGTCAGAGCTCCCACTCCCAGATGAATCCCAGCCAGCTTTGAAAAAATCAGCCAGGGGTTGGGATTGAGATTCTTTTCAATCCTGAAAAAGATCGACTCACTCAAGGTCGCCGGAACAGAAACCGCTTCCGTCTTGAGAAAGGCTTCGAACTCCTGAACTTGTCCTTTCGTCTCATTCTTTTTCATCACGTTCTCCCTCCTGCGGTGGTTTCATGTTCTTCAGTTTTCTGAGTGCCCGACTGATCGTCTGACGGATGCTCTGCTCGGACTTTTCAAGAATGGACGCGATTTCCGAATAGGTGAGTTCGTCCAGCACTCTCCATTTCACCATCTGTTTCTGATCCGATGAAAGTCCATTCAATGCCTGGTCGAACCATTGAGGATCCGTTACAATTTCGGTTTCCGCCGGGTCCGCCGCCGCCACAGTTTCCCAGAACTCATTCAGTTCCGTCGGCTGCTCTCTTCTTCGACCGGATTTTCTCATGTGATCGACCAGCACCGTCCGGGTGATGACGAAGATCCACTGGGGCAAATTGTATTTTGGATCGTATTGATCTCTCGAAGTGTGAAACTTGGTCCAGGCCAGTTGAAATATTTCGTCGACTTCTTCACGCTTTTGAACGCGCCTCTGCAGATAGGCATAAACCTGGCCCGAATGAGTCTTGTAGATCTGCTCAAATGCTGCCGCACTCCCCGCCTGATAGTCTCTCATGAGAAATTCATCAGACTTCACGGCTTGAACCGGATTTATCATCGGTCAGGAAACCTTCTCGCCGCACGAGAGCATTTCTTCACCGAAATAGGGATTTCTGACCGGTTCGCCTCTTCTCTGAAGCCAGCTTGCTCCGACCATGGGGCAATACAGCACGCTCCAGCCCACAGATTTGTTCCGCTTGACCCACTTCACAAGCGGGCTCGACAGATTCTTGAAATGATCTCGTGCCTTCTTCAAGTCACTCGTCAGATCACTCGACGGGCTCGCATCCACCAGAGACTTCGAAGACTTTCGCAATTCTGTCGCCAGTTTCCTGTCCTGAAGCCGCTGCGACGCTTCAATAAGAAGGGCGGCAGCTTCTTTCACTCCGGTCATCTGATCGTTGCTGAGAGTATCTGCGATCAGACTGTACGAAATCAGCACCTGCTCCGAGGCAGTTTGATCTTGAGCGTGAGCAGAGGGAGTCCACAGCTGGAAGAAGACCAGTGATGAGGTTAAAAAAAGAGTGAGTCTTCGGGCAGTCATTGGAGGGTTCTCCTGATGGACTCTACGTCGGTCGGGGCGGTTTTGTGACAACGGGGGACGAATAGGCCTGGATGAGTTCGAAGTCTTCCATAAAAATCGATTCTTTGTCACAAAAGCAGGTAAGGGTGCGTAGAGGGAGTTGAGTATGATGAAATGGTCCAACGTTTTGCCACGATTCAGTGCTTTCGCGACTCTGTGCGTTTTATGCGGGTTCGGTATTTCTTCCCAGAGCCTGGCGGCAGCCGTCACCTGGCCAGAGTACTGGAAGCGGGTCGAAAGCTCGAGTCCTGCAGTAAAAGGTCTCAAGACGCAGGCAGACCAGATTCGCAGCCAAGTTGCTCTCCCGATCGCGCCGCCCATGTTCACGGTCGGGAGCATGGGTGTCAACGGGCCGTTGAGTCAGGTGATGGAACAGACTTACGAAATTTCACAGAAAGTGCCGTTCCCGACGCGATTTGGAGTGTCAGGGTCTCTCAAGGATCAGCGGGTGCGCGAGAAGGAACTCGAAGTGCAGACAGCCCTGCTGGATCTCAAGCAATCTCTCCACGGATCTTTCATCGAACTGACGGAAGTTGCCGCCTCGAGAGACTTGATCAGGGAAAAACAGAACTTCTTCACCGGGCATCTGAAAAGGCTCCGAGCCTATTCGATCTCGGATCAGGTTCAACAGCTGCATATTCTTGAAATGGAAGCTGAAGTCAAAAGTCTCTCCGGAGAGATCGCGCAGCTCGACGCTCAGGAAAAAAGCATTCGACTCAAACTCGGGAGCTACCTGGGCGAACGGGGTACGCCCTTCGCTGAAGAGCCGCAATTGGAATCCATCCAACTTTCTTCGGCTTCTCCCCGAGCTGACCTGGAGAAGGGTTCACGACTCAAAATGATTCGCTCGAAGGAAGAGCTTGCCGTTCAGGAGCAATCGGTTGCAAAGACGGGGTGGCTCCCGGACCTTTCACTCACTTATCGCCGACGCGTCCGCAAGGACAACGTCATGGACAGCAGTCACGAAGTGATGATCGGGGTCGAGTTGCCTTTCCTGTTCGGGTGGCAAGCTTCGGCTCGGTCGAAAGAGGCTTCACTCAAGGCCACTGAAGTGCAGTTCGAGTCAGTCCAGCAGCACCGCGCTCTCGGTGCGGAGCTCGAAGCCATTCAGGCACGCCTGGTTGCTTTGCAGGAACAACTCAAGCTCATGCGAAATGATATTCTCCCAAATCTGGAGAAGCGACTGCATCTCCTGCATCGCCTTGCTCAAACGGACACGGAAAGTCTCGACCTGCACCGCTCCACTTACGATCAGGTCGTCACCGGCAGACTGAAGAACCTGAAACTTGAATCCGAGTATCGAAAAGAACTGCTTGCACTGGAAACCTTGACCGGGAGTATCGAATGACGAAGTCCATGGCCTCACTCGTCCTGCTTTTCAGCGCGGGCGGCATCAGCCTGCTCAGCAACGCGCCGTTCGTTCACTTCTTCGTTTCACCCCAACCGGCCCATGCCGATGATACGGGCGACGGCAAGTCGCCTCTTCAGAACGGAAAGTATTACACCTGCCCCATGCATCCCGAAGTGAGGTCCAAAGGGCCAGGCGAATGCCCGATCTGCCACATGAAACTGCACCTGGTGGAATCGAACGCGCCGAAGGCAGCTGAAGCACCCGCCAAAAACACTGTAAAAGATCCGAAAATAAAATTTTACCGGAATCCCATGAATCCTGCCATGACCTCAAAAGTCCCCATGAAAGACACCATGGGTATGGACTACCTGCCCGTCTATGACGACGAAACAGCAACAGTCACTCCCTCGAAAGTCGAGGGCCGAGGTGTTCTGCACCTGGACTCCGAACAATTTGGTCTGAGCGGAAGCAGCCTGGTTCAGGTTGGGATGAAGAAACTGACCACCCGACTTCAGATTTCTGGAAGAATACTATCGTCCAGCCGAGTCAGCATCCAGATTCCAGAAAGAGACCTGGGTTTCGTCAAGGCAGGTCTCGCGGTCGAACTCGAAAGCCCCATGGCGCCCGGGCAGAAACTGACTGGAAAGATCGTCAGTCTTGATTCCATTCTGGATCCGATGACCCGGAGTCTGCGTGCGGACGTGCAGCTCAAGGCGTCGGTCAGTACCTTCCGAAGTGAGGGAAGCGTATCGGGATCGGTCCTGCTTGAAAAGCCGGCAGCATTGATGGTTCCTGAGTCGAGCGTGATCTACCTTGCATCGGGCCCTTACGTTTTTGTCGCGGATTCAAAGAAGGGACGGTTGATTCCCACTCCCGTGAAGCTCGGACTGCGGGGCACAAATGAGATCGAAGTCATTCTGGGCCTCAAGGCCGGAGATCTGATTTCTTCAGGTCCGAATTTCCTGTTGGATTCCGAATCGAGAATCCGGGCTGCTCATGATTAAAAGCATCATTCGACTTTCGGTCGAAAACAAATTTCTCGTCCTGATTCTCACGGTGATCGCGATGGGCGTGGGCTTCTATTCACTCAGACAGATCCCTCTGGACGCCATCCCGGACCTTTCGGACACGCAGGTCATCATCTATTCAAAGTGGGACCGATCTCCCGGCATTGTTGAAAATCAGGTGACCTACCCGATTGTCTCGGGACTGCTCGGAGCTCCCAAGGTCAAAGCCGTGCGAGGACTGACTGACTACGGTTACTCGTACGTCTATGTGATCTTCGAAGACGGCACGGATCTCTACTGGGCCCGCAGTCGCGTGCTTGAGTATCTGAGTCGCATCACTCCGAGCCTCCCGGAGGGGGTGAAAACCGAACTCGGCCCTGACGCGACCAGCGTGGGATGGGTCTATCAGTATGCCCTGAGCGACAAGTCAGGAAAACAGGGACCAGCGGAACTCAGATCCCTTCAGGACTGGAACCTCCGGTTTCACCTCCAGGCTGTCCCTGGAGTTGCAGAAGTGGCATCGGTGGGTGGCTTCGTCAAACAGCTTCAGATTCAGGTGGATCCCAGGAAGCTTCAGAATTTTCATGTCAGCTTTCCCGACGTCATCAAAGCGGTTCGAGAATCCAATCAGGAGTCCGGCGGCCGAGTGCTCGAGTTCTCCGGGACTGAAGCGATGGTCAGAAGCAGTGGACTGCTCAAGGATCTCGAGGCCGCACGCCGGGCAGTCGTCACTTACAACGCCAGAACCCGGTCCTCGATCCTCGTCTCAGACGTGGCCAATGTGCAGTGGGGGCCTGAGCAGCGCCGTGGGATCACGGATTTGAACGGCCAAGGCAATACGGTCGGCGGTGTCATCGTCATGCGACAGGGCGAGGATACTCCCCGAGTCATCGAACGAGTCAAAGCGAAGCTGGAAGAACTCAAATCCTCCCTTCCTGTTGGTGTCGAAATCACCACCGTCTATGATCGCTCCGACCTGATTGGTCGAGCACTGGACACTCTCAAACGGAATCTGATCGAAGAAATGATCATCGTGAGTCTGATCATTCTGCTCTTTCTCTGGCATCTCCCTTCTGCCATCGTGCCCATTCTCACGATTCCCATCTCCGTACTTCTGGCCTTCATCCCTCTCTACTTCACCGGGCAAAGCTCCAACATCATGAGCCTCGCAGGGATCGCGATCTCCATCGGTGTTCTGGTCGACGGCGCCATCGTCGAAGTGGAGAATGCCTACCGAAAAATTCAGCACTGGGATGAGGGTGGGCGCAAAGGAGATTTTCACAGCGTTCGGCTTGAAGCGCTTCTTGAGGTGGGACCTTCCGTCTTCTTTTCACTTCTGGTGATCGCAGTGGCATTCTTGCCCGTATTCACTCTCGTGGATCAGGAAGGACGTCTCTTCAAACCCCTCGCCTTCTCCAAGAATTTCACCATGGCCATTGCCGCGATTCTCGCGATCACGCTTGACCCCGTGATGAGGATGCTCTTCTCACGAGCCGATCCCTTTCAGTTCCGCTCAGGCATGCTGACTCATGCGATGAATGCCATTTTCGTCGGCAAATACTACCGAGAGGACAAGCATCCCATCAGTCGCCGACTTCACAGGATTTATGAACCGGCGGTTCACTGGGTCCTCGAACACCGCAGGAAGACCCTGGCCTTCGCGGGACTGCTCATGCTGTCGATCATTCCGGGCTACCTGCTTCTGGGGTCCGAGTTCATGCCGACGCTGCAGGAAGGCAGCTTTCTCTATATGCCGACTGCGCTCCCGGGACTCTCCGTGACCGAAGCCCAGAGAGTGCTCACGGAGCAGGGCAGAATCATCAAGACCTTTCCCGAAGTCGAAACTGTCTTCGGCAAAGCGGGACGCGCCGATACTTCGACCGATACCGCACCCCTTTCCATGGTCGAAACCACCCTTCTCCTGAAGCCCACGCAGGAGTGGCGAAAGAAACACCGCTGGTTTTCTCCCATCCCGGAATTTCTCAAGGCTCCTTTCAACCTGATCTGGCCTGAGACTCTGTCACAGGACGAGTTGATCGAGGAAATGAATGCGAAGCTCAGATTTCCGGGCATGCCCAACATCTGGACGATGCCGATCAAAAACAGGATCGACATGCTGTCCACCGGCATTCGGAGCACCATCGGAATCAAAGTCTTCGGGCCAGAACTGCCGGAAATTGAAAAGATCGGAAAGGCGATTGAACAGGAACTCCTGCCCATGAAGGGAATTCGCACCGTGGTTGCGGAGCGCGTGGCCGGCGGATTTTTCGTCGATGTGGATTTTGATCGAAACCGTCTGGCCGGAAACGGTTTCACGCTGCAGGAAGCCCAGAATCAGGCCATGCAGTCCATTGGCGGCGAAAACGTCACGACCTTTCTCGATCACCGGGCGCGGTATCCCGTTCAGGTCCGACTGCAAAGGGATCAGCGCCAGACCCTTGAAGACCTGGAAAGAATCCCGCTCGTCAATCCGCAGGGAATCCGCACGCTTCTAGGGGACGTGGCAAAAGTTCGCGTGACTGAAGGCCCCAGCATGATCAGAAACGAAAATGCCATCCCGGTGGGCTACGTCTTCATCGATGTCGATACCTCGCAAGTGAGCGTGGGCGACTTCGTCAGCGAAGGAAAGAAACTCCTTCAGGACAAGATCAAACTCCCGGTCGGTTACAGTCTTTCCTGGAGTGGACAGTTTGAAAACATGATCCGCGTGAAAGAGCGCCTCAAAGTCGTCGTCCCCCTCACCCTGTTTCTGATCGCCTTTCTGCTTCACCTCAACACCCGGTCCTGGGTCAAGACCGGCATCGTGCTGCTTGCGGTACCCTTCTCGCTGGTCGGCGCGATCTGGTTCATGTGGCTCCTGGGCTACAACACCTCCATCGCGGCCTGGGTCGGGATGATTGCCCTGATGGGCCTGGACGCTGAGACCGGGGTCTTCATGCTCATGTACCTGGATCTCGCTTATGACGACCGTGTGGCCAAAGGGGAAATGAAGACTCGCAAGGATCTCATCTCATCGATCATCGAAGGTGCGGTCCACCGAGTTCGTCCCAAGCTCATGACCGTAGCGGCTCTTTTCATCGGGCTCATCCCGATCATGTGGTCAAACGGCGCGGGAGCAGACGTGATGAAACGTATCGCGGCCCCGATGATCGGCGGCCTGATCACGTCGTTCATCCTGGAGCTGCTGATTTACCCGGTGCTCTTTTATGAATGGAAGGAGTCCAAGGTGCAGGCATGAAGAGAGACGTCCGACCTACTTCGTCACTTTTCTGACCGTGTCCCAGGTGCGAGTGGTGACATCTTTCCCGAAGTTCTCCTCGATCATTTTCATGAAGACTGGCCCTTTGGGGCTGGGTTCATAGGCACTGTAGAGTTCAGTGCCCTGGAGTTTCAGAAGAGAAGCTCCATCACGACTGATGGGGAGCGAGACGGGCGAATCGACTTTCTTTCGCATGAAGGTGACCACCCGCTTGGCGGCGGGCTTGAGTCTGAATTCCTGAAAGGGATCACTCTCCAGTATCTTTTTCAGGTCATCGACGCTCTTCACGAGAGTGTAAAAAACTCGATCCAGTTCATCCTGCATCGCTTTTTCAATCCGGCGCTCGAGAGTGGCCACTGGAGTGGCACGCGCGACGAAGACCACGTTTCCGCTCGAAAGAACCGTCCTGACTTCGGTGAAGCCGGCCTTCTCAAAGCAGCGCTTGAGTTCGGGCATCTTTGCATTCATCGGGCTGACCCCCCTGAGGAAAGCGACGTATCTGGGCATGACGCCAGCTTAACATTCATCCAAGCCGACGGGCAACCTTCTCCGGTCTGAAGCGGAGGATCATCAAGAATTCCTCACATCTTTGTGATGCGCTCTCAGGTATAATACAGGGATGCCGCCCCAAAAAGGTCCACGCCCAGGCGCCGTTCCAGAATCCAATCTCGAGCGACTCTTTGAGCTTGCCAGTGATCTCATGTGCATCGCCGGTACGGACGGCTTCTTCAAACGAGTCAACCCCAGTTTTGAGCGCGTGCTGGGCTATTCGGCCGCCGAGCTGCTCTCACGCCCGTTCATGGACTTCGTGCATCCGGAAGATCATGCGGGAACTTCGGTCGAAGCCTCGATCATATCCGACACGAGTCGAAGTTCGGTGTGTTTTGAGAATCGCTATATCTGCCGGGATGGATCCATCCGCTGGCTTGCCTGGCAATCAAGCGCCACTCCTGAAAATGGCTTGATCTACGCGACTGCAAGAGACATCACGGAGAGCAGGAGAGCGGACGCGGCTCTCCGACTGAAGGAAGCGCAAGCTCAGGCGACCCTGGACGGAATCTATGGCGCACTTCCGCAGATCGTCTGGACCGCGACTCCGGATGGAAATGTCGATTACTTCAACCAGCGCTGGTTTGACTACAGCGGCATGACCCTGGAACAGGCGCGTGGCTGGGGCTGGGAGCTGGTGATCCACCCGGACGATCGTCAGTGCTGTGTGGATCGATGGACTTACGCTTTAAGCAGCGGTGAACTTTATGAAATCGAATACCGCTTCAGAAGAGCTTCAGACGGTCTCTATCGCTGGCATCTGGGTCGGGCGCAGCCCATTCGAGACACTGAAGGTCACATCATCAAATGGTTTGGAACCAGTACGGATATTCACGATCAGAAGCTTGCCCTCGAGGCGTCAGAGGCCGTCCAAAGCCGATTTAGCTCCATTCTGGAACAGTCTCCCTTTGCAACTCAGATCCTCTCCATTGACGGCAGCGTCCTCAAGGTCAATTTGTCTTGGCAGAAACTCTGGAATGTCCCGGACGCGGGGGTGCGCGACTTCATCCTGAAGGACTACGATGCGCTGACGGATAAACTTCTGGATATTCTGGGGATTCGCAAACTGCTCATCGCAGCGACCCAAGGCTCCCCTCAGTCCGCTCAGTCCATCCACTATGATCCAGCTGCCCTCGGGCAGGAGGGCAGGGCTCGATGGGTGGATGCTTTTCTGAATCCGATCAAGGATGGATCAGGTCAAGTGAAGGAAGTGATTCTCCTTTTCAACGACGTAACCGAAAGCAGGCTCGCGGCACTGAACGTGAAGGAACATCAGGACCGGCTCCAGGGAATCCTCGACCACGCCCCAGACGTCATTTTCGTGAAAAGCCTGGATGGAAGGGTTCTGCTGGCCAATCAACAGTATGAAAACACTTTTGGACTGGTCCAGGGTCAGATCGTCGGAAAGACCGATCACGAGATTTTCCCCAAAGAGATCGCGGATAAATTCGTGGAGAACGATCAGAAAGTTCTCAAGAGTGGCCGGGTCATTCGTGAAGATGAACTTACCCCTCACGCCGAGGGCCATCACGTCCACAGTTCCGTGAAATTTCCGATTCGAAATGCCGAAGGAAAGATCATCGCCATCGGCGGCATCTCCTCGGATGTCACTGAACAGCGAAAAATGGAACAGGCTGAAACTCAACTGCGGGTTCGAGAACAGGCCGCGGCCGCGATTCACGAAAACGGAACTCGTCTGCGAGCGATCTTTGACAGCGCATTTGATGCGATCGTCGGCGTTGATGAACAGGGCATGCTCATGGACTGGAACCCCAGAGCTGAGGAGATTTTCGGCTGGAAATTTTCAGAAGTCGTGGGCCGCAAGTTTTCTGATCTCATCATTCCGGAAAAATACCGCGGCGCCCACGAAAAAGGCATGCAACACTTTCTCGATACGGGAGAGAGACCTGCACTCAACAGATCCATCGAGATCGAAGCCATCCGCCAAAGCGGGGAGATCTTTCCGATTCAGCTCTCGGTCAGTCGGATCAAGACCAGGGATGGATGCACTTTCACCGCTTTCATCTCAGATATCACGGAAAGAAATCGTACAACGGACGCGCTCAAAGCCCTGATCGCGTCCTCACCCCTCGCAACTTTCGTCGTCGGAAAGGACTCCAAAGTGCAGCTCTGGAACCCGGCATCCGAAAGGATCTTCGGCTGGACGGCGGAGGAAGCCATCGGCAAGCCTTTGCTGTTTGTGCCGCCCGAAAGTCAGTCGGCCAGCGCAGAATTGCTTAAACGATTGTTTCAGGGTGAAAAAATCATCGGCGAGGAAGCACGCCGGTTGAAAAAAGACCGAACCGAGATCATCGTCAACATTTCTGCCGTTCCCCTGCTCGATGCAGAAAATCATACGTACGGGATCCTGGCCATTCTCTCCGACATCACGGCTCAGAAGAAGAACGAAGAAGATCTGATCAAGGCCCGGGACCTCGCCGACAAGGCCACTCAGGCGAAATCTGAATTTCTCGCCAATATGTCACATGAAGTCCGGACTCCCATCAATGGGGTAGTAGGAATGACGGGCCTACTGCTCGACACGAAGCTGACCGACGAGCAGAAGGAATATGCCGAGACCATTCGCAGCTCCGCGGACAGCCTTCTCACGGTGATCAACGACATTCTGGACTTTTCAAAGATCGAGGCCGGGAAGCTGGACATCGAGGTGGTGGAGTTCAACCTGGAGGAGCTCCTCCAGAACATCGAAAGAAATCTGTCTTTCAGTGCGCGCCGAAAGGGACTGAAGCTTCTCAAAGCCACCTCGGCGGATCAGAAGTTCACTCATTTCAAGGGCGATCCCACACGCATTGGTCAGATTCTGACGAACCTCGTGAACAACGCCATCAAATTCACCGCGCAGGGACACGTGATCATCGAAGCGAATCAGGAACTCCTGGCTCCCGGACTGGTCAAGCTGAGATTTGAAATCAGCGATACCGGGATCGGAATCCCGCAGGAAGCGCTCTCTCGGATGTTTCAGGCCTTCAGCCAGGCGGACGGATCAACCTCCAGGCGTTTTGGGGGCACGGGGCTGGGCCTTTCCATTTCGAAGCAGCTGACCGAACTGATGGGTGGAGAGATTGGCGTCAGAAGCAAAATCAATGAAGGTTCCACTTTCTGGTTCACTCTGACTCTGCAACCCGTGAATGAGATCAACTCCGTTCTCACACCGGAGTTGGTGTCCACACGACGTGAAGAAGACGACCGACCGGTCCGCATTCTTCTGGCGGAAGACAACATGGTCAATCAGAAGATCGCGATTCGCATGCTTGAAAGAGCGGGATACCGTGTGGATGCGGTCGCGAATGGGCTTGAGGTCATGGACGCCCTGAGAGTCGCACCTTACGATCTGATCCTGATGGATTGTCAGATGCCCGAGATGGATGGCTACCAGGCCACACGCATGATCCGAGCGAGCCAGACCCTGGAAGCTCGCGATATCCCCATCATCGCGATGACCGCAAATGCCATGTCCGGCGACCGTGATCGGTGCCTGGAGGCTGGAATGTCGGATTATGTCTCGAAGCCGGTCAAGGCTGCGGACCTGGTTGCAGTGATTCAGAGGGCTCTTTCGTCGCTCACTCTTCAATAAAAAGAGGAAGATCCACAGTGAACTTCGCTCCCTGAATCCCGTCACTTTCAACGTCGATGGTTCCATGATGGCCGGCCTGTCCAATGCGCATCACATAAGCCGAATCGGTCATTTTCTCGTAAGAAATTTCAGGAAGGTGCTGCGGTAAGAGCACTCGCAGTCCCTCCAGTCTCTGGCCTTTTTGTGTCCGGTTCACTTGAGCCAGAAGCAAGGTATCAGGGATTCCGAGAGGTGAACTGGACCCAACGTGGGCGCGAATGAGCGCGGGTTTTTCGATCGAGTCGGGTGCTTTCATGAACACTTCAATGTTTCCCATGTAAGTGGCTTCGCCGATCCCGGAACTGACGTCGTTCCGGTTGCATCATTCAGATCCGTGTAAAGCTTCGACTATCAGCTATTTTCAGGAACGGAGGCGACTACGGAATGTTCAGCGCGGCTTTGCGGTCGGAAACGAGTTTCACGCTGGCTGATCTCGAGAGTTCCAGCGGATTGACTCTCTGTTCACTCAGAGTTTTCAGTTCAGATTCCCAGCGATTGAAGTCCGCAGGAATCACGGATGAATTTTCGAGGTGACTGCTGAGGCGCGCTTCCCAGATCTTTGCGTCAGTCATGGGTTTCTCAATGATGCGTTTGTTCACCGCACGAAGCACTGTCCCGTAAGGCACGATGAAACGGCTGGCGAAATCCACAGCGACGATCTCAATCTCCTTGATGAGGCGAGAACGGCGGATGGCTTCGGGCTTTGAGTAATCAACCGCGATCCAGGGTCCGCGTCTCAGGGAGTTCCTTCGTGAAAGCATGAGAAGAGCTTCCGACTTCTGAGCGGTCGTTTCGAGAGCGAAGCGCGGATTCAATTCGGTGAAGGTACGCTGATGCTCCGCCATCCACTGCGAGGAGTGGGCGGCATAAGTGACTTCAGCCTTGAGCAGACGCTTCCACTCTTTTTTAGGACGTTTGAAGATCCATTTCAATAGTCCCACTCCTTGGCCTTCAGTCAGCAGGACTGAAGCGGCGGCGGTCAGGCGGTCATCCGCGGAAAGGTGGGCGACCGGTGAGCCAATCTCCCCATTTTCCGCCGCAATCAGAGCTTCCATCAGCATCTCTTCGTGCGAGTGACGTTTCAGATCCTGGTAGTGGTTGAACCGGTTCATTGCCGTCGCAAAAATTCCGGCGACTGTCGGACTCAGTACGCTGTTGATTGCAGATTCAAACACCTGATGAAGCGCCTGCCAGGCCAGGCCAGTGCGTTGACCATCTTTCATGCAGGCGATACCGGCGATCTTTCTTGGTCTCGAAGCGAAATTCATCCCTTCGAAAGTCATCTCGTAGCTGCCATCCGGGTTTCTGGCGAACTTCAGATTTTTCAGCAGTTCTTTGACTTTGAAATCCTCTTCCTCAATAGCGGAGATCTTCGCCTCAGCCTTTTTCATGTCCTTGCGGTACTGGTGGGTGTCTTTCACAACGCTCTCAAGATCAATGTCATCCAGCGTGAAGGATGCAGGTGCTTCGTTCGCAAAACCGAATGCGGGAGTGGTCCAGGGCAGGGTCTGCCACCATCCACTCGGCAGCGTATCCAGATCGAGGGCGGTGGTCTTGTCGGAGAGAGCCGAGAGGAGCTGATCCGTTTCCTGCTTTTCCTGTTCGTTCTCGAGCACGTCGGCTCGGGACTCCTCGATCATCTGGGCCAGTGCGGCAGGCTGTACGGCTTTGCCACCGATTCTGCCGAGCACCACGCGGTCCAGCAGAGAGGGATAGGAAAGATCGTAGATGGCCAAAAGCGATCCTGATGCATCGAAGCCCTCTGCCCAACGGGTCCCGAGACTGCTCCAAGCCTTGACGTCTGAAAATCTGCAGGTCTTTTTACTGGAAAAATCGAGCCTTTCGACAACAGCGTCTGCCGGAACTTCAGAAGCCATGACCATGACTGACGTCAGCAGAAACAGAGGGATGAGGAATTTGAACATGCAGCTTCTCCTGGAGAAATGAACTTCAAGGATTGAGGTTCGATACGGGAGAAAAGTTATCACTTCGTTTTTGATTCAACAGAACTATTTGAATGCACCCTGAAAATGCTCTGGCTTGGCGCGGTAAAACGGGCATGGGTTCTTGCACCCCGCCCGGGGCGCGCGGCATTAGGCCAGCAAACTCGCCAGCTTCCAATTCTTACGAATTTCTTACGTCTAGAGGCGCAGGATTGTGGAATGTCGAAATCCGATTGTTCTGAAGCATGTGTCTATCGCTGGAAATTCACCCTTCTTGGCTCATCACCCCTGCTGCTTGTGGCCATATTGGGGTCAGGGATTTTTTCGTCACCAGTCCAGGCCGCAGAAGCCTGCCGTTCTCCCTGTGAAAAAATTGAAAGACCTGTCGAACCCAGCCAGGAGACGCTGGAGAAGGCTCCGTCTTGCAGAGCCGAAGACGAAGACCATTTCGCAAAATTGAAAGGTTCGGAAAAATGCAGACTGAAAAACAATCTTTTCGCTCCGGAGTCCACATGATCAGGTTACTTCTCGCTACATCGCTGTTGATGGCGCCTCTTGCGAACGCTGAAGAGGCGACTCACGCGAAACCGGTTGTCAGCGCATTCGTCGACACTTACTGGGCCTATTCGACTGCAAAGCCTCCGACTCTTGACAGGCAGTACACCACGCAAGCGGTTCGGCACAACGAATTCAATCTGAATCTCGCGTTCATCGATGCAAAAATCGATGCGGACCGTTATCATGGGCGCCTCGCACTGCAGGCGGGAACTTCAGTTCAGTCCAATTACTCAGGCGAACCCACGGTGGGAGTGAACAGCGGGCCCTCACTCTCGAGAAATATTCAGGAAGCTTTTGCCGGTTATCGAATTTCGGAGGGCACCTGGATCGACGCCGGGATCATGTTCTCGCATATCGGTCTGGAGAGCTTCATTTCCCGCGACAACGCCACTTACACTCGCTCGCTGGTGTCCGATTTCACTCCTTACTACCAGTCCGGGGCGCGAGTGACCCATCAATTCGGCTCCAGATTTTCGGGACAGATACTCCTTCTCAATGGGTGGCAGAACATTTCGGAAACCAACCCGAATAAAGCCCTTGGAACTCAGCTCGCCTTTCAGGCGACGCCCGAACTGTCCGTGATCTACAACACTTTCCTCGGAAAGGAGCAGGGATTTCGGCACTTTCATGACCTGATTCTTAAAAATGCGATCGATCCTCACTGGGTTTTGAGCGCTCAGGCCGATCTTGGCTTTCAAGATACCTCCCCAGCGGGGGGAAGTGCCCGGTGGTACGGTGTGGTTCTCATCTCACGCCATCAGATTTCTGAAACAGGCGCAATCGTGCTTCGCGCCGAACGTTACTCCGACCCGAAGAATGTGATCGTGGCCACGCCGACTCAGATTCCCTTTCGGGTCTGGGGCGCTTCGCTGGGATATGACCGCGCTCTCACACCTCAGCTCGTCTGGAGAAGTGAGGCAAGAACACTCGTCGCGGATCGTGAAGTCTACCTGACTCGACCATCAGGGGCTGGAAAAAATGAAACCACGCTGGTCAGTTCCCTCGGGCTGACTTTTTAAAAGAGGATGACGTTCATGTTTGCACTCGCCGGAATACTGTCTGCTTTCGTCGGAATCTACCTCGTTTATGTCCTGTTCAATCCAGAAAAGTTTTGAGGATACACCATGAATACCGCTGATGTGATTCAAGTACTGATGTCCCTGCTGACTCTCGCGATCTGCGCACCGCTGCTCGGGGCATTTTTCAGTCAGGTCTACGAAGGCAAGCGCCACCTCGCTTCTCTGCCTCTGGGTTGGCTCGAAAAACTGAGTGCCAGAACCGTCGGAAAAGCCTACGACGAGGAAATGGACTGGAAGCGCTATGCCCGTGCTCTGCTCATGTTCAATGCACTGGGTCTGATCATCGTTTTTCTGATGCAGCTGTTGCAGTCCCACCTGCCTCTGAATCCCCAGAAGCTGCCGGACGTCTCGTGGCACCTGGCCTTGAACACGGCCATCAGCTTTGTCACGAACACGAACTGGCAATCCTACAGCGGTGAAACCAGCCTCAGCAATTTCGTCCAGCTTTTTGGACTCGCCGTGCAGAACTTTCTGAGCGCTGCAACAGGCATGGCTGTGGCGGTGGCTCTCTGCCGCGGGCTCGCGCGGAGGAACGAAAAGACCATCGGCAACTTCTGGCAGGATCTGGTGAGGAGCACGGTCTACATCCTTCTCCCTCTTTCACTTCTCCTGGCTGGGGTGCTGGTCAGCACGGGTGTCGTTCAGAGCCTCTCGCCCGCTCACCACGTCGTCACGCTTTCGGGAGTTGAACAGGTCATCCCTCTTGGCCCCGTGGCCTCGCAGGAAGCGATCAAACAGCTTGGAACCAATGGAGGTGGCTTCTTCAATGCGAACAGCGCTCACCCTTTTGAGAATCCCACGCCGTTCTCCAACTGGCTTGAACTTCTCTCGATTCTGCTGATCCCCGCAGGCTTCGCGTTTCTGTACGGACGCATGGTGGGAAACCTCAAGCAGGGTCGGATCATCTTTGGAGTGATGATGGCTCTGATCGTGGCGGGACTTGGGTTGTCGCTCTGGTCGGAATACCAGCCCAATGCCTCACTCGGCGGACTGATCTCGCTCGAAGGCAAGGAAACGCGAATCGGTGTGACTGGAAGCATCCTCTGGTCGACTTTCACCACGGCAGCATCAAGCGGATCAATCAATGCGATGCACTCCTCCCTCACTCCACTCGCTGGGGGTGTGGCCATGCTCAACATGATGCTGGGAGAAATCATCTTTGGAGGCGTGGGATCCGGTCTCTACGGAATTCTGATCTTCGTCTTTCTCACGGTTTTTCTCGCGGGACTCATGGTGGGCAGAACTCCAGAATACCTTGGCAAGAAGATTGAGGCGCGTGACATCCAAATGTCAGTCATCGCCATTCTCCTCCCCAGCGCCTGTGTTCTCCTGGGTACCGCTCTCGCGATCTCCCTCCCTCAGGGACTGGCGGGCCTCTCCGCAAAAGGCCCGCACGCGTTCTCCGAAATGCTGTACGCCTTCACTTCTGCGGCGAACAACAACGGCTCCGCGTTCGCCGGACTCACGGCGAATTCCCCCTTTTATGATGTCGCGCTGGGGCTCGCCATGTTGATCGGGAGGTACGGAGTGATTCTGGCCGTCCTCGCGATCGCCGGGAACTTCGCCAGCAAACGCCATGCACCGCCCACGGCGGGAACATTCAACACCAACAGCGTCACTTTTGCGGCGCTTTTGATCGGGGTGATTCTCATCGTCGGTGGTCTGACCTTCTTTCCAGCTCTCATCCTTGGACCCGGAATCGAGCATTTGTTGATGAACGCAGGAAAGGTATTTTAAGGAAATCATATGAACGAATCAAAAGACACTGCCCTGTTTTCAAGAGAGGTCGTCTTCACGGCGATCAAGGATTCATTCATCAAGTTTGATCCTCGGATCATGGTCAAGAACCCGGTCATGTTCATCACGGAGCTCGGAGCGCTTCTCTGCACCTTTCTCGTCATCTTCTCGAAAGCCGACCGCTTCAATATCCAGATCGCGATCTGGCTCTGGTTCACGGTTTTTTTCGCCAACTTCTCGGAAGCGATCGCCGAAGGACGCGGAAAAGCGCAGGCGGAGAGCCTGAAGAAGACTCGAACCTCAACGGTGGCGCGCAAATGGACTGGCAAGACCGAGTCCAGAATCAATGCGAGTGAGCTGAAGCTGGGAGACCAGGTGATCTGCGAAGCAGGCGACGTCGTGCCGAGCGATGGAGAAGTCATCGAGGGCATTGCCACGGTTGACGAGTCCGCGATCACCGGAGAATCGGCGCCCGTCGTGAGAGAAGCCGGCGGTGACCGGAGTGCGGTGACGGGAGGAACACGGGTGATCAGTGACCGGATCATCGTGCGCATCACGGCAGAACAAGGGGGGACCTTCATTGACCGGATGATCGCACTGGTCGAAGGCGCCAAACGGCAGAAGACTCCCAATGAGATCGCTCTCAGCCTGCTGCTTGCGGGTCTGACGCTGATCTTTCTTCTTGCCGTCGTGACACTCAAGGTTTTTGCGACTTACTCAGGCGCTCTCGCGGGACAGGATCTTTCGTCCGTGATCACGATCCCGGTACTGGTCTCACTTCTGGTGTGCCTGATCCCGACAACCATCGGCGGACTTCTCAGCGCGATCGGAATCAGCGGAATGGACCGTCTCATTCGCAAGAACGTCATTGCCCTGAGCGGCAAGGCCGTCGAGGCGGCCGGGGACATCGATGTTCTGCTCCTGGACAAGACTGGAACCATCACCTTTGGAAATCGCATGGCCACCCGATTCTATCCGGCTCCGGGCGTGAATGAAGTGGAACTCGCCGAGAAGGCTCAGCTGGCTTCTTTGAGTGACGGCACTCCCGAAGGCCGATCCATCGTGGTGCTCGCCAAGGAGCAATTTCAACTGAGAGGAGAAAAATTTCATCCCTCACAAATTGAATTTGTGCCTTTCACCGCTCAGACTCGGATGAGTGGAGTGAATATCTCCGATCAGGGCAGTGTCCATGAGATCAGAAAGGGCGCATCTGATGCCGTCATCAAATACGTGACGAATCTTGGCGGAAAGACCTCTCCAGAGCTCAAGAAGATCGTGGACGAAATCGCCATGAGTGGTGGCACCCCTCTCATGGTGGCCGAAGGCGCTCGCCTTCTGGGCTGCGTCCAGCTGAAGGACGTCGTCAAAGGCGGAATCAAGGAACGTTTCGCCGAACTCAGACGCATGGGTATCAGGACAGTCATGATCACTGGAGACAACCCTCTCACGGCAGCTGCGATCGCCGCTGAAGCGGGAGTGGATGACTTCATGGCCGAAGCGACTCCTGAAATGAAATTGAAACGAATCCGCGATGAACAGGAAGGCGGTCATCTGGTCGCGATGACCGGGGATGGCACCAACGACGCTCCTGCCCTTGCACAGGCAGACGTTGGAGTGGCGATGAACAGTGGAACTCAAGCGGCTCGGGAAGCGGGAAACATGGTGGACCTCGACAGCAACCCGACGAAACTGATCGATATCGTTGAAACCGGAAAGCAGCTGCTCATGACCCGCGGTGCACTCACCACCTTCAGCGTGTCCAACGACGTGGCAAAATACTTCGCGATTCTGCCGGCGCTTTTTGGCGCGCTCTATGCGGGCGGCGGACTTCACGGGCCTCTGTCCAGACTGAACGTCATGGGCCTGGGAAGTCCAGAGAGCGCGATCCTGAGTGCCGTGATCTTCAATGCGCTTGTGATCATCGCCCTCGTCCCCCTGGCGTTGAGGGGAGTCAAATACAGAGCGCTGGGTTCCGAGATCCTTCTCAGACGAAATCTCCTCATCTATGGTGTGGGGGGCCTTGCCGCACCTTTCATCGGCATCAAGCTGATTGACCTCTTGATCACGAAAGCAGGTTTGGTATGATTTCCGAATTTTTTCCCGCATTGAGAATTTTTCTGGCCCTGACGCTTCTGACCGGAGGGGTCTATCCCCTGACCGTGAGCGGATTCGCTCAATCCTTTTTCAAAGAAAAAGCGGAGGGATCCCTGCTCCATAGAAACGGAAAAGCGGTGGGATCAGAACTCATCGGGCAGGAATTCAAGGAGCCTGAACTCTTTCACTCGAGACCGTCCGCGATCGCCTACAACCCGATGCCCTCTGGAGGATCCAATTTTGCTCCGACGAGTGCGGATCTGCTCAAGGCGGTCCAGGAGCGGCAGGCGGCAGGTGCCGTGCTGGACCTGCTTTTCACTTCAGCGAGCGGACTTGATCCACACATCAGTCCAGAAGCGGCACTGAGCCAGCGGCCCAGAATTGCCCGGGAGTCGGGCCTTGACGAGTCGGGTCTGAGAACATTGATCTCCCGCCACACTGAACAGCGTACTTTCGGGTTTCTGGGCGAGCCAAGAGTGAACGTGCTGAAGTTGAATCTGGATCTTCTGGAGGCTTCTTCAGGAAAGAGATAGGCTCAGATCACGATGCCCGATTTTCGACCCAATCCGGATGAATTGCTTCGACAGATCACCAAGTCTGATCAGGCGTCCGCACGCGGAAGACTCAAGATCTTCTTCGGCATGTGTCCTGGAGTCGGCAAGACCTTCGCGATGCTGAAAGCTGCGCAGGAACGAAGTGCCAATGGCACGCGGGTCCTGGTCGGACTCGTGGAGACTCATCAACGTCAGGAAACCCAGGCGCTTCTTCAGGGTCTCGAGCTCCTGCCAAGAAAACGGACCGACTACAAAGGAACGGAGATCGAAGAGTTCGATCTCGACAGTGCCCTCGAGCGCAGGCCTGAACTGATTTTGGTCGATGAACTCGCTCATACCAATTCTCCCGGCTCCCGCCATCCGAAGCGGTATCAGGATATCGAAGAACTTCTGCACGCCGGCATCGACGTCTATTCCACAGTCAACGTCCAGCACATTGAGAGCCGGGTGGATCTGGTTTACCAGATCACGGGCGTGCCCGTGCGCGAATCCGTTCCGGATGGATTTCTGGAGCGGGCAAACGAAATTGAAATCGTAGATATTTCCCCTGAACAGCTTTTGAAAAGGCTTCGGGAAGGAAAAGTCTACCTCGGTGATCGTGCCGAGCGTGCCGCGCAGAATTTTTTCAAGGAAGAAGCGCTCATCGCGCTTCGGGAACTGGCGCTGCGATTCACCGCTGAAGTCGTCGACGACAAACTTCGCGATCAGATGACGTTGAAAGGGATCGCCGGGCCCTGGAACACCAATGAACGCCTGATGGTCGCGATCTCCCAAAGTCCGTTCTCGGCAAGGCTGATTCGCGCCACCCGCCGAATGGCATATAATCTTGAAGCTCCCTGGGTGGCTCTTCATGTGGACAATGGGCAGGTCCTCGGAGCGGATGACGAAGCCACCCTGAAAAAGAACCTCAATACCGCACGGGAACTCGGCGCCGAAGTCATCACACGCAGAGACACTTCGATCACGAACGCCTTGATGACGGTCGCCCGTGAAAAAAACGTCACCCAGATCGTCATGGGGCGACCGGACCGACGACTCCTGAAGGATCTGCTCGCCGGCGGCAATCTTCTGGATCAACTGGTGAATGAAACGAGTGAAATCGACATTCACCTCATTCGTCAGCGCAGGCGCCCGAAGATCGTGGGTTTCAGGTTCAGGAAACCCAAGTTCACTTCATCAGTGAACACCTACCTCAAGACCGCCATTTACAGCGCTGTCGTGGGACTGATCAATTATCTCCTGCTTCCCTACGCAGGCTACAGAGCACTGGGATTCGTGTTTCTGCTTTCCGTGCTCCCCGTGGCGGTGCTCGCCGGACTGGGTCCTACGCTGCTGGTCGCCGCCCTCAGCGCCCTGATCTGGGACTTCTGTTTCATTCCACCGCAATTTACGCTTGAAATTCATGAGTTTCAGGATGTCATGATGATTCTGGTCTACTTCTGCGTGGCATCAGTCGCCGGTTTTTTAGCCCAGCGGATCAGAAAGCAGGAACAGGACCTCATTCAGAGAGAATACAGAGCAAGCGTACTCTACGAATTTGAAAAAAAACTTGCCGCGGTTTCCGGGACGGAATCAATCGCGGGACATGCAACCCAGACCATTCAACGAATTTTCGGCTTCCCGTCCCTGGTTTATGGTTGTACGGGGGAGAGTTCTCTGCCCCTTCAGGTCCTCAATGCCTTGAACGCCCCTGGGGATGAAAAATCACTCGCTGTTGCGCGCTGGACTCTGGAGCATCAGAAAAAAGCGGGCAAAGGGACGGACACCCTCTTTTCTTCTCCCTGCCTGTGCTTCCCTTTGACAGGCCACACCCGAAAAGTCGGTGTTCTTGTCGTTTATCCCACGAAATTGCTGCCGCTTGATCAGGAGAATCTTCTGGAAACCGTTGCAGGCAATCTTGCCACTGCGCTCCAACGCGAAAGTCTGGAAATATCATCCCGACGGGCACAGCTTCTGGAGCAATCTGAAAAGATGCATCAGACGCTTTTGAATTCCGTCTCTCATGAATTGCGCACACCTTTGACCTCCATCCTGGGAATCGCATCAGCCTTCCAGGATCCTGCCCTGATCACTGACGAGGCATCCAGAACCGATCTGGTGAGAAATCTGGCTGAGAGCGCCGAGCGACTCAATCGAACGGTTGAAAACCTGCTCGACATGTCCCGACTCTCCAGTGGCATTTTTCAGATTGAAAAAAATTACTTCGAGATCAACGATTTTCTTCGGGGCTGGTCCGGCCGATCTGGCATGCACCCCGAAACACATCCGATTGAACTCGATTTCTCGGAGGAGATGTTCGTCCAGGGCGATGAAAAGTTGTTGGATCACGTTCTCACCAACCTGGTGGGAAATGCCGAAAATTACTCCCCAGACGGAAGCAAAATCGTCCTGAAGTCCCTCCGAAATCAGGAATATGCGGAAGTCCAGGTCATCGACGAGGGGCCTGGAATCCCTGAAGACCTGATTCCGAGACTGTTTGAACGGTTTTTTCGAGGCAATCAGCAGAAAAAGGGACTTGGACTCGGGCTCTCCATCGCCAAAGCGATCCTCGAAGCTCATGGCGGACATCTCTTCGTCACAAATCGGCGCGAACGTTCAGGAGCGATTTTCTCGATGCTGATCCCGGCAAGGACCTTGCCTCCGGAAGCGAAGACTTCGAATGTCTGATACCCGGGCCCTTGGCGGAACTCGAGTCCTCGTGATCGAAGATGAAAAGTCCGTGAGCGATTTTCTGGTCTCCACTCTCAAGGCGCATCAGTATGCCGTGAGAGCTGAACCCACAGCAACGGCTGGGCTTCAGGCGGCAGTCGACTTCAGACCTGAAGTGGTCATCCTGGATCTCGGTCTACCCGATATGTCGGGTCTCGCTGTTTTGGAAAAAATACGGTCCTGGTCCAAAGTGTCCGTGATCGTCCTGACTGCGAGCGGGTCTGATCAGGACAAGGTCGAAGCCCTGGACAGTGGCGCGGACGATTATCTCACCAAGCCATTCAGCGTCCCTGAACTCCTGGCTCGCATTCGAGTCGCGCTGCGGCACTCGGCATCCAAAGATGATACTCGAATCACCCATGGACGCATCGAAATTGACCTCGACGGCCACCGGGTATTTCTGGACAAGCGGCCCATCAAACTGACGGCCACTGAATTTGACATCCTCAGGATTTTACTCAAAAACTCAGGGAAGGTGGTCACCCACCGAACCCTGCTCAAGGAAGTCTGGGGCCCGAATTCAGTGGAGCACACTCAGTATCTGAGGGTCTATGTGGGCTACCTGCGCAAGAAGCTTGCGGTACCGGGAGCTGCGGATCTCATCGTCACGGAACCAGGGATCGGTTACCGTCTGCTGGATGTGACTTCGGACTGACTTCGATAGATCGTCTGACTTCCAGAAAACAGATTCCCGATGAAGCATCCGGCGACGGCGTAGACAGCGACTTTCCAGCCGAACAGTTCCATCGCCATCACTGCGCACGTGAGCGGGGCTCCGGCAGCCGCCCCGAAGACCGCGGCGAAGCCTACAGAAGTGAGAAGCGGGAGTGAACCTGGATCGAAGTGAGAAAGTGCGCTCCCCAGGGTTGCTCCCATGAACACGAGTGGAATGAATTCTCCCCCCTTGAATCCGGAACCGATCGTCAGGGCAGTGAGCAGAAGTTTGAGAACTGGATCCAATGCAGGAGACTCCACACTGAAGGAATTCTGAATCACCCCGAGCCCGAGACCACTGTACCGTTCCAGCCCTCCGAGTTTGAAGAGAGCTGCGAGCAGTACTCCGGCATAGAACGGTCGCAGCGGAGGATACTGAACCCATTTCACCTGCAGTCGTTCCACAAGGTGAGTCACTGCCATGAAAGTTCGTGCCAGGATTCCGAAGACCGCGCCACATCCAAGAATGATCAGAAAGGATCGGAGTTCGAACCAGGAGCCGCTGTACTGGGAAAAAATCGAGTGAGGGGCATGCAGGAGCCTCGTGACTTCATAGGCAACCGCCGAAGCGATCATGCACTCAATCACGGCGAAAGGCCTGAGTCGACCTGCATGAATCACTTCCATCCCGAACAGGACACCGGCAATGGGAGCACCGATCGCTGCCCCGAAGCTCGCTCCCGCCCCCGCGACCAGCAGAATGCGTCTCTCTTCCGGACGGATGGGAAATACCTTCGAAAGTTGATCTGAAAGTGAAGCGCCCATCTGAACGGCGGTTCCTTCGCGCCCGGTCGACCCGCCCACGAGGTGGGTCAGGAGCGTGGAGGCCAGAATGAGAGGAGCCATGCGCAGAGGAACGACATTCTGCGGATCATGGATTTCATCCAGAATCAGATGGGTTCCTGCCGCAGAGGATTTTCCGGAGTGGTGATAGGTCCAGCCGATCGCAAAGCCAGCCGCCGGAAGCAGCCAGATCAATCCCGAGTGCTCCATCCTGAACTCGGTCGCGTGTTTGAGAAGGACCAGAAACACGGTGGCCGCCAGACCGGCAAGCAGACCCGAGAGCACGCTGTAGAAAATCCAGAGCCCATGTTCCTGGAAAGATCTTGTGTGAAAGGCGGGAAATGAAGAGTCGGGCATCGAGAAGTGATGAAACCCCACCACGTTTTGGAAGTCAAGGCGGGCAGAGAGTTCAACTCTGGACTGACCGAATCTATCCCTTGGCCGCATCCGCGATCAGGTCTCTCATCCACTTCTGAAACGGGTCCCGGTGATTGCGTTCATGCCAGATCATTCTGATCTCGATCGGAGAGAGCTTCACGGGCAACTCATGAACCACGAGGGGAAACATGCGTGCGTAGCTTTTCGCCAGACTTTCCGGACAGGTCAGCAACACGTCATTGGACGCCAGAACCTGAGGGGCGCTCAGGAAATTTCCCAGATGACTCACGATCGTGCGCTTCTGTCCCTTCTCCTGAAGGTGGCGATCGATGTGGCTCAAGGCACCCGGTGGAATATTGATCTTGATGTGTCGAGCTTCAAGATAGTCTTTCAGAGTCCGCCTGGATTTCAGGTAGGGGTGTCCCCTGCGGGCCAGGCAGACAAAAGGGTCCCGTCCCAGATGGCGGATCCGGAAACTTTCGGGAACGTCAGAAAAGTAGGCGGCGACCGCGACATCGAGCACCCCTCGCTCAAGATCTTCCTTGGGAAATTCTCCCTGGAGTGAGCGAGTCTCCAGGGAAACTCCCGGCGCCTCAGCCGCGAGTCGCGTGAGCATTGAATCGATCACGCGAATTTCAAAATAGTTGGTGGATCCCAGAGTGAACGAGCGCTGAAGATTCAGGAAACTTCTGCCATCCACGCGCTCGTAAAGGGATTCACTCAAAGTCAGGAGCTCGCGAATTTTCGGGAGAAGTTCCGGAACGCGAGCGGTGGGCGTGAGACCCCGGGAGGCCCGGACGAACAAAGGGTCATCAAACTCGTCGCGGAGGCGCTGGAGAGCGTGACTGAGGGCCGGTTGACTGAGACCCAGGCGTTCAGAAGCGCGGGACAGGTTCAATTCCTCGGAGATCACGAGAAAAATGCGAAGGAGATTCAGGTCTTTGGAGGTTCTGTCGATATTCATAATTTGAATTGCTTATATCATAGCATTCTATTGGATGAATATTCAAGTGCATGGCAGATTCCGCCCATGAACAAGGAGTACCGTTTCATGAAAAAGATCAGTGGCAAGTGGATGGGGAGTTGGGCTGGGATGGTTCTGGTCGCCGTGGGTGCGATCAATCTTGGGGCGGCGCCGGCGCACGCGCAGTATTACCGCTTCTGGAGAGGCGTGCAGAGGCCAGACCTCACGAGCTCTCAATTCGAAAAGGGTCTGAATGAAAAGCTTTTGCCCGCGACCGGGGACCTGTTCAGGACCTCAGTCGGAATCAAATCCTACCAGCCCGTACTTTTCGGCAAAGCGCTCACGCAGCTGGGTCATTTTCCATCGGAAGTCGCATTACTCACTTACAAGAGCGAAGAAGCCTATCAAGCCTACCGCGCCACTGCGCCCGGTCAAGCTTACGGAGATCTCCATTTTGAGATCTTTCAGAAGGACGGAAGCGGGAGCCTGGTTCCGGAACTCTATCGGGGTACGGTGAAGCTTGAAGCGGCCTATGACCTCGTCGGAAGGGACGTCGACTGGAACCAGGGCATCAGTCAATTCAAGGTCTACTCCAGAAGCGGTCGTTTTTCGGACGCTAAATACCTGAGCAGCATCCGAGATCACATCGAACACGTGACCGAGTTTTCGCCGAAAGCGGCAGTGCTGCTCATCGCGAAGGATTACGTTCTCGAATACACTCTCTGGAGCTCCCGCCGATCTTTGGACCTGGCTAACCAGACGATCGTGGATACCGAAATCCTTGATGATCTGGTGGAAATCACTTCGCGTACCGACCTGAGCATTGAACTGCATCTCGGAAGCTCGGTCCGTGAGGGCCAGGGAGTCCGTTATCACCAGGCTGGGGCTCGCCACTGAGCCAGAACCGACACATTCGCGAACGCTCAGAGCTTCACTCTTCGAAGCCTGAGCGCATTTCCTATCACGGACACTGAACTCAAGCTCATGGCCGCGCTTGCGATCATCGGACTGAGCAGGAGTCCAAAAAACGGGTAGAGAATTCCGGCAGCGATCGGAACGCCCGCGAGATTGTAGAAAAATGCGAAGAACAGGTTCTGCCGGATGTTCTTCATCGTGCCGCGGCTCAGGTGGCGAGCCTTCAGGATTCCCCGGAGATCTCCCGAGATCAGGGTCAGCCCTGCACTCTGGATCGCGACATCCGTACCCTGCCCCATGGCGATTCCGACGTGAGCTTGCGCCAATGCGGGCGCATCATTCACTCCGTCCCCTGCCATGGCCACGATCTTTCCCTGGGATTGAAGTCTTTTGATCACTTCACTTTTCTGCGCGGGCAGAACGTCCGCTTCGATTTCAGTGATGCCGAGTTGCGTGGCGATCGCTTCCGCTGTGGTGCGATTGTCGCCGGTCAACATGATGATCTCCAGACCGTCTTCGCGGAGGAGCTGGATGGCCTCGCGCGAAGTGACCTTGATTGAATCCGCCACACCCAGGACACCGGAAATATTTCCGTCAATCGCGACGAAGACCACGGTCTGGCCCGACTTTCGAAGATGATCCGCTGTCGAACTCAGTCCTGCGGAGTTGTCGATCAGGATCTTCTCATCTGTCATCAACTGGGTGTTCCCCAGGAGAATGATCTGTCCGTTCTGGCGACCCTTGATCCCCTTTCCCGCGATGGATTCGAAGTTTTGCACAGGTGATGCTGAATGCCCGCGAGCTTCCGCGCCCTCGACGATCGCCTGAGCGAGCGGATGTTCACTGCCTTTTTCAAGGGCAAGTGCTGCCGTCAGAACCTGTGCCTCCGTGAACCCTTCGGCCACGTGAACCGCAATCAGGCGAGGTTTTCCTTCAGTCAAGGTCCCGGTCTTGTCGATGACCAGAGTATTCACTTTTTCGAGGGCTTCGAGAGCTTCAGCATTTCGGATGAGAATGCCGTGATGTGCTCCCACCCCGGTACCGACCATGATGGACATCGGTGTGGCAAGTCCAAGCGCGCAGGGGCAGGCGATGATGAGGACTGCAACGGCATTGACGAGAGCGTAAGCCAACGAGGGCTGCGGACCCCAGATCATCCAGACCGCGGCCGTGATGACCGCAACCGCAATCACCGCGGGCACGAAATAACCCGCGACCTGATCCGCCAACTTCTGAATCGGCGCACGCGTGCGCTGCGCCTCGCTCACCATCTTCACGATCTGAGAGAGAAGAGTGTCAGAGCCGACTTTGCGTGCCAGCAGGATGAAGGAACCATTGATGTTGAGGGAACCGGCGGTGACCGCTGAGCCGACGACTTTCTCGATCGCGATGGATTCGCCGGTGATCATCGATTCATCCACTGAGCTTGCGCCTTCGAGGATTTCTCCATCCACCGGAATCTTCTCGCCGGGTCTGACCCGTACGCGGTCTCCGACTTTGATCTCAGAAAGATCCACGTCTTCTTCAGTTCCGTCCGCTCGCACTCGCCGCGCGGTTTTCGGAGCCAACTCCAGCAATGCCCGGATCGCGCCACTCGTCTGACCGCGTGCGCGAAGTTCAAGTACCTGACCCAGGATGACCAGCGTGACAATGACCGCAGCCGCTTCGAAATAGACGCCGATCTCTCCGGTATGAGGATCTCTGAAGGATGGCGGGAACAGGTGCGGAAAGAGGGTCGCAAGCGCACTGAAGAAGTACGCCACCAGGGTGCCGAGCGCGATCAGGGAAAACATGTTGAGATGGCGAGTCCGAAAGGACTGGTAACCCCTCTCCAGAATTGGCCAGCCGACCCAGAAGACTGCTGGAGTCGCGAGAAGGAACTGCAGCAGGTTGAAGCCACGTCCCCGGAAAAGTCCGGCCACATGCACACCCGGAATCATTTCGGACATCGTGACGACAAGAAGAGGCAGAGACAGCGCAATCCCGTACCTGAGTCTCCGACTCATGTCGATCAACTCGGGATTCGGGCCTTCATCGAGCGTGAACTCGACGGCCTCCAGCGCCATGCCGCAGATCGGACAACTGCCCGGCCCGATCTGCCGAACTTCAGGATGCATCGGACAGGTGAATTCAGCGTGCTCAAGACCCGGCTTCAGGATGCTCAGTGCAGGATCCGGATGCAGGATGGCTTCGGGATCACTCTTGAACTCTTCGAGACAGGATTCGCTGCAGAAGTGATAAGTCTCGTCGTGGTAGGCCCAGTCGTAGGCGTCGGACGGATCCACCGTCATTCCGCAAACCGGATCCTTTGCCATGCCGTTACTGGACTTCTGCATCTTTGATCCAAAGGCGAAGGAAATCGCTGCCAAACTCTTCTTTCACGTGAAGGACGTAACCCGGAGGCATGTCTCCGCCGAACCCGTGAAAAGTCGCGACTCGAGTGCCCACCGGCATCAGGTGCAGTCGCTTCTGGACCCAGCGAATCAGTTCCTTGTAGCGTTGCTCAGTTGACTCAACGGTCTCATCAATCTTCTGTTCCGAAGGATAAAGATTTTCGATGAAGGGATTGAAAAGGTAAAAGCTCTGAAACTGAGTCCAGTCCAGTGCACGAACGTCGCCCTCGACATACTCAACTCGAGGGACGCGGTATTGAAGCGCGATCTGCTTTGAAATTCGCACAAGATGCGCGCGCTGCTCAACGCCCGTGAAGTGTGCCTGACTGGTCAAAGCGCCGACGAAGCAGAACTTTCCCAATCCCGAGCCCACATCCAGAATTCGAGTTTCGGAATTCACGGTCAGAAGTTCCGCCGCACGCTTTGCAACTTCAACCGGGGTGAAGTGGTATTCAGAAAGGCCTTGGTAATCGTTCGGATAAAACAGGTCAAACTCCCGGTCAGAGACAGTTCGACCGCTGGCCAGAGCATCGAGGATGTTCTTCAATTTGCAGGAACCTGGAGAGCGGTATCAATTGCCATGACACTCTTCTACCCGTTTGCCCATCGCGTGGCAATAGCGTGAGAATTCCAAGTGTGCGGCGCTCCAGCCCTGAACGTTGAGAATCTCCGCATCATAGAAACGGGACTGATCAATGGCCAGGTCATTTGCATTGATCCTTGCGGACTGAAAGCGCTTGAGATTTTCGCTGTAGATGTTTTCGGAAAGCTTCAAGGTGCGATCCCGACTCACTGCAGACTGAACGGCCACACCAAAACTCTGCTTTGCGCTCGTCCACTCGGCCAGCGCATCGCGTCGAGTCTGTTCGAGAGTCTGCTCGGCTGCGGCCCGCGTGAATGACTGCGCGCGTGCCCGGGAATACCTCTCCAGATGATCAAAGACCGGAAAAGTGACTCCAATTCCTGCAGTCCACTGGGGCGAGTCGCCTTCACCGAATCCGGTCGAGCCGTATTTTCCATACCTGACGTCCGCATCCAAAGTCGGCAGGACGGTCTGAACATCGCGAGTGTAACGCTGATCTTCGCCACGAACTCGAAATCCGGCTGCCTGGAGGTCGGGTCTGGACTCGAGCAATTTTGCAGGATCCGTGTCGATGGTCTTCACCGCGAGAAGCCTTCGCTTCCAATCCCACTCGGCACGCACGGCTTCATCCCCGAGGAGGTTCACGAGTTGACTTCTGGCCACGACCGCGCGGGTCTGTGAATCCGCAAGCCTTGCGGTGGCGTTATCAAGATCAATCGCCACTCGGTCCACTTCCTGAAGGGGCAGCAGACCCCGGTCGTAACGTGCGCGCGCGATCTTCACGATCTGCTGCTGGAGTTCGACGAAATGACTGTAAACGGCCAGTTCGAGCTGGGTCCGTACAAAACCCACGATCGCCTGCAGCGCCTGATCTTCAGTCTTGAGGATTTCATTCTTCAGCAGGGATTGCTGAGTCTCCTCGTCGGCCGTTGCCGCCTTCCAACCGGAAACGTCCGCACCAAAGCGAAAGAGATTGAGTCCGGCCACCGCTTCGACCTGATATCCAGGAAGGGTATACAGTCTGGCTCTGTCGGTCGTCACTCGTCGGGCGTCGAGGGTGACCGTCGGAAGAAACGCGAGCCTCGCTGGAAGATTGCGCGCCTGCGTGGCTTTGAGATTCGCCTGCTGAGTGGCGATGCCCGTACTACGAGAGAGAATTCGTTCAATCGCCTGATCAAAGCTCAACCCTGGCACCACGGAAGCGTCCGCTGCGGCTCCGGCTCCCGCAAAAGCCTTCGCACTCTGACTCAGAATCGTGACCACCAGCAAAAACCATGTCATTGAAGAACCTGCTCGGGAGTGCGCCCTTCGGAAGTCAGATGATCTCGAATGAGGCCTTCAGGAAATTCAAAATGAGGAGCTCCCGCCGCCTGGGCCCCGGCTGAAAAAGTCTCGGCGACTGCAACCTCTCGCTTTCCAAACCGACGCAGATAGGCGACCTGAAGCGCAGGCACGACGAAAAGAGTGAGGGTCATCGACACCCAGAGCCCGCCACTCACGGCAATGCCCAGGGGCTGAAGTATCTTTCCGCCATCCCCCAGGCCCAAAGCGATCGGGAGCATCCCCAGAATGGTCGTCAGGGAAGTGATGAGGATCGGACGCAGCCGTCTGCGAACCGCTTCGACCGCCGCAGCCTCAGGCGTCATTCCCTGATCAAAAAGCCTCTTGGTGAAATCCACGAGGATGATGCTGTTTGCAACCGCAATCCCGTTCAGCAGAATCACGCCCAGTACGGAGTTCAGGGACAAGGTGCTTCGAAAGACGAGCAAGGATGTGATCACTCCGATGAAACCGAGGGGGATGGCGACCAGCACGAGCGCCGCATTGGCGAAGCTCCCGAATTGGATCACCAGCGTGAGAAAAATGAGAAGAATGGAGAGACCGATGGCCCAGCCGAGTTGCTCGAGCGCGACGTTCAGATCCTTCAGAGCGTCCTCAACCGTGACGGAGACCGTGGTCTTGTTCTTTCTGACATAATCATCGACCAGGATCTTCGCTCTTTTCAGAGACTCGGGAATCCGGCTTTTTTCGTCGTCATTGCCATTCCCATGGATGGTGAAAAGCTCGCGTCCATCTTCGCGGTAGATCGTCGGAGAAACCTCCTCGACACGAACGTCCGCCAGCGCCTTGAAAGGGATGATCTTCGAACCCACGCCGATCGGAAGCGACGCCAGGTCATCAGGGCTCTTCAGCGTTCCGTCCGGATAGCGGAGGTAGATCGAAGTCATGCGGCCCTTGAGTTCAATCTCTCCCAGGCGCCGTCCCGTTGAAACGACACGGGCGAGTTCGGCCAGATCTTCAGGCGAGAGATTTCCAGAAGAACTTCTTCGAAGCTGAGTCCATTGTTCATAGTTCGGTTTGAGCACGATGCTTTCGGAGCGCTCCGAATTGGGCTCTGAATGGGCGCGGGAGAAGATCTGGCTGGCTTCGATCTGCTGCGTGATCTCCTGTGTGATCTGAGCGCGCTCCTTGAGCGTACCCCCGCGAACGGCAATCTTCAGTGGATCCGGGTCCGGAATCGGCAGCTCCGCAGGATTCCAGGAACCCACGCCGTATTTGATGGCAGGAGTGTTGGCGAAGAATTTTTCAAACTCGGGTTTGAGAGTCTTCATGTCGCGCTTGTCCCGAAGCCGGGCCATGATGAAACCGCCATTGGGATTGTAAACCTGGCTGAAAGTGTAACTGATTCTGTCGCCGAATTTGGCAAGCAGTCTGCTTTCGACTTCGTCTTCGCTGAGTTCCATCTGTTTGACGAGCGTGTTGCCCTGAGTATTGATGCTGACGCGCATCCAGTCGGTATCCGGAGTTCCTATGATCTCCTTCGGAAGTTTCGGCAGTGCGAACACCACAAGCAGAACGAGCGAAGCCACGATGCCGCCGTAGAGCGCGATCCGAAGCTTCGGGCGCGCGAGAAACACTCCGAGAGCGGATGCCACGCCGTTTTCAAGCTTCTTGATCTGCGGCTCAACCGGGGAGTGAACCGGCTTCTCGCCTCCTTTGAGGGACATGAGCTGCAGGCGAACTGTGGGAACCAGGATGATCGCGACAAAAGCGCTGAATCCATGGGAGAAGACCACGGTCTTGGCGAGATCGCCCAGGACCGCGTAACTCAGATCCGAAGTGAAGGCGAGCGGAAGAAAGACGACCAGCGACGCAAGCGTGGATGCGATCACGGAAAAGCGAACTTCGGCCACGGCTTTCGTGATGATCTCCAGTTTGGCGGCGTACGAAAGCGGCATCTTGCGACCTTCGAAATGGCGGAAGATGTTCTCCATGACCACGACTGAGGCATCCACATTCATGCCAGCCGAAAGAGCAAGGCCCCCCAGTGAAATCAGGTTGAGGTTCATTCCGGTCATGCGCATCAGGATGAAAGCCAGAACCATGGACAGTGGAATCTCAATGGCTGCCGTGATGACGTTTCTCAAACTGCCGATGAAGATGAACAGGACGGCTACGGCCAGGAGCGCACCGATCAGGACTTCGTGAAACACGTTATTGACGGAAGCCCGGATGAATTCAGACGGATCGACGATGGTCCGGGTTTCGACGTCCCTGGGCAGGCTGGGGCGAATCTCATTCACGATCTTGAGAAAATCTTCGGACATTCTTTTCACATTGCCGCCGGGACGGGGAGAGCCGTAGAGGATCAGGCTGGGAGCGCCGCTCGTCTTGAAACTCTTGGAATTTGAAGTTTTGACCCCGAAATCAATCTTGGCGATGTCTGACAGGTGGATGTATTGTCCAGAAGGCGTGAGAACGAGAGCTTTGCCAAGTCCTTCGAGATCGCCGGCCGCGCGAGGCATCTGCACGGAAAAATTGTTCACACCCACGGTGATCGAACCGCCGTTGCTGCCGGTCATCGCCTGGCCGATGGCGCGTTCGATATCTTTTGGAAACAGTCCCAGAAGCGCCATTTTTCCGGGATCAAGCTCAATGCGAACTTCCTTGCGAGTGGGGTTCCAGAGTTCAGGATCGCTGGCATCCTTCACACGCGCGATTTTCGGGCCAAGCAGAGGCTCGAGCAGATCATAGAGCTCGTCCAGACTGCGCTCACGGCTGTAGAAACTGAGCGCGAAGAATCCCGCGTTTTCTCCCATGGCATCGACCGAGAGCGTCTTTCGGACTTCATCAGGCATGCGCGCTGAAAATGGCTCGGCGATATTTCTCACCTCACGAAGGGAAGTCTGAGGATCGGCTCCCCACTTGAAAGTCGTTTCGATGTTGGCTGACGAGGAATGGTAGGTGGCGGTGACCTGTTCAACTTCCGCACCACTGACATCGAGAGTGCGGATCTTCTCTTCAAGATCCATTCCGTAGGTCGTGAGAAATTCCTGCGCGGTGAGACTGCCGTAATTGACCCAGATACCGACCTTGGGCTTTGAGCTGTTTGGAAAAAGCGAAACGGGAAGCTTTGAAGCCGAAAACAGCCCGATCAGCGCAAGAAGCGCCAGCGCGAGGTAAACCCGAAGCGGAGAAGCGTAGAGTTTTTTCATGAGCCGGTGCTGACCTGCACGGCGTCCCCATCCGCGATGTAGCGGCTTGCGCGTTCGATGACCGACATGCCGACTTCGAGTCCGCCGGTGATTTCAAACGTGCCTCGCTGGCGACGGCCGAGCTTCACCGGCGTGAGCAGCGTCTTGCCGTCCTTGACGAGGCGAACAAAAGTCGCGTCACCTTTGTAGATGATCGCGTGCTCGGGGATGGAGAATCCCTGATGGAGATTGGCCTTGAAACTCACCTGTCCCACGAGGCCCGGGGATACCAGCGCCGACTTTCCATCGGGTTCGAGTTCTCCGCTTGCAGTGCCTGTGGCTGGATCCACGAAAGGACTCACGCCGCGAATGACGACGGGTACGACTTCATCCCGACCCGCGATCTGGAAAACGCCCTTCATCCCCCGCGAAACGTAGGCAAGATCGGAAGCGGGAATCTCGATGTTGAAACGGACTTTCTTCGGATCCGTCACGGCGCCGAGGCGTTGACCTTTGCTCACCTGGGTGCCTTCAGTGACTTCAAGTGAGCTCACCACTCCTGAAATCGGAGAATTGACCCTGAAAGGAGCGAATTGGTAAACGGGATCAGTATGAGAGATCGTGAGGATTCGAGCTCCCGAAGAGACTGACTGTCCGAGTGGGGATTGTATCTTTGAAATCACTCCGTCGGTTTCAGCGAGAATGACTGAATTGACCTTCGGGACAACGCGAGCGGGATAGAGGAGAGATTCAGAGAGTTCGACCTTCTTGATCTGAATGACTGAAACCGTCGCGGGAGGCTGCGGAACAGCAAGGACAGGATGCGTGACACTCATCGCGAGCATGAAGGTCGTTACTCGGATAGCTGCAGCAGACGGTGCACATGTTCGCATATCAATACCTCATTTCGTCGATGGATTGCCGTGAAGCTAACATCATGAATGCACTGCGTCAACACTTCAGACCAACTCACTTGCGGATTCGCACTAAAGAGCATTACTCAATGATAATATAGAGTTAAGTATTGAGGTACTTCGGTCAACCCTGGATGATCTGCTCCATTTTCTAGACTCACTTGATCAAGGAAAGAATGTCGCTCAACTCCTTTGGAGGCCATGGCGAAAACGAATCCACAGGAAATTGCAGCCGCTTGCTTGCGTGTGTTTTGCTCTCACGGTAGCTACGCCTCTTACGGCAATCAGATGAATATTTTCAGAACTGTCGAACGCAGAGGAACTGGACGTTCTGGCTTTCGTTCGACTCGAGGGTAGTTATGGTTAAAAGGATTTTTCGGATTTCGGCCGCCAACGTTTTCAAAATCATTTCGTTCGCACTTCTTTTGGCTTCGACTGCCGCACTCACGGCCTGTGATGAAACTCAGGCTGTTCGATTGAATCAGGGCGGAACCAGCGCCGCCGTTTTTGGAAGCAGCTGCCAGGACAATTCTTCCGATGAAATCTGCATCGGACTCAAGTACGTCGTCTATCAGGATTCCGAGGGCAACTCCGTGACGGATGAAGCGGCGGCACGAGAAAACCTGGAAGGCATCAACCGCGTCTGGAAACAGTGCGGGATCGCATTTCAAATTGAAAAGTACGAAGTGGTCGACCCTTCACATGAAGGTCTGTCCTTTGGTGGAATGAGAAGCCAGTCGCAGACGGATCGAATCCGGAAGCAGTATGAAGACGACTCCCGCTTTCTCATCGTCACGACCGGAGCGTGGCACGCTCAGAAGAACGCATGGACGACGCCGCCTGGTGACGCCCCGTATGGAGCAGTGATGGAAGGGGGAATCTCCTCAGGCTATTCCGAAATCTACGCACATGAGCTTGGGCATTACCTCAACCTGGACCACGTGACTCAAGGGGTGTCATCCAATGTGATGAGCACGGTGATCGGTCACCGCTCCACTGAACTCGATCACAGTCAATGCAGAGAGGCTCGTGCAACCGCGAAACTTTTCTGGGCTCACATGCTGCGCGGATAATCTTGAAGCCGCTCGGATCCTCAATCGTTTGGCGGGGAGCATATGGTCCTGGCGTTGCAGACTCGAACAGCCATGATGAAAAAAAAATCTTTCATGTTGGCCGGCGTGATCGCAGCCGCAACCCTCGCAGGCTGCGGAAACAATGACTCACAAGACCTGACTACCAACGGCGGCGGCACCACCTCGCCTTCCGCCACCTCCCTCGGAGGCTTCGCCCTGAACTGCGAAGACCAGAACGGAAGCAACCAGCAAGGCCAGCAGAAGCAGGTGCCTTATCAGCAACAGCAGAGCTGCACACAGCAGCAGTCCAGCACCTCGCCTGTCCAACAGAAACAGAAACTCACGTTCAAGGATTCAAAAGTTTCCGATTTCGACGTGACCCTGGCTTGCGATCGCCGCGTCGTCGTCGTGAAGAACAAGGGCTTTGATCAGAAGGAACAGACCATCCCCATTTCAAGCGACGGCTCGGTGAAGGGCACGCTCAGCTTTCAGCAGCAGATTCAGAACGATGGAAAAGGCCACAACCAGTGCTACATCGGGTACGTCGTGAATTTTGATGGAAAGACCAACTGCAGTCCTCAGCCGACCCCGACCGCGACGCTGACTGCAACTCCGCCGAGTTCTTCAAACCCCGGTCAAAAATCCCTTCAGTTCACGACTGTCGTGGATTTCCGCGAAACCAATTCGGCTGAGCTTCGGGCGGCAGGAATTTCACTGGGCCAGCAACCCGGCACGGTGCCATCACCCACCCCGACGCCTTCAGTCAGCCCAAGTGTGACTCCTTCGGCTTCACCGAGTGTCACTCCAAGCGCAACACCAACCCCGAGCGTAACGCCGACAGCCACGCCGACTGTGACGGTCACTCCGGTTGAGATCTGCGTCGTGACCGATCCTTGCCCCATCGAAGGTAAAGGCGATTTGAGCTGCGGTCAGTGACTCAAATCAGTCTCTGTCCATGTGACAGGGGAAGCTCAGTCTTCCCCTGTCGCTTTTTTTGAGTTACAACTTGGGTCATGATTAAAATTTTCTACGGACTCCTCGCGTTGGCCTCTTGCGCTCAAATTTCATACGCTGCGCCTTCCGGCATTTCCGGAAAGATCAAGCTGGCCCCTGAAATGAAATCAAAGATCTCGCAGACTGCAGTGCTCTACATCATCGCGAGGCCCGTGGCTGATCCAGGCTCTCACGCACCCACGATGCCCCTTGCCGTCAAACGCATCACTCAGCCTTTCACTTTTCCGATGGACTTCACGATCGGACAGGCGGACGCGATGATGCCCAATACGACTTTTGAAGGGAAACTGACGATCAGTGCACGAATCTCACAGTCAGGATCCGCCACCCCCGTCAAGGCAGGCGATATCGAAGCCGCGCAGCCCACGGTCATCGAAGTGGGTCAAAAATCTTCAGGCAGGGTCATCGAACTCAATCATTTCCACTAGAAGTGGCGACGATCGCGCCGGAGAAGCGTTTCACCCGTTTGAGCGTCGATGATGATCTGCCGGCCGTGCACCCAGAATTCAAAGGCGTGGCGAGCCTGGGGATGCTCTCCCACTTCGCCCACCCAGAGAAGGGGTCTTCCGCCTTCAATCTTTTCAGGAGACGAGCTGGTCGTTTCGACCTTGTTTCTGGCTGATTCGACATCCAGGACGGGTTGATTCATCACTTCAAGCGGAGTGATGTAGTCCGCATACAATCCGATCAACTCTCCCTCCGCACCCAGCTGAAGAGTCAGAGCACCGCCTGGAGCAAGCTCATAACCGGAGTTCGTTTCCTTGAAACTCACCTGCACGGACTCGTCGGTTCCACGAGCGAGAGGATTTTCAAGCGGGAGGTCCGGTCTGACTCCGATCAGCTCAGCTGCGGCGGACAGGATTTCTCTGCCGCGGGCGATCGCCTGCTGCGGATCTTTTGGATTGAATCCAGGTTTTGAAGTTCCGGCCTTTGCCCCGGCCTGGACACTGGCCAATCTGCCATCGGGAAAGTACCGCGGCTCCAGCGCAGAGCCAAAATTGCTCTGAAACTGGCTCCAGAGTTGCTCGCGATTGACTGGCAGGACCGATGAAATCCTTCTTTGAGGCGCGCTTGACGCCACTGCGAGTGGGGCGAGAGCTGCAGCTTTGACGTTGGCCACTTCGGGCTGCACGGGTGCGTTCCCAGTCAGGGAACGGTGAGGCGCAAGGTCCGACAACCAGAGAATGACGGCTCCGAGCAGGATCCCTCCCGAGATGAAGACCACTCTGAAGAAAGTGTCGGTCTTCAGCTTCAATGGATCACCACGGGAAAATCCACCGTCGCGGCCGGACCGTTCGAAGGAGTGAAAGTCACATGCAGATTGACGGTCTTGTTGTGGGCGGCCGTCGGACTGACCTTCATCCACAAGGTCGTGTACCAGCTCGAGTCGAACTTCTTGTTGGTCTTGAAGTAGGAGTTGCCAGCGCCGGTGTTTTTGGTCGTCACGGTTATGTTCGGATCATCATTCAGGGCGGTCACGATATTGGACCCATTTACTTTGCTGTACCGAACCTGTGCATGGGTGGCCGAGATGTAACCAAAATTATAGTTGCCATCGAGAAAGCTCACGTCGGTATCCGGACTGACGACATCGACGAGCACCCCGCCAGCCGTGTACGGATTGCTGTTCAGGACGTCAAACCACACGGTCACGACTTCGCCCGGATCCAACTGACCATTCGTCGCAGTCGCACCCGACTGACTCACGATCGCAGTGCTCGCAAAACCCATGTACCCGAGCCAGGACTTGAGGGTCGAGGGCGAATCGAGCACTCGAACTCCTGGAGTTCCAGAACTGCCCGTACCCACGGATGCCCAACCGGCGGAAAGCTGATTGGCGCCGGAAAGTCCTCGCTGCGTGAGGACGGTGGAGATGGAGGACTGGTCTCCTGGACTGTAGTTCATCGCCGAAGCGCGAGAAATGAGCGCCTGTCCAAACTTGATGAAGGTGACAGGTGAGCGGTCCAGACTGGAAATCGGCATGGGAAGAGTTGCAAGCGCCTGAGTGACCAATTTTACGGTCAGATTGTAAGCCGTCGTGTGGTCACCCGCATGGTTGGATTTGAGTGCGGAATAGATTTCCCAGAGACTGCCGGTGACGATGCTCGAAGCATTGTGAATTTCTTCCTGACTGGAGTAATTCGTGAAAGCCGTTTTGACCGAGGTGAAAGAGGCTGGATAAGGCCATCCCAGGCCATCCGGATAGGAATAACTGACTCGGTTGTTGAGAGCTGAGAAGACTGGAGTGGCTGAACCGCTGTAAGTGCCGCAGTCCGAGCCCGAAGTGCTGTCATAGGCCGGACAACGACGAGCGCCACGATCCGCGGAGGTCGCCATGAAGGTGCCGAGAGCCCAGCGACTGAAGAGTTTCAGGTCAAAGCTCCCGGGCACGGAAGGAGCCTCATACATGAGGGCCATGAAGTCGGAGATCGCCTCGTTCATGGATCCAGCCTCGTCAAACCAGAGTTGATTGAGATCGTAGAGTCCCGAATAGGAATGCACGGTCGTCGCATGCTGCAGCTCATGAGTGATCACCGTCGCATCGTCAGCGTAGTAAGCTCCGGTCGTGTAACCGGAGTAGCCCAGGCAGACGTAGTCGATGACCTGGCCCGAACTGTCCACCTGACGAGAGTAGTAGGCGTTGTCCTGTTCGCTGCAGTTCGCGATGATGACCACGGGCTGAGCGGGCGTGAGACTGCTCGCCTGATCGAGCTTGTGACGGTAGTCGTCGCCGTAATAATAACCCATGACTTCCTGAAACCGCTGGTCATTATGCGGGTAAAGAAACTGGTTTCTGGAATCGCTCGCACCGAAGCCCTCTGAACAGCTCAGACCGTTTCTGACTTCTACGTAACTGCCCTCGAGAACTCCTCTCCCGCCGAGACGTTCGAGATTCACCCGAGAACGGTAGCTGTCGAGCTGAGTGGAATTCGGAGCCAGACTCTGATTGCCGGAGCTGACCATGGGGTCGATATTGAAGATGTATCCTGAACCGGTTGATCCGGCACCCGTCTGAGCGAGGCTCTCGGCGCACGAAATGCTGGAGCTGGCCTTGGTGGCCGAAGAATCCTTCGAACCGCATGCACTGAGGAGGCAGCACAGGGAGATCCAGCAGAAAACTTTCTTGCGACCCGACTGACGTGCAACAGAGGAGAAGGACCCGTTCATCTCATTTATTTTACGCTGATTAATGAAAATGGGCTGAATATTTCAGTAGCATTTTCCCGTATTTTAGGCAGAAATTGCCTAATGTTTTCAGCGCGAGTCAAAAACGACCTAGTTCAAACTTTCACCACTTTGTTAAGTCGACGGTATTTCAGAGTCGGACTCGCAGTTCGTTTTCTGACGGCTCCTTTTCTGTTGCAATGGTTTCATCCTGATGAACGACAACTGCTCGAGTTCGCGCATTTTCACGCGCATCATCGACTGCATCCATTTCTGGAATCCACGCTCCACCTGCGCAATCAGACTCTCCCCTGGCTCTTCTCCCTGCTGGTTCGCGCGTGTGATCTGTTCCAGTCAGGAAGTCCCCGAAGGGTTCTCTTCGTGTTCCATGTTCTGATCGGAACCTGCAGCTGGATCACGCTGGCACTGCTGACGGAGAATTTTAGAAAATCCCACCCGCAGCAGGACGACCTGGCGGACTCCCTGGGCTGGACCTTCGCGCTGCTCTGGGTTTTTCCCTGGATTTATTCTCGCGGACTTCTCGAAGCGGTTTCTTTCATTCCGGCGGGACTTCTCTACCTTGCCCTCCAGAACGATTCGCTGGGAATGGCAGGCTTCTGGGCAGGCTGTACATCCATCCTGCGCTATCCGAGCGCACTCTGGAGTCTGGGTGCGGCCTGGATCCATGTCTGGAAGCGGACTTCACGGAAGACTCCACTTTCCGCGATCTTCAAATCACTCCTCATTTCCCTCTTCAGGCCCTCCCTCGGTTTCCTTCTGGCCATTGCCCTGGGAGGAATCGCGGATTACTTCACTTATGGATCTTTTCTGAAAAGCGCGCCCGCCTATTGGAACTTCAACCGTCCTCACGGCCCGGTGGCTCAGACTTTTGGTGCTGATTCTCTCTGGGTCTACTACCGCTGGTTTGAATATGCACTCACCCCCTGGGTGGCTCCGGTCTTCATCATCATCGCGATCCATGCGCTGTTGAAAAACCGCCTGCTTCTGTTTTTCACCCTTCCTTACCTTCTGGGACACGTGTGGACACCTCACCGTGAGCCACGATTCATGATTCCGCTGCTACCGTTCCTGATTCTGGCCATCTTCCAGTCCATTGCGCGAGACGACTTCAGCTTCATCCGCATCGCCGTCAGGAAGTGGCCTCGGCTCGTGGCCAGCCTGGTCGCCCTTCATCTGGCAGTGAACTTCTGCCTCTACCCTCTTCAGGGTTGGGCGCAGTGGAACAGCGCTCAGGGGGTTCTTCTTCGAAGCTTCAATTTTCTGAAAGCGTCACCCCGCCTTCTGATCACGCGTGCGGATCCCCTGATGGACGCGATCGTTCCCGCTCTGCTTCCCTGGTCCGACTCTCAATGCCGGCTTCACCGCGAAATGCGAGAGCCCTTCCTCCCGGAGCCGTTCTATCTCTTCTCGAAAGAGCGCCCAGCTTCCTGTGCACCCCTCACAGACCTGACCTCTCACCTGCACTCCATGACCTATGAGAGGTGGCTGCGTGTTCGAACCGCGTCACTGTGGCTCTGTCCCGCTGAAGAGCTGAAGACGATCTGTCCGACCGGGCTGAAAGCCGCACCTCAGGGCGAGCCATTCACAGGCCGCAAGCTTTAAACCGCGGTCATTGATCTCATTCCGCACAGCGTTTGCATGCTTCACGAGGCGAGGCATGCAACCATGGAACTTCCAAAAATATCCAATCAGATCGCTGCAGCGATGCTGGGTCCTGGCAGGATTGTTTTCCATCGTGTTCACGCCTGAAAGCAGAACTGTGGTCATCCCCGTGAGCTTGATCTACGGATTCATTCTGGGTGCGAGCCTTTATCCCATCTTCATGCCATTGGGCTTGAATATCGCGCTGGTGCAGAGGATGCCCGAACCGCTGTTTTTGATCAGCCAAGTGATCTTCGGTGCCGGACTGATGCTGGTGATCCCCTTCTTTCGCAGAATCGAAGCCAACTACCTGCACTCACTGATCGCCACGCCGATCAGGTCAGAAGAGATTGAAGATCCGACCCAGGCTGCGTGAATTCAACGCAGGCGCGAGTTCAGGAATTCACAGTTCAGAAACTGTAACTTGCACCGGCCGTGAAACTGAAGCGGTTATAGGAGTAGGTATCAGCGATGTTCGAATGATTGATCGTATAGTCAGTCGCGGCAAGCACAGTCCACTTCGGAGTCAGCCGCTTTGAAGCTCCCACCTGAAGGAGAACAATCTTGTCTTTTCGCTCGCCGTTGAAACGTCTGGTGTATTCAACGAAGTCAATGTCCAGCAGGGCGGTCATTTCAATATCGTTTCTGAGAGTCAGGGCGTTGCTCAACTGGATCGCCTTGCTCTTGGCATTGTACTCATTCCCGTCCGTATCATCATCCTCGAATCGAAGGGCCAGCACGGGATTCCAGTACTTTCGGCCGGCAAAATTCTGAAGATAGATTCGACCGGTGGTCAATGTGCCGGTACGGCTCAGGTCACTCGAAGTGGGATCGCGGTAAAATTTCTGAGGCTTGATGAAAAACTCACCGCCCAGCACGTACTTCGGTCTGATTTCACGTTTGAGGTAGGGTCCGAAAGTGAAGCCCTGACTGTAACGTCGATAAGTCGAGGAGTTCGTGACAGGATTCAGATCATTCTGAAAAAGCACTTCGGCAGCAATCTTGGCACCGTAACTCGTTTTTTCAAGGGCACCCTTCGTCACGAAGAGAGATACGTCGCTTTCAGCGAATTCGCCTGATTTCGAATCTCCATTGAAATTTTTGTTGATGGAGCCGCGGTAGCTTGGAACGAATTGAAAGGTCTTGAGAGGCGAACTGGCGTAACCCACTCCTGCAGCGAGAATTTCCTTCATGCTGTGCTTGCCACTCGCTTCGACTGCGTCCGTGACGGACGAAGGCACGGAGAGAACATTGGAATCGTAACCCGTGAGCTCCGTCAGATTTCCAAAAAACTGCGACTTGTCAAAAGGCGCGAGGGACTGCTCGGAGCCGTCAAGAATCTGTCTGGAGATCTGCTTCATGTCTGCGGTGGACTGGGGATCGTCCAGCACTGACTGAGAAGCCTTTTTGGCCGAAATGAAGCTCTGAATCGCTCCGGCCGGATAGTCCATCCTGAGCGCGCATTGAGCGAGGTAGTAGTGCGAAGCCGGCATGAGTTCATCGGTTTTGGAAGCGATGACTTCTGCGAAGTTCTTCTCAGCCTCTCCCCACTGATTTGATTGAAACTGGATCAGACCCGAATAGAAATGAGCTGCGGATTCGTTGAAGCCGTACTTCTGCGCGAATGTGAAGTAGGAGCTCGCCTGTTCGTATTTCTTTTCCTTGAAACGGATCATGCCGAGTTCGAAAGCATAAGGTGCAATTTCGGCTTTGGGTCGGCTGTCCGCGGTCTTGGCGAGAATCAGCGCCTGATAAGTTTCAGCGGCTTCTTTCTCCTGATTGGAAGCTTTCAGAGCCAAAGCCTTCAATTCGAAGAACTCAGGAGTCTTCGGTGATTTTTTGATGAGCTCATTCAGGATTGACACAGACTTGGGGTAGTCCTTGGCGTTGAAAGCCAGAACCGCTTCAGAATACTCGGGCTCAAACTCACGCTCCACAGTCGCCCAGGCGGGCAAAGTCCAGCAGAGAAGAAGCAGGACTGCCCCAAGCGATTTTAAAGGATGTGTCACCGGCGATCTGAGCGGGCCCCTGAGTGTCATGCTTAACATGCTAAACGACCCACTTCCCATTGCAAACAGTTTAAGAGACAATGGTTGCATGAAGAACGTGTGCAAATGGATATGCGGCGGAACCTCGGTGCTCTTTTTCTCGCTGGGAATTGGGCAGACAGCCGCCCTCGCCGCGGAAACTGCGGGTAAAGCGGTGAGTGTGTCAGGCAAGGTGCTGGTCCGAAATGAAGCCGACAAGATCCCGCAGATGAAATTTCTGAAGTCCGGGGATGAAATTTCGGCCGGAACCATTCTCAATACGGGCAGTACCGGTGCCGTCAAACTTTTGATGACCGACAAGTCAATCATCGATCTCGGACCCTCGACTCTGTTCAAGATGGATGATTACCAGCTCAATGGCGGCGGGGACCGAAAAGTCACCATGTCGATGGACTATGGAAAAATGCGCGCATCCGTGAATACCCCTGTGGGCGCCAAGGGCAAGTATCAGGTGAGGACCCGTGCCGCGACCATGGGCGTGCGCGGAACCGAATTCATCGTCGCAAGTGATCTTCCGAGTTCAGGCCAGGCCACGCAGATCACGCCTCCGGGCGGCGCCGGAGCTGCCGATGGCAAAAAATCTCCAGATGGCAAAACTGCTCAGCTTGCGACCGCTCAGACTCAGATCACGGTCGTGCACGGGATCGTTGAAGTCAAAGATGAACAGAAGCCCAGGGCGCCTCTCGTCGCGCTCAAAGTGGGGGGTCAGTTGACCACGGCCAACGAGCAGGGACGGGCTGCAAAAGTCATTCAGCTTTCAACCGCTGACCTCACCACCGTACGGCAGGCCGCGATTCAGAAAGATGTGACCTTTCTCCAGGCCGTGACCGTTGATCATTCCGGCGCTCCAGGCTCCAGCGGCTCCGCGACTCTCGCTCGTCTGTCAGAGTCCTTCGCAGCCATGCCGAAGAACGCGATCCCGACCATTGGAAATCTCGGGCTGCCCGGAACCTTCGGCGCGGACTCCAGCATGTTCAATCGGCCGAACCGCACGTTCGTTGGCAGGCCTGTCACGTTGCGCGTGATTTTCAAGAACTGAACTGCGCTGCAGCTCAAGAACTGAGCAAGGCTATTCCGGTAGGTTGATGCTCAATGCACGATGGTGACTTTGAGAACCTGACTTTTGAGTGCAGCGATGACTTCTTCACTGTGCTCAGGCCCACGCGTCTCGAGCGTCAGAGCGACCTCGGTCTTGTCGATCGTGATGGAAGGTTCATTTCGATCATGAATCGCCTGGAGAATATTGGCTCCCTGGCGGGCGATGAGTTCTGTCAGACGGGCGAGTGAGCCCGGACGGTCCGAGATGAGCACATTCACGCGGAGACGTCGGCCTTTGCGGATGAGTCCACGATCAATCACGCGGGAAAGCACATTCACATCGATATTTCCCCCGCCCACGATGACGACCACTTTCTTGCCCCGGATTTCCTTCTTGATCTGATCCAGGCACGCGAGTGAAACCGCCCCGGCCCCTTCCGAAACGACTTTTGCCTTTTCAAGCAGAGTCAGAATGGCGGCGGCGATGGATTCATCATCCGCCACAAGAATCTTGCTCAACCTCGGAGCGAGGATCCGGTAGAGATTTTCACGCGCTTCTTTCACCGCGATCCCGTCCGCGAAAGTGTCCACGCGGTCCAATTTGACCACTGAACCTTTCTTGAAGGATTCGAGCATTGAAGGGGCTCCCGAAGACTGAGCTCCGATGAGGACAGTCTTGGGCCTGAGTTCCTTGAGCGCGGTCGCAACGCCTGCCATGAGTCCGCCACCCCCGATCGAGCCGATGACGATGTCGACTCCCGGAAGCTGTTCCAGCAGCTCAAGCCCGAGCGTTCCCTGTCCAGCAATGACCTGAGCGTCGTCAAAGGCGTGCACGAACACGCGACCCGTCTTTTTGGCGATGATCTGCGCGGCGGCGTAAGCTTCGTCGTAGTTGTCGCCTTCCAGAACCACTTCGGCGCCGAGCATGCGGGTATTTTCAACCTTGATGAGAGGAGCGGTCTTGGGCATCACGATCAGCGACTTGATTCCCAGTTTCCGCGAACCCCAGGCCACGCCCTGGGCATGGTTTCCCGCACTGGCCGCGATCACGCCCTTCTTTCGATCCGCAGGTGAGAGTTGCGAGATCTTGTAAGTCGCGCCGCGGATCTTGAAGGATCCGATCGGCTGCATGTTTTCCATCTTGAGGTAAAGTTCACAGCCGTATTGTTCCGAAAGCCAGGAGTTCAGAAGAAGCGGGCTTGATGGAATGTATTTGCTCAATTCATTCTTGGCAGCCTGAATGTCGGAAAGTGAAACTGCATAGAGGCTGGCTATGGTTCTGGATTTCTTTTTCATATTCAAACTCGTCCTGCCACGGGAATCAAGGCACCGTGTATCGGCTTGCCCCAGGGCTCAATCAGAGAAACCATGATGTCCGCAAGCGCATCGGGAGTCACCCAGGTCGTGTAGTCCGCCTTGGGCATCTCCTTGCGGTTGACCGGTGTATCAATCACTGAAGGGAGAACCGCGTTGATATTGATGTCGAACGAACGCACTTCATCCGCGACGGAACTGACCAGGGCATTCAAGGCCGCCTTGCTGGCGCCGTAAATTCCCATCCCGGCACCGGGGTTGAGAGTCGCCTTGGAACTGACCAGCACGATTCTGCCAAAGGCATTCTTCTTCATCTTGGGCAGCAGTTCTCGGATCAGATAGAATGAGGATTTGAGGTTCACGTCCAGGAGAAATTCGATGTCATCATCGCGGACCGAGTCCCCCATCGCGTATCTGAAGCCGCCGGCGCAATGAATAAGATGATCAATTTTTGAGAGTTGAGGCGGCAATCCCTGAATCGCGGCTTTGACCGACTGAGGACTCGTGACATCCATCTGAACCCACGTCAGGGTCGCGGTGGGAGATTTCTCCAGTGGCGCTGCTGGGGTCGGCTTCGTCAGATGATGGGTGGCGATGACCTGGTAACCCTGATGGAGGAGCTTCCGGATCACGAACTTGCCGAGGGAACCTTGAGCTCCCGTGACGAGAACGATGGGATGAGTTGGATTGGTCATAGCTGGCTTAAAATATACCGCGAATTCCCTGTTTCAAGCAGCTTTTTTAAGAGGATCAAGAGAAGTCAGCTCACACGTCGCGGGGATGAGCTTGGGATGGGTGATGAGGCAGGGACTTTCAGAGTGACGCAGCACCTCACGAGTGATGCTTCCGAAGAGGAGTGAAGTCAGTGAACCCCGTTCCGCGCAGAGTTGAGTCAAAGGACTTTCCCTGGAGCGAGCGAAAGCCAGAATTTCATGAGCGACACTGCCTCCCAGATTCTCCGAAATCGCGTAATCCGCCTCCACACCCTTCAGCGCCGCGAAATTGACCCACTCCTGAAGCTGATGGTGATGGAGCTCAACTCGTTCACAGAAAATTCGCGACAGATCCGGATGAATGGGAACGAGTCCATCGCTGAAAAGGGGAGGGAGCGAGTTCACCTGATCCACATGAAAAAATGAAAGTCGGGCGGAGAGGTGCTTGGCCAGCGCGATCGAGCTGAGTACCGTGCTGGCGCCATGACGGCCAAAATCAATCGGAGCAACCACGGTCTTGAAACGGGTCCCCCCCGGTCTCTGTTGAAGACTGCCTCCGGGCCCTGCCACCAGAAGCGGGATCAGTGAGTGCTGCATGAGGTGCTCTGTGAAGCTCCTCTGAATCAGTCGGACCGCCCCGGTTCTTGCGTGTGTGGTCAGAGCGATGAGCGCAACTCTTTCTTTTCGAGCATAGCGGAGAAGCGTGTCGACTGATTTTCTGAGGGTAGCGGCCGGCTGGATGAGGACTTTGGAAGGCAGCAGGCGATCCGAGAAATCGAGATGGGCGATGAAATTGTCCATCGCGGCTTGAGCCGCTGGCTTGAAGTTTTCCATGGCCATGACCACTTCAGGGCCGGTTTCCATTGGGACGTTCACTTCGGCTCGATTGAGGATATAGACTGGTTGTATAGGGACTTGGAGGCTTTCGCTCAAACCATGAACGGCTTCAGCCGCTCCCAGACTGACTGAATGGGAAGATTCAAATGCATCAATGGCCCACAGGATTTTCAAATTGCCCCCGGTCTACCCTGTGGATGGGAGCATCCTCTGTGCCAACGGAAGTGAAATGGTGATCCCGACTGGATTCGAACCAGTGACCTGATGCTTAGAAGGCACCTGCTCTATCCAGCTGAGCTACGGAATCACGATTCTGAAGTTTAAACACGATTTGTACGTTGAATGCAAGCCGGCCGATGGACGTCCATTGAACTTCCGGGTTACACTCAAGTCATGGCGCTGTACGAGTACTTTTGCGATGACTGCCAGAAGAAATTCGAACAGATCACATCGCCCACAGATCCTGACTCCGGTAAGTGTCCGAAATGTAACCATAAAAATACAAAAAAAATGATCTCGCGCTTTGCTGTCGGAGGCCGGGGCGACTTGCGTGAAAGCACACTCCACGGGTGCCATGCGGAGCCCGATCATAATCACGCTGATAGTCATGGCCACGATCATGATCATCATGGCACTGATGACTCTCAAACTGGTCACGGAGAAGACTGAAGCCATGAACCCATTCATAGTGGTGAGCGATCTCGATGATACGATCAAGATCTCCCATACGATGGATCAGTTCCGAACCGTACTGAGAGGCCTCTTCAGTCATCAGGCCTACGCCGGCATGGCCGAACTCTATACCGAGCTTGCGCGAACTCCGGACTCCCTCATTGTTCTGAGCTCATCTCCCCTCTGGATCCGAAAGAGGGTTCATGAATTCCTGCGTCGCAACCGTTTCCCGAAGGCTCAGGTCATCCTGCGGGACTGGGTCAAACAGCCACAGGTTCGAAAATACAAATTCAACGCCCTGAAACAGTTGGCGGAGAAAAGCACGGAACCCTTCATTCTCTTCGGAGATGATACGGAATATGACCCTGAGGTCTTTGAATCCTTCCTGAACGAATATCCAGACCGCGTCCTCAAGATTTACATCCGCAGGATGCGAGGCAGACCGTTGCCCGAAGGCATGCAGGGCTTCCATACCTCCTACGAGATCGCGCTTTCTGAATTTGCAGCCGGTAGGCTCGACCTCGAGCAGGTTCACAGGATCGGCAAAGCGGTCGCGGACACTCGAAATCCCGCATACATCATTCCCCACTTCGCGGTATTGCCTGAAGAAATCCTGCAAGCGCCGGAATCAGAAGCCCTCTCGGAAATTCACGAGCGCGTGCTCGCTCGACTCAGGAAAATCGTAGGCAAGAGAAAAAGAGCCTGATCATCCTCGCTCAATGGGCTTCGACCGGACCGGTGACTTTGGCGGGCTTCTTCATGAGCGCCAATGGAACGAGGGCGAAACCGAAGATGATCAACACGATCCAGATCATCTGCGTGAAACTCATCAGAAACACCTGCTGCTGGATACGGTACGAGATCGCTTTCAAAGCGGTATTGTTCATCGTGGTCAATCCGAGTTCGGACATCAGCTTGGACCCCATTCCCTGCTGCGTGCCTGCGATCGCCATGCGAGTCTGCGGATTCAGGAGACTGACGTGAGAAGCCAACTCGACGTAATTCTGATGACTGTTTCGTTCAAGGAGAGTCGAAATCAAGGCAATCCCGATGCTTCCGCCCAGTTGTCGCGATAGATTGAGCAGCCCCGAGACCTGGCCCAGCTCCTGCCCCCGAAATTGTCCGAGGACGACCGCATTGATCGGAACGAAAAGAAAAGCCATCGCGAGTCCACGGACGAGCAAGGCCCTGAACACCTGAGGCTCACCCGTCTCCGCCCCGAACTGAGTCAGCATGAAGAGCATGCACTCGATCGTCAGGATGCCGAAGAGAATCAGGACCCGCGGATCACGTTTGCGGATCAGGGCCCCGACCACGGGCATACACATGGCGGTGAGAAGAGCACCCGGAATGAAAAGCATTCCGGTCTGCGTAGCGGAGAAATTCATGACACGGCCCACGAAGACCGGCAGGATGAACACGAGCCCATAAAGCATGAAGCCCAGAGCGGTCATCAGCAAAGTCCCGCTGCGCACGAATGCATTCTTGAACAGGCGAATGTTGATGATCGGAGCTTCAACCTTGAGCTCCCACCAGATGAATCCAGGGATCGCCAGAGCCGCCAGCAGAGAACAGACACGGATCGGCACGGAATCAAACCACTCGTCCGCCTGACCCCGCTCCAGAACGAACTGAAGGCAACCGATTCCGACGCAAAGCAATGCAAGGCCGATGGTATCGATCTTCGGCTTCTTGAACTCCACCGTCTTCATCAGGCCGGTGACAGGATCCAGAACGGGTTCTGGTGCGACGGGTTTCGGAGCTGATTTGACATAACGAAACGCAAGTGCCGCAGCTAGAATCCCCAGCGGCAAGTTGATGTTGAAGATCATGCGCCAGCCATAATTATCGGTAAGGTACCCCCCAAGCGTTGGACCGATGGTCGGCCCGATCATGACACTCATCCCATAAATCGCGCTTGCAGTACCCGCTTTCTCGCGAGGAAATTGCTCCTGAATCATCGCCTGAGACGTCGGCAGCAACGCACCTCCGGCCAGTCCCTGAAACACGCGAAAGATCGTCAGAGTCAGGAGATCAGGTGCGAGACCACAGGCCACTGAAGCCAAAGTGAAGAGCAGGATGCAGCCGACGTAATACTTGCGACGTCCGATCTGCGCTCCCAGCCACGCGGACAGAGGCAGAACGATCGCATTGGCGATGATGTAACCGGTCACGACCCAGCTGATGTCTTCAAGAGTCGCTCCCAGATTTCCCATCATGGTCGGAATCGCCACATTGACGATCGACGTGTCGACGATTTCCAACAGAGAAGCCAGGACCGCCGTGAAGATGATCAGGATCGACTCAGGTTTGAGCTTGAAATCATCTGCCATGCAGCCTCCAGACCCTTAGCGAAGTCTGACGTGAACGTTAGCGGACAGTCCGGCGCGAAGAAGTTCGATCGATTTCGCGTCCAGATTGAGAAACTTGATTCTCACCGGGACGCGCTGAACCACCTTGGTGAAATTTCCAGTGGCGTTGTCCGGAGGCAGAAGAGTGAAGGTCGCGCCTGTGGTCGGGCTGATGCTTTCGACTTCGCCTACGAAGCTGCTCTTCGGGAGCGCGTCGACCTCCACGTCGACTTTCTGGCCGATGTGAATGCGGGAAAGTTCAGTCTCCTTGAAATTGGCCACGACCCAGCGTTCATCCGAAGTCACAAAACCAAACAGTGGAGTTCCAACCGGGGCCAGCATGCCGATCTCAACCGACTTGCGGGCGATGACTCCATCCGAAGGAGCCTTGATCTGCGTGTAACCTGCGTTGAGCTTGGCCTGGGAAACCTGAGCCTGCATCGAAGCAAGCTTGCTGCGGGTCTCCCGATAAGTTGCATCAGAGGTATCAAACTGCTGCTGAGAAATGACACCCTTCTTGAAAAGTCCCGAGAGCCGATTGTAATTCTTTTCAGCATCCTGCGCTCTGGCCTGTACGGAGTGAAGTTCGCCTTCCATCTGCTTGAGTGAATTGTCGTAATCCATCATCTGGATCTCGGCAAGGACTTCACCCGCTTTGACGGCCTGGTTCTCGCGCACGTTCACCTTGGAAATGAAACCCGAAACCTTCGGAGCGATCATGAGCGTGTTGCCCTGAACCTGGGCATTGTCCGTGGAGATGTAAGTCAGGTGCTCGTACAGCATGTAAAAGGCGCCGATCAGAACGATGATTCCGAGGAGGGACAGGACTTTCTTTTTGGTGCTCATGACTACAGGTTCCTTCCAAGACTCAGTTCCACTTTGATCAAAGCTTCAACACAATTCATCTGGGCATTCACGACTCCGGCTCTTGACCGGAACAGGTCCAGTTCAGAATCCAGAATTTCAGTGTTGGTGCGAACACCGGCACGGAATCCTTCAGTCGAGAGCCGAACGCTTTCCTTCGATTTTTCAAGATCACTTCTCTTCGCTGCGAAGATCGAAGCGCTGTAGAGGTAACGCCTTTTCCAGAAGTCCAGATCGGTCGGGGCCTGGATCCGGGTCTGCTCGTAGGCTTTCTCAATCTGGATCTTCTGATAAACCGATTCCTTTGACCGTGCGATGGACGCCATCCCGTCGAAGAGATTCCAGTTGAGAAAAAGGCCAAGATTGTAAGCGGAGCGGTAGCGATCGAAGTCCCTGATTGAGTCATTGAGATTGTTGTAAGAAGAATATTGCCCGGCGAGCGTGATTTTTGGAATGAGAAAGGATCCAGAAGCGGACTCCAGCTGCTCAGAGGCCTGAAACCTCTTCTCGAGGGCTTCGAGGTCGGGACGTGATTTCATGTCAGTGCCGCTGACTTCGGTCAGTCTCCCCGTTTCCGGAACCGGCAGACTTCCGGCAACTTCGCGATCATCCTTTTCGATTCCCATCGCGGTTATGAGGCGCTGGCGTGCCAGGGCGTAATTGTCCTGAGTATTGAGAATTTCAGACTTCGCTTCATTCAGCTGCACATCAACTCGAAGAACATCGTACAGCGTGGCCACTCCACCCGATTTCAGGGTCTTGACCTGATCGTAATGGTCCTGGAGCGTCTTGAGATTCTGTTCGGCGACGGCTTGAATTTCCCGGGCTGCGATCACCTGGTAGAATTTGAGCTGGATGTCCTTCTGCAACTGAAATTCCGCCCACTGCAGATCAGACTCCGCGGCACTGGCCTGAAGTCCAGCCGCCTTGTAGCGGTGCACGTTCTGAAAACCATCAAAAATCGGAATGCTCACATTGAGCGCGGCGGCGGAAGTTGGAAAAATACCCGGGATGCTGGCAGGTGCTCCTCCAAAAACGATGTCGGTGAACTGATACTTCTTGGCGAAGAAATGCTGAGCGGTGACGTTCACAGACGGAAGAAATCCCGAGAGGGCTTCCGTCTTCTTCCAGAAAGACTCTTCGCGACTGGCCTGGGCCTGTGCGAGTCGGGGTGAATGGGCTACCGCTTCCTGAACCGCGTCGTTCAGATTCAACGAGGAAGAGCCCCAGCTCTGCCGATCACCGAAAGACGTGACCAGACAGATTGATGCGACAACAAGGGTGAGGTTCTTATGGGTCATAAGGGGGACTGACTCCTGATACTTTGAACGATGACTATTTTTGGCATATTGTTTAGCACTAAGCAATATACTTTCAAACGGAAATGAGACAAAAGGGTTTGAGAAGTTGCCAATCTGATTTCATTGGCGATTGGGTCCGAACCCGGTCCGAAGGAGAATCTGGTGAGTCTGTTTCTTTCAAAACTGCCCGAAAAAGAGTTTTACCAGTCTTTATCAAAGACTTTTCCCTGCATTGATCCCAGCTCCGTGGAGACGCTGCTTCGCCTGCGCAAGCTTGCAGCGGATCTGGACAAGGGGATTGATCAGTTCCTCCAGAGCCATTCTCTCCTCTCAGGTCGTTTTTCCGTGCTCATGCAATTGGCCTATGCCAAGGATCCCGAAGGACTGAAAAGCATCACTTTGGCCGAACTTCTGGGGGTCACACGAGGCAACATGACGGGGCTATTGGACGGACTTGAGGAAGCTGGACTCGTGGTCCGAGTCAGCGACTCCAGGGACCGGCGCATCGCTTACATCCAGCTGACCAAAAAAGGTCGCGACACCGTCACGAAAGTGGGCGCCGATTATTTCAAGCGGGTTTGCAAGATGATGAGCAGAGTGTCCGAAAAAGAGAAGAGTTCGATGAACAAAAGTCTAGAGAAGATGAACGAACTCATGGCCTTCAAGTAAATCAGTTCAGACTCAGAGGCCCTTTTTCAGGAAGTCGGAACTACAGAACCAGAGCGCGGTCTTTCTCGCGCAAACAGCTGCCTGACCCGGCGTCAGGGTCGACGCGAAGTGGTGAATATCCCGAATGCGCGTCTTGTCTCCCCTGCCCAATCCCTTGAGCTCTTCGGGGGGGACTTTTTCCAGAAGATCCGAATACATGCCGCAATGGCATCTGCTTTCGCAGCTCTGCGCGCGTTTCAGGATTTCCAGAGGCTTCTTCAGTTCCTTCTCTTCCTTTTTCAACGCCCCATCGATTTCAGCCTGCACTTCGAGGATGCGATCCTGAGCGATGTCATGAGTCAGCCCGCAGTACCGTTTCGAAGGCTGTTCCGGCTTGTTCACGCCTTCGTCAATCACGACTCTGAAAAGATTGGCGATTGAATTCCATTCTCGGAGGGAATACTTCGGTGCGGCAGCGTGTCCGGTCGCGCCGAAACTCAGGCAGATGAAACCATTCAGGAGCAAAATTCGGTTTGCGCACTTCATCACTCGATTGATCACGAATTTCATTGAATGGTCCCCATCTGACTCACGTCGTTTTTTTCACCCGAACGTCGAACTCCTGGCAGATGCCTGAGCAACTGTCTCTTTTGAAGATACATGAGCGGCTCGGAGTTGAAAAGGAACTCGGATTTTCATTCGAATCACCTGGGCACTTTTTTATCGTTGGCGCCTGGAGGGACTTGGTCAATCGCACGGGGGTACGAAAGGCCAATGAAACAGAACGGCCGCTCCGCCTTGCGAAGTAGCCGTTTTGTTTTGAAAGTTTTGGTGCGCCCGGAGGGACTTGAACCCCCACACCTTGCGGCACTAGATCCTAAGTCTAGCGTGTCTACCAATTTCACCACGGGCGCGCCCACTCCCATTAACAAGAAGCAGGGGATCTTGTCAATTTCAGACGTGGGCACGATAAACAGCGACAGACTCCACTCCTGCTGTTTCAGGCGGCCTTCGGATCCTTTTTCACTGGCTCTTCCGCTGTCGGCTTTTCGTTCTTGGCGAGGGTGACCTTGAGACGTTTGTTTTCGGCAGTCATTTTTGCCACCTCGGTCTTGAGGCGGAGTTCTTCCTTCTGAACTTCCTCGAGCCTGGTCCCCAGTCGCTCGGACTCCTTTTTTGCGGAGGCTGCGACTCGCAGAGTGCTTTCGAGACGCTTCTTGAGCTCCAGACTCTCCGCGTCCACTGAACGATCTTTGGTCTGATTCAACTTGTCGAGGAGCTGGAGATTCGTCTTCTTGAATTCATCCGCCTGCTTCTGAGCACGGTCGAGCTTCAGCTGCAGAGCAGTCTGCTCCGGTGCCGGACGAGCTTTGGTCTGGGCTGAATTCAACTGGTTCTTCAGGTCTTCGAGTTTGGTCAGAAGTAGCGCATTTTCCTGCTTCGCGGTCGTCAGGTACTTCTGCGTTTGGCTGAATTTCGCCTTGAGATTCACTTCATCTCCGCCGCCCCCTGTGGATGTCCCCTTGAGGCGCTCAAGCGCCATATTGACCTGTGCCAGCTGATCCTTGGCCCGGTTTGCGGCTGATACTTTCTGCCGAATGACTTCGTCTCTTCTGCGGAGCTCTTCCTGAAAGGCTCGCTCCTTGGACCGGAATTCATGCTCTTTCTGTCGTACGGAGGTTCCAAGTTTTTTGGCCAATTCGTTGAGCCGAACCTTTTCCTGGAGAAAGTCTGACATGAGGCTCTCAACCCAGCGCTTGGCTTTGTCATTGGAAATGTCTTTTTTGACTTCGACGATTTCCTGCTGGGCCTTGGCCAAGGTTCCGGTCAATGCTTTTTCAGTCAGCTCGCCTACCAGCTTTGAAACAACCGACTCAGGCATCTTGTCGTCCAAAGCGCTGTCTGAATCTTCTCCTTCAGTCACGGCTTCTTCATTCACGGAATTCGTGGTCTCTGGCACGTTTTCAAATTCGACTGATTCATTCTCAGTGGCCTTTTTGAACGGCCAGAATTTCTTCAGAAAGCTTTCGCGCGGTACTTTCGCAGTCACTGCCGCTCTGGAGCTGAGCTTGCCAGCAAAGGCGCCCGCCGGGACCCCTCCACCGGTTTCAAGACTTTTGAGTTTCATCTCGAGCTCAGTGATCTTGTCGACGTAGCCTTGCACGATCAGTTGATTTTCGGCGTGCGGCTTTGCACTGGATATCCGGACGGACTCTTCAGACTGAGCGGCAGCCGCCCCTCGAACACGGATCGCATCCGCCAAGGCCGTCGAATCGCTTTTGAACGTTGAGGAAGAATCGTGCCCTTCGGCAGCCGTACCTTTGACGACAGACGTGGCCACTGGCGCTTCCGAGCTGCCCTTTACCAGCGTACGGGTCAGACCATCATCACTTCCGCTTATGACTCGAATCGGGGCGTTATCCGCCGCCGCTGCGGTCACCGGGATTGATGGGTCCGCAAGGAGTGCCTTGTAATTCAGATCTCCGAGTTCCACGTATTCATTGGGCGAAAGCGGTGGCACGGGATTTCCCGTCGCAGTTTCGGGGATCTCTAGAACCTGGACAGCACATGGGCCGTTTGCGAAAACCTCCGCGACACCGAGCCCCAGGACAGTGACAATCTCGATTCTTCCTTTTTCAGTCTGATGCCTGATGATGACATGGTCCGAGTGCTGACTGAGAAACGCGACCAGAGAATCAAAGTCGTTCTTGTGCTGGACGGCCGTGAGTCGATCCGGGAGTTGTCCAAGTCCAAGCGTTGAGAGTTCAGAAATGCTGAAGGAGACTCCCACGGCAATCTTTTCACCATCCACGCCACATTCGACCGACACCTGCACCGCTCCAGAATCTGCCTGCGGGCTCTGGATAGCCGCGACGTAGGCTTCGAAGACTCCATAAAGAAGGAGGGCTCTGAAGCGGAGCTCATCGACTTGGGAGTCTTTGAGGCGAGCAATGAGCAAATCTGAGACGCGGCCGATCTGGGCCGGAGCGAAGACATTGCTGTAATAGATGCGAGCACCTTCGTTCAGGACCCCGGCGACACCGAAAGTGTCCAGATTGCGTGCCGGCTGGGCTTCAAAGAAATTTCGCTTAGTCATGCAAAATTCCTTTCTCGCCGAACACACTGGCCTGCGTTAGCGAGCGGTTCAAAAGTTCATTTTGAACTCGCTTGAGGCGCGAAGAGATCTTGCGAGCCACGCGCCCATCACGATCTTCGAACCATCGGGAACTCAGGTTCCGGACTTCACTTCCCTGGATGGAAGCAAAAACCAGAGCAGTCAGTTCATCAATTTCAATCGAAAAGCCTTCTCCGCCCTGAACCTCGCTGAGACTGCGCTCAAACAGTTCGATGCGCAAAACATTGAGGAACTCGAGATCGCAGTAACCCAGATGCAGGGCGAGAAAAACCGCCCAACTGGAGCGAAGCAGCGCGAGTTCAAAATCCAGAACACTTTTCTCGCGAGCCCGGAGCAGAAGTTCCGGCTTGAGATTCTCGCACAGTTGATTTGCAAAGATCGCGGGAAAAAACGTTTCAATGAAGGCGGCTTCCGCAGAAGCCGGAGTGGATGCCCAAAGGCTTCCAAGTACCTGAAGAACCGCATCTGAAATTTCGAACGCCGCGGGCGTGAGTTTGACTTCGTTATGGGGATTTGCCGCTGGAGGTGTTGCCAGCAGCATCCGAATGCGCCGGGCGCTTTGCTCAAAAGGTTCGATCACATCCAGAAAATCTGAAAAGAACAGAGATTCAACCGGACGCAATTTTTCGAGCTCTTCAGGAACGAAAAAATCCAGCGGCTCTTTGACCGCCACGAATTTCTGATTGTGCTTCATGAACATATAGACGGGAACGGGCATGAGAACGTAGGCCTTAACCTCGTCAACGGGACGCATCCGCAGATTTTCTGCTGCCGTTTGAGGCAGTTTCCTTGCGCTGAAGTTCATTTCTCACACGGGACATACTTCGCCCCTTATGAGACTTTTCGGTCCGGAGTGCGTTTAGGTTGAGAAGAGATTTCGCCCAAGTTTCGGCTATTTCGGCCTATATTCCAGTCAAAATGTCGAAAATAGGACATGAAAACGTCAGTTCTCTGACGAACTTCTCGGAAAAGGCGGCAGGCACATCGTCGGTGTGCCTGGAGACATCAAGGATATACGAAACTGTTACTCCGCGTAGTGGCAGGCGCCGCGATGAGGAGTCTCGCTCAGCTGCTTGAGGTCCCGGAGTTCAGGGAACTGAGTCTTGCAGTTTTCGCGCGCTTCCGGACAGCGCGGATGAAAGTAACAGCCCGAAGGCGGATTCAGGGGTGATGGAACGTCGCCTCTCAGAATGATCCGCTCCTTTTTGTAGGACGGATCCGGAATCGGAATCGCCGACAGGAGGGCCTTGGTGTAGGGATGTCTTGGACTGGTGTAAAGCTCCTCGGCGTCAGCGATCTCCGCCATCTTGCCCAGATACATCACCGCGACGCGATTGGAAATGTGTTCGACCACTTTCAGGTCATGGGCGATGAAGAGATAGGTGAGACCCAGCTCCTTCTGCAGATCCTGCATCAGATTCACGATCTGAGCCTGAATGGAGACGTCGAGTGCTGATACAGGTTCATCGCAGACGATGAATTCCGGCTCGACGGCAAGAGCCCGAGCGATGCAGATGCGCTGACGTTGGCCGCCCGAAAACTCATGCGGATAACGAGCGATCGCTTCACGCCGAAGTCCGCAGAGGTCCAGGAGCTTGAAAATGCGTTCAATGCGCTCACGCCTGCTCGTGCCGATCCCATGAATCTCAAGAGGCTCCATCAGGATGTCTTCGACGGTCATGCGGGGATTGAGTGAAGCATACGGATCCTGAAAGATGATCTGCATGTTGCGACGCAGTTTTCTCATTTCGGTCGGTGAAATTTTCGTGATGTCCTGGCCTTTGAAAAAAACCTGTCCACTCGTCGGCTCGATCAGGCGCAGGATGCAGCGACCCAGTGTGGACTTGCCGCAACCGGACTCGCCCACGAGGCCCAGAGTCTCGCCCTTTTTGATGTCAAAGGAAATGTCAGAAACCGCTTTCACGCTGGCGACTTCACGCGAGAAGATTCCGCCCTTGATCGGAAACCGTTTGACGAGATTGCGGACCGAAAGGATGGTCTCGCCAGTCTGCATGGTCGTGGGTGCTTGGCTCATTTAAATATCCCTCACGCAGCGAATCGCATGCGGCATCTCTGGATTGGCTCCAGTCACGCTCGCGACCTGGCGCAGATCCGGCTCTTTTCCGCGGCAGGCATCAATCACGTAGGAACAGCGGTCCTGAAAACGGCAACCCTGCGGCAAGTGTAGCAGACTCGGCACGATCCCCGGGATCGTTTCCAGTCTCTTCTTCTTGATCTTGCCGGTCGGATCCTTGCTCAAAGTCGGAATGCTGTTCAAAAGACCCTTCGTATAAGGGTGCTTTGGATTCTTGAAAAGTTCGTTCACGGTCCCCTGCTCGACCACGCGGCCGGCGTACATGACCACGACTTCGTCAGCCACTTCGGCCACGACCCCGAGATCGTGAGTGATCAGGATCATCGCCATCCCGACTTTGGCCTGCAGTCCAGCGAGGAGATCCAGGATCTGCGCCTGAATCGTCACATCGAGAGCGGTGGTCGGTTCATCGGCGATGAGGATGCTCGGATCACAGGAGAGCGCCATCGCGATCATCACTCGCTGCCTCATCCCACCCGAGAGCTGATGCGGATAATCATCAATGCGAGTCTCAGGCGACGGAATGCCCACGAGCTTGAGCATTTCGATCGCTTTGGCGCGAACTTCATTTTTGGGCAGCTTCTGATGAAGGGCGATCGCTTCACAGATCTGGTTTCCGATGGTGAAGACCGGATTGAGCGAGGTCATCGGCTCCTGAAAGATCATGGAAATTTCATTCCCACGGATCTTTCTCATTTCCGATGGAGCGAGTTTCAGGAGATCTTTGCCTTCATAAAGGATCTCGCCTTTCATGACTTTTCCCGGTGGATCCGGGATCAGGCGCATGATGGAGAGGCTGGTCACACTTTTGCCAGAGCCCGACTCACCGACGATGCCGAGGGTCTTGCCCTTGTAGACACTGAAGCTGACATCGTCGACCGCTTTGACTTCACCTTCTTCGGTGAAGAAGGAGGTCTGCAAATTTTTCACTTCGAGAATCTTGTCGCTCATAGCTGCATCCCCACCTTGACAGATCTACTTAATTTTCGGATCCAGCGCATCACGCAGTGAGTCGCCTAAAATATTGAACGCCAGTACGACAAAGAACATTCCAATCGTGGCACCGGCAAGCTGCCACCAGACGCCGCGAGAAAGCTCGAGCTTGGCATCATCGATCATCACGCCCCAGCTGGGCTGTCCCTGCACTCCCAACCCCAGAAAAGAGAGAATCACTTCGGATTTGATCGCCGAAACGAACTGGAGGGACAGATTGATGATCACGAAGTGAGAGACGTTCGGCAGGATGTGTTTGAAGATTCGTGAAGCATGAGTCGCGCCCAGGCTGTCCGCCGCAATGACGTAATCCCGGTTCTTGTGTTTGATGAATTCCCCGCGGATCACGCGAGCGAGACCGATCCAGGCTGTCGAACCCAGCGCGAAATAGATCGCAGTCAGTCCCTTGCCGAGAGCGAAGGTGATCGCCACGAGCAGCATGATGTTCGGAATCGAGGAAAGGGTCGTGTAGAACCAGACCACGAGTTCATCGATCCAGCCGCCAAAGTAACCTGCGATCGCGCCGAGAAAGACTCCGATCGGGATACTGATCAGGGAAGCGACCAGACCCACGCTCATGGCGATTCGGGTCCCGTGGATGACCTTGTAAAAGACGCTGCGACCGAAAATGTCCGTACCCAGACAGAGCGGCAACGAATCAAACGACGGCGGCTGATAAGCCTTGCCTACCACGACATCCCAGGGCGTCGCGATGAGCCCGAACTGAGCGGCGAGGGCAATCAAGGCGTAAATGACGATGATCGCGGTGCAGAGAATGGCCAGGCGGTCCTTCTTCAGTCGCGCGAGAGCGTCACTCATCAGACTTCGGCCCTGAGGCATGGGCTTCAGATCAGCAGTGGTTGCAGATGCGGTACTCATGAGAGTTTCACCCTTGGGTCGACCAGCGTGTAAATGACGTCAGTGGCGAGATTACCAAAAATAAAGAGCAGAGACTGCAGTGTGGTCATCGCTTTGATCACCGGAAAGTCGCTGTTGTGAATGGCGTCCATCGTGATGCTGCCGAGGCCCGGGATCCCGAAAAAACTTTCCAGCAGAAATGAGCCCAGAATCAAAAGAGGAATTTCGATCACGATGTTGGTCACGATCGGAACCATGCTGTTCTTGAGAACATGCTTGAAGAACACTCGCGGTTCGGTCAACCCTTTGGCGCGCGCCGTGCGCACGTAGTCCTGATTGGTTTCTTCCAGAATGGCCGTTCTGAAAAATCGGACATCATACCCCAGACTCACGATGACCCAGATCAGAATCGGCATCGCGACGTACTGAAAACGCTCCAGCATTCCAGACTCATAGCCCGAGATCGGAAACCATCCCAACTTGTAAGCGAAGAAGTACTGACCGAACAGGATATAGGCCAGACTCGACAGACTCATCCCGAAGACGCAGAAGACGACGGTGACCTTGTCGATCCATTTCCCCCGGTAGTAAGCCACCAATAAGCCAATGCAGAGAGCGATGAAGGTCGTGAGAATGAAAGCGGGGATCGCGAGAGTCAGGGTCGGTCCGATGCCGCCCACGATCATGTCACTGATGCGCTGTTTGGTCGCGTAGCTGCGGCCGTAGTCGAAAGTGACGATCTGTTTCAAGTACTGGACGAACTGCACGGGCTTGGGCAGATCAAAGCCGTACTCATGCCTGAGCTCCTCGATCTGATGCACGGTCGCGTGCTTGCCTACCATCTGATACGTGGGATCCCCACCGACGACATTCAGAAGAATGAAGATGACGAGTGCGACCCCAAAAATGATCGGAATGACTCCGATCAGTTTCCGAACGATATGGACAAACATGCGAGCTCCCCGCTCTCAGGCTGCTCTCTACTTCTTGAGAGAACCATCAATTCTTAAATACTTGGAACGACCATGATCCAGATCATGAGGCTTGTAATTTTTGATCCAGGGTTGGGTCAACGTAAATGCTAGACGATGAGCATCAAAAATCCAAGGACAGTCTTCGACCAGCACTTTGACCATCGACTGATAGAGAGCGGTACGCTCCGGGCTGTCCTTCATCGTCAATGATTTTTCGTACATTCTGTCAAACTCAGGATTGGAGTAGTTTGAATCGTTTGGACCCGGCGACATGTTCTTGCTGTAGAAGAGCTGCAGGAAATTTTCGGCATCCGGATAATCCGCGCCCCATGCGAAAGACCACATCTGGCCTTTCTTGTTTTTCAGAGCTGCATTGAACTCAGGCCATGAAAAGGTCGAGACTTTGAGCTTGATTCCGAGAGGCGCCAGAGCACGCTCGAAAAATTCAGTTCCCTGACGAGAAGTGCTATCGGCCAACGTGAGGTATTCGAGAACTGGCAAACCCTTGCCTTCAGGGTATCCGGCCTTTGACATGAGTTCTTTCGCTTTGGCGAGATTGAACTGACGGTAAGGATTCTTGAAGCTGGGATCATAGCCGGCAAGACCCGGAGGAATCGGGCCCTGAGCTTCGATGGCGCGTCCATTGTAGAAAGTCTCATTGTAGGCAGTCTGATCAAATGCGGTGCTGATCGCCTGACGAAGGAGCCTGTTCTTGCCCACGATCGGATCCGCCATGTTGAAAGTCGTGTGAGTGACTTCGATCTGAGCCATCTTGTGCAGCTTCATGTTCTTGGCCTTCAGCTCAGGAGACAGTTCCTGACCCACGATGGCCTGGGCGAAGTTGTCTTTCGGAATGGGTGAGACATCAAGCTTGCCCTGGAGAAAATTCAGCCACTGGGGCTGAGTTTCAGTGATGATCTGGACGACGACACGGTCCGCAAACGGGAGCGGTTTGCCGGCATCCGCGAGCAGACCCGCTTCCTTGTCTCCGGCTTCACCTTCGCTTGGAAACACTTCCTTGCGGTAAGTCGGGTTTCTCACGTAACTGATTTTTGAAGCCGGATTGAAATCTTCAAGCTTGAAAGGGCCGGTTCCGACTGGATGATTGAGAAACTCATCGCCATAAAGCTCCACCGCTTCATGAGGAACGATACCTGCCTGAGGCATGGCGAGGGTATAGAGAAACTGGAAGGAATGCTGATTGAGTTTGATCTGAACGGTATGCGGGTCAATGACCTTCAGACCTTCGACTGCAGCCGCATAGTCAGCCTTGCCTGCCTTCGTTGCAGCGTCATGCCACTCATTGATTCCAACGATCTTGCCATCAATCAACCACCAACCGGCAGAAGAAAGCTTGGGATCGGCGAGGCGCTTGAAAGTGAAAACCACGTCTTCGGCGGTCATTTCACGGCCCTTGCCCTGAGTGGCCTTGAAGGCCTTGTCATCCTGAAAGAGCACGCCCTTCTTCAGATGAATCGTGTAGGTCTTGCCGTCCGCGCCCATTTCCGGCATCGATTCGGCGAGAAGCGGCTCAAGCACATAGGGACGCTTGAGGTAACTGTACTGAAGAAGTCCTTCGAAAACTCTCCCGACTTCAAGACCACTGTAGAGATCGTCCGCATGAGCCGGATCGATCCCTTTGATCTTCGCTGTACTGACGAGATTGAGAGTGTTGCCGGAGTCCGCTCTTTTGGTGGTGCAGGCGGAGCCGATGAGAACTGAGCCCGTAGCCAATGCCACGAGAGTTAAGGATGAAACCAGTTTTCGAAGATTCAACGTTTTCATATAAAATAGCTAGCCGATGTCTTGTGGACTGTCAATGCGACACGGCGCGATCTTTCCACCGGACTCGCACTTCTCCGCGGTCGGATTTCGCTTCCCACTTTCGCGGACTCAAAGTTTTCGGCTCGGGATCCTCGAATTTGAAATCCACTCTGAGAACGGACGCCGCTTTACCGGCGGATGCGACGGTCTTTGATTCATAGTGCAACGACTGGGGCACTGCATCTTGGCCATTCTCGCCGAAGGAGTATTCATAGAACTCCTTCTGGGGAGTTTGAATGACGAGATTTCCGTCAGGAGACACGAGGCGACTCGACTGCTTGAGCACTTCTGGACTCGGGCAGGGAATTTTGCCCAGAAAGAGATCCGTGGCCCATCGCAGGGGAATGCCGCCCCACGTGCCTTGGCCTTTCACGTCCTGAGCTTTCTGATTTTTCCTGGAAGGGATGTCAATGGAGTACTGCTCATGTTCCACGCGAATGATCGCTTCGGTGGCCCCGATCAGGTTGGTGACTTCCATGACGAGGTGATCGGGTGACTCAACCGTGACCTGAGCGGGAAATTGCCCGGACGCTTCCTTCGAATCAGCCTTGAGCCAGACTGATCCAGTGACTTTCTTCGTGTCCTTGCCTGCCCTGCAGGCCTGCTCAGTGAGGGTGTCCGCGTCTTTGGCTTTCTGAGTCGGTGCCGTCGAGCACGCTCCAAAAAACAAACCTGCCAGCACTGCACTCGCGAGAAAGCGATTTTCAAATCTGAATTCTGTCTTCATGTGACAAAATTACACCAGAACTTCACTCATCGCTTGCAGGAATACGCTCACTGGTCTGATTTGTCTTGCCGCGGTTCGTTCCGTTTCGATCAGCCAGTTCCTTCTTCAGGTTTTCCATCTTGGCGGAAATTTTCTGACGGACATCGGCGCCTTCAGCATATCGGACCGCTTCTTCATACTGGCGGAGTGCCTTTTCACGAAGGTTGGCTCTGGCATAGGCATCCGCGAGATGATCGAGAATGGTCGACTCGGCTGGCTTGAGTTTCACGGCTTTTTCCAGCTCCACGACGGCTTCGGCAACCTTGCCTCTGACAAAAAGATGCCAGCCCCAGCTGTCTTGAATGTAACCGTTGTCAGGCTTCAGGCGGACGGCCTGTCTGAGAAGTTTTTCAGCGTCGTTGAGGCGCACTCCGCGCATCGTCCAGGTGTAGCCGATGTAATTGAGCGCATCCACATTGTTTGGATTGATTCGCAGGAGGGACTCCATCTTGGCGAGACCTTTATCGACCTGACCCTGGCGATCATAGAGGCTGCCGATGTAATAAAGGACCTTCTCGTCTTCCGGAAAGATCTGGGAAGCCTTCTCCATCACGGCCACGGCCTGGTTCACGTCCCTGGCTTCTTCGTGGAGGCTGGCCTGAAACAGGTAAAATCCGGAAACCTTCGGTGACCTGGCGATCGCCTGAGTGATGAAGGCCTGGGCGTCGGCGTTTCGGTTGAGTTGCTTGTAGAGGTAACCCACATGCAGGGCTGAATCGCTGAAGAGTTTGGATTCAGAAGGAATCGCGGCCAGTTCCTGCACGGCAGCTTCATACTGCTGGGTCTCTTCGTAGATGCTTCCCAGGTAATAATGGATGCGTTCAGACTCGGGTGCCTTTTTCAGAATGGCTTTGAAGATACCAATCGCCTTCGGATAGTTCTTCAGTTCCATCTGGATGAGGCCCAGCTTCACGCGAACGTTCATGTCATCTGGATCCGTGGCTTCGATCGCTTCGAGGTAAGGAATGGCTTCTTTGTACTTTTCAGCCTTCAGATAAAGGGTCGCCAATCGATTGGCGGCGACTGAATCCTGGGTCTGGTCGTAGAGCCCACTGTAAACGGTGATCGCTTCCGCATTCGCATGGTTCTCTTCATGAAGGTAACCCAGAGAAAGGGTGGCCTGTGAGAAGCTCGGGCGAAGCTCAATCGCCTTTTTGTAGGCCTTGGCGGCTTCTTTATACTGGCCGGTCTTCTGTTGGACCCTCCCCAGGTAATACCAGGCAAGTGCGGACTCGGAGTTCTTTTTGACGAAAGCCTTGAGGTTGCGGTTGGCCTGATCCACTTTTCCGTCATCCATCAGGACTTGGGCCTGATACATGGCCGCTTCTTCGTGAGACGGGTCGTATTTCAGGATTTGAGTGTATTCAGCCAAAGCTTCAGCAGTCTGGTGTGTGGAAGAATAAAGCCCCGCCAGGATCAAGCGGGCATCCGTGTACTTTGGATCGAGCTGCAATGCCTCTTTGCACGTTTCCATTGCAGCGGTGAGCATTCCCTTTTTCACGTACTCCGTGGCGAGGCGCGCAAAAACCAAGGGAGCATGCTTGTCGAACATCAAAGTGAGCTTGTATTCTTCAATGGCGCGGTCAGGATTTCCTTCAGCGGAGTAGGCCTGGGCCATGGAAAAGTGATAAGTTGCTGTTGCGGAGGAGTTTTTCTTCGCATCCTCAGTAAGGTCCTGAGGCTCTGCAGGGATCGGCTTCTGTTCAAGGCCGGCCGGAGCGCGGTTGGGGTGAGGTTCGTCGTTCCTGACGAATTCTCGATGAGCGCACGCGGTACTCGTGACCATTGCGATTGCTGTGACTACGATTGAACGACTCAAGAAGCCATTTTCCATGGGATTGATCCCTTCCTTCTTACTGAACGGATCGGTGTCCTCGGAAAAAACTGAAGCTTATTCTATTTGGAACGCTAACTGCAAAGCTGCAGACGGTCTAAGTGCTTGGGCACTCTTGCGTTACTGAACAGTCTGTGCTTTAACGCGGGTGCGCCAAATGCAGAATAGGAATTAGCTAGGCAAGGAATGCTGGAAAGCGACAAAAGCTTTTGGCCCGTCCTTGACTTTAGTGCAGTGGGTTGTTATTCGGCATATTGTATGTCTTTGACACATTGTGACAAAGGACTACCAAGCGTAGGGGCGCTTGAGATCAGATTCCAGAATGAGGGTTCATTTGCCCGCTTTGCGAAGCGAATGCACTTTAAAGACTGGGGATGATTTCAGCAGTTACGCACAAGTGGATAGGTCAGTCATCTTACCGCAGAGATGTTGTAGGGATGATCTTGAAGTAAGACAAAGGAAGCCCGGTTTACCGGGGGACTGGTCTGACACGACTGTGAACTGATGTAACGATGTGTAAACTATTAAGTGATTCGATTAGGGGGAATCATGAAAGAAACGAAAATCATTAAACGCTATCAGAACCGCAAGTTGTACGATACCCATGAGTCGAGTTATGTCACTCTGGACGAGATCGCAAAGATGATCAAAAGCGGTGAAGACCTCCGCGTGATCGACAACAAGACGAAGAACGACATCACGGCATCCACCTTGACTCAGCTTCTCTATGAGAGCGAAAAGAAAGCGAAGACTCAGCCTTCTGTTGAGCTTCTTAAGGAAATCATTCGCCACGGCGATGGCTCTTTCTCAGGCTACATTCAGGCTAAAGTCGGCTCTGAAATGGTCAGCTTCGATAAAGATGCATCTGCTACAAGCATGAATGCAACCGCTCCAGCTGCTGCGCTCAACCGCGCTCCAGCGATCAATCAGTAATTTCTGATTGAATCGATCTACTTCTTGAGGCCGCTTTCAGTAAAATTGTAACGATTTTATATTGATTTGCGTGCCTCAGGAAAGATCGCTACACTGATTTAAGCCATCGAAATGATTTCGGTGCTGTGTTGCAGACTACGGAGGGTCCGGTATGCGCTTCAATCTTTCTCGTTCCTTTTCCATTTCACTTCTTCTGGGCGTTTCCGCCTCACTCCTCCTCTCTTTTTCCGCATCGGCTGCAAGCACCTGGAATGACAAGCCTACCTGGGCTACGGACAGCGGCAATTCCGCTCCTCAACACCGCAGGCCAGCCAACCAGGTTCGCGACAACATCAGTAACGCGAACATCACTCCCTTTTCGCCTGGTTCAAGCAACTTCGCTCTCGACCTCGGTCAGGTCTTCCTGATGGGCGATCTCGCCAGCAAGTACGAAGACAGCATCGGAGCACAGATGCACTACACCTATGGCGTCAGCGACATGTTCGGCTTTGATGCAAGTCTCGGCCATTCCAGCCACTCCGAAGGCAAGTACTCGATGACCACGCTGCTCACCGGTCTGAGAACCAATCTCAGCTGGTACGATAAAGTCATTCCGTACTTCATCGTCGGACTGGGGTTCTACAAGCCCAGTTATGAAATCACTCCCACTTCATCCGTGGGTGCCACTCTCTTCGGACTTCACGCAGGACCGGGTGTTGACCTTCAACTCACCCGCGAACTTTTCTTTGGCGCCGCTCTCAGCTTTCATGATGTGTTCGGTGCGACCCGCATGACTGAAGTTGGCCCCAAGGACATTGGCGGCACTTACACGACGTTTCTCCTGCATGCAGGGGTGACGTTCTAAGACTCAGTACACTGACGTTTTCTGACGGCCGGTCTACTCCGACGATCCGGTCACTTTACCGGGCTCCGTCGTGCGATCACCGCTGACATAGAGAATCAGCTTTTCGAGCCCTTCTGCATCAATCTTGTATTCCTTCGTGCAGAAGTCGCACTTCACCGTGGCCTGGTGATCCTGCGCGAGCATGGATTTGAGCTCCTGGAGCCCCACCAGTATCAAAGCGCGCTCGACCCTTTCCCATGAGCAATTGCAGCTGAAAACCAGGGGTTTTTCTTCGACCACGATGAACGCCGTGCTCTGAAAGATCTGCGAGAGCAGATGAAGGGGGTCCCCATCCTTCTGGAAAGCTTCGTCGAAGGACTTGAGGTCATTGATGTGATTTTCAATCGCGTTCACTTCGGCCTGACTTGCTCCAGGAAGGGCCTGAACGAGAAACCCACCGGCTGAAGTGACTTCTCCATTTTCCATCGTGACGACAAGACCCACTGCAGAAGGAATCTGTTCACTCTGATGCCAGTAAAAACTGAGGTCCTTTGCGAGATGTCCGGTCAACAGAGGCACCGTTCCGATGTAAGGCTGCTTTCCTTCGTCGCCTTTGGTTCTGAGGACAGACAGAAGTCCACTGCCCCAAGGACCGACTTCCTGGTTCTTTGAGCCAGTCAGCACTTCATCCTTGGGCCGTTCGGTCAGATAGCCGCGTAAAGTACCGTCAGGATGAGCATCGACGAGGGCCTGGCGAAAAAAACCTGAGCCCTGGATATTGAGATTGATCCGCTCGCCGGTCTTGCAGTTTGAAGCAATGAGAAGTCCACCGATGATCACTTCGCCCATCCCCTTGGCGCCGGTAGGGCCGAGGCCATGAAGTTTTGCGACGGATTTGACCAGTTCAGTGGCCTGGATGGCGACTCCCCGGATATTTCCATGCGTGGAGATACACTTGATCCAACGATCGGGATGCGTCTTGGGCTGGCTCTTCATCCTTTGGGCTTAACACACTTTATTCGAGTGCGGCTAGCTCCGAGACGCCCTAGGCCGCTGATATCCCTGCCGAACTGGGTAATCCAGATTGGCGTTTGCGCAATGCGTCAAGTTCAGCTATAACCGCGCCCATCGAGGTTATTCATGTTAAATTGGGCACCGTTTGCGGAAAAGTCGAAGCGGGATTCTCTCTTCAAGCTGTCTGTCCTGGCATTGGCTTTGGCGGGCTTCGTTTCAGCGAACCCCGTCGCTCAAGCCGATGAACACCCCCTCACCGGTGTGCAACGCCCGGTGATCGAAATCGGAGGCGGAGGGCAGACCCTGGGCAGCGGATTGAACATCCTGTTGAAGGTCGGCTTTTCCGTTCGAAAATACACGAACTCGCCTTCCGAAAAGCTCTCCGAGCGGGACTACCAGGAACAACTCGTCATCGCGCATTTCAGCGGAGACTTTGGAATCTCCACGCAGGGTGACGGGAACCGGATCCCGTATCTCGATATCGAATTCATCCCGGTCGACAACCACCTTGAATTCGTCAACACGCCCGGCCAGCTCGTGGTGATGGGAAATCTTCGATTTCTCCCGACCGAGCTCAATCGCAATCTCCAGATCGATGAACAGCTCGGTGTCCGCGTTTCGGCGATCGGCCTCCAGCTGGATGCGATCAAATACAGCGACAGGAACTCCGGTATCATCGCGCAGCTCGCGGTCGATGCGCTCGGATACAAAATGGTTTCGTATGCGAACGGACTCGGAAAGTTCGCGGGTTTTCACATCGCGCAAGCCGCACTCGAGGCCGGCTATGCAACTTATATCAACGACTCATTCTACGTGCGAGTGGCCCTCGGCGGTTCAGCGGATCTGAATACCGGCAAGAACTCCGGCGGCGAATCTGCAAGGCAGTCCGATCAGGACGTTTACCTTTCAATCAAGGCGAACATCCACGAAATGATCGAGATCTTCCTGAAAGCCGGCTTCGTTCACACCACAAACAGCGGGCTAGATCTTCCCAATCGGACAACTCCGCTTCTTCAGGGTGGAGCGACCTTCATTTTCTGATCCCCTCACTGGCCAAGCCCGGGGAACGGTGGAAAGAGATTTTTGAAGGTTTGGGCGGAGGTGGAACGTCGATACCGAGGCATCCGGACTTCGCCACAAATGGAAAGATATGAAAAAAACCTTCCGCCGTTTCCGAAGGGATCTCGGCTCCAATGTCCTCATTTCGAATTCAGAACGCAGGAGCGTGCTGCTGAACTTTCGAAGAGATTGCCACCTCTGCAGAAGAGTCCTCCTCATGGTTCGTCTGTGCATGAGCTTGCGGGGCAAAACCGCACATTTGAAACGGTCAGAACCATCATGGCTGCACAAAGAACGGCCTCAGAAAGCTTCAGAGAAGGAACGATCAAGTTCAAGAAAGAAGTACGGAGACAAGGACATGTGCACTGAAAAACGTACTCACCGTGAATTGAAAAAGGGCCCCGAGACAGCGTCTCGAGGCCCTTCTGATTTTTCGAGTGTCGAACGGTAAGGTTCGGACCGAAGCAATTTCCGTGTGGAAATTACATGTCGTATCCGCCCATGCCGCCCATACCACCCATGCCGCCGCCGCCCATACCGCCGCCCATGGAAGCGCCGTTGTCCTTTTTAGGCTTCTCAGCGATCATGGTTTCAGTCGTGAGCATCAAGCTTGCGACTGAAGCTGCGTTCTGAAGAGCGCAACGAGCTACTTTGGTAGGATCGATGACGCCTGCAGCGATGAGGTCTTCGTAGGTTTCAGTCAACGCATTGAAACCAAAGCTTGCCGATGGATTATTCATGATCTTGTCGACCACGATGGATCCTTCGAAGCCTGCGTTGCCAGCGATCTGGCGAAGGGGTTCCTGGATGGCGCGCATCACGATGGTGACGCCAGCCTGCTGTTCAGCAGACAATCCCTTGATGTTCGCAAGGACTTTGGATGCACGGAGAAGAGCGGTACCGCCGCCAGGGACGATGCCTTCTTCGACAGCTGCGCGAGTTGCATTCAATGCATCTTCAACGCGGGCCTTCTTTTCCTTCATTTCAACTTCAGAAGCTGCGCCGACATTGATGACAGCCACGCCGCCAACCAATTTAGCCAGACGCTCCTGGAGTTTTTCCTTATCGTAGTCAGAAGAGGTTTCTTCGATCTGTCCACGAAGTGTCTTCACGCGGCCTTCGACTTCGGCTTTTTTGCCTGCGCCGTCAACGATGGTGGTGTTGTCCTTGTCGATGGTGATCTTCTTGGCAGAACCCAACTGCTCGAGACCCACGGTTTCGAGTTTGTGGCCGAGGTCTTCAGAGATCACGGTGCCGCCGGTGAGGACAGCGATGTCCTGCATCATTTCCTTGCGGCGATCGCCGAAACCAGGAGCTTTCACGGCTGCAACCTGGAGGGTTCCGCGGAGCTTGTTCACGACGAGAGTCGCGAGGGCTTCGCCTTCGATGTCTTCAGCGACGATCAGGAGCGGGCGACTCTTCTGAACCACCTTTTCGAGTACCGGGAGAAGATCCTTCATCGAGCTGACCTTCTTGTCGAAGATCAGGATGTAAGGGTTGTCCAGGGCAGCTTCCATCTTCTCAGGGTTGGTGACGAAGTAAGGAGATGCGTAACCGCGGTCAAACTGCATGCCTTCGACGACGTCGAGGGTAGTTTCAGCGGTCTTGGCTTCTTCAACGGTGATCACGCCTTCCTTACCGACTTTTTCCATCGCTTCAGCCATGAGCTTGCCGATTTCAGGATCGGTGTTCGCGGAAATGGATCCAACCTGAGCGACTTCCTTCTGGTCTTTGATCGGCTTGGAGATCTTCTTGAGCTCTTCGACGACGGCGATGACCGCTTTGTCGATGCCGCGCTTGAGTTCCATTGGATTGTGACCAGCAGCCACGATCTTTGCGCCTTCGCGGTAGATCGCCTGAGCAAGAACGGTAGCGGTGGTCGTGCCATCGCCTGCATCGTCATTGGTCTTGGAGGCGACTTCACGGACCATCTGAGCGCCCATGTTTTCAAAGCGGTCAGAAAGTTCGATTTCCTTGGCAACGGTCACACCATCTTTGGTGACGTTTGGAGCGCCGAAGGACTTTTCAATCACGACGTTGCGGCCCTTGGGTCCAAGGGTCACTTTCACTGCATCAGCCAGAATGTTGACGCCGTTGAGGATGGCGGAACGAGCGTGTTCGGAAAAACGGAGTTCTTTAGCGGACATGTATTAATCTCCTTAAAAAGATTGATGTCTAGAGTGAGGGGGCTGAAATTAGTTGGAGAGAACGCCCAGGATGTCTTCTTCGCGCATCATGAGGAACTCTTCGCCATCGATCTTGATTTCGGTGCCGGAATACTTGCCGAACAACACGCGATCGCCTTTTTTCACATCGAGGGGACGGATCTTTCCGTCTTCTGCCACGCGGCCTTGTCCAACAGCGATGATCTCGCCCTGGATCGGCTTTTCTTTTGCGGTGTCAGGGATGATGATGCCGCCTTTGGATTTTTCTTCTTCGTTGAAACGCTTCACCAAAACGCGGTCATGGAGTGGTCGAACTTGCATGCTCATGGTCATTACCTCTTCAATTGGACGGTCTCAATCGACTGTCGAAATTTCAGTATTTGGTGCCCGTTCGGCTCGCCTTCGATCCATTATCCTGAATTCTGACCGTTAACTTTCGTAAACAATCCGGATTTTATGAAGGGAGGGCGCTACAAACTGCCACCAAAGAAACTACATTTTAGCTTCAGAGGTATATTGGTCACTGCTGAGGGGATGTCAACTTTACTGCCGATTTTTAACTTGACGCAATGCATTAGTGCGGCTATGTAAGCGCCTCAGGGTTAAGTAATAAAAGGGGCTATGAGTCATGACTCTCCATAAAAGCGTCGCATTCGCGTTGATCATCACCACTGCCGCAGGACTCGCTTCCTGGCCGGCTCTGGCAAATGCCGGATCCAAGCACTCCTCGAAAATGTCGGCCGCTTCCAGAGGGGGTACTTCTGACCGTGCCGCGGAGAAGTACGCAGCCACAGAAGAAGCTCCCGAGACCGTCACTCCCATCAACGTGTACAGCCAGACCGAAGTCGAAACTCCGGGAACTGCAGCGCAGGCTCCTTCTTACGGAACCCTCGAAGACGCCCCAGTCGTCGTGACCCCACCTCCCGTCGTGTACACAAAGCCTCCTCTCCAGGCACCGACCCATATCGTCGCCACCCAGGCTCCTTCAAAATCAGCACGAAGCTCCGATGCCGCTTTTGATCAGGTTCCCCCGCAGCAGACTGAATCCATCCTGAGACGACTCAAACTGGTCGAGATGATTCTGAAGAGTTCCGGTCGTGCCTACGATTACCGCATGCACACGACCCGCGAACTCGAAGGCGTCCTCAATCACCTTCAGAGTTCCACTGGATCAAAGGCTGCCGAACCCTTGGCCGAACCTCAAGATGACGCCTTCAGCTCCTCGAGCAATCAAAATTCCTGATTGATTCCAAGTTGAGTTCATGGCCTCATCGCAGCCATGAAACCACTCGTGTCTCGTCCACGTTCTACAAGTGTCAGCATCATTATACTGGCTGTTTTCTGTGCATCGTTTTTCGGCGCTTCATTCACCGGTTGCGGCAGTGCAGGAGTGGATCCGCACGGAAACCCCTCGCTCTCCTTTCCAGGTGAAAAGCGCATCTCGAATCTGCGCCAGCTCACGCGGGATGGAACCAACGCGGAAGCTTATTGGTCGTATGACGGCAAGTGGTTGACGTTTCAACACAGCGGTGAAGATGCTCCCTGTGATCAGATCTATGCAATGCGTGCGAATGGAACGGACACGCATCTGATCTCCAATGGACAGGGTCGGACCACCTGCTCCTTCTTCTTTCCTCCCGCCATTGCCGGAGGAGATCAGATTCTTTTCAGCAGCACTTATCAATCGGACAAGGCATGCCCGGTCGCACCTGACAAAACTCACGGTTACGTCTGGCCCATCTACAACACCTATCAGATCTACAAGGTCGGCATGGACGGCAAGGATCCACTCCCGATGGAGCCTGGCGCGCCCCGCGCTTACAATGCGGAAGCGGTCACCTGCAGAGACGGAAGCATCATCTTCACCAGTGATCGCGACGGCGACCTGGATCTCTACCGTGGAACACTCGACCGCGAAGGAAAAGGCGGCCAGATCGGACGCATCGTCGACCTCAAGAGGCTCACCTCGACCTTGGGTTATGACGGCGGAGCGTTTTTCTCCCAGGACTGCAGTCAGATTGTCTGGCGAGCATCCAGACCCAAACCGGGAAAAGAAGCGGAGGAATACCAGGCGCTCCTCAAACAGCATCTCATTCGTCCGGGACAACTTGAAATCTGGACCGCGCGTTCGGATGGCACTCATGCACATCAGGTGACCCGCGTCGGAGCGGCAAGTTTTGCCCCTTACTTCACTCCCGACGCGAAGCAGATCGTGTTCGCTTCGAACCCTCGCGATGCGAGAGGACGGAAATTTGACATCTACCTGATCGACGTCAACGGCACTCGCCTCGAACAGGTCACTTTTTCAGATACTTTTGACAGTTTCCCGATGTTTTCTCCCGACGGAAAGCATCTTGCGTTTTCTTCGAACAGAAATGCGAAGAAACCGCGTGACACGAACGTGTTCATCGCGGATTGGTCAGAAAGAAAAAACCTCACGCCAGGAATCCTGAGCATGGATGATGCGAACCCCGCCAATCGCTTTCGTGCAGCCGTCGAAAAATTGGCATCTCCGGAATTTGAAGGTCGGGGCCTTGCCACTCACGGATTGACTCTCGCTGAAGAACTGGTCGCCACGGAGTTCGAAAAGCTTGGACTCCAGACCGCTTCGAAAAGTTTTCGAAGACTCCAAGGCACGGACGCGTTTCGCCAGGCCGTTGAAATTCAGACCGGAGTCGAAGCCGACTCTCAAGCCACGCGTCTCGCAGTCACTGGTTCGAAGGCGGATAAAAAATCTCTGACGCTGCTTCAGGATTTCGTTCCGGCGCAGTTTTCCTCGAATGGAAAGTTCAGTGGCACCGTCGTGGACGTCGGTTATGGAATCAATGCGCCTGAATTGAGCCTGAACGATTACGAAAAGATCAGCATGACCGGAAAAATCGCACTCATCCGCCGTCATGTTCCTGCAAATCTGAAAATGTCAGCCGCGCAGGAGCAGTCGTACGGTGATTTGCGATACAAAACCTTTCTCGCTCGTGAAAAAGGAGCAAAAGCCGTCATTTTCTGGGAATCGGATGAGGAAATCCCGGAAAACCTGAAAAGTCAGCTTGCGAAAACCGGCGCACCTTCAAGCGAAGCGGGAATTCCGGTCCTGTTTCTGAAGCGTGAACTTGCAAAAGTCTGGATTTCACGTTCTTCGAGCGTTTCTGGAGAAATTTCTCTGAAGCGCAAGACCACGAACGCTCACAACATCCTGGGATCGCTGGGCGGCGCTTGCGGAAGAACGGCACCGGTCGTGATCGGCGCGCATCTGGATCACCTCGGCATGGGATCGGAAGGTTCACTCGAGCCGTCAAAAAGCGGAATCCATCCGGGTGCCGACGACAATGCTTCGGGGATCGCGGCACTTCTTGAAGTCGCGCGGACCTTGAAGGAATCCAAGGCGCTCCCTCAATCCTGTTTCGTGTTCGCCGCTTTCACTGCGGAAGAGTCCGGAATCGTCGGCTCCTCAAGAATGACGGATGCCTTCAAAAAGGCCGGCGTTCAGCCCAAGGCAATGCTCAACATGGATATGGTCGGACGAATGGAAAACAATCTGCTCATGACTTTCGGAACCGATTCCGCGAAAGAGTGGTCTTCGCTGGTGCAGACCGAATGCGCGGCCCGAAATCTCGACTGCAAAGGCGGAGGCGATGGGTATGGGCCGAGTGATCACATGCCTTTCTTCATCGCTGGAGTCCCCGTACTGCATTTCTTCACCGGACCTCATGCGGACTACCATCGCTCAAGCGACACGGCGGAAAAGATCAACGCCACGGGCGGAGTTCAGGTTGCGGAGCTGGTGTCTGCCGTCGCGGAAAAAGCGATGTCGAGAAAACAGTCACTCCACTTTCAGAAAGCGAAAGCTTCAGCACCCTCACTTCAGCACGGGGGCTCGGGAGATCGCCGTTCCTACGGAGCGTATCTCGGGACCATTCCGGATTACACTCAGATGAATTCACCCTCTGGACCGGGGGCCGACAGTTCCGCTCATGGAGTCAAACTTGCCGGCGTACGCCCAGGCAGTCCGGCCGAAAAGGCGGGAATCCAGACAGGTGATGTCCTGACCGGGATTGATCAGCACAAGATCCAGAATCTTGAAGATTTCATGTTTGTCCTGACCAGCCTCAAACCCGGGCAGAAAATCACCTTGGAATTGAACCGGAGCGGCAAACCGAAGACTCTCGAAGCGGTCGTCGGAAAAAAAGAATAATTATTGCGTTTTGAGTCAACATCTCATATCTCAGTAAGCACCGTGGCCTGATAGCTCAGTCGGTAGAGCAGAGCCCTGAAAAGGCTTGTGTCGGCGGTTCGATTCCGTCTCAGGCCACCATTCGAAAATTTTTGAACCATCGATTCGCAAGGATCGGTGGTTTCTTCATTTCGGGATCAGGCACCGGGATTTCGACTTGCTGTCTCAGATTTTTCCGACTCCCCGCCCGGATTTGGGCAGTGCCCCAATCATCACCCTCTGTTCTGTGTTACGCCCAACTCATGAAAGTTCTCGTCACCGGCGCCACAGGTTTTGTTGGAAAAGCACTTGTTCGGAAGTTGATTGAACAAGGGCAGGAAGTCACCGTCCTGAGTCGCGATGCCGGGAGTGCAGCCGAGAAACTGGGTGTCCCCTGTCTCACCTTTTCATGGGATGCTTCGCGGGAGCCAGCACCCGAAAAAGCATTTGAAGGCATCGAAGCCGTCATTCACCTTGCGGGTGAACCTGTCGCGGCCACTCGTTGGAATGACGAAGTGAAGAAGCGGATCATGGACTCCCGTACTCTCGGCACTCGAAATCTCGTGACGACTCTGAATCACCTGGCCGTGAGACCCCGCATTCTGATTTCGGCGTCGGCCATCGGTTTTTACGGTTCCCGGGGAGATGAAGTCCTTGATGAAAGTTCCGCTCCCGGTCAGGGCTTTCTCGCCCAGGTTTGTCAGGCCTGGGAATCTGAAGCACACGAGGCCAACGTGGACCGCAAGGTGATCGTCAGGATCGGGGTGGTTCTGGGTAAAAATGGCGGGGCCCTCGAAAAGATGCTCCCCCCTTTCAAAGCCGGGCTCGGAGGCCCGATCGGAAGTGGTAAACATTGGATGAGCTGGATCCATCTGGACGACCTGATCGGGGTCTTTCTACTGGCCCTTCAGGACCCGCGTCTGACAGGAATCGTCAACGCTGTCTCCCCTCAGCCTGTCAGTAACCTCGATTTCACCCATGCGCTGGGGCACGCCCTCCACCGGCCGAGCTTTGTCAAAGTTCCTCCCTTTGCCCTCCGATTGGCTTTTGGTGAAATGGCTGACGAAGCCTTGCTTGCCAGCGCCCGAGTCACCCCAGGCGCACTGCTCCGAGACGCTTTTCCTTTTCGTCACCCTGACTTGAATGAGGCCTTGGCTTCTTCCGTTTGATGGGTTTAACGCCTTGGCGTAAGTTCTGGAAGCATGTTACGACCGGGCCCATCATGAATCAAAAAATCAGACAGTTGATTTCGGGTGTTTTCGTCTTCGCTGCCGTCGGACTTGGACTCTGCTTCGTCGCCGCCTGGGCTCCGCAGAACTCACAGGCCGCACAAGTGCCTGCCTGTCCGGATGTCTCGAAGGGTGAAACCGCTGAAGACTGTCCCTGGGCAGACGTCGCCCGATCTCTGGTCCAGGTTGCCGATACTGGCGGAAACCTGGGACAACGTCTGGACGAACTGCTTCCGACTTTCATGGAACAGATCAAGAGCGCGAGTTCTCAGACTGAGTTCAAGGCCGCTTGGGGCCAGAGCATCAATTTTGATGAAGGCGTAAAAGCCACGGTCGTTGATCCAAGAATCCTCGACGTGCTGATCGAGCGCTTCGGAGTCCAGAAAAGAAACAACCTT
>JACMNQ010000017.1 GCA_014378465.1 Oligoflexia bacterium | reverse complement strand
GGCTTCGGAGGTCTTCTTGCCCGCACCCGAGGTTCCAGACTTCGAATCAATGACGATCGAAGCCGGCTGAATGATCTTTTCCTTCAGAAGTGGAAGAATGGCCATCAGAACGCTGGTGGCGTAGCAGCCGGGATTGGCGATCAAGTGTCCGCCGAGAGAAGTTTTTGCAGCAGGACCCGCCCAGGGTACGAGTCCATAGTGCGCTTCCTTGAGAAGCTCAGGTGAAGTGTGGTGCAGGGCGTACCACTCCGGGTACTGTCCGGCTTCGAGGCGGAAAGCGCCGCTGAGATCGATGACGTCCACGCCAAGGGCAAGAAGCCGGGGAGCAAGTTCAAGTGAAACGTCAGCGGGAGTCGCGAGAAACAAAGTTTTGAGACCAAGCGTCTTCACGGCCTGAGAAATTTCAGACATCTCCAGGGTCGGAACCGACGCGGCCGAAGCCTCTGGCAGGTAATCGCTCAGAGCGAACGAATTTTTTCCAGAGCTGCCTGGGGCGGTCGACGAGGTTTGGGCGAAGCAGGCTTTCAGTTCAGCGTCGGGATGTGCGAGAAGAATTCGAGCCAGATCAAGCCCCGAATAACCGCGCGCGCCCACGACTCCCACCGCAATTTTTGCTGAAGAAATGCGAAAGGAATCGTTTTTGCTGGTTTCATATTTATGCATCGTTTTGCATAAATATGGACATTTTACCTCTCAGTCAAGCATAAAACTAGGATGGCTTATTTTATCTTGCATATTAATGCATTGGCTTGCATAACTATTTCAAGACCAACGTTGCTGCCACAAAGGAGAAACTCAAATGAAACAAGTCGTGCTCGTCTACTCAGGTGGTTTGGATACATCGATCTGCATCCCGCTCATGCGAGAAGAGTATGGCTATGACAAGGTCGTCACCGTGACGGTCGACGTGGGGCAGCCTGCTGAGGACATCCAACAGGCGGCGGATAAGGCCAAGATCCTGGGCACCGAACACCACACGGTGGATGCTAAGGATGAATTCGCGCGCGAGTACTGCTTCGCCGCCATACAGGCCAACGCTGACTACGAAGGCTATCCACTGAGCACCTCGATCGCTCGCCCCCTGATCGCCGCCAAGGCCGTCGAAGTCGCCAAAAAACTCGGCGCGACCGCGTTTGCCCACGGCTGCACTGGAAAAGGCAATGACCAGTTCCGAATCGAATACGCAATCCGCGCCCTCATGCCTGATGCCATCATTCACGCTCCAGTCCGTGAGCGCAACATGACTCGCTCCTGGGAAATCGAATATGCGAAGGCGAAGAACGTGCCGATCAAACAAAGCCTGGAGAAAATCTGGAGCATTGATGAGAACCTCTGGGGCCGCTCCATCGAAGGCGGACGCCTCGAAGAGCCGAATTACGCGCCTCCAGAGGAAATCTTTCAGTGGACGAAGAGTCCGATGGCTGCAAAAGATCAGGTTCAAGAACTTCGAATCGATTTCAAGAATGGCGTTCCTGTCGCGATTGACGGCATCTCTGCCGCTCCAGCTTCTCTCATCGTGAAAATGAATGAGATCGCTGGCAACAACGGTGTCGGAAGAATCGACATCATGGAAGACCGCATGCTCGGTCTCAAGGTTCGGGAGAACTACGAGTGTCCGGCTGCCGTGGTCCTTCTTGCAGCCCACAAGGCGATGGAAGCCCTTGTCCTCACCGCGAGCGAAATCCGGATGAAGCAGAGGGTCGACGCTGAATGGGCCTCCCTGGCCTATCAGGGCCTGTGGTTTGATCCTCTCAAGGATGATCTCGAAGCTTTCATTCAAGCCACTCAGAAACGGGTCAGCGGGACCGTCACTTTGAGACTTTACAAAGGAAACCTGTCGATCGTCGGTCGTGAGAGCCCTTGGGCGCTCTATTCTGAAGATCTTGCATCTTACGATACGGCGACGTTTGATCAGCGCGAGAGCACGGGCATGGTCAAGAACTTCGGAATGCAGCAGCGCATGTTTTTCGCACTGGTCGAGAAACACAAACAGAACCAGTAAATCAAATACAAGGCGGATTC
>JACMNQ010000016.1 GCA_014378465.1 Oligoflexia bacterium | reverse complement strand
GGACCCGGTTGAATACGCCGCTCGCATGGAGGCATTCAAGGCGGAGAATGGTTTTTCAAAAGGCCATCATGAAAACTTTTCGGAAGACGATTCGGAATCTGGCCAAGGTGGCGGCTCCTCTCGTGACGGCGACTCGAGTCGTTCACGACCTGAACCTCATCTGAATGAAATGGGCCAGATCAAGCGTCTTTACCGATTGCTGGCTCGCAGGCTTCACCCGGACACGGGCTCCGAGCAGAGTCGCGAAAGTCAGGCGCTCTGGCTTGAAGCTCAGAATGCCTATGAATGCCGCGATCTGCCCCGACTCGAAGCACTCTGGGCCACGCTCAACGAGCATGACCCGGACAGTTTCACGAGCATGATTTCAATCGCCGACATTCAGGAAACCGTGAAGCAGATTCTGAAAGCCGTGGGTGGACTCAAAAAAGAAATCAGAAAAGCGCACAAGGATCCGGCCTGGGGATTTTCACTCCCCGCGGCCCGCAAAGGCAAGAAGGTCCACAAGAAGATCAAAGTCGAGATTGAGGGTGAACTTTCCGAAGCTCAGGATGCGCTACAGTCTCTCGAATCCTTGATTGACGGCTGGATTTCGGAACCCGTGCACGGGAGTGCTCGCGGGGCTGGACGCGCGGGCACTTTCGAAGAAGAAAGCGCTTACGGGTCTCAGCGGTCGCGCGGTCGCAGCCGGAGTCGCTAGTAATTTCTCTCAGGCGCCAGCAACTGCACGCCCGTGCCAGCACCCAATTCGACGCCGAAAGTCCAGCCGACGTGGACTTCGCCGCGTGAGTTGAGAAGAGCCTTTGGGGGGTTCGGAAATTTCCCGACCGCTTTCCACGCTTTGTCGACGGCCTGGTCAAATTCCTGAATGCCGCAGTCCTTGATGTGATGCACTTCGAGCAGATTTCCTTCAGAGTCAAACACGACGTCGACTTCCGTGAGGTAAGTGTTCGGGGGGATGGTGCGACTTCGCAGTCCTTCACGAATGCGACTCTGCCAGATGGGACCGATTGCCTCATAAATGCGGGCATAAAAGGAGTAGTAGACGGACTCCTGCGTGTTGAGCATGTTCTCCGCTCCGGCAGCCAGACTCTTGTCGAGCAGAGCCTGATCTCCGCCACTGGCCTGTTCCTGACTTTGAGCGGGAGTCGCATTCTGCTCGGGCCTGGGAGGCTGGTCGAGTCCGAGATTCACACCGAGAGTTCCGAGCTTCGTCCCGGTCTGATTGCGTGCGCGGGCTTTCTGGGCGGGAGTCGCAGGTTTCGCGGCTTTCATTTCTGCGGTGCGGTCAGACTGAGTCTTCGCACCCGAGCGCGGAATGACGTTCGTCTCACGAGCGCGCTGTTCCTTTTCGACGCGTTTGTTTCGGTCCGACATGTACCGCGCATCCGGGTTGTCAGGAGTCGGCACGATGGGAGATTTATCCTTGTCGAGGAGGAGTGCCTTCTCGCGGTTGCGCCACTGCTTGCGGATCGCTTCGAGTTTCTTCGGGTCGACCTGGTGAATGTCCACGCGAGGCGGTTGCAGGGTGGGATTCGTCTGCCAACCGATGGGCTTGATCCAGAAGACAAGCACGTGAAAAAGAAGCGTGATCAGGCCGACGAGGATCCAGCCCTTCCAATTTCTCTGACTCTTCTCCGGGAGAAGATCGGAGGGCAAGCCCGCAGTCAGCTCTTCCGTCGAGAGCGTGCCGTGGGGCGAAACGAGTTTGAGTCGGGCCAGCGCCATTTGAAGAAACTAGCGCCGAGGCGACTGAAAGACAAGGGAGACGACCTTCAGAAGCGACCGGAGCCGGTTCCGGAGCCGCTGCCTGAATCTGAGCCTGAGTTCGAGCCTGATTTTGGACTGGGTTTGCATTCCATTTCCAGCTCATCGGCATCACCGGATTCGGGCTGGACCCGGACTCCAGCGCGCACGGGAGCCTGGCCGGCACCTGGAGTCGCCGTTTTCGCTTCCAGCTTTTCCTGGCGATAGCGTTCCAGGGTGTCAGCGATCTTGGAGATCCAGGCCTTCTGACGCGTGGTGAGCTGATTCATTTCTTTCTTCAGCTTGAAAATTTCAGCAGGCTTCGCGCCTTCACGAGTCATGCGGTTCAGTTCATGCTGAAACTGTCGGAGTTTGAAGCGTGCATCAAAGAATCGTTCCTGAAATGCCTCGAGCAGGCTCTCGGCATCCGGTGGAGGAGTCGCGCGTTCTGGAGTCCTGCTCATGCCGACTCCGCCCGCACGAAGCTCACGAATCGTGTCGTCGCGCTCCTGAATCTGCGTCTTGAGTTCATTGACTTTTTCGACTGCTCCCAAAATCAGCTCGTTGTGGGTCACGAAAGGTTTCAGGAGGGGTTGCTCGGCCGAAGGCAGGAGAAACGGTTTTTCACTCACGACGGCGCCTGCCAGGGGCTCGATCCAGAACGTGTGCATTTCAGTGGACTCTTTTTCAGCAGGTGCGGAAGGGTAGAATGAAATCACGATTTCGACTTCGGAAGTGTCTGGATCCACATGCACTCGCAGAAGATCCGCATAATGCCGGAGCAATTGCGCTGGAGCCGTGGGAGAATTTTTCGCAGGCCAGAACTTCGCGATCGCGTCTTTCGACTTCAGACCCGGCAGGGCGTAACAGAGGCGCATACCGAGGCATTCGGCGTTGGCTCCGACCTGAAAGTAGGCTTTGGCGGTTTTCAGCGCGGAATTGCCAGTGAGGGTTTCCACTTTTCCCGGGCCTTCATCAAAGATCAGACTCCAGAGGGCTGACAGACAGATGCGGAGCGCATTGGTTCGAGTGCTCCAGACCGGTGAGTTTGCAATTTCTGGAAGCCCGAGAAGGGTGTCGATTCGAAAGCCGAGGCCTGCGCCACTGACCCAGTTTTCGGTATAGAGTGGAGTGGGAGAACCCAGAAGCGGCCGAAGTCCGGAACGAGTGGTGTCGTTCATCAGCGCTTTCACCAGGGTGGCGGACTCCGGGGTCTGAAGTCGGGCGAGATCAAGGAGAATGAACCTCTGATATTCCGGCTTCTCAAGTTCATAGGGAAGAACCTGATCCGCGAAATAACCCGCGACGGTTGGACCGCTCGTGCGAGTCAGGCCATAGAGCGCTTCGATGCGCGACCAGATCTGGTAGCGGTACCACGGGGCGAGAACGAGCTGAAAATTCTGTTTGGAGAGGGCCTGCAAAATCTCTTCTTCCAAAAGGTCACCGCGGATGATCTGAACGGAAGCGACATGGCGCATTGCGTGAATAGCGCGCAGCGCAATATAGGCTCGCTCTCGAGAGAGGCGAGGGTCCGAGATGTAGGCGATGTTGAGTTTGCGAGGCGCATTCATTCCAGCTTCTTATCGGTGTGAAGTCGAGGTAAGGTAAGCGAAATGACGAGCAAACCGAGCACCGAATACATCACCACCGCCATTGTTTATCCTAATGCCCGAATTCATGTGGGTTTTGCCTGGGAATGCCTGGGAGCCGACTGGTTGAATCGGGGCCAGAAGGGGTTCGGAAAACAGACTTTTCTGGCGACCGGCATGGATGAGCATTCCATCAACGTGCAGCGGGCGGCCGAAGCCAAAAATCTGACGCCGAAAGACTACTGCGATCAAATGGGTCAGGACATTGAGCGAGTCCTCAAACAGATGGGCGTGAGTTACGACCGCTTCATCCGCACTTCAGATCCGGATCATGAACGAGTCGTGCAGGCGCTCGTCAATCGCGCTTTCGAAAAAGGGGACATCTACAAGGCCAAGTACGAAGGGCATTACTGCGAAAGCTGTGAAGCCTATTACACGGACAAGGACCTCGTCGATGGCCTGTGCCCTCAGCACAAGAAGGCTCCGAAGTGGATCTCGGAAGAAAACTACTTCTTCAAGCTCTCCAAGTATCAGGACCAGCTTCTGCAGCTCTTCAGAGACCGCCCGGATTTTCTGCAGCCGGATTACCGTCGCGGCGAAGTGGTCAATTTCATTCAGGCCGGTCTCAAGGATTTCTCGATCTCGCGTTCAACTTTCACCTGGGGGGTGCCACTTCCGTTTGATCCGAAGCACGTCGTCTACGTCTGGTTCGATGCACTGATCAACTACCTGACTGCAGCCGGTTACGAGCACAAGCTCACGAATCCCGGAAGCGCCGAAGCGAAGGCTTTTGACGAGAAATGGCCGGCTTCCGTGCACATCATCGGCAAGGACATCTCGCGCTTTCACTGCATCTACTGGCCTGCGATGCTGATGAGTCTCGATATTGAACTCCCGCAGCGGGTGTTCGCCCACGGCTTCATCAACATCAAGGGCGACCGCATGTCCAAGAGCACGGGCAACGTCGTGACTCCCGACGAAGTGATGAACCTGAGCGGACCCGATCCATTCCGGTACTACCTGCTCGCCGAAAATCAATTCTCCAACGACGGAAACTTCGCGTGGGAACTTCTCATCCTGAAGAACAATGCGGATCTCGCCAATGACTGGGGCAACCTCGTCAACCGCTCCATCAACATGACCCGAAAGTTCTTCCCGGAGGAGACGCTCACTGCGCCCGCGAAAGCGACTCACTCGGCGGAAGTCCGTGAGTCTTTCGACAGGCTCAGAGGCGAGCTCCAGGTGGCTTTGGCTGCGATTGACCCGGCCGCTTATTCGGTGGCCTGCATGGCCCGTTCGCGGGTGCTGAACCTCTACATTGATCGCACCAAGCCCTGGGCCCTCGCGAAAGCCGCGACTCCAGAAAGCATGAGCGAACTCAGAGAAGTCCTGTACACTTTATTGGAAGGGATCCGCTGGACCGCGACCTGCCTCATGCCGGTGCTGCCCTTCGGAATGCCTGAAGTGTTCAAGCAGTTGGGAGTGAAGACTCCGGATGCTCAGGGCGCGATTTCGAATCTGGAGTGGGGCAAGGAATCTTACCTCGTTGGTGAGCCCAGGCCCATTTACCTTCGGATTGAAAAAGCGGTTTCTGAAACTGCCGAGAATCTGCCGAAAACCTGAAGGAAACCTGAAACTGCATGGCAAGTTCGCAAACGACGCCTCCGAAATTCACCGGCAAGCCCGCGACTCCTGAAGTCGCTTCCGCGAAGCCGGCCAGAGCCGCGAAGCCCGCCCGTTCGCTTTCAAAATCGTCGCTGCGCCAGAAGATCCTCGGTTTTGTCACTGCGCTCATTCTGCTTTCACTGATGGGCTCAGTCGTGAGTCTCTACCGCATCACCGAAGTGAACCATTCACTGGACGCAATCAACCGTGTCTCCGTGCCCCTCGGAAAGCTCTTCGTCCAGATGCAGGTGGATGCCGACGTGTTTCGTCGCGAGCTGAACCGGGGCCTGGGCTACGCGCACTGGAGTGATCCGCACTGGATTGCTCGTCCGGTTCCGCGCTGGATCGTGGATGTTCTTGAAAATGAAATTTCTCGGGCGGAGAAACTGCTCGAGCAGGACCTTCCGGGCTCCGCGGAAGAAGATCGTCAGTGGCGCGCCTGGATCAAGGATATTTCAAAGGACTTCGTGAGCCTGAAGGAAGAAGCGACCCGGCTGCATTCCGCGCTCGATCAGAAGGACATGACGACTGCCTCCCAGCTCTACCCGCACTGGACTGCGAGCCTTGAGGACTGGACCCGAAAGATTCAGTGGGGGATGAACCAGTACGAAAAGGACCTGCAGGACACTTTCACGCTGGCTCAGAACCGCGTCGGCGAACTTCGCACCGGCCTCGAAGTCATTCTGCTGGTCGTGATTTCACTTTCGCTGCTGCTTCTGTGGCTGGGAGAGCGGGCTCTTCGTCCGCTGGGTGAACTCACCGTGCTCGCCCGTGAAATCACTCGCCGGGGTCTTCGCAAGGAAGACAAGTCGCTCCTGCCCAATCTCTCGCTATCAAGAAACGACGAAGTCACTCAGCTCGCAAGAGAATTTCATCACATGGCGACTTCACTCCTCGAGCGCGAAAAGACCGTCGACTCCCAGAAGAAGAGTCTGCAGGAACAGAATCGCCTGCTGCGGGAGATCGGCGCCCTCAACGAAAACATTCTGAGCAGCATCACTTCCGTTCTTCTCGTGACGGATCTCGAAGGGCGCGTCACGCAGTGCAATCCCGTCGCCGCGGAATGGCTTCTCGGCAAGGGCGCCTCGCCGGAAGAGGTCATCGGCTCGGAGCTCCTCACTCTTCCCAAACTTCGTCAGATTTTCCCCGAGTTTTCCCAGGGTTTTGCTCAGGCGATGGAACTGTCCAAGATCGAACCTCAGTCAGTCGAAGGCAAAGTCTACGGGGGCCACATCTACCCGCTCATCAACGAAGGCACTCAGGGCGCGATCGTCGTGCTGGATGACCTCACGGATGATCTCGATCTCCAGGAGCGTCTGAGACGCGCCGAGAATCTCGCGGCCGTCGGACGCATGTCGGCCCAGGTCGCGCACGAAGTGCGAAATCCGCTTCACTCGATCGGGCTTGAAGCCGAGATGGCGGCCGAGCTGGCTTCACGTCTGGGGCATGGAGTGCTGAAGCAATCCCTTCAGTCCATCCTCGCGTCCGTGGATCGACTTGAAAAGATCACCGACAATTACCTGAAGCTGTCCCGGCTTTCGACTGGCACTCAGGTCCGATTTGATCTGGGAGAAGTGCTCGAGTCCGTCCTGGCCACCTATGCTCCGGCCTGCGAATCGCAGGGTGTGCGCATGAACTGGAGTCGAGGCAAGGGTGCGGTGCTGGATGTTTTCGGAGATCGTGATCTGTTCGAACAGGTGCTGGGCAATCTTCTGAAGAATTCGCTCCAGGCACTTGGCGATACTCGAAATCCACAGATTGACGTGCAGCTCGGCAACGCTGAAAGCGGTCGCGTGTGGCTCAGGATTCAGGACAACGGACACGGAATTCTGCCCGAGATCAAGGACAAGCTCTTCACGCCTTTCGTCACGACCAAGGCGCAGGGCACGGGTCTCGGTCTTTCCTTCATCAAGAAGGTGCTCGAGGATCATGGCGGTTCGATCACCTGTGTCGAGAAAGCGGATTGGGGCGCCTGTTTTGAGCTGATTCTTCCGCCAGCCAGTGATGTGCTTTTCAAGTCTCCCGAAGGCGTGGCGGAGATCGATGAAATGAAGGGTGAACTCCATGTTTAAGATTCTTCTGGTCGATGATGATCCCCAGTCGCTGGATTCCACCCGCAAGATTCTGGAAATGTCGGGATACGACGTGACCACGGCCGGAGACGGGCAGGCAGGACTCGAGAAGATCCGTGCGCAGGCGGATTCTCATTTTGATCTTGTCATCACCGATGTGCGTATGCCGCGCCTGGGGGGGCTCGAGTTTCTCCGCGCCATTTCCTTGCGAGGCGACGCGATTCCGGTCATTCTCATGACGGCTTTCGGAAAGATCGAAGACGCCGTGTGGGCGATGAAGATCGGCGCCGTGGATTTTCTGACCAAGCCTTTCAAGCGCCAGGCCCTGATTTCCGCCATCGAAGGCGCGCTCAAGCGCGCTCAGGCGCGGGCCGTTCCCGCGTCTTCGGACGCGGTCTTCGAAAGTCGCCAGATCATCGGGCAATCCGATTCCATCCGCCGCCTCAAGGCGATGATCGCTCAGATCGCGCCGACTGCCGCGACGGTTCTCATCACGGGTGAGAGCGGGACGGGCAAGGAGAAAGTCGCGCGCAGCATTCATGATCAGAGCACTCGCGCGAAGAATCCATTCGTCGCCATCAATTGCGCGGCAGTGCCCGAGCAACTCATGGAATCCGAACTCTTCGGTTTTGAGAAAGGCGCTTTCACCGGCGCAACGACTTCGAAGCAGGGACTTTTCGAGTCTGCCAACGGTGGCACTCTTCTCCTGGATGAAATCGGCGACATGCCTTTTTCACTTCAGGCGAAGCTCCTGCGCGCGCTGCAGGAAGGCGAGGTGAGGAGACTCGGCTCCAATTCGTCCCGCAAGATTGACGTGCGCGTGCTTGCGGCCACGCACCGGGATCTGAGAAACTGCGTGCAGATGGGCACGTTCAGGCAGGATCTTCTCTTCCGTCTTGAAGTGATCGGCGTGCAGGTCTCTCCACTTTGGGAAAGAGCGGATGATATTCCGGAACTGGCGCAGCACTTTCTGAAGTTCGCCTGCCATCGGCACACGAAGAACATCGAATTGATCTCTGATGAAGCGATGCAGGTTCTCAAAGCGTACCGTTGGCCCGGAAACGTGCGCGAACTTTCCAATGTGATGGAGCGTGCGGTGGTTTTCGCCGAAAATGGAGTGGTACGTTCGCAGGATCTGCCTCCCCATCTGGCCGGCCTGGCGGCTGGTCGAGGCACGTTTGCGGAAGCGGGCAACTGGAGCTCCATTTCCGTGCGTCTTGGCACTCCGCTGAAGGACGTGGAGGATCTGCTCATCCGGAAAACTCTGGAAGCCACATCCGGCGACAAGAACATGACGGCAAAACTTCTGGGCATCAATTCACGCACCATCTACCGCAAGCTCGACGGGAAGAAGCCCGAAAAAGAAGACCTGCCGCAGCCACCGGAGCATCCGGAGCTTCCCTGAAGTCGCGAAGACGCGCGATCTGACGAGTGTTCGTGAAAGTGTCGCTGTCCTGCCTTCAGTACACACACGGCATGTAATTCCCCCCTTGTCCAAGGTCATTCAAGACACATTCAAATGGGACGACAGTTGTTGATAAGATGATCACAAGGGGATCATCATGCTCGAACTTCGCCATCGTCTTTCCACGGCAACCCTTCTGGTTGCCACCGCGCTGTCTGCCACTTCGCAGACGGGCTGTTCTCTCGTGAAGAGATCCGGTGCGCAGGAGTCCGCACTCGCGTCGGCGCACAAGCTGGCCCTGCAGATGGATCCGAAATCCAACCTCACACGATTTTCAGGTCGCGCCCTTCAGGTGAGACTTTCGCAACTCTTTCCCGCGCAACTGGGCACCGGCAACCTCGACATCGGTCCATTTTCCCATGAATACTCGACGGGAGCCAATCAGGCGATTGCGCAGGTCAATCGTCCGGTCAACGCGCTCGAACAAGTCGCCTTGAAATCGAACAACACTTTTTACTGTGGGCGCGAGTCCGTGCCGACGTCCTACTCCGCGGCTCCCCAAGGCAGCATCTATTCGGACAAAATCTGGTTCAGCAACGAGCTCGCCACTCTCCCCACTGACGAAGCGGTGCTTGCGGCGATGGTGGTTTCGCGAAACGTCTGGCTCGAACCCCTGCCGAGTGATGCACCTGAAATCGTCGAGCTCGCAGGCCTCTACCTCGCCATTCTCAAGACCGTCGAAAACGGAGAGTCCCAGACCGCGACCGCGAAGCGCCAGCGGGCACATCAGGCGCTCTGCATCGCGTCGCTTTCTTCCGCCCAGTTCTCCCTGGGGATCCCGGGTCCACGCGATGCGATGCGAAGGATGATGATTGAAGTCGGAAGCCGCGTGCCGACTTTCGTGGAACTCGAAGCCGTGACCCATGGCAAGAAGACCGTCCTTCAGTTTCTGGATGAAATGCAGAAGGATCCGAAGAGCGGGTACTACACGGCCATCAACCAGTGGCATAACGATTGGCTCGGACTCCGCCAGTTCCTTCCGAATTCGATCTGGGCCGGCACGAATCCCGACAACACGGTGACTTTCGATCCCAGAGGCGGGCATCCCAATCTCACCTGGACTCCAATGTCCCTCACGGGTGCCAAGCAGTACGGGGTGACCGAAGCGGAGCATCTGGCTTATCCGAGAATCTATCCCGCGCATGATGGCCCGAGCGTTCCCTACACCTGTGACGTGAATCAACTTCAGACCTTTGATCCAAGAACGACGATGGTCGTCTATGAGCGCAACAACGGCACGGTCTGGCAGGCTTCGGGCGCCTTCGTTCACAAGGACCGCCTTCAGGATTATGCGAATATCCTGAATGCTTACGGCGTCAATGATTTCTCCGCGGCCGCTGACTGCAAACTTTTCTCCGAAGCCGCTTCTCCGGATCACCGGTTCGCGCTCGAAGGCACTCAGCTTCAGGATTACTACCGCTGCAGAGGCCGCATTTCGACCACTCAGGGTGCGGGGCTTTCTCCAGGCAACATGTCTGATTACCGTTCGGGAGGCCCGGAACTTCGGATGCGGAGATTCTCACCTTCCGGCGAGCAGGGTGGAGTGAGCGTCGTCAAGACCTGGTACGCGCAGGAACCTCGCCTGGTCTGCAACAGCTTTCCCCGGATCATGTTCACTTGCGCCTACCGTCCTCCCTCTTTCGGGTCGTTCGTCAGCCCAAGCGATTATACCGATTTCGGTTTTCCGGGCATCGGACTGCTGAGCGTGGGCACGTACTGGAGCACGACTTCGATGGGGCATCCGGGAGTGCTCAATCAATTTCGCTGTGGAAAGTCCGACCCCGCCTCACTCGCCAGAATTGACCAACCCCTCAATGAGGAGCAGGGATACCCGTGGGGTTACGACCGCACCAATTACCTGGGTTCGGGTCTTTCGCAGCTGAACGATACCATGACTTTGGCCCTCGCTTCCTTTGAGATCAACAATGAAGGCGCTGCCATCAAGCGTCTGAGAAAAGATCTGAAGCAGGAGCCCTATCGCCTGATTGACTATGTGGTCGCGAACAACCGCTCCTACAAGGAAGTCTTCAGTGCGGATTATCTCGTGGGCCATGAGGAGCTTGAACTTTTCTACCGCGCCCAGGGACAGGCTTTGCCTCTGTACCCGCCGGGCTTCACTCCGGATGTGACTGCCGATCGAACCGTGGAAAATCCCGCGCCCGTTCCGATCTCGCGCTTTCAGGGACTTCCGTCGCATTATGTCCCCAACAATCTCTATGGCAACAATTATCTCATCCGCGGCTTTCCGCCAAATGCCGGCGGGATCATCCCGCCCCGGCCCAAAGCCGGAGTGCTCTCGATGCCTGCATTCGTCTCGCCGGTCGGAGGCAAGATGCGGACGATCGCTTCGCGCTACTTCGCGCGACTTCTCTGTGGAGACCCGAGCGTGTTCGTTCCAGAAGGGGCCCAGAAGCGGATTCATGTCCGGCACATGCTCGATGTGAACAATCCGGAAACTTCTCGCACGGCAGCCGAGCACATCAACGGCAAATCGGAATGCTTCACCTGTCATGTGAATCTGGATCCTCTCGGTGCCGCGCTTTCTTCGACTTTTCTCGCCAATGTTCAGATCAACGAGGGCCTCGGGGCCACCGGTGAAATGAATTACCTGGGCGTCTGGCAGGGCGGAAACTGGCTGGGCGCCATCTGGAGTCCTTCCAAGGGCACGGGCGCATTTCTCGGTGCCGAAGTGACGGGAGTTGAAGGAGTCGCGCGTCAGCTTGTCTCCTCGGATCTCTGGGCGAAGTGCGTGGTCTCCAAGACTTTCGAAAACGTGTTCGGCCGGGTTCAGACGCTCTCGGACGTCGAAAGCTCCAACGCCTGGCAGAAGAAATTTCAGACGCAAGGCTACAACTACAATCGACTGGTGCGCGATATGGTGAGCTCGTCTCTCTATCAAGGAGCCAATTGAAATGAACCGCAGACATTTTCTCAAACAGGCTTTCGTCGGTTCACTCACTCTGACCGCTTACAGTGCGGGTGTCGGTGGCCGTGCACAGGCCGGACCGAAGGGGCCTCGTCGTCACTGCATCAATTTCGCGAAGGGTGGGGGCATCGACCAGTTCTGGATGGCGAGCTCCATGGCTCCTTCCCAACTGCGAAGCGGTGCCCATCCCGCTCTGGAGTCGGGCGGCGCTGCCGCGGGATCTCTTCAGATTCAGCGCGTGGGACCTTCCATGGCCACTGACTACCTGACTCTGCGTGAGGCGGAAAATCCTGCTCAGTTCTACACGTCCCAGGGCAGATCCCATTATTTCGGCATGGGCTTTCACCAGCTTTTCAGAAACACGCATTTTGATTCGGGCGCGGAACTTCTTTCGAAGATGTGTGTCTGGAAGGGGATGTCCAGTCCCTGCCGTCATGAGCTGGACAATCCCGTGCTTCAGCACGGTGTGGCCTCGTCTTACGCTCTGAGCTTCACGGCGCTCGTGTCACAGCGTCTGGCCATGAACTCCGCGCGCACGCTTCACTACGTGGTGCTGGCCGACAATCCTTCGGCGGCTTATTTGAATTTCGCGATGAACACGGACTTCGCTTCACCGAGCTGCATTCCCGGCATTCCAGGGCTCGCGGCCCTTACCGGAAGAGACCCGAATGATTTCAACTTGAAGAGCCGACGGGATCTGATCGCGAATGCGGTCAGAAATCTTTCGGGAAACATCCTGAGCAGTCGTCTCAAACTCAAGTCCAGTCTCTCGAGCCTCGGAGTCTTCAGCAACAGCTTTCAGGCCAGTGCCACGGTGGCGGGATCCTTTCTGGATCAGGACATCGAGCTTCTGTACCTGCGCAATCGCTTTCTGAACAGCGCCTATGCCGGAACCTGCACTTACTTCGGCATTTCGCAGAATGGCGGCAGTGGTGAGATGTACACCGCGCTTTCCGCGCTTCCGGCCAACGGCGGATCGGGCCTCGGCTCAGGCAATGACTACATTTCGAGTCTGCGAACTGGCCTGGTGTACCTCACCAGTCATCCTCTGCCTGACCTGACCTCCTACCGCTCCAGGAAGCGCTCCGGTCTCGACACCACTTCGGACGAAGCGATTCTTCGTCCGCTGTTGACTGCGAACATCAACAGCCTTCAGAGGCTTTATCCCGGTTTGGTGGACAAGTTCGCACTTTCGGCCTACCTCGTGATTCAGAACCTTTCGGCCGTCGTGGATTTCCGTGACGGCGCCGAGATGGACATCATCGATGATGCCCATCACACCGTGCTGCCGAGCCGCGTGAAGGAAATGGCTTTTTTCAGCTGCTACAGGGAACTCATGCTGGCGCTGGATGAAGTGAAGGATGCGGAAGGCGTGATGCCGGGTGAAACTTTGCTGGATGCCACCCATATCGTGATGCACACGGAGATGGACCGCACTGCCGGTGTACTGGACAACACGCTGGGAGTGACGGGCGGAACGAATCACTCATCTTCCTCGACGACGGTTCTCATGGCCGGTTACGGCATCCATGGAGGCTCCGTCATCGGCGATCTCCACAAGGGCGTCAATGATGGGAATGAGTTTGGCGGCAACTTCACTTCCGCCCTGCCGATCAATACCAGCACTGGACTGCCCAGCGCGGGAGGATCGCTTGTGACCCTCCAGTCCCTCGCGCCGACCCTCGTGGAGATGTTCGATGCGAAGCTGCCGCCTCAGCAGATCAGTGCTTTTGGCTTCGTTTCCGCCGTGATCAAAAAGCGCATGACCTGACGGCGCGAACGCGAGTGCACTGCGCCACCGCCCATCCGCTCAGAGCAGATCGGTCTTGCTGAGCGAGATCACTTCAGGCTTGAAGCGGATCTCATATCGATCCGCCTGCATGAAGAATTCCCGAATCTGTCTCGCCGTGAGTGAGCCGTTCAGAAATTCATGGTAGAGCTGCTTGGCCAGAATCTGTCCCACGGCCCGGGCGGAGATCCAGGCCGCGCTTCGGCTGACGGATCGGTGAGGCTTGCGGTCGAAAAGGGCGGGACCCCGGCGCAGGTTGCGGACAGTCAGCTTGCGAGCGAGGAGTTCCTCCGGGAAAGCCTGCTTTCGCGGGGAACGCTTCAGCTCGCGAATTCTTTTCTCGTGGTCCACTTTGAAGTCGCACTTGCGCTTCGGATTGATCAGCAGACTTCCGAAAAAGCCGAAAGCGCTGTCCAGCATCCAGTGTTCATAGAGAGTGCGGATGGAAGTTTCCTGAAGGTCCGGCGGATGAATCTGATTGAAGATATGCACTGCGGCCAGTTCAGCCGCGTGGTTCTCTGAAAGGTTCGGGACGAAGAGCGTGTGGATTTCAGGAATGCAGACGGTCTGATTCGAATGGACCAGCTTCTGAAAGAGCCGGCGCCTGAGAGGCGAAGTGTCCTGGAGATCGCTCAGAAACCGGAAATCCCCGTCGGCGATCTGGCGGACGTTGAGTGAACCGAACGAAACCGTCTCCAGCCCGAAGAAATGACAGATCAGATCTCCGTAGCGATTCATGGCCGAGAGAAACTCGAGGTGAGGGTCACTTCTCGAATCCTCGTTTGCATCTTCACCCGTGTCTTCGCCTCCATCTGCTGCGGTTCCCGCTGGCGCGGGAGCTTCGCCTTCAGCCCAACCGATCAGGGACTGAAGTTTTCCCCACGGAGTTCCGGAAACCACGCTGTAATCTCCGGAAGTGAGGCGAAGTACGGGCACGAGGTGTTCAACTCGCTCGCGGGCGAGCTTCCAGTAGAGTTCATCAACGTTCTGATAGATGCAGACGTTTCTCAGCTCCTTGCCGAGAAAGGCTTTGGAAACCTGCTCCAGTTCACGGGGCAGGTGGTTTCTGGCCAGATGCAGTTCTCCGTAGAGCACGAGCATCTTGAGGGTGGTATTCCGGTTCCTCGGATTCTCGGCATGATCGTGAAATTGATCCGTGATGACTCCGGCCGCCCATTGGTCACGTTCGTGAAGTTCGCCTCTGCGGCCGGCCCGGCGAAGTGTCGCACTCCCCGTGAACAGGTCCTTCGGCCGATTGAGCGCGATGAGCGGGATGTCGTTCTCACGCGCCCATTCAAAGAGGGGCGCGTAATTCTGCCAGGGGAAACCCCACTCTTCCTGGTAATGAATGCGTTCGTGAAAGCGGCGCACATCAATTCGTCCTGCCTGAAAATCATCGAGAGCGTTCTGATATTTCGTCGGGATCATTTCGAGCCCGATTTTCCAGATGATCTTCTTCTGAGAAGGGCGAGCGCGACGAGAAGGCCGGGAGGAGCGTGAGGAGGAGCGCGAAGAAGAGTGTGAAGTCGAGCGCGAAGTCGAGCCGATCAGGTCGCGCAGCAGGCGCAGAGCCGTTCGCTGGGACTGCGGGTAGGTGTGAAAGTCGCCCAGAAAAGTGACTTCATGATTCTG
>JACMNQ010000015.1 GCA_014378465.1 Oligoflexia bacterium | reverse complement strand
CGAGTTCGAGCATTGAAACCGGCTCGATAACTGCACAAGTTTTCTGGGGTCAGCGTACAGGGTGTACGCTCGGCTCTGGCTTTCATTGCGCATGAAAACCATTGCGCATGAAAACCATTGCGCATGAAAACCATGTTGCAGGAAAGACTTCACTCCAGTCATGCCAAACCCTCAACCCTATGCTCGTTTTCTGAATCGAGAATTACAGAGACGGCGATCACTCGACCCCTGCTATTCGCTGAGGTCCTTCGCTAGGGAGCTGAAGCTGAGTCCCAGCTTTCTGAGCGATGTGCTGACGGGCAGGCGGGGACTTTCTCCAGGCAAGGCAGGGGCAATTGCACAAATTCTCGAGTTTACACCGGCAGCAACCAATGAATTCCAGTTGATGACCCAGTGGTCAGGACTCAGCCCTTTTGAGAAGGAGTCCTTCGTGCTCAATCAGCAGGACGAGCCGACCTATGCCCAGGAAGGAGAGTTCGCTTCTCACGCAGTTCGCGTTCACGAAGCCCTGGCAGATGAATGTGTTCGGCGGATTCTCAGTAACAGACGCTCCGAACGAAAATCGGCGGATATGTCGAGTCAAGATTCCCGAGTTCAGGTTCCGCAGGCAGTGCGACCGAAGTGTCCACCGGTCTGATGGCGTCGAACATCGGTGATGAAGCTTTCGGTGCTTCTTCTGAAACCGACCTGTTCGCGGAGGTGTGATGCGAAGTCGCGGCTCTCATAGGCGACTCCCAGGGCTTCCGGAACAGTGCGGGCAAGCAGGTCATCTCCGCGCGATTCGTAATTGCATGCGAGAAAGGCGGAAATGAATTCATGATGGTTCCAGGCTTCGACGTTCTGACTCAAGAGTTGAAGTGACTGACCTCTTGAGTGAAGCTTCTTGCGGAGAACGACGTAGGCGTCCTTCCGATTGAGCCACGAAAGGTACTGGCTGAGAGCGGTCCGAGGACTTGCTCCCTGATCCAGTGCGGTTCGCCAGAAGGATTCACCAAAGCCGTCCACCCAGCCGAGTTCTGAAGTTCCAGCCGCGTAGAGGTAGGTCATGATTGCCAGGAGCGCGCGACGACTCAGACCGGGTGAAAACAGTTTTTCGAGCGGAAGGACTCGCGCCGGTCCTTCGGCAGCTTCTGCCAGTCTTGAAAGGAATCCGTCTGTTTCCATTGCAGAGTCAAAATAAGTGGCAGTCTTGCGATTTGCCGGGTCCCGAAGCGCGCCCAGAATCGGGTGCTCTCCGGCGAAGCACGGATTGCCATCACGTTCTCCATTGTAGTTCGGCTGAACATCAGACGCGCACCAGGGATCCAGTTCCATGAAGAGCCACTCGGACGGAGCGATCTGAAATTGTGAAGGAGTCAGGAGACGCGCAGCGGTCCGGAGGCCACTGAACTTTTTGCGATCGTTCTCAAGGAGATTCAGATCGGCTTCGGAAATTTTCTTTCCGCAGGAACTTTTTGATTGTTTGATTTTGGAAGTGAGCGCGTACGCCTTCATGAGGGCCAGGAGGCCTTCGGTACCCCTTGAACCGAAGTCCTTTGCAGCGGAGTGCAGAGTCTCAATTTCCGAGATCAGCGCACTCTCGGGGACGGTGGCCCTGCATTCCTGGAGGGCTCGTTCGCGTGCTTCGACGATCCTCGCGACTCGGGCGAAAAGAATCGAGCGCCGGTAATCTTCAATTCCGGTGCGAACTGCGGCTTCAGGGATCGCGGCTTCTGCGTGGGCAAGGGGAGTGGCGAAATTGATCAGTGGGAGGGGCCCACTGAAAAACGAAATGGCCAGGAGGAGCGCTCGAAATTGAGATTTGGATTTCAAGTTTTTCAAGCGATTCTCCCGGCCATCTAGAGGATTGAGTTCATTGGATCAACGAACTGAGCTCAGTAGCTGCTGCCACCGGTGGATGGAGCTGCTGGTGCAGGAGCCGGTGCTGGCTGTGGAGCTGGAGCTGGAGTCACGATTTCGATGAAAGTGACGTTCACGGTGTCGCTCGTCTTGCCGCTGTCTGATTTCACGACGACTTTGATCGAGTTATATCCAGCTGCGATCGCACGCTTGGGGATCGTGAAGCTGCCTGAGCGGTCCTTTTCCACGCCCTGAAGTTTCACTGCAGCGTAGTCAGAAAGTCCGACGATGTCGAAGTTCGAGCAGTTGACGACGTCCTTGAAGGAGATGTTCAACTGTTCAGAATTGCCGTTTGCGGAGTCATCGACTTTGATCGTTCCGCCGCAGAATTTCAGGGAACCGTATTCGCCGATGGTCATGGCACTGTAGCTGGTGCCGCCGACGTTCGCCTTGGCAGCAGGTTTTTCTGCAGGCTTGGCGGGTTTTGGTGCCGGTTGAGGAGCTGGCTTCGGAGCTGGGGTGACGATTTCGATGAAATTCACCGTCACGGTGTCTTTGGTTTTTCCGGTGTTGGATTTCACGACGATCTGAATGGAGTTCAGCCCCTTTTTGATCGCGCGCTTGGGGATCGTGAAGCTTCCGCTGCGATCTTTCGCCTTGCCCTGAAGTTTAACTGCCGCGTAATCGGGGAGTCCAACAATGTCAAAATTCGAGCAATTGACGACGTTGTCAAAAGATACGTTCAGCTGCTCAGATTTTCCATTTTCAGAATCAGAGTCTGCGACTTTGATCGTGCCGCCGCAATCCGGGAGGGAAGCATATTGGCCAATGGTGAGGGTGCCGGTAGCGGCGAAAGCGGTTGGGGCGGTCATGAGAATCGCAAACAAGATCAACTTTTTCATTTCGATTTCCTTCTTGAGGGACGTTAGGTCGGGCCGGTTATAGGGCCTTAAATGCATCGCGTCAAGATGAAAATAGTCAGGTAATAAGACGGTTGTAAAAGCTCATGAGTGCAGCAGGTTAGGAGTCCATACTGAGACGATTTAACCCGGAATGAAGCCCAGGCGTTCTTCAACCAGAGCGACGGTCTTCTGCGCGCGCTCTCGCGCCGACTCGGCTCCGCGCTTCAGGATGCCGTTGAGGTGGGTAAGGTCTCCCATCAGGCGCTCGGTCTCTTCACGGATGGGCTTGATGGCCTGAACGCAGATTTCAGCAGTATCGACTTTGAGGTGGCCGTACTGCTTGCCGACGTAAGTCGCGACGATGTCCTGAATGGATTTTCCGGTGATGGCGGACTGGATGGTCAGGAGATTTTTCACTCCAGGTTTGTCGTCCGCCAGGACGATCTCCGAGCCGGAGTCGGTCACCGCGCGTTTCACTTTCTTGAGAATGAGGTCGTCGGAGTCATCCAGAAACAGAGTGCCATTCAGATCGGGATCTGATTTTGACATCTTCGACGCCGGATTCTGCAGGCTCATGATGCGAGCACCGATGGGCGCGATGTAAGGCTCGGGCATCGTGAAGATGTCCTCGCCGTAAAGATTGTTGAAACGCCCGGCGATGTCGCGCGTGAGTTCAATGTGCTGCTTCTGATCTTCGCCCACGGGCACGAGCTTCGTGCGGTAGAGCAGGATGTCGGAAGCCATCAGGACGGGATAGGTGAAGAGTCCGGTCGGGATGTTCTGCCCCTGCTTGGAGCTCTTGTCCTTGAACTGGGTCATGCGGCTGAGTTCGCCCATGTAGGAATAGCAGGTGAGGATCCACGACAGCTGCGCATGCTGAGGGACATGAGATTGAACGAACAGCGTGCAGTGATCCGGATCAATGCCTGAAGCGAGGTAGGTGGCGATCGCGCGGTAGGTGTTTTCACGCAGAACTTTGGGATCCTGGCGAGCCGTGATCGCATGCAGGTCGACGGCGAAGAACAGGCAGTCGTACTGATGCTGAAGCTTGGCCCAGTTCTTCAGAGCACCCAGGTAAGTGCCAAGAGTCAGTTTGTTGGTCGGCTGAACTGCGGAGAGCATCACGGGTTTCATAAGAGTTCTTTCAATTGTCCTTTTCACTCACAGGAACAAAAGGGCCCAAAAAGGGTTACCAGAGTCATGAAGTGGGAAGATGAAAAGCCATGGCCATGAGGCCCAGAGTCATGTCCGCGCAGTAGCGAATCGGAATGCTGATCACGCTCATCGCCCCAGTCAGAAGGAGCGCCATGAGGATGAAGAAACTGTAGCGCGCCAGCTTTTCATATTTCAGGGTGGCCTTGATGGAAAGAAAGCTCTCCACCACTTTGCTGCCATCCAGTGGGGGCAGCGGGATCAGGTTGAAGATCCCGAGCGCGTAATTGAGCGAGATCGAAACGTAGCACATGGCGATCAGAGGCTCGTACAGGTAGAAGTCAGGAGGAGCCCAGAGGCGAAGCGCGCAGAAGGCCGCGGCGGAGAAAATCGCGAGCAGGAAGTTCATGGACACGCCGGCAATCGAAACCCAGAAGAGACCCGGCCGGTATTTTCTGAATTGCCGCGGGTCAATCGGAACAGGCTTGGCCCAGCCGATCAGCAGATTGATTCCGGTGAGCATGTTGAAGATCGGAAAAAGCAGAGTGCCGACGGGCGAAATGTGCGGAACTGGATTGAGTGTGAGGCGTCCGGCCTCTTTCGCAGTCTTGTCCCCCCAGAGATTGGCCACGAAGCCGTGTGCGAACTCGTGAAAGACCACGGCGATGATGAAAGGCGGGAGCTGCACGGTGAGCATCTGAAGACGCCCTCCGAAAGATTCCATAAAAGAATTCATGGTCTCCTTTTTCTCACGTCTTGGAGTTTCGGACAAGACTTATGACCCGGGCCCCGGCGATGGGGCGAGCCGTCCATGAACCCGAGACGTTCTCATTCACCGCGCGGATGGTATTTCTTGTGAGTGGTCTTGAGATGTTCAGGTGTGACATGGGCGTAAATCTGCGTCGTCGACAGATCGGCGTGTCCCAGGAGCATCTGCAGGGATCTGAGATTCATGCCCGACTGAAGCAGGTGAGTGGCGAACGAGTGGCGGAGCATGTGAGGGGAAAGTGCGCCGATTTTCGCTGAAGTCGTGGCGTGAGCTCCTGATTGGAGAGCGAACTGCTGAAGGGTCTTCCAGAAGCCCTGGCGAGTGAGGACGTGACCGCGGTTGCCGACGAAAACGGCATCCATTGCGGATCCGGCCTTGAGCAGCAGCGGTCGATGCTCGTGGAGGTAAGTGCGCAGAAAGTCGCCGGCGATCGGAGCGAAAGGCACGATTCTCTCCTTGTCCCCTTTGCCTCGCACGCGCACATAACCCAGCTCCAGATCCACATGGTGAGTGGTGAGTCCGACGAGCTCCGAGACGCGCAAGCCGGTCGCATAGAGCAGGTAGAGCATCGCGCGGTCCCGCGCCTGAAGTGCGAAAGAGTGCGGGTCTTTGTAGGGGAGCCCAGTGAGTCCGGCCTTCAGAAGCAGTTCGACCTGCTCATGACTCAGGTACTTGGGCAGACGTTTGGCCTGCATGGGACTCGTGAGCTGTTCCGCGGGATTGTGAGCGAGCTCAAGCTCCAGGCAGCAAAATTTGAAGAATTGCCGAAGGCAGCTCACTTTGCGGGCGATGGACGAAGCCGCCTGCTTCTGGTCGTGGAGCGACTTCAGAAAATGATGGAGGTCCTCAAGCTTGATGCTGGCGAGGGATTTTTCAAGCTGGCCAAGCTGACCGGTCTGGCCGGTCTGAAGATGAGCGGCGAACTGCTGGAGATCGCGGCGGTAGGCGGTGATCGTCTGATCCGAAGCACCCTGGTCAATCTGCCTCGCCTGGAGAAAGGAATTGATCTCGGCTGAAAGCAGGGTGGGGTGGGGTTCAATCATCGTTTCCCAGTTTAGCACCTTGAGGTCAGGCCCGAGAAATAAAAGGAGAAATTAAAAAAGGGAACCAGCGACTCCTGTCACTGATTCCCTTTTCATACTCGCGGAAACGGATCCGGATCGATTTCGATCCAACAACAACATCAACGGGTCCTGCTTTCGCAGGAATACTGCTTTCACTCGAGATGGCGCGGGCATGCCTTCACTGTCAGCTCAACTGGCCCCAGACTTCGCTCGAACTTCAACGACTGCTTTCACACTGCTTGAACGGTTTCTCCGCTGCTTTCAACCTGCATCCATCTCCGCGAGGAGAAGAGATTGCCTGACCTCGGACTTCAAATCGGACCGACGCTCAGAACTGCATCGGGTAAGCGACGTTCGAGTTGTTCAGATAGAGGTAAACCACGCCGCCGAAGATCGTCTGATTGGAATGTCCGACGTTGATGGCGATGCTGCTCACGCAGAGGTTGCTTCCTGCCTGAGGATACCCTGGCTGTGGGTTACCGGGCTGAGGATAAGCGGGGTTGGGAGTGTATCCAGAAGTGGGAGTTGCACCGGGAACCTGAAGGTATCCGGTAGCGACCATCTGCTGGAGTTCCTGAAGAGCGAGTGGGCTGATCTGGACGAAGCCCTGACCATTCACGGGACCTTTGTAGTAGGACCATCCGGCCTGGGACTGGTAACCCTGACCCTGCATCGCGATGTCCATGGCGATGGTGCCGTTGGCGCCTGAGCGACCATACTGACCTGCGACCACGGGGCCGCCGACGACGATCGATCCAGCCTGTTGGCCAGAAGGGATGCGTCCGCCCTGAATGTTCGCGGAATCAAAATAGATGCCCTGGGCCTGAAAAGGAATCTGTTGTTGGATCGGGATGCAGCCGCCGCCGCCGATCAACTGACCGTTGGCGCCGTAAGCACCGATCGGTGCCACTGGGGCTGGGGTTGAATCTTTACCGCAACCGCTCAAGCTGATGGCGCTCAAAGCGGCAGCAAGACATACTGCCAATTTTCTCGATGTAGACTGTTTCATACTTCCTCCGACTCAGGTTTTTAGTGACTGACAGTATTTCCTTCTGCCAGATCACCGTTCTCTCTCGGAAGTAGTTAGAGCAAGGGGGGTGCCAAATGCGTCCACCCTGACTCACTTGAAAAGTTCATTTTAACCCATTGAATTCATTGAATCTGTCAAAACTGACTCATGAGGCGAGAGTGACGGAAGTGTCAATGAACTTTACACCTGCTCAGCTCCGCAAGGGCTGAAGGCGTGTTCTGGTCGCGTTTGAACTGCTCAATGGCTCTCACGATGGCAGCCCCAATGGCCCTCTGGCCGTGGGGAGACGTGACCATGGCTCGGTCCGTGGGGTGGGTCAGAAAGCCTGCCTCCACGAGCACACTCGGCATATCCGCGCCCAGAAGCACGTAAAACAGCGCCTGTTTCACTCCTCGATTTCGCTGAGGCAGGGGTTTGTAGCGGCCCAGGCCTGCGGAGGCCAGGCTCCCTTTGAGGTGGAGTTCAGGCAGAGGCTGGGTGACGGACACCAGATGGTACTGGAGAGCGCAGGCGAGGCGTTTGCTCTCGGAGAGGTTTCCGTCCAGAGTGAGATCTTTCAGAATGAGGCCGACTTCCGAAGGGGGCGCTCCATTGGCTCCGGCAGCCTGAGTGCTCATCCCGGCATTCTCGAAGTGGGCCAGGCGTTTGGAAGTCGCGTCTGTCGCATTATTCAAAATGAAACTTTCGATGCCCTGAGCTTCGAGGCTTTCGCCGCCACTGTGGGAATTCATGTGAATGGATATGAAAAGATCGGCTTTGATCCTGTTCGCCACTGCGGTACGCGCATTGAGCGGAATTTCGTGGTCCGTGATGCGCGTCAATTCAACTTCGAAGCCTTTGTTCCGGAGCTGTCTGGCGGCTTCCTGTGCGAGCGCAAGCGTGACGTCCTTTTCAGCAAGCCGAATTCCGTCTTTTTGAAAGACCGTGCCCTGATCCGTTCCACCGTGTCCGGGGTCAAGCACGATCCGGAAAGTCTTTTTGGCCGGCGTCCGATTTGTAACGGCGCGATCGCCTTGCGCGGCCCAGGTGGGGGAGATTGACAGGAGAGGCCAGGAGCAGACGCTCCAGGAGACCCACAGGACCAGACGCAGGCGTTTCCGGCGCGACCCGATTTGATGGCCCGTGCGAGGGGTGCAGAATTGGGCAAAATCCATCTTGCTCATAGCTTTGAGCTTATGGGAGAACGACGCACGGGAGCAATGGGAATGTCCGACACCAAACGAAAAGAAACCTCTCTGGCGCTGCAGGCACTCCGGTCCCTGGCCACCTGGTTTGACCGTCAAAAACGTGTCTTGCCCTGGAGAGATGAACCGACGCTTTATCATGTCTGGATCTCGGAGATCATGTTGCAGCAGACGCAAGTGATCACGGTGCTGCCTTACTTTCAAAAGTTCATTCGAAGATTTCCAACCGTCGAGTCGCTTGCGAAAGCGTCTCTCGATGACGTGCTCCTGCACTGGGCGGGGTTGGGTTACTACTCGCGCGCGCGAAACATTCACAAAGGCGCACAAATGATCGTGGCAGCCCGCGGGGCAGCGGGTGGAGCGGGTAAAAAGAACAGCGGTTTCCCGAAGACGCGTGAAGGCTGGCTTGAAATTCCAGGAGTGGGAAATTACACGGCCGGCGCCATCCTTTCGATCGCGCTCGATCAGCCTGAAGCCATTCTTGACGGCAATGTCGAACGAGTGCTGTCTCGCGTGCGAAGAGTTTCGCGCGCTCGCGGCGACACCGTCTTTCGCTCCCGGCTCTGGACTCTTTCGCGCGCGACCGTCACGCGGGCGTTTGATCTGGGCATCGCACCGAGCGTGACCAATCAAGCTCTGATGGAGCTCGGCGCCACCGTCTGCACGCCGCGAAAACCGATGTGCATGCTCTGCCCGGTTTCGACTGTCTGTCAGGCTTTCAGGCAGGGCGATGTTGAAAACTTTCCGCCGAAGAAAAAGCCCAAAGAGTGGATCAAAGTGCAGGAACAGCTGCATTGCCTCATGGATTCTGAGGGCCGCGTTCTGCTGCGCAAACGCGAGAAAGGCGAATGGCGCGCAGGACTCTGGGATCTGCTCGATGACCTGTCGCCGCGTTTCACTTCAAAGGATTATGAGAAGATCGGCTTCGTGGACAGCAAACACGTGGTGACCCGGCACAAGATTCAGCGCACCACTCATGTCTGGAAGCTGAAGAAAGTCCCTGGCGAGAAGCTGCAACTCGGTCCAGGTTTCTGTTGGACCCGGGTTTCAGAGGATTCCATCGCGATGGGGTCCGCGCTGAAGCGCACGCTGCAGATGGTTTCGGAACGGTATCCGGAGATGATGGGATGAGAAGGAGTTTCTGATGGCAAAAGCGATTTACTGGGTCAAAAAGGGAAAGTCTGAAACCGCTTTTGAGCTGCGCGAGTCGCCCGGCATTGAAAGTCAGGTCCCGCCTGAGGGGCACGTCAGGATCCGAGTTCAGTTCTCGGGTCTCAATTTCGCGGATGTGATGGCGCGGCTCGGACTTTACCCCGAAGCACCCAGGATGCCTTCCGTTCTGGGTTACGATGTCGTCGGCATCGTGGAGGCAGTTGGCGATTCGTTCGGCGCCGAAGTGACTCACCTCAAAGTCGGGGACCGAGTCGTCGCGATGACTCGGTTTGGAGGGTATTCTTCCTATGTCGTCACTCCTGCACTCGCGGCGGCCGTGATCCCTGCCGACATGGACGGGGCGAAAGCGACTGCGCTTGCGACCCAGTACTGCACCGCTTATTTCGCAGCCTATGAAATGATCCGGCTTCATGCCGGAGATCACGTTCTGGTGCAGGCTGCGGCAGGCGGAGTGGGCACGGCACTCGTCCAGATGGCGAAGCTTCAGGGCTGCACCGTCTACGGCACCACAGGCTCCGCTTCCAAACGCGACTACCTGAAGAAGCTCGGTGTCGATCATGTCATCATTGCAAACCCTGCCTCCGGCATCAGGGCTATGGAAGGGGACCTCGGCGAGCAGGTCTTGAAACTGTCAGACGGCCGCAAGATGGACGCGATCTTTGATTCCCTCGGAGGCAAGGCCGTTTACGAAGGTTGGAAGCTCCTCGCCGCAGGTGGACGAATCGCCTGCTTCGGTGCCGCAGACTTCGCCGGTACTAAAAATCCTTTCAAAGCGCTTCGGACTCTGACGGGATTCGGAATCTACCACCCGCTCAAACTCATGATGAACTCCAAGGGTATGATCGGCATCAACATGCTTGCGGTTTCGGACACCCGTCAGGACATCATTCAGCGGTGTCTTGCGGAAGTGGTGAAACTCGTCGCTGCTGGAAAGCTTGACCCGCACGTGGGCGCGGTATTTCCCGCAGAAAAAATCGGCGAAGCCCATGAATTCCTCGGTGCGCGCAAATCCACTGGCAAGGTCGTGCTCAGCTGGAGTTGAGAACGGGGAGGTTCGCGGTGAGCGTCGGAATCAGCGGCAGTCCATTTCCTGGGTATACTTCGCGACAGGCATGAAATAAAAGCCTCCGACGTTGACACAAGAGACGTTCAAGTCCTTGAGCAGGCAGTGGGCATGAGTCCTGCCGCAGACAAGATTGAGGCAGGAGCCGTAGTAGCGGGTCAACATTGCTTCAAGTTGGCCGGACCTCAAAGTGCTCGCGTATTTTTCGCATTCCGCCTGGTGATCCCACGGAAGACGGCTGACCGCGGATACCGCGGGCATGCCGGAAATCGTGCCCTTGGGTTGGGCGCTCTGGCAGAGGTCCCGGGATTCCGGAAATTTTTTCGTTTCCTTCTGAGTGGGTTCGTAAACCGAGATTCCAGTCAGGGTGTTGAAGTGAATGGTTTCGGTACCGACGCGCGAAAGGACTTTCCATCCTTTTCCCAGCTCCGCGTCCGGTGCTTGCGCGCAATCGGCCAGGCGTTCAGCGAGGGTCCCGATCATTCCGCAGTCATCTCCGGCTTTCAAAGTTCTCCGAGTGGGAGCGCTGTCATTGTCGGGGAAACCCGGAATTTTTGAGCTTTCCGCAGTCGAATTGGATCCACACGCGGTCAGGAGAATGAGTGAAAAAAATCCTGCGAAGTCCAGAGGCAGCCCTTTGAAATTTTTTTGCATTCAACAACGCTCAGAGCTGGCGGCAGAGTTGTCAAGTTGCGGACTTCTCAGTCCTGCTTGCGCTGTGAAAACTTCGTCGGGTCGATGACGATGAAGAGACAAGTGCCTTCGCAGAAAAGCTTTCCCGATTCGTCCGCAAGCCTTCCAGTCGTGTAGACTTTTCGGCCTTCCACGCGGTCAACCTTGGCTTCGAAGTGCGCAATCGTTCCGAGGGGCAGGGGATTTCTGAAATTCGTGGTGAGCTGCGCCGCCAGGACCGTATGGCCTTTCATCCAGGCGCAGGCCCCCATGACTTCGTCAAGCACCGCGGCCATGCTGCCGCCGTGTGCATGCCCGGGAGGGCCTTCGGCTTCCGGGCCGAACCAGACTTTGCCCACGAGATTTTCATCACCCTTGCGCTTGTAGTACCGCACTCGGAGTCGGTTGCCGTGAGGATGACCCGAAACGAATGAGACCGATCCCATGGGGAAGGGCGTGATGGGTTCCCAGTCTGCTGGAGCTTCTTCGAGGTTGATCAAGGTGCCAGGAAAATAAGTCATGTGAGTCAATTAGACGGGAAGGGAAGTGTTTTGGAAAGGGGTCATTTTATTTCGTTCAGAATCGGGCGAACTCAGCTGGAAATTGAAGATAGATCAAAGCGGTACCCAGCCCGCATTCCAGGAACCACCAGTTCTCGACAATCGGATCGAACTCAGTTTCTGAGCCCTGCGCTCCAAGCCCGCACTGTCAGTTCTGAATCCTCAGCACATCTTCCTGCAGTTTCGCCAGGAGATTGAGTGCTGCAAGCGGAGTGAGTCCGTTCAGGTCCATCTCCCGAAGTTCATCCACGACAGGAAGAAACGGAAGACCCAGGATCTGCGGCGGCGTCTCGACGGCCAGGGTTCCGTTGAAAGGGGCAAGCGCTTTCATTTCATTTTTAGGGGCGTCAAAGAGCGACAGCTGATCAGTCGAAGCGGAGCCCGGCTCCGCCGCTGTTTCGAGTTCTGCAAGCACGCTCCACGCGCGTTCAATGACCGGTGCCGGAAGGCCCGCCAGTCTCGCGACGTGGATCCCGAAGCTCTCATTCGCAGGTCCATCCTTGAGTTGGTAAAGAAACCTGAGATTGCCACTCTTCAAGGAACGAGTTCCTTCGACGGCCATATGGGCATTCGCGAGCAGTGGGAGTCTGGAGGGTGCCTTCGCGAGCTCCGTGAGTTCATGGTAGTGAGTCGCGAAGAGAGTGCGGCAGCGAATCTGAGTGCAGATCCACTCCAGGGTCGACCAGGCGACGCTCATGCCGTCGTAAGTGCTGGTGCCGCGCCCGATTTCATCGAGGATCACCAGGGAGCGAGAGTCCGCGTTGTGCAGGATGTGCGCAAGCTCACTCATTTCGACCATGAAAGTGCTCTGTCCGCGCGAGATCGCGTCGTGAGCGCCGATGCGGGTGTAGAGTGAGGAAACCGCGCCCCAGTGCGCTTGTTCGGCGGGAACGGCGGAACCCATCTGACCGAGAATCACGATCAATGCGGCCTGGCGCATGACAGTGGACTTACCGCCCATGTTGGGTCCGGTGATGAGGAGCGTGAGGCGAGTTCGGTCGGAGAGGCTCAGATCATTGGGCACGAAGTTGCCACGGCCGGTGGAGTCGACGAGCGGATGCCGGCCCGCCGTGATTTCGAAGTCGAGCGAGTCATCAATGACCGGGAAGGACCACCCGGGTTCTTGCGCGAGGCGTGCAAGCGATACGAGTGCATCGATTTCAGCGAGAGCCTGAGCGGCAGCCATGATGGCCGGGGTCAGCTGCTGAATGGCCGTGACGAGTTGCTCAAAAAGTTCCTGTTCAAGCGATTTCTGCTTTGAAGACGCGCTCAGGATTTCTTCTTCGAACTTCTTCAGTTCTTCGGTGAAGAAGCGCTCAGCGCCGACCGTGGTCTGTTTGCGCTGGTAATGAGCGGGAACATTCTTGAGATGGGACTGAGTGACTTCGAGGTAGTAGCCGAAAACGCGGTTGTACCGGACTTTGAGCGAAGAGATGCCCGTCGCTTCGCGCTCACGGGTCTCGAGTTCGACGAGCCAGCGCTGACCGTCTTCGGTCAGAGAGATCAGGCGGTCGAGCTCCGGAGTCGTGCCGACGGCAAAGATGCCCGCGTCCCGGATCGAAAGTGGAGCGTCTTCTTTCTGCGTGCGCGTGATGCGATCAGAAAGAGTCTCGAGCTGCGCGTAACTTTCGCGAAGGGTTTCTTTCAAAGTTCCCAGAAGCGGAGACTTCGAGCCTTCGAGTGACGCGAGAAGAGAGGGGACGAGCGCGAGAGATCGGCCGAGCGCGAGCGTGTCGCGCGGGTTGGCAAGCTTCGCATTCACGCGGCCCATGATGCGTTCAAGATCATAAAGTCCGGTGAGCTGAGACGTGAAACGGTCGCAGAGGGCGCCGCTTCGGCTGAGTTCCTGAACGCTCGTCTGCCGAGTGGTGATTTCAGCGGGAGCTTTCAAGGGTTCCGTGATCCAGCGGCGGAGCTGTCTTGCACCCAGCGCGGATTTCGTTTTATTGATCAGCTGGTAGAGATTGGGCGTTCCGTCGGGAGCAGGCAGGAGATCCAGGTGCTGAACCGTGCGCGGGCCAAGTTTGAGGGTTCTCGGAGCATGAAGCGGAGCCGGAAGTTTAAGGTGAGCGAGGCGCTCCTGCTGCTGGGTGCGGACGGCGTAACTGAGTACGACACCCAAGGCGTGCGCGGCTTGATCGGATTCAAGAAATGCGTCGAGAGAATCGAGCCCATACTGACGCTTCAGGCAGTCCAGAGCCTGAATCTCTGAGAGGTAATTGCTTGGCAGCTCTTCAAAGAGAATTTTCTGACCGGGAGCTTTCAGGTGGCTCACGATTTCTTCAGGCAGGTCATGCGCAATCCGCAGAAAATGACGGATCGGCAGGGCGAGAATTTCCTGCGCAAGCGCTTCTTCGCTCAGAAGCGGGCTGACTTTGGTTTCACCGGTCGAGGGCTCGAGGCAGGCCAGAATCCAGCGTTTCACATCCGACTTGCCGGCCGCGTTTTTCGCGGCAGCTTTTCCCGCAGGCGTGACCGTGAAGGAAAGTGCAGTGGCGAGGTAGGCGCTGTCGGAACCTTCGCTGTCAAACTGAACGGCGGGAGTGAAGACTCGCACGATGTCACGTCGGACGATGGACTTGGGTCCCTTCTGTTTGGCGAGGAGGGCGGGATCTTCCATCTGTTCGCCGATGGCGACCTTCTTGCCGTGGTCAAGCAGCTTCTGAATGTAGCCTTGAGCACTGTGATGAGGCACTCCAGCCATGGGCATCGGATTTGCTTTGCCCTTGTCACGCGAAGTGAGCGTGATTTCCAGGATGCGTGAAGCTTCGACGGCGTCTTCGCAGAAGAGTTCATAGAAATCGCCCATGCGGAAAAACAGGAGCGCATCGGGAACCTTCGCTTTGAGTCCCCAGTACTGCTTCATGAGGGGAGTGAGCTCGGTAGCGGGCGCAGGCGTGTGGTCGATCACGTCGACGGGGGTCATCGCTGAGTCCTGGAGCAGTCCATCGGCACTGATTGACGCAGATTTCTCGAAATTGGCCATGTCCGACGGAGGTATCAGGTGAGGGCCTCGACGGCAAGATCCCAGCCCGCTATAACGCGTAGCGTACTGCGAATTTACGCCGGCGCTCCCGGCGTTTCATGATCAGGGAGCCCCCTTTTGGGAAGAGAGAAGATTCCGGGGTGAGCGAACACGGTATTCGCTCAGGTCGGCAAACCTGTGCACCGGGCGGGTCGGTATGACTTCATTGAGGGGACGGGTGACTTCGAGCCTTTCGTCATTGGGTGCCCGCAATCTCGAGCGCGTCGATTTCACAGGGCTGAGTTCCATCGCCACTGCCCACCCGGGTGGCGAAGCTCGCTGCGTTTGATGCGAAGGGCCCACCGTGAGATTCGGCACATGAGCGCACCTCAAATGATCGGGTTCAGCCCCACCCATCTGAAGTCCATGACGAAATCTTGATAAGTCAGACCTCTGACTCAAATTGTGGAAGTCTTGGCTTTCGCGCGTTCATGAGGTCCACCCACGCGGTGAACTTTGATCATGTTCGTCGTGCCTCGGCGCAGGGTCGGAACCCCGGCAGTGACGACAATCAGGTCCTGAAGCTTGGCCCACTGATGCTGAATGAGGACGTCCTCGACCATGGCGAAAAGATCATCCGTGGCGACGATTTCCGGAATCATGACACCGCGAACACCCCAGGTGAAAGCGAGCTTTCGAACCGCTTCTTCGTTGTCCATGATGGCGATGATCGGAGTGGTCGGGCGATACTTCGCCAAAGTCTTGGCGGCAAGGCCCGAGTGCGTGAGGCACGCGATGGCGACGGCGCCGGTGTGAGTCGCGATTCGGGAAGCACTGAACTCGATCGATTCGACGACGGAACCGGGCATCGGAAGAATATCCTTCGGGCCCGAGTAGAGTTCTTTTGAACGCTCGGATTCGACGATGATTCTCGCCATGGTGCTCACGGCTTCGTTCGGGTACTGGCCCGAAGCGGTTTCACCGGAGAGCATCACGCAGTCCGTGCCGTCAAAAACGGCATTGGCCACGTCATTGGCTTCAGCGCGAGTCGGTGTCGGGCAGGAGATCATGGACTCAAGCATCTGAGTCGCCGTGATCACGGGCACGCCGAGCTCATTGCAGCTGTGAATGAGCTTTTTCTGAATGGTCGGCACGCGTTCGGCACCGACTTCGACAGCCATGTCGCCACGTGCGACGAGAATGCCGTCCGAGACTTCAATGATTGAATCCTGGTACTCGACCGCTTCTTCGCGCTCGATCTTCGAAATGAGGAGGGGCATGTCGTTGGTGGTTTTGCTCACGCGTCCACGGAGATCTTCGACGTCACTTGCGGTTCTCACGAAGGAGAGCGCGACTGCATCGACACCCTGAGAAAGGCCAAACTTCAGATCTTCAAAATCCTTTTCCGTGATGCACGGAATATGAAGGGGAGTTCCGGGCAGGTTCATGCCCTTGTGATCCGTGAGCTTGCCGCCGATTTCGACTTCCGCGATCATCTCCGGAGGAGATACCTTGGAAACACGGGTCATGATCTTGCCATCGTCAAACAGAATGCGGGCACCGACCTGCGCGTCCGATGAAACGGACATCGCGATTTCTGCTGAAATTGGAACCAGAATCTTTCCGACGGTCGACTGCTTGGGAGTCGAACCCTCGGGATAGAGAAGAAGGGTGTCACCAGCCTTGAGGTCCAGGCCGCCGGGCGGAAGTTTGCCCGCGCGGACCTTCGGACCCTGGAGATCCTGCATGATGGCAATCGGGCGACCGGCGATCTTGGAAGCTTCGCGGATGTTCGTGATCAGGTTTTTGTGAAAGTCGTGGGTGCCATGGCTGAAATTCAGGCGCGCGATGTCCATGCCTGAATCGATCAGCTTGACGAGCTGCTCGAGAGTTTTCGTGGAGGGACCCAACGTACAGACAATCTTAACTCTTCTTTGAAATGAGGAGTGCATTCGAACGCTTCACCTTTTCTAGCTCTTCGTCATGATTTCGAGTCAGGACTCGTTCATGTTCTTTTTGCTGCAAATCGAGCTGCGCTATCCGCTGTTCGTAAGTCCGAGCCTGCTCGTCCAGTGCGCTCTTTTGTTTTCGTTCGCTATCCCGAACAGCGACGTCCATCTGCCCTTTGAGTTCATTCATATCAGAGGTCGACAGCGCTTTCTGTTCAGTCAGCTTCTTTTCGTATTCTCTTATTAACTCATTTTGCTGGGTAGAGAAAGCTCGATGTGTCATTCTCGAGTTGAACTCGGCTTCTTGCCGCAGGGTTGCAACCTTGGTGCGGGACTCGTCCTGATGCGTTTGAATGATCTCTTCGTAGCGACGACGCATCTGGCCCATCACTTCGGAGTTGTTCCGGTGGGTCGCATCGATCTCGCGGCTGTGACTCGAGTCCTGCTCCTTGAGGGTTGCGTCACGATTCATTTCGGTATCCCGAATCGCACCGTTCAGCTCAGAGCGCAGCCTCTGCTGCTCGAGAGCGCTCTCACGGCTCATGGCGGTTTCCTTCGTCGCACTCTCCGACACCTGATCCCGGAAACGCAGAGCTGCGTTGGTTTTGAGATTTTCGTAGCCGGTTGCATTGCGTTCCCGCTCAGCGGCAAGCGTCACTTCATAGCTGTCCGACACGTTCTTGCGGATCGCGTTTTCCACAGCAGGGGAGATGAGGGCGACCTGATCGGTCGTTTTGAGTGTATTGATGTTCTGCTGAAGGCTGTTGATCTTCTCGTTGTCTTCCTGGTGATTTCGAGCCAGCGTCTGCTGGTAGGTATGGGCCTGCTCGGTCAGAGCTTTGTTCGAACGTTCGTTGACGGCGCCCAGTCGGTCTTCATGATTCTTCTGCGTGAGCTGGCGTTCGCGACTCATGCTCTGCTCGGAAGCCTTCTGATTGGTCTCAAAAGCGCTGACCAGGTATTTTTCGTCATCGTGCTGAGAAGTGTTCTGTTCGTTGATCACTTTCGTGAAAGCATCACTCTTCTCCCGCAGGGCTTTCGCATGCTTGTCGGCTGAAGTCTCTTCGATCGCGCTGATCGTGTGGTTGCGCTTCGCGATCTCACGGTCGGCATTGGATTGAACGTTCTCGAGCTTCACTCGCCAATCATGCTCAGTCTCGTTGTTCTCTTTCGCCTGCTCAGCGATTTTCATGGTCTTTGCGGCCGAGTCCTGATCGCGGTAAGCCATAAGAGAATCTTTCAGGTCCCGCACTTCAGTGGAACGGGAGCGCCTCTCCATCTCGGCGTTCTGTTCCAGGCGTTTCGCATTTTCCTGATCCTGCGTGAGGAGGCGGTCCTGATAGCGTACGTCCGAGCGAGTGCTCTTGCGCTCCATCTCGGCTTCAGCTGCATTCACCGCATTCGCGGCGCGCTTCTGAGTGGCGCTGAGTTCCTGGGCATTCTTTCCAAAACGGTCGTAATTTTCGGCCCTCAGGCGCTCGATGTCGGTACGATTGCTGGTTCGCTCACGCACGATGGATTCGTCCGCGCTCTCTTTCACGCTCTGGATGACTCTTTCAGCGGTCTCGTCTTTCTTGCGGAGTTGCATCTGTTGCTTGTCCTCAAGACTGTCGATCTGTTCCTGATTGCTCTGGCGGGATTTCTGCTCCTGCTTCTTGAAATCATCCTGCAGATTGTCGATCGTACGCTTGTAGTTCGAATAGGCGTCGTTCGTTGGACCGATACTTGGCATGATTGAGCACTCCCACACTGATTTTCCAGGATTTTGACCTGAAAAGAAATGGGAAGGATGTGCCTAGCGTGGTGCTGCGGGACAGGGATTCACGGCAAGGAGCCGGCTCAAAGTCCGTCAACTTCCTGCCGCCGGAAGCTCCCGGCACGTCGATGCACTTTCCGCCATGTACCGCCTGAAAGGACATTCAACGTGGGAGCGGGATTCATGCTCCCACTCGGAAGAGCAGGCCAGAACGGATTGATTCCGAGTGGGGCGGCCTGGGTATCATTGTTGAAACTGCCCGTCGTACCTACCCAAATACCATTTCCTGCGACTTTCTGCGGCCACAGAATCCATTCATTTTTCTCAGTAGCGCTCGTGATGGGGCTTGGGAGAAATGTATTGTTCACGCAGCCGGTGCAGGCACCTGGACTGTTGTCCACGCGTGTGCCGTCCGGGAGGAAACTTGAGGTCACCATGCGATTGTCGTGAAAATTCACGTCATGGGAGCTTGAGTTGTTCATCGCCGCATTGCAGGTCGACACGAAAGTGTTGTGATGGGCGTCAACGAATGCCGTCATTTTATTGAAGTCACCGTCTCCACTGCCATCAGTGGTCATGCCCGTACCGGTAAAGTCAGTTCCTGTCACGGGGTTCGGGGTAAGCGCCTTGCACATAATTGTCATGGATGTCGTACGGGCTGGCGGCCGCGCCGGAAGAATTGTAAACGTTGAGGTCATCTCCGCCAGAATTTTTATTGGACTCACTGATCAAAAGGTTCCTGCCGACGATTTCAATGCGAGGGCCAACCTGACGGAAGCGGTGTGAACAGGTTTCATCGTTTTCCCCTTTGAACTGAATAAGTTCAATCAAGTTGAAGAGTTTCCAGAAATCCGGGCATCCATCATTTTTTGACCTCCTTCGATTCCACGCGACGACTGTCAAAAAGTTCGACGGTCCTGAGATGACTTCGACCAGTCATCTCCGGTTTAAGCACGAACGGCATGATTCTCGCGAGGCATGGCTTTTGCGACGGAGGCATCCATGGGCAAGCTCCGTAAACTCGCGTTCATTGGAAATTCAAAGGCCGGCAAGGGCAGCGGGGACCAGCTCTTCCGCATGGCCCGTCGCAGCCTCTGGGGCTGGGAGAGTGAGATCTTTCAACCCGAGTCAGCCCAGGAACTCTTTGAAGTGTGCAGGGATCTGGATCCGGATCAATACGAGGCCGCGGTCGTGGCGGGTGGAGACGGGACGGCCAACTGGGCAATCCGCGGGCTCATGCAGAGCGGAGTCCCGCTGTTTCCGTTTCCATCAGGTACGGCGAACGATCTGGCCAGGCAGATGGGCGTGATGCCGGACTGGGCTCAGGCGCAGACCATTCTCGATCGCCGCGAATTCACCCAGATTGATCTGATCGAAGCCAATGGCGTGCCTTTCGCCACCGTCGCGGGAATCGGCATCGGTGCCACCCTCACCTCACATTTCAATGAGTGGCGAATCAAATCCCAGCTCTTCACCACGGTTTCACAGCGCCTGCGCTCCCAGGTTTACACGGCACTGACTCTCAAGACGATCTTCGCGGATTCCAATTCTGAAAAATACATCCGGATTCAGGCCGGCAGTTTCGACGAGAAGATCAAGACGAGCGCAGTCTTCATCTGCAATCAGAGCACGCTCGGAGGCGACATGAAAGTGGCACCTCATGCGAAGAATTCCGATCAGAAGCTGGAACTCCTGGTCATTCCGCGCACCAGCAAGTTCGGATTGATTCACGCGCTCAAGAAGCTCAAGGAGTCCAAGGAGAAAGGCAATTCCTTCTCGAAAGACTTCATTCTCTTTTCGACCGAAAAAGTGATGATTCAGGATCTGCGAGGCAAGACGCTTTCCGTCTTCGGAGACGGCGAGATCCTGTCCAACTCGAACCGTGTTGAATTCAAGATCATGCCTGCGGCGCTCAACATCTATCGGGGCACTCGCAGAAATGCCGGTACCCAGGAGATATCTGAATGAAAGTTCTCCTGACCGGTGCCACCGGCTTTCTGGGCAAGTATGTGCTCAACCTCCTGTTGGCGGACCCCCGGGTGACGCAAGTCGTGATCCCGACGCGTGTTCGCCGCACGCATCCCAATGAGAAGGTGACGATCGTTCAGCTGGACCTCACGGACATCGCTCAGGTCGAAGCTTTTGAATTTGACGGCGATGCCGTCATTCATCTCGCCGGACTCTACGATTTTTCACGCACGATGCCTGATAATTATTCCCAGAACGTCGTCAACATGCTGAACATGATCGCGCTCCTTGAGCGACTCAATCAGACCAAGCGCGTTCCCGTGTACTATGCTTCGAGCTACTCAGTCGGCCTGGGCTATGGAAAGGTACTGGACGAGTCCCCCCTTGAGCGCGTGCCTCCGAAGCAGTCTCAGTACGCTTTCACCAAAGCGATCGCTGAAAAGCTCCTGACGGATTCCTTCGTGCCCGCCTTCGTCTTCAGGCTCGGCATCCTCGTGGGCTCTGAAACGGATGGCGAGATCCTCAAGACGGACGGTCCCTATGAGTTTCTCAAGCAGTTGATCCTGATCTCGAAGCTCCCGGGCAGTCGTCACTTGAGACGCATTCCGATTCCTTCGGATCGCAAGGGACTGCTGCCCCTGGTGCCCGTCAATCAGGCCGCCGAAGTGTTCCATCAGGCACTGTTTCATCCCGAGCTCCAGACGGAATGGCAGAAGATCTTTGGCGTCTACAACACCGACAGCCTGGGCATCGCCGAATTCTGTGAAATTGCGGTACCTCGCTTTCTGAAAAATGCCAGACCCCACTTCATCGAGAAGCTGCCGAGTCTGCAGATTCCTCTGCTCGCGCTTCCGGCCGTGAACCTGATCAAAAGTCGCCTGCTCCGATTCGGAGCGCTCCAGAGGAACGTGGAGGCATTTCGCTTCGCACTCGATCCGGTGAAGCTCAGCAACGGGAGTTTTGTCCGATATTTTGGAAAAAAACGGATTTCGAACTTCAGAGACTATCAGGAAGTGTTCTTCAGAGGCTTCAGTGACTATCTCCTTGACCAGGTGGATGAAGAAGCCAGAGCTGCGGGAAAGATTCAGGCACAGGGGAAAAGACCATGACTTCGAGAACCACGATGACCCCGAAAAAGAAGATTTCGAAGAAGACTCAGATCAAGAAGATCGTCCTCCTCGATTTTCTCAAGGAAGGCGCGATTTCGCGCGAGCAGGTCACTTTCGGCGGCCACATCTTTGAGATCACCGAGCACCGCATCGGCTGGGACTTCGATACCGCCGAGCACCTGATTCAGAAATATGACGGTCATGTGGACGGCATCGCGCTTCATGGAGTTCAGAAGAAAGTCTCAGCGGGGAGAGTGGTGCAGATGCATCCCGGTTACCGCAGACTTTCCATCTGCGCATTGAATACCCCCCTGTTCGTGACCGACGGACTCCGGGATTTCTTCGCCGATTGGACTTTGCAGCGTCTTCTGAAGACGCAGCCTGATTTCTTCAAGTCCAAGACCGTACTCTTTCACGCCGCCGTAGCCACACCCGCGATCAAGAAGGTGATTCAGGCTCAGGGCAGGATCCTGGCTGCCGATGCGCTTCTGTTGACCGGAGTGCCAAAGCTTCTGACTTCTTCACGGCAGCTTGAACTGCTGCTCAGGATCGCTCAGTTCAGCAATCTTCGCCCGAAGATTCTGGCAGATCTTCCGCAAGTGCAGAAGGTTCTGGACAACTGGCATCGCAAGGCGGACGTGGTCTACACGTTCTCCGCACTTCTCGAAATGATGACGTCGGTGGATTCACTCCGTGGAAAAACCCTGATCGTCGATTGTCTGAAGCCCGAGATGGCCGCGCGTCTCAAGTCCGTCGGTGTGGAGCAGGTGATTGAGCTCATTCCTCACAAATTGATCGGCAGTGAAATGGGTTCACGCCCGCTCGTCCTCATCAATTCAATGCTCGAACTCAATCGCCTGAGCGAAAACAGTCTGCAGTCCGGCGAAGAATACATGATTGACTGGATTCAGGAGCACCAGTTGGAACCGAATCCTCTCTCGGGTCTTTCCCAGCCGACCCGGCGCTGCGCGTTCATCGTGCACGCGCTCTCGCAGAAGGATCTCTGGCGACACCCTTTGCTGAAAACGGTCGAAAAACTGCCCAAGCGAGTGAAAGATGCCCTCGAATACGCGGGCGCTCGAGTCCCCATCGTCTATTACGGCAGCATCCAGGGCATCAAGAGCGAACACGACGGGCAGGAAGTCATCTGTGACCTTTACGGGATGATGGCGACTCCCAGGCAATTGCTCTCAATGAATGAAAATTTCGTCTACAAACGCCTGATCAGCGCGGCGGAAAAAGCGAAGTCCAATGGGGCCCGCATGATCGGTCTCGGGGCCTACACCAAAGTCGTGGGCGATGCCGGCGTGACGGTGGCGCGCGGATCTCCGATCCCCGTGACGACTGGAAATTCCTTCTCGGCCTCGACTACCCTCTGGGCGGCCCGCGAGATGGTCGAAAAGATGGGCATGATTTCCGGTGAAAAAGACGGTCAGCGTCTGGACGCGAAGTGCATGATCATCGGTGCGACCGGCAGTATCGGCCGCGTTTCGGCACTTCTGACCGCGCTCGTCTTCAAGGAACTGGTTCTCGTCGCTCCGCAGCTCGACAAACTTCTGGAGCTCAAGCAGGAAATCGAATCCATGGCTCCGGGTCTCAAGATCCGCGTCGCCACCAATCCGAACCTGGAGCTCGGTGACACGGACCTTGTGGTCACTGCAACTTCGAATACCGATGGCCAGATTCTTGACATGGAACGCGTCAAGCCCGGAGCAGTCATCTGCGACTGTTCAAGACCTCTCGATATCGGCGCTGAGCTTGCAGCCACTCGACCGGACGTCATGGTCATTGAAAGTGGTGAAGTGCTTCTGCCTGGAAACGTCAAGATCAGCTGCGACATCGGACTGCCGAAGCCATCCGTCTACGCCTGCCTCGCCGAGACCGTGCTGCTCACGATGGAAGGACGCTACGAAAATTTCTCGATCTCGAGAAACCTCTCAATGCACCGGGTGAAGGAAATCTACCGTCTCGCGGCCAAGCATGGCGCAAGATTGTCGGAAGTGCGTGGGCCTGCCGGCATCATCACGGCCCAGCAGATCGTGGATTGTCGCAATCTGGCCAAGGAAAAACTCAAGACCTGGACCCATGGCCGTGCCTCCAGGATCGGTGACGTGGCAGCGGCGGTTCACTTCGAAAAGGCGCTCAAGAAGGCGAACGCTGGTTCAAAGATTTCGAAGAAGTCCCTCAAAGAAGCCACGAACGAGTCCATGAAGACGACTTCAAGCGGCAAAAAAGCATCTCGAAATCCGGAACTGGTGCTTCCGAAGCCGCTGAAGAGGGTCCTCAAAGCACAGGCGGTCGCGAGGAAGTCCCTCAGCTCTTCGTGAGAATCACGAACTCGTACATTCCGGTGCAATCCTGTGCATGGGCCGCCTTGGCGGCGGCTTTGTCGATCTTCCACGCCTGATTCGGGTGAATGCTCGGCTGTCTCATGAAGGACCGGATGACCATGGTTGAGCCCAGCGCCACGGTGTCCGGCAGGCGGGACAGAAACTGCTTTGCAGGTTCATCGGCCACGTAAGAGATCGCGTCTGAAAGGGAGTAGAAGTCATAGGGCTTCTCGCGCGTGAGTTCAACGAAGTCCTTCTGCAGGTAGGTGATCTCGGTCTTGCCCGAACGAAGTGCCGCTTTGGCGGCGGCGAAGATCTCTGGATGCGCTTCCGCCGGAAGTCCCTCTTCAAACCGGATCGCTCCCAGATAGATCATCTGGATGAAGTAGTTCTTTCGAAGGAGTGTCGTCTTGAACAGGCGATTCATTTCCCGGTCAACCATCTTCCAGGTGGGTTCTTTCGCGGTTCGCTTCTCTTTGGAGCCTGCGAACTGCTTGCCATAGAGAAACTTCTGAAACACGAACTCGCTGAGCGCGACTCGGAGGAAATTGCGAAAGCGCGTCTCATTCCAGTGCTTTTTGAGCAGCAGGTTCTGTTCTTTGATCGAATGGGCTTCGAACAGCGGAGCGGCGTTGAGGCGAATGATTTTCGAAAGCAGCTTGCCGAGCTTGATGAAGTGATTTTCCCACTTGCCGAGGTAGATGACCCCGCGTTTTTCCCACTCCCGGTTCTCATTCCAGTAACCGAAGCATTTTTCCGAGAGTTTCAATCTCTTGAAGAGCTTCGCTCGTGAGTTATCAAGCAGGTCTCCATCGAAGATCGCTCCTCGGTAACCGAGAAAGTGGAGAAATTCTTCGTGACTGAGTTCGCGCACGGCTTCCATCCGGAGCTCCGCCAGGTAGAGCTGCGCTTCAGAGAGGTCAACGATTTCCAGGAGCCGGGGGGAGCGGGCCAGAAGAGGCAGGACACGAGAGCCGGAGCCGGCCACGGCGACGATGGCTTTCGCATTCTGCGGAGCCAATCGGTACTCGACCCAGGTGTCCTCGTTGGCGAGGCTGTAATTGATGCCAGTGAAGTATTCGCCAGGGTTGCTCATGGGAGATCCTTTCCGAAAAGGGAGTACTCGTGCATCCAGTCGCGCTGTGCGAACTGTTTGCTGCGAGTTTCATGGTGTTCGCTCTTGGCGCCCGATTTGACGAGGGCCGAGATGCCGCGAGTGATCTGGTTTTGAAAGCAGTGGTCAAAGGCCGGATGGAGAAGGGCGGAAGAGAGTTTCTGATTCTGAAACTCCTCGAGCACCGCGATGGTCTTGATGACGAGGTAATCTCGGTCTATGAAGGCAAAGAGGAAGCCGACCGTGCGACCGTCCGCCGTCTGAACGAATCGAGAAGGGCTGAAGTCAAAGCGCTGCAGTGCCTGCGCGTACAAGGCCCCGAAGATCGGCAACGGGATCGGTTCGAAGAGAAACGCATCCTTGAAGCACTGATGACTGAGTTCATGAAGCAGAGGGATTTCCCTCGTCTGGAATTGGGCGAGGTCGATCGGCCGAAACCGAAAGCCCTGGCTGACCGCGAAGTCGTAAGCCTTCTTGAGGTTCTCGGAACCTGGGAGTCGAGCGTCCGCGGCCGGCGCGGAATAGGACTGGGAGTGGTAGGCCTGGATCTCACTCATTCCGAAAGACTGAAAAAATGCCGGATATTCGGGTGGATTGACGGGCTCCCAGGCGAAGCGAGGACTGGAGCCAGCAGTGGACTCCAGGGGCTCGGCGCTTTCGTGTTCAATCCGAAAGCGGTAGGAGAACCAGGTCGAAAAATCGAGCGGTCCGATCATCTGCTTAACTCCCTGAGCCTTCAGCCAGTTTTCCGCGGCGGCGAGAAGTGCGTGAGCGACTTCCTCAGAGTGAGTCGAACTCAAATCGATTTCAAAAAATCCGACAAAACCGCGCGTCCCGGTCGAGTCGACATTTGCACTGATGCGGCCCAGGGGTTGCGCTTGCAGCGCATTTCCAGCGTTTCCTGCATTCAATGGCCAGGCCAGAAAAAACTCGACGGGTTTGCCGAGGGGCAAGTGCATCATCTTCAGAATCATTTCGGGAGAAGCCAAAGCGACGCGGTAAGGATCCTGCCGACTCCTTTGCCCGAACTCACTGAAAGCGGCGTGAAAGAGGACAGAATCCTTGGCTTCACTTCTGGTTTCGATTTGGAGCGGGGTAGGGGTCATGTCAGCGCTTCCTGATTTGCCTGGGCTGCCTGCGGTTCAGCCACTTTCGAGACCGGCAGGGGGTTACCCTTCTCGTCCGTCAGAAAGCGCACTTCTCCACGTCCGGCGTCCATGCGCACGCGCATGCCACTCTTGAGTTTTTTGAGGAGGCCGCCCGAGATGCCGACGATGGTGGGGATCCCGAGTTCGCGTGCGACGACTGCCGAGTGCGACAGGAGACTGCCTCGCTCGATGAGCAGGCCGGAGCTCGAAGGAAAGAGCGGGACCCAGCCCGGGTCAGTACGTTCCGTGACGATGATCTCTCCGTTCAGGCCTTCGGCATCGGCGGGAACGCGGATGACTCGCACGATCCCTTCGACGACTCCCGGGCAGCAGGACGTGCCGAGCAGGACGTTCGGATCGTCTGACACCACGAGATCGGATTTGAGAAGATCGACTTCAGCCAGGATCTGCGGACTTCTCAGGTACATGCCGGCAATTCCCTGCGTGATGAAACGGTCCGGAGGAGAAGGCGTTCTTTCGTATTCGGCGAACTCCGCTTTGCGGATCGCGACGAGCGGTTTGAAGTTGAGCGTCAGGGAACGTCCTTCATTGAAAGCCATCATCTCATCCATCGTGAGGTAGAACACGTCGCGCGGGTGCTCGAGCACTCCGAGTTTGTGCAGGTTCACTCCCATCGCCCGAAAGATTCTTCGAGTCACTCCAAAACTGTTCGTGCGCATGAAGCGAAGATCCTCACGGTCCCTGACGGCGATGCGGGCCTTGTCGAGAATGAATTCATAGAACCAGAGCTTCGGACCTGAGAGGTGCGCCCGCATGACGGCTTCCGCCTTCTGGCGGATCGCTTTCTCGCGCGTTTCCATCGCTTCAATCGAGTAGTTCTTCAGACGGACGAAGCCGAGCACGGCTTCGATCGCGAAGCTCGGGTCTTCATGAAGATCAATCTCCTCAAATTTCAGCTCATTCATGCAGCGAAAGCCGTACTTGTCGAGAAAGTCCTGAAAAAGCGCACGGATCTGATCGTATTCCGGGGGCTTCCCCACTTTCAACTGCTTCCAGATCTCCTGCGGAGAAGTCTTGAGCATCCAGCTGCGCACTTCGGCGTTCCCGAGATCGATTTTCCCGGCGATCTTCATCAGTGCGCGAGTCGGCTCGGTGCTCGCGAGATCTCCCTGGCCACAGAGGAGATCATTCTGAAGCGACGCCCCGATGTCGCTTGCCATCCCGGCTTTCGGAGCCAGCCACTTCTGCGTCAGGGCCTTGAGAAGTCCGAAGAAGACCATGCAGCGCGTGTCGCTGATGATCGGAGCCTTCCAGCGGTAGAGGATTTCCTTTTCGAGGTAGTGGTAGTAGTCCATCTGCTTCTGGAAGGAGAGGGCCTCGAAGTCCTGCTTTCTCGCGACCGCATCGATGGCGCCGACTTCAGTCTTGAAGTCGTGAATGATCTTCTGAATGCGGAAGATGCGCAGAATCGTGAGCACGATGAGTCTGGTTTTCTTCCAGGCGCTGTACTTGGGCGGATTTTTCGTGAAATCAAAGAGTTTCGCGATCTCGGGCTTCAGGCCCTGCTTCACGCCCATCATGGTTTCCATGAAGCTCTTGCTTGAGGAAGTGCCGGGAAACAGGAACAGGAGCTGGTACCAGCTCCCGAGATTATAGTAGATTCGGCCGCGGATGAGGCCGAGCATGTTCCTGAAAGTGGATTCATGGGAACTCACGAGGTCCTCGGGCACGCCCATGACTTCACAGAACTGCAGGTAGACCTGGCGGTAGGCTCGGCTCACGTGACTGAAGGTGAGGGGAGACGTGACGCCGCAGAAACTCTCAATGATGTTCGAATTGTCCCAGAGGATCGCGTCCTCGCCATTGATCGCGGCGCTGTAAAAGGACTCCGGCGGAAGTGAAGTGATGGGCCTCGTCTGCAGCAGGTAAAGGCGGTCCGCTTCATAGGCCCACTCGCAGTCCTGAGGAGAACCGAGTTTTTCTTCGAGGAGCATGCAGGTCTTCGCCAGTTCCTGGATCTGCGCGTCTGAGAGCGACGAGCGTGCCTGATCGGCCGGAGCGACGGCTTCTTTTCTGAGGCCGCCCCGGTTACCCTGGCGCAGCGCGAACTCCTTGGGCACCAGTTGGGAATGAGCCGCGAGAGTGGAGCGGTTGACTTCGAAGTGATCCGCGTCGAGTTCACCGCTCACAAGTCCTTCGCCCAGACCCCAGACCGAACTCAGGATGAGGGTCTCACGGTCCAGTGGCTTCATCGGATTTCTTGAAAAGCCAACACCTGCCGCGGAGGCGTTGACCATCTTCTGGATGACCACGCCCACGCGGATCCTCGAAAGATCGATCTTTCGTTCGATGCGATAGGATAGCGCCCGCTCCGAAAAGCCGGAAGCCCAGCATTTTTTGAGACTTTCAAAAACCTGTTCTTCTCCCCTTTGAAACATGTAAGACGAGAACTGCCCGGCAAAGGAGTTGTCCGCGGAATCTTCATCGAGTCCGCTGCTTCTCACGGCCAGGAGATTCTGCGGGCCGATTCGCTGCAGCTCACTTCGAAGTGCCGTGATCAGCTCTTCAGGAAGCTTTCCCTTCAGAAACTCGGTTTCGAGGTCCGCGGAATACCGCGCCAGATCCCCTCTGGCGACCTGAGCGGCAGCGGCGATGAGTGCGTCGAGGCCATTGAGCTTCGCGAACGCATCAAAGGCGGTCGTGGAAATGCAGAACCACTCCGGAACGGGAATTTCCAGCTGCGTGAGTTTCGCCAGATTCTTGGCCTTGCCGCCTCCGGTAGTCGTGAGATCAGCGAGAGAGGAGCGGGAATCGAGAAAGAACCTGGGTTGAGCGCTCATTGAGTGACTCCGGTGAAATGAAATTTGATCCAGCGCAGAGTGGGCATCCAGATGTGGATCGTCGCCGAAAGAATCGCGAGACCTTCGATGACTTTGAATTTTTCAGGTTTGACTTTGATCAGGACCAGACTCAGCAGCAGGGGGAGCTGAACGGGCAGCAGGTAATTCTGGTGCTCGGCTCGAATGCCGGCGAAGATGGAAACGAAGACGAAGAAGGCGATGATCACGCTGACCAGTCCAGGACCATAGTGATGCAGGTAAGTTTCCTGCAGCTTGTGAGATTTCGGATCGAGCTTGCGACAGATTTCAAAAGTCATCGAAGCCCCGAAATTATAGATCATCCAGCACACGAATTCAGGATTGCAGAAGACTTCAGGTCCATAGAGTCCCCCGATCCAGCCATAGAGCGGAAACACGATCAACTGATGGCTCCAGGCGTAGAGCATCGGTTCCCGGGAAAGGCTCTTGCCGATGAAAAATTCCTTGTACATGAGCCAGACGTAGATGACCGAAAGAGCCAGAAGAGATCCGCCGAGGGGCGAGTACAGTGCCGCACTCAGGGCCGCGAGTGCCATCAGTGAACCCATGAGGAGACTCATGCCCGTGTGAACTTCCTTCAGTGAAAGAAGCCCGCGTGGCAGCGGGCGCTCCGGATGCACGATCTTGTCTTTCTCGTGGTCCTTGAGCTCATCTCCCAGGCGCATCTGAACGAGAAGTCCGAAAGTCCCAGCCACTCCCGTCGCGAGCATGCCCCAGTTGACTTCCTGCAGAAGTGCCATCGGTGCCAGTGAAACTCCAGCACAGATGAAGAGCAGGGGTGCGGGCGGTGATCTTTCCATCAGGTAGGTCTTCCAGCGCGAGAGAAGTGGGCCTGAGTTTGCGCCCGAAAACGAAAGCGCGGGAGTGGGAGTTTTTTCAGTCATGGCTTGAATCCTTTGGGTAAGCTGGCTTTGCGGTCCACTCGGGCGTGATGACGGCGATCTCGGGTGATGCGAGTGAACTCAATTCGAGAGAGTTCTGGAAATTCTTTTCGAAGGGCGGGCGCGTGTTTCAGGACCGGTTCGCCCAGGAGCGCGTACGTCCCATCGGAGAGGGGTTTGATGAAGGCGGCGGAGTTCTGCAGGCGCGAGTAGATCTTCTGCTCGAGCGCGAATTCTTCAGGCTTCTGAAATTGTCGACCCGCGTACCACCAGTCGCCGCCAGATCCGGACATGGACAAAGACCCGGGCTCCGCGATCACTCGGTCTCCCATGGCATGCCAGAGGCGGCCGGTTTCATCGCGGCGCTTGATGCCGATGTTTTCTTTCGGGTCCCCCAGGTATTCCGGTGAAACATTCGGACCTGAGACCCAGACCGTATCCGGTTGCAGATCCGCCTGGATGATGTCAACGGGGCGCCCCAGATAAAGGGTCTGAAAGAGGCCCTTTTCGGCGCTTTTTGCCACCGCGGTCCGGGCGTCGCTGAGGGCCACGGGTTCGGCTTCGCTGCCGCCGTAAATGTGCGTGAACTCCGCGTCCTTCCAACGCGAAAACGCTCCTTCAAAAATCCAGCGATCCGTCAGGGCGCCGCCGACGTGAAATGTCCTGAGGCTTTCAAAGCCCGGCACTCTGAGCAGCTGCCTGAGAAAGCCCGGACCACACGTCACGCTCTGCGGCTGCAGAGCTTTGGGGAGCGAAGCGAGTTTCATGAGGTGTTTGGGATTTCGGTGCCAGCGACCCGGGACGAGGAGTGCGCCCCGACCGGTTCCGAGCTGAAAGAGGGCGACATTGGGAAAGAGCGCAAGGTCAGGCGTCTGAAGGCCATGAGTTTCCCCGTAGCGAACGAGGATCTCGTGCATTTCCCAGAGGTACCCCTGCGTGCGGACCGAGCCTTTGGGTTTGCCCGTGGTTCCTGACGAAAAAGCGATCACCGCGGGAGAAGTCGGTTCGACGGACTCGAGCGAGAGAACTTTTGCCGCCGGGTACTTCAAAAGATCGCCAGCGGTCTTCCAGTGCGGGATTTTCCGGATCGCGGGAACACGAAGCCCCCAGAGTTTTCCCACAAGCCCCGTGAAAAAGACCTGGGGTTTCATCGTGAGGATCACGTGTTCGATGCGCTCGATGGGGAGCCACGGTTCAACGAAGAGGATCGGGGCACCCAGGGAAAGCAGGGCCAGCAGCGTCGCGAAGAGCGCAGGGCCCGGAAGCTCGGCGATCACGACGGGCGTACCCGGTCCCACGCCGCAGTCTCTCAACATGGCCTGAGCGCGGGTGGCCAGGGCATGGATCTCGGCGAAGGAGGTCACGCCGTGTTTTTCCGTCCAGAGCGCGAGGCGATCGGGGTGAAGCTGGGCCTGCTCGACGAAACGGATCGCACAATTCATGAGGGAACTCCTGCGGGTGCGGTACGCGAGTGCGTGGCACGGCTCTTCACTCGGGCCAGAAGCGGGTGCTTTGATTTCAAAGTGATCTGGGCTTCGAGTTCCAGCGGCGGGCCGATCACGATTTCGATCTCGCAGTTCTGAATCATGCGGCAGAGGACAAGCAGGGCTTCCATCACGGCGAAGTTCGCGCCGATGCAGACCCGGGGCCCCGCGCCGAACGGGAAATACGCGAAGCGGTGACGGGCTTTTGAGTCTGCTTCGTTGAAACGGTCGGGATTGAAAGTGTCCGGATCCTTCCAGTGCCTGGGATTGCGATGGGTGAGGAGTGGGCAGAGGATCATCGTGGTCCCGGCCGGAATGAACTGTCCGAGAACCTGGTCATCCTGAAGGGCCTGACGAGTCACGCGCCAGAAAGGGGGGTAGTACCGGATCACTTCTGAAAAGAACTCTGAAAGGTGAGTCAATTCGAACAGGGATTCGAAAGTGGGTGGCTCACCCTGAAGTTTATGATCAATCTCCAGTTTGAGTTTTTCGTGAATTTCTGGATATTTTCCGAGAAAATACCAGCACCAGGTGAGAGCTGTCGCAGTCGTCTCGTGACCTGCCATGAGCAGACTCGTCACTTCATCCTGAAGCTGGCGGTCATTCATGCTCCCGGACTCGCCCCCGGATGGGCCGGCACTGTCCAGTTCTGATTTTTCCAGTTTTGATTTCATCATCACTCCAAGCAGATCCGTGCCGTAATCCCCGGAGCTGCGGCGGGCCTGGATGATCTGCATCACGACTTCGTGAAGGATGCGCACGGAGTTCTGGAAATCCCGATTGGCTTTCGTGGGAAACTTCTTTTCGAGGCGAAAGGCGAGGTTGGAGTCCTGCCTTCCCGCTTTGCCTCCGCTCGGAAGAAAAAAGTCCAGAAGCCTGAGCCAGACCATTCCGCGGCTGTCCATGAATTTCAGGGCCTCCTGCAGGTGGATGCGCACATCATCGGAACGAGACGTGGTGTCGGAGCCGAGCAGCGCTTCGCTTGCGATCCTGAGCGTGATCCGGTTCATTTCAGCGCTGAGGTCGACCGGGATGGCCGGCCCAGTGCGAAGTTTCCAGGCGGTCGTCATCTCATCCGTCATTTCATCGGTCATGCGCAGGATGCTCGCGAACGAACCCTGCACCTGGCGCTGATGAAAGGCGGGCGCGGCCAGCTTTCGCTGCCGCTTCCAGTGGTCGCCGTTGCTCGTCAGCAGTCCATGACCGAGAATGTCGCGCAGCCTTTCGTAGCCTGGACCTTTGACGTAATTGGCGCTGTTTTCCTGCAAGACCCACTTGATCGCGTCCGGATCGTTCACGAGAGCATAGGCGATATTTCCCACTTTGAAGTAGACCAGATCCCCGTACCTGGCGACGAGTCTCAAGTAGAGGTCCAGCGGGTCCTTCTTCCGACCCTTCATCACTTGAAAGATTTCGCGGATGCCGCGGGGGCCGGGAGGTACGGCCGTGGCCGTGATTTCAGCGGCGGATTTCGGGTCAGAAAACATAGCGAGCCTCCAGAAAGACGGAGCGGTAGTCCTGGCTGGCCCGCACCAGAGTCCCGGCCGAACCGACGTAATGATCGAGTCCGGCAGTGGTTTCGAAACCGCTGAACCATTCGTAGGTGAGTTTCGGGCGGATGAAATACTGAGAATAAGGCCGGGGAAATGAGGCCAGAATGAAAAGTTCACTCTTCCAGCTCTCTTCCGGTGAAACGTAACTCACGCGGAGAGTGCCGCCGGGCAGATGCCTGAACTGGTAACCCTGGATCGAGGAATTGGCCTGCGAGATCGCCTGATCAATGGGATTGAGAGTGAGGAGGCTCGTTCGCCAGTTGCTGTAATCGGAAATGTGCCTGTAAGTGCCCTGCAACTGCGCGCGAAACCGGTCTCCGAGAGGGCGCTCAAAGCCAGCGACGATTTCCTGGGTCGCTGGAGAGATCCGGGCATCCCTGCCGTCGGTGTTCGAAGTCCATTTCAGTGCACTTTCGGCACGAAAGACGTAGCTTCCGAACGAGGCCGAGGTATCGGCGCCCAGGGCATTCACCCGGTTGAAGTTCTGCGCCACGGTGATGGTGCGCGGAGTGATGAGCGCGAGGTTGAGGTTGGCCAGGCGATTCCAGCCACGAAAGGCACTGAGTGAAGCGTCCCACCCACTTCCTGCGTAGGAAGCCTTGAGTGCGCCTTCGAGCTCTGAAGCGGTGAACGCAGGACGGGTGGGAGCGTTGAGTGTGACAAAGGCCGGGACCAGTTGCGGTGGCACGAGGACTTCGGACTTCTGAAAAACAGGGACGAAGACTCCCGTGAAAGTGAAAGGAGAAGCTCCCTGTTCGGGAGTGAGATTCAGCACCGCCGCCACAGGGCCGCGCCTTCGAACTTCTTCATCGGGAGTGAAGATGCGGAGGTCCTTGGATGAAAAATAGTCAGTCGGGTTGACCGCGTCCGCCTTGCCCCAGGGCAGGAGCTGTTGTCCCACAATGAGGTCAATCGAGCTCGGACCCTGATGCCCATAACGGATATAAGCTTCTCGCAGGTTCAGGCTCGTGGTGACGGAATTCTCGCCATTGATCTGTGCGTCTCTCGGACGATCGAGATTGCGAAGCATGAGAGTGACCTTGGAGATGGTCTCTGAATTCATGCGATAACCTCCCGTCAGCCAGGCCTCCGAATCTCGCTGGATCAGGCCCGAGCCGGGGTTCGCCACACCAGGCCAATAGAAGTTGGAGAAAATTCGGCCGGAATGGCTGAAAGGGTTTTCGCCGGTGTCAGCGGCAGGGCTGGCGTCAGACGCGGCTGCACTGGCCGGAACTAGGGGCGCGCCCAGCACTGCAGTCGACACTGCAGTTGCGACTGCGACCGCCACTGCGGTGCGTGACATCCTCGGAAGCAGGGCTGCGGTGAGGACGCGAGCTTTCACTCGCTGCGACTCAGATTCTGCTGAGTGAAAGTGGATTCAGGAACCCCGCCATTCACTTTTGCGGTGACGAATTCGATGAGCGAACTGTTGCCTGTCTTCAGCTGATGCATCTCGGTCCGGTAAGCCATCCACTTGGAATGGGCTTCGTCCACTTTCCGGATATCAGAAGCTTCGAGGCGTTTGATCAGGGAATTTTCGAGATCAAAGTACTCCACCTGCGCGACCATGAAATTATCCGAGCGCACCCAGTTCATCGTGCGCTGGTAGCCCGTGCGCTCCTGGATTTTTGGAGAGGCGGGTTTCGCTTCGATCAGGTAGCAGGCAACGCCGGAGTGAGTCTTTCCGGGGCAGGGCTCCTGCTTCCCGCCTGAATAAGTGTAGTCATCGAGATGCGGGGTCGCGATGTCGGAGTAACTGAATTCTGATCCCATGAACTTGCCTGTCTGCTGCTGATTTTCCACGCGGCGGATCTTCTTGAAGGCGGGGAGGTAGAGCAGAACTTCGTTTTCAGCCTTGTCCTTCTCGACGATCAGGATGCCTTCGCCCTTGACGGCGGCGGGCTGAGTGAAGCGCACGAGCGTCCGGTAATCGAGGGAGTTGTCGGCGATCTTTCTCCACCACTGAAAGGACTTGAGTTTCGCGTCCTTCCCTTTCGTGGTCTGAGTGAGCTTGCAAGTGGCGGTGATTTCGCTCACTTTCCGCGAGGATTCACTCCGGCTCATCACTTCTTTCGGGGTCAGCTCAGTGGCCCAGGCGCCCGAAGCCGCGGCAAGGATCGCGAGAGTGGCTGCCGCAAAGTGGGGGGTAGATTTCGTTTTCACGGAACTCGTTTCATTCATGCTCGAGGGCCTTTCGAATGGTCAGTTGAGATGCGCGCAGGACGGGAAGAATTCCGGCGATGAGGGCAACGCCGACGCCTGTGAAGAAAACCTGCAGGATGGATGAAGTGGGAAAACTGAAATGGATCACCCAGCCCAGCGCCTGCGCGAGGTTGACTGTCACCCAGAGCCAGGAGAGGTAAGTTCCGAGCACCACGGCGGCGAGTACTCCGAGTGATCCCTGCGCGAGACATTCCCAGAGCACCATCTTGGAAAGTTGCCTGCGGTCCATGCCCACGGCTCGCAGCATGCCAAATTCGCGAGTGCGCTCAAAAATACTGACGAGCATCGTGTTGAGCAGTCCGATGAGTCCGACCAGCAGGGCGGCGAGCTGCACGGCCTTGTTGAAGCTGAAGGACTGATCAATGACGTTGATGAGATCACCCACGAGTTCCGTGTTGAGAATGGTGACGATCCCATGAGTCTTGCCGAGTGTGGAGTTGAAGGTGTTCTGCAGGTCCACGGGATTCACGCCCGGCTTCGCCGCGAGAAAGAAGATCGTGACCAGGTTGTCCTTCCAGTACTTCTTCAAGGCGTTGCGATTGAGGTAAATGACGCCGTTGGGACTGGCGAAATCTCGAATGGTCGCGGCAATCGCGAACGGGTGCCGGCCGGTGGGAGTGTCGAGCTCAAGCACTTCGCCGGTTTTCTTGTGATAGCGTTTGGCCAGGTTCTCCGAAATCAGGACCGAGTCGTGCGCATCGGAGAAGAGTTCATGGCCCGCTTCAAGCGCAGTGCGATCGAGCGCATCAATATAAGGATACCCCGATTCGTCGGAAGTGGGATCCAGCGCCTTGATTACGAGTGGATCGCCCTGATAGTTCACTTTCATGTAGCGCATCACGACGATCGGTCGTTTGTTGGAAAGGTCCACTCCCGGCGTCTTTTTGATCAGTTCAAGAACGGATTCATGCAGGGGTTGAACCTGAAACGCCACCACCCGTCCATTCGAAGAGAGCGCCATGTCTCCGACACTGATCGCTTTGGTCGTCCAGGCGCTGACGGAATTCTTGAAACTGATGTTGATCACCGAAACGATGATGACGAGCATGAGGCCGACCAGCAGGCTCAGCACATTGCTCAGAGTGCGCGACGGAGCGCGGAGGAGATTCTCGAGCGCCATGCGAAGAACGAGGATGTTCGAGCCGTGAGAATTCTTGAGGAGGTGCAGAAGCGGAGTCAGGGTGTAATGGATCACCCAGGGCGCCACCATCGCCGACCCGATCACTCCAAGAGCCGGTTGCAGGGCCTGAAGTGCAGGCGACATGGGCTCAGAAAGATTCAACGTGAGTTTGTTCACGAACAGGTAGACGAGCATCGCGGCACCGAGCCACGGAATGACTTTCATCCACTGACTTTCGCCAATGATGCCGGACAGGTCAGCACCTCGCGCTTTGAGTGCCGCCATCGGCGGAATATTCATGGCTTTGCGTGCGGGCCAGAAGGCGGCTGCGACACTGACCGAGGTGCCAAGAAGCATGGCGTGAAGAATTTCGCGAAGGGAGTAGTGAAGCTCTCTCACCTGGATCGGCATGCCGCTTTGACTGGCGAGAGATTGACTGACCTGGCCCACGAGAGCGTGGGCGACTGAGTTCCCGAGAAGTGCCCCGAGCAGTCCGGCAGCGGAGCCCATCACGAGGGTTTCTCCCAGGATCAGAAAGAAAATCTTCGCGCGAGTGGCACCGAGAGCGCGCAGCGTTCCGATTTCCTGCCGACGTTCCGTGATGGCGACCGAAACGGAGTTGGCCACGAGGACCATGCCGATCATGAGCGCGAGAGCGCTGAGAAAGCTGAGCATCCCTTGAAAAGCTCCGACCATGTGCTGGAGATGGTCGCTCTGGGTCTCGGGAGCTTCGACCTGATAGCCTTCACCGAGGATTTCTCGCGCGCGAGCGGCGACTTGAGCTTTCACTTCCGGTTGTCCGGGGGCAGAATCCTGCAGCACGAGGTCAATACGGTCAACTTTGCCTTCTTTGCCGAAGTTCACGCGGGCACCGTCAATGTCCATGATCGCGACCGCGCCGCCATAGGCTTTGGCGGGTCCCGTGGGGGAGAGGAGTCCACGCACCACGAAGGTCCGGGAGCCGGCGGCCGAAGCCAGTTCAATCGCGTCGTTCACTTTCAGGTCGTGAAGCTTCGCGAATTCTTTCGTCAGGATGATGCTGTCGGGTTGATTCAGAAACTCGAGAGGATCCTCGATCACTTCGCCGCCCTCGGTCTGGTAGGTGCGGACGGATTGTTCCTTGAGCAGATCAATTCCGAAGACAGTGATCAGGCTGGTCTTTCCAGCTTCCGGGCCATCTTTTTGGCGGTAGTAGGCTTTGCTCTCGATCATGGGTGCAGTGGTTCTCACGCCCGGGATCTTCTTCAGCTTCTCTTCGACCTGCTCTGAGAACCCCGCGTCGCCGGCGGAAACGGTGAGGGAAGATTTGCCGGCAACCGCGTCCACGCTCTCCTTGAAACTCGAAAGCGTCGAGGCGTTGATGGCGGAGACGCCTGAGAACAGGGCGATCCCGAGTGCTACTCCAAGCAGAGTGAGAAGCGTGCGCACGGGGGAACTCATGAGATTGCGAACCGCGAAGAAGCGAAAGAGATTCAGAATCATTGGAGGTTTCCGGGGAGCGTCCCGTGAGGCGTGCTGATGGGGAAATCACTGTGGAGCAGACCGTCCTCGAGGCGGATCATGCGGGTTCCGTAGCTCGCGGCTTTTGCGTCATGGGTGACCATGAGAAGCGTGTGTCCGCGTTCGCGAACGGCTTTCTGAAGAAGCATCAGGACCGTTTCGCCAGTCTTTGAATCCAGATTGCCAGTCGGCTCATCCGCGAGAATCAAAGGCGGGTCAAGAAAGAGCGCGCGCGCAATGGCCACGCGCTGCATCTCTCCGCCAGAGAGTTGAGCTGGACGGTTGTGGGCGCGGTGATCCACACCGAGCCACTGGAGCAGTTCCATCGCACGAGGCTTTGCCGACGCAAGAGATTTGCCGTCCAGCAAGGCGGGGAGCGCCGCGTTCTCAAGAGCGCTCAAAGTGGGAACCAGATTGAAAAACTGAAAGATATAACCAAGCCGCCTTCTCCGGAGCAGGGAGAGAGCCTGATCACTGAGGGACTGGATCGCCTGACCTTCAACTTGAACCGAACCCTTCGTCGCCTGGTCCAGGCCTCCGATGATCTGCAGGAGGGTACTTTTGCCAGAGCCGCTCGGACCCATCATGGAGATGAACTCGCCTTTGGACGCTTCGAAGCTGATGCCTTTGAGAATTTCGACGGCGCCGGAAGGTTGTGGGAAAGATCGGCGAATATCCTGCACTTTTAGAATGTTCATTTTGGCTCATCCTCTCAAGGGGATGGGTGAAAGGCAAAAAAAAAGGAGCCCGTTTCCGGGCTCCTTTTCATTTCTTTCGGGGTCTCTCTGGGAGAAAGATCACATTTTCTTGGCTTCGAGCTCTTCATCGATGATTTCAGAGAAATTTTCGATCGGCACTGCGCCGCTGACGATCTGACCGTTGACGAAGAAGGTCGGGGTGGATTTCACGCCGACTTTTTCGCCGTAGGCCATATCAGCCTGGACCAGGGCCTTGCTCTTGCCTGCAGCCTGACATTCCTTGAACTTGGCCACGTCTGCACCTGCATCTTTAGCATACTTCTCGAGACTGGCAGCATCCAGCTTGTCCTGGCTCTTGAAAGCGAGGTCATGAAATTTCCAGAATTTGTCGGCGCTCTGATCCTTGACGCATTGAGCAGCTTCAGCAGCTGGGATGGCGTCCTTGTGCATCGGAAGTGGGAAATTTTTGAAAGCGATCTGAACCTTGTTGCCATACTTTTTCTTGATCTCGTGAACCACGTCTGCGCCGCGGCTGCAGAAAGGGCATTGGAAATCAGAAAATTCGATGATGGTGACTTTCGCGTCCTTGGGTCCCATGGTGGGTGCTTCGCCGACTTCGACTTTCACGTCCATTTTAGGTTTCGTGAAGTAGACTTCAACCGGGCTGCCCTTGGTGAGCTTCGCGACGTAGGCCTGAACTTTTTCCTGCTTCTTCTGATTCTGCAGGTAAGCGTTGATTCGTTCCTTGATCTGAGGATTGATCTGGCTCTCAGGTATCTTCTTTTCCGCGACAAATTTCTTGTAATCTTTGTCGGAGATCTTGATGTCGCCGCCGATGACTTTCTTTTCCATGAATTCAGGCAAAGTCATCTTGGCTTTCTTCGCTTCAGCGCCGACGAGTCTTTCCTCGATCAGCTTGTTGAGGCGGTCCATGCGCAGATCATATTCACGCTTCTTGAGTTCGAAGAACTCAAGCTTGTCTTCGCCGATCAACTCAGCATCGGAAATGTTCTGATCGCCGATCTTGGCCACAACTCCAGCCGAAGGTGCGTCTTTGTAGACGAAGTTCGGTTTGGCCTTCGCTTGCTGATTGGTGCAAGCAGCGACGATGGCGAAAATCACGACGGTAGTGACCGTCGTCGACAGGGTAAAGGAAAGATACTTCTTTCGGGAATCTACTTTCTGCACAGGTGAGCCTCCATTAAACTTTTTTAATCCGGTGGGGAACTGAAATCCCCGTAGGTGGTGAAAATCACTCGAATTTTTACTTCGCTTTTGATGGTAAGGCAGCATCGCAGCGGATGCAATGTAAAACTCTTTTTTTTGCGCGGAGTCGGCCGCGAATCAATAGCACTCCAAGCGCGATCTGCATGAGGCACCAGCCCCAGATCATGCCGGCATGAGCGCGGATCTTGTCCAGCAGAACCATGAACACGACGAAGCTCACTCCGAAAAGGGTCTGGATCAGAACGGGGTAGGGATGAGCATTCCGCCAGATGAGAGGGGACTTGCAGGTATCGCAGAACTCTTCGGATCGATTGCTCATAAGGTGTCCCGATTATGACATCCCAGTTTCAAAATTGTCTAGGCGAGTTGCAGCCCATGCCTCTAAAATCAGAGAACGTCATGAATTCACCCCCAGCACTGCACGTCCAGGACAGCCATGAGTTCCGGCATTCGATCGAAGAGATCTGGGATGCGGTCTCTGACACGGATCGTTCAAATCAGCGGGTGGGCCTTCCCCCCGTGGTCTACCAGGAACGAACGATCGGTTCCCTCGCTCCTGCTCGCTTCGGTCAGATGAAAGTGTCTGGCATGCACGTCGAGTGGCGCGAGTATCCCTACGAATGGATTCGCGGGAGTTTCATTCAAGTGAAACGGGAGTATGTGTCAGGACCCTTGAAAGCCATGACGGTTCACTGGAAGTTTTCGACGACCGCGCGCGGCTGTCTTGTGGAACAGTCCTTTGAATTCGTTCCCCGGTTTCGCTTCACCGGGAAACTCCTGGCGATGCAGCTGAGGTCGGGCTCACTGAAAAGTTTCAAGACTCTTTACCGGCAGCTGGACGAAAGACTCAGCCAAAAGGCCGCCGCAAAGTCTTCCGTGCCTGGCAACGAGCGGATTGACCCTCGTCCTGAAAACGACGATCCTTCAGCGCCCAAGCTCGACCGGAAGAAGGAAAAGCAGTGGCGCGAGAAACTGGGTCAGCAGGGGATCGAAGAGGAACAGGCCCGGAAGCTTCTCGACTTCGTTTTCAGAATGGATTCTCAATCTCTCATCAAGATCAGGCCTTTTGAGCTTGCTGCCTTGTGGTCCATGAACCGGATCGAAGTGCTCACGCTTCTGCTCCGCGCGTCGCGCGCGGGGGCACTTTCCCTGTCCTGGGATCTCGTCTGCCCGAGCTGCAGAGGCGCCAAGGCACGCTTTGAAAGTCTCTCAGACCTCAAGGGGGGAGCTCATTGCTCTTTCTGCAACATCCATTACGATGCGGTCTTTGATCAGTCCGTCGAATTGAGTTTTCGCGTGCACCCGTCACTCCGCGAAGTGCTCGAAGTGGATTACTGCATCGGGAGTCCTCGCAAGACTTCCCATTTTCTCTCCCAGCTCCGAAGTCCCGCGGGAAGTTCCCAGTCCCATGTTTTTCAGCTCGATCATCCCGGGATCTATGTCCTTCGCTCCCTGCAGTATCCACGCGAACAGGAAATTCATGTGGTTGAAAAGAATGCCGGTACAGGCACCCCCGGAACAGGCACCGCTCTCGACTTCATCATCAGTCCCTCCAAGTCTGAGGCATTGCTGCCCATCACCGTCGCTCCGGGACGGCTTGAGATCCGGATCGAGAACCGCTCTCTCACCGAAGGCGACGAAGTAGTCTGCGTCCTCCACCGGAATGAATGGCTCGAGACGGCCTGCACCGCCGCTTACGTCACTTCGTTTCAGGAATTTCGCGACATCTTCTCGCGCGAGGTGATTCGCCAGGACATGAGGATCGAAGTTTCAACTTTGGCGATTCTCTTCACGGACCTCAAGGATTCGACCGCGATCTATGATGAGATGGGGGACGCCCAGGCCTTTGGTCTGGTCACGCAGCATCTGGAGGTGCTCACTCAGTGTGTGAAAGAGCATGAAGGGGCGGTCGTCAAAACCGCCGGGGATTCGGTGATGGCCACTTTCACGAAAGCCGACAGGGCGCTCGAAGCCGCACTGGCCATGCAGGCTGCGATCACCCGCTTCAATGAAACTTCCGCATTCCCGGACCGCAAGCTTCAGATCAAGATCGGCATCAATCAGGGGCCGTGTTTCGCCGTGAACCTGAACGACCGCCTGGATTTTTTTGGCAAGAACGTCAACATCGCCGCGCGCGCGCAGGGCTTTTCAGAAGCGGGTGAGATCGTCGTCACGGCTGGAATGATGAATGACCCGGCCGTGAGATCGAGTCTGCTTCGAAACAGGAAGACCTGCACCCAGGTCGTTTCGCAGCTCAAGGGGTTCGCGCAGGAGTTTGAGCTTTACCGGGTGACTTGAGTCGCGTTCAGAATGATTTCACGAGATCATGCAATCGCAGGACTCCGACCCAGTTTCCATCCGCATCCACGACCGGGAGCACGCTGATCTGACTCGGTCGATTTTCCATGAGCTCAAGCGCGCTGAGCGCTTTCATCTCGGGAGAAGCGGTCGTGGGTTCTGCCGTCATGACCTGGGAGGCAAGCATCGTGAAGAATTTCTCGCGGTGCTGAAGTGCGCGGCGGATATCTCCGTCCGTGATGATGCCGAGGAGCTTTTTTCCGGCGCCGGCGCCGGTATTTTCGACCACGAGCACCGCGCCGAGTTTCTTCTGACCGGACAGCACGACGACTTCGTCCATCGAGGCCTGCGCCGTGACCGTGCCGACGTCGTCACCCTGGTGCATGATCTGTTCGACCGTGAGGTTGAGTTTCTTTCCGATCGAACCGCCCGGGTGATTCTGCGCGAAGGATTTTTCGTCGAAGCCGCGCAACTGCATGAGGGTGACGGCGATCGCGTCGCCGAGCGCGAGCGCAAGGGTCGTGCTGGTGGTCGGAGCGAGATTATGAGGGCAAGCTTCAACATCCACTGCGGCGTCGATCCAGGCGTCACACGAAGTCGCAAGCTGGGATTTGGCTTTGCCACCGAGGCCAATGATGGAGACACGAAGAGTTTTCAAAGCGGGCAGCAATCTGAGCAGTTCTTCGGTATTGCCGGTGTAACTCAGAGCGAGGATGCAGTCGTTGGGAGTGACGATGCCCAGGTCCCCGTGCAGTCCTTCCGTCGGGTGCAGAAAGACCGAGAAGCTGCCCGTGCTCGCGAGGGTGGCGGCGATTTTCTGACCGATTTTGCCGGATTTCCCGATCCCCGTGACCACGATCTTGCCGCCCTTTTCGAGGGACGACTGCATGAGGGAGATCGCTTTCGTGAAGCCTTCCGGATTCGCCTGGATTCGCTCGGAGCATTGAAGAATCGCCCGGCCTTCCATCTGAAGGACCCGGTTCATTTCCTGGATGAGATTGAGCGGAGCTTTTGGCCCAGCCGGCGAAGACGGCCCGGATTGCGATGATGAGGAAGAGGGCATACTCAGAAATAACCACGCCTCCCTTTAAAAGTACAGGCTTGCCTGAAACTCCGCGGCAGGCCAAGCTAAGAGGGTATGAAGCTTCGGTTCCCTCTGATTGCAGCGGTAGTTGTCCTGGCCTCGGCGGGCCTCGCAGTCGGGCTCGGGGGCTGCATGCACGCTTACCGTCAATCGGTGGGTGGGGACGCGCAGCAGGTTTACAGCCGCGTCTACCTCTCCGATTACAATACGGCCTGGCAGGCAGTGCTCGATTCCCTGAAGTCGATTCGCCTCGACATCACCAACCGTGAAGGTGGAGTGGTGCAGACGCGCTGGATTGAAAACACGTCGGAGAAGAACTTCACGGACTCCTATGGTTCAGCCGACGCCTACCTCAAGGCGCAGTACCGCCTCCGGATCACGGTGGCGAAGGGCTTTTACAACGGCAAGCCCTCGATCAAGGTCACGGTCCAGAAGGATCAGATGATTCAGCGGGATGTTCTCGACGGGTGGAAACCCGTGGAGAGTGACTCCATTGATGAAAACACGCTGCTTTACCGCGTGGGACGCCTGATCTTCATGAAGATCAAGATCGCCCGCCTCGAAGAGGAAAAGACGAAGAAGAGCCTGCAGGACACCAACTTTTAGGTCATCTTCCAGGTCATCTGGTCCTGGCTAATTCAGGCTGCGAAGTTTCTCGATGGTTTTTTCGGCGAGCTTCCTGAATTCCGGATCCTGCTTGCGCTTGAGGAGCGGCAGAAGTCGCGGGATCATGGAATGGGCCTCGAGCGTCTCGAGCGCGAGCAGAGCGCGGCGAGGCACGAAATCCGCTTTCCCCGCGCGGTAATTTGACGGCGCGTAGATCGTGTCCACGAGTGCCCCTTCAACGCCTTCAGGTCTGAGTTTCACCAGGGCGTCGATCGCTTCGCTTCTCACGACCAGCGCGGGATCTTTCAGGAGGCTCATCGCCTGCAGTCCTGCTTCACGGTAGGAAAGGCTGGAGAGCGCACGAAGGGCCGCGTTTCTCATCATCCACGACGAATCCTTCAGAAAAGTCTGAATCACCGGAGCGGCGCGAGAGCCCCCGAGTTTGGCCGCTCCCATGAGCGCGATGTAGCGGTGAGTGTCTTCCATTTTGGAGTCGGCAGCGAGCCGGATCAGAGAAGGCACGGCATCCGCTCCATACGCCGCTTCCCAGTGCTGGATCAGTGTTTGAAACGAAGTGCCGGGATTTCTCTGGGTGAGGTCGTTTCGAATTTCTGAGAGTTTCGGAACGGAAGCGGTGGCAGGCGAGGTCGCCAGAACCCCGGAAAGGACAGTGGCGACTGAAGCCGCTCGGATGAGAGCGGAGGTCAGATGCCGTCTGCGTCCAAGCTTGCGAAGGGTTTCAGGCATTGAGCATCTTTTCAAATTCAGCAACAAGGTCAGCATCGCTTTTTTCCGTTTCGGTTTTTTGGACGGTGGGTGCGGGCGAGGTCGACAATGAAGCGGCAGTGGCCGGTTTTGCGGGTGCAGCCGCGACAGCGGGAGTCGGCGCAGCCTTTTCCTGAGCGGGAGACTGAAGGCTCTGCTCCACCTGATTGACGAGAGCTTCGAAATCATCTGAGGCTGGGACAGTCGGCGATTCCGCCGCCGCTTCGACGGGAGTGGAGTCACCCGACAGCGCCGCTTCAGCCGCGGCCAGGAGTGCGTCGGTATCTGCCTGGGCATTTCGTGCGGGTTCGACGGCTTTCGTACCTGCGCTTTCAGCTGCGGCTTCATTGGCTGAGTCTTGGGCGGCCTGTGCGGCGATCGCGTCAGCGAGTGAAGGACCTGCAGCAGGTGCAGTTGCGCCTGGGGTCGGAGTCGCGCCCCCTTTGGCGAGAGTCGCCTTGAGCTGCGAATTTTCCTGCTGAAGACGTTTCAGATTGGCGAGATCATCTTCAATGATGCTGTATTCAGCCAGCTTCGCTTCGAGATGTTTGACTTTGTCTTCGAGAGCTCCAGCGCCTGCGCCCGCACTCTGCGCCGCAGACTGAGCATTGGCGAGTTTTGCGGCGGAGAGGTCCTTTTCCAATTTCTGTTTCTCGGAGAGAACCGTCTGCATGGCCTTGGCCTGTTCAGCCATCTTGAGTTCAAGGGCGGAAATCTGATGTGCGAGCATCGGGTCTTGAGAAGTTGCGCCTGCGCCGCCGAGGGTCGGGGCATTCGCGAGTGCCGCCTGAAACTGCGCCAGCTGCTGGGCTGTCGGCATTGCACCCTGAGCGCCCGCGCCCAGACCCGGAGTGAGTCCTGCTGCACCGGCGGCACCGAGCAGTCCGAACAGTTGCGCGCGCATCTGTTCAGCATCCACGATGAGTTGATTGAGATAAAGTTTCACGACACTCGAAGGAACTTCGTCACCGACTGCGCCGAGTCTTCTTTTTCTGCGAATCCAGAAAAAGGCGTAGGCTCCGGCGAGTCCGAAGAAGAGGAGTGATTCAAGAAGCAGGGCTTCGTGAGTGAATTTTGAAAATAGATAAACCCAAGATCCCATAGGGTAAAGGCCTCCTGCCTCTCTCTGCGAACACCCTCTGAGTGTACCGACTCCTGCCTCAAACTGTCAAATTTCGCAGAATTCGGGGGCCACGGTCTTTTTGAGCTCTTCATGCAGGGAAGCGTTCGTGGCCAGAATTTCCCGGGCGTTGATGTCAAAAGGCTCGCCTTTGAAGTTCGTCACTTTTCCGCCGGCTTCCTGGACGAGCAGAGCGCCTGCAGCCACGTCCCAGGGTGAAAGTCGTCGTTCCCAAAAACCGTCAAAAACTCCACGGGCCGTGTAAGCGAGATCGAGTGCCGCGGAACCGGGGCGGCGAATCGCCCGGCAGATTCCGCTCAAGCGTTCGAAGGAATCCATCTCCGTTCGGAGCCACTGGTTCTTTCGGTAAGTGAAACCGGTGGTCAGAAGCGAATCCCGGAGTTTCGAGGTCGGAGAGACCTGGATCCGTTTTCGGTTCAGAAAGGCGCCCTGGCCCAGCACCGCCGTGTAGGTGTCCTTCAGGATCGGATGATAGATCACGCCCGCGACGATCTGGCCTTCCCATTCGGCGGCGATCGATACGCAGAACATCGGAAAGCCGTGCACGAAATTCGTCGTGCCATCGAGAGGATCGATGATCCAGCGTCCTTTGCCTTTGCCGTGTTTTTCCGGGGCTTCTTCCGTGAGAAAACCGAAATCGCCGCGCGCTTTCTTCAGGCGAGTGACAATCGCTTTTTCAGCCGCGAGATCGGCCTGGGTGACGAGACCCGCGCCTTTTTTTTCGCGGATTTCGAGCTTGCGGTTGAAATGAGCGAGGAGAACTTTTCCGGCCGCATGGGCCGCTTCGATCATCGGCTTTTCAAGGGACTTGGCGCGAAAGGGAAGAAGCTCGGTGAGTTTCATCGTGCATGCGCTTTCGATTTTTTCGCGTTCCGCTCAAGCGCCACGACGTCCCAGCAGGATTGGCGGTAGCGTTTCGCGATTTCGCGGGTAAGCTTGCCCGGCTTGCCGCTTCCGACCGGCTTGCCGTCGATGCGGGTGATCGGAAAGACTTCTTTCACCGAGCCTGTCATGAACACTTCATCCGCTTCATCCATGCGTTCTCTTGGAAAGCGCACTTCACGGACCGGAAGGCCCATTTCTCCCGCGATGCGAATGACCTGCCGACGAGTGATGCCGTCGAGAATCCCGATGTCGAGCGGGGGAGTGGCGAGAATGTTGTTTCGGATGTAGAATATGTTGAAGGTCGTGCCTTCCGTGATGTGTCCGTCGGAATTGCACATCACCGCGTCATCACAGTCCTGCGCGTTCGCTTCGAGGTAGGCCAGCAGACTGTTGAGGTAGTTGCCGGATTTCATCGCGGGATCGAGCGCGCGTGCATCATTGCGAAGGCGCTTGGAGATCTGGAGATTCATTCCATGGTTGAATTGTTCTTCAGACGGAGGTTCGACCGGTTGAACGATGATCACATACTGGGTCGGAGTGAGGATGCAGTTCAGTCCAAAACCGATTTTTCCTACACCGCGTGTCACGAGGATGCGGCAGTAGGCTTCGGTCTTCGCATGGCCTGGAAGTTTCCTGAACTCCGCAAAAGTGCGGTAGATTTCGCTGTGATAAAGCTCGGTGGGCTGGCCCAGGACCATGTGGCAGAGCTCAGCTGACTTTTCCATCCGGTACAGGTGGTCATCCAGATGAAGGAAGATGCCGTCGTAGGACCTTGCGACTTCATAAAGACTGTCGCCGTAAAGGTAACCCCGGTCAAAAACTGAAACCGTGGCTTTGTCCGCCGAATGAATGTCACCGTTGACGTTTACAAGTATGTTTTGCATAACAATGACTCCAGTTCAGACCCCAAGATCCGCGCCCAAGAACTGCGCCCAGGAACTGCGATGATGATAATCCTCAAATCCCTGAAAATGAAAGCGTCAAACCGAACTCATGCTTGAATCCACCGAATCGCTTCTACCGCTGAAACAAGGAAATACACCGCTCCGCGTTGTCTGTGTCGGGATTCAGGATCATCCGCTCGATGAACTGGAGCGTCTGCTCTCCACTCTGGATCTTGAAATCGTCGGCAGCGCGCGCATGGCCTCGCGGACGGTCAATCCCGCGACTTACGTGGGAAAAGGAAAACTCGATGAAGTGAAGGCTCTGGTGGAGCAGAAGTCCGCCGACGCCGTCATCGTGGATATCGAGCTTTCACCCAATCAGCTCAAGAACATTGAATCCTATCTCGGCAAGCACACGCTGGATCGTCCCGGCGTCATCATCGAAATTTTCTCGCAGCATGCGCGATCCAAAGAAGCGAAGACGCAGGTTGAGCTTGCGAAGCTTCAGTACATTCTTCCGCGCCTTGCCCATCTCTGGACCCACTTTGAACGCCAGCGCGGCGGCATGGGGAACAAGGGGATGGGGGAGACTCAGGTTGAAGTCGACAGACGTCTCGTCAAGAAGCGCATGTCCAACCTGCGCGAGCGCCTCAAGGACATCGAAAACGAACGAAAGATTCAGCGCTCGGGCCGCAAGGACGTCTTGAAAGTCGCGCTCGTCGGTTACACCAATGCCGGCAAATCGACTCTTCTCAATGCTCTCACTCAAAGCAACGTGCTGGCCGAGAACAAACTTTTCGCAACTCTGGATGCGAGCGTGCGCACGCTGGACCCCAATTCCCATCCGCCGATCGTGGCGATCGATACGGTGGGGTTCATCAGCCGACTGCCGCCTTCACTGATCGCTTCGTTCAGGTCCACCCTCGAAGAACTGCACGAAGCCGATCTTCTGCTGCATGTCGTGGACGGAAGTTCACCTGAAGCGCGCGAGCAGCTCGAAGTGACCGAAGAAGTATTGAAAGAGCTCAAAGTCTTCGACAAGCCTCGCATCACGGTGCTCAACAAGATGGACATGATCGGCAACGCCGTCACGAGCCGAAATCTCGTGCGCGTGATTTCACCGGGCTCCATGGCGCTTTCGGCCCTCAATCAGCCGGAAGTGATCAAACTGCGCGACAAGATCCTTCAGCACTTTCTGAAGGACATGGAAGTTTACGAAGTCGTCATTCCCTATGACGAGAGCAGACTCGAAGCTCTGCTCCATGCGCATGGGAGCGTCGAGAAGACCACGCACCTTGAAAAAGGGGCGTTCTACCGCGTTCGCATGACTGAAGGCTGGGCCAAGAAGCTCGGGCTGGAGAAGTATAAGACTTGAAGGACGCGCCATGAAATACCAGGTTTGAGACGGCCGGTTGAATTGCGAAGTTTCAGAGTGCGATGCCGTTGCCTCAACAAATCGGCGCCCAAGAACAGCTGTCGCAATTGGGCGGCTTCATTTCGGAAAAAATGACCATTCCTGGGGATCACCTGGAGCTATTTTCCCTGGATGAGAGAATTTTCCTCACTTCACCACTGAACCAGAGCACCGGGAGAGTTCAAGTTGGTGGTATTGCCATAACCGAGCTGGCCTGAGGCATTCTTGCCCCAGCACTGGGACTTGCCGCTCGCGTACCAGACGCAGGTGTGATCGAGACTCGTGGTCAGGCCCGCGAGCATTTCACCGGAAGCCAGAGTGACTGCACTGAGAGCGTCACCCATGGAGTTCTGATCCGCTCCACGCTGAGACGAAGCACTGTTGTCCATCGGCAGACCGATCCCGAGTTGTCCACCGGCATTGGATCCCCAGCACTTGATCCTCATCTGAGATCCGGCGAGAACTTCGGCGCAGGCATGATTGTTCGCTGCTGCAACGGAGAGAACAGAGACATTCGAGCCCAGGTTCACGACGGGCAGGTTATTGCCCATCTGGCCTGCCTGAGTGCCATAGCTTTCCATCGGAGAATTCGTGCTCGCGCTGCAATCGACGAATTGACCGCTGGTGTTGGCACTCCAGCATTTTCCAAGATTTCCGTACTGGCTTGCCACGGTGCCGGCATTTCCGAGTCGACCCCAGCATTTCACGCCGGTGTTATCATCGAGAACCGCGCAGGTGAATCCGTTTCCGGCGCTGACGGATGCGGCACCGTGATTTCCACCGAGGTCAATCGGAGTGATGTGATCCGGAGTGGTCGAGGCTTCACCTGAAAGGGAAGTCACGCCCGGCTGACCGAGCTGTCCAGCCGCATTGTTACCCCAGCACTTGAGGTGATGAGACGAACCGCTCAGCACTGCACACGTGTGCGAGAAGCCTGCGGAGATCTGCGTGGCCGTTCCGTTTTCGCCGAGGGCGATGACGGGGAGGTTGGCCATGAGGTGAGAGCCGTCACCCCAGGTGTCAAGGCTTCCGAGTCCGAGGACCGGTTGACCCACGGTACTGCCCCAGCATTTCACATGTCCGCTCGCGAGGAGAGCGCAAGTGTGATGGTTGCCGGCAGTGACCGATCGAACAGCTTCGCCCAGATTGATGGCGCCCGGTGGAGGAGCGTTCTGCTGAGTGGTGTTGTCGAGACCGAGCTGGCCTCCGGAGTTGTCACCCCAGCATTTCAAAGAATTGTCCTGGAGTACCGCACAGGTGTGGCGATAACCGACGGCCACGCTGCGCGCCGTGTTAGAAGCACCGAGATTGACTTGAACGGCGGAGGAGTGGACGGAAGTGTCGGCCGAACCGATTCCCATCTGACCGGCGTCGTTCTTGCCCCAGCAGGAGACGAGTCCCAAAGTGCTGATTGCGCAGGAGTGGGAGTAACCAGCCGCGAGCTGGATTCCGATGGTGCTGGCACCACTCAGATTGACGGTCGGGACCTGTGCGGCTCCGGCATTGAAGCCATCATTGTAACTCACGTTGAAAGCACCCGAGTCTCTGCCCGGCGCGGCGCTCGCGGCGTGGGGAGAGTAATTGAGAGTGATGGAACAATTGGAACTCGCGGCCAGGGTTCCCGAGCAGTTCGTCGAACCGATGCTGAAATTTGAAGTGTTTGAGAGCTGAAGCTGAACGGAAGTCGCTGCCGTTCCGGCTGAAGTGTTGTTCAGGCGGACCGTTTTCGAAAGGGCTCCGGAGCCGAGAGGTGCGCCACCGAAGTCCAGAGCATTGACTGCGTTTCCGTTCGTGTCCGTGAGCGTGAGCACGGCCTTTGAAGCGCCTGAACCCGAAACCTGAAAGGAGAGGGTTCTGACCGTGGCATCCGCACCATTGACATACGAGAGAGTGATCGTGACTGGACCAAACGATGCCGAAGAACTCGGAGCGAAGCGCACTGCGATCTGGCAGGCGTCTGCACCCGTGCCGCATGAAGTTCCAGCGACGAGGCGAGGCTGAAATTCAGCGGTGCCGCCACTCAGGCTGAGCTGATTGGCGTTGGTCGTGCCGGAGTTTGACAGATTGAAACTCACTTCATTTGAGTTCCCCGGAAGGATCGAAGCGAAAGTGTAGGGCACCGCCGGCGAGGCGAGAGCCAGAACTGCAGCCGTGAAGCCGTGGCCATTTGCGGAAATCGGAATCGACTGAGGATTGCCCAGAAGATCATTGTAACTGATTCTGAGATTGGCGGAGAAGTTCCCGACGCTCGTCGGGCTGAATTCAATCACGACGTTGCACGAGTCGTTCGCGGCGAGCGTACCACCGATGGAGCAGGGTGAAGTTCCTGCAGCTGCAGTCGCATAAGGGGCTGCCACACCGCTGATCGAACCCAGCTGGACGGCGGAGCCCGTCGCATTTCGAAGCGTGATGGTCTGCGAAGTCTTCGCTCCGACTGGAGTGTCCGGGAAAGTGTTCAGGCCGGCGGAGATGACGAGATCAGGAAGTCCCGTACCGGCAAGTGCAACTGCGAGTGACTGGGAGTTATTGTACGGATCCGCATATGCTACGGCGAGATTGCCGCTCGAGCCGCCCAGGGCGCGGGCTTGAAACTGGACTGCAAGCGTGCAGCTCGCCATTGCCGCGATCGAGCCACCGCAGGCGTTCGAACTCAGACTGAAGCCGGACCCCGAGGCGCCGAGGCTGCCCAGGTTGATTGCGTGAGCATGCGACACGTTGGTGATCGTGAAGGAACCGGACACCGACTCTCCCACGGCCACGCTGCCGAAATTTCTCGAAGTCGGTGAGGCGGTGAGGTTGGCGACGCTGGAACCGCTGAAATTCAAAGTCGTGGTCTGTCCGGCGTTGTCCGCGGAGTCCGTGTAAGTGATCCGTGCGGAGGCACTGAAGTTGTTTGCGACCTGGTCCGGGGTAAATGTCACCGTGAGTGAACAGCTCGACCCTGCGCCGAGTGAACCGCCACCGCAGGCACCGGAAGGTTGCACTGCGAAGGCGCCGGAAGAAGATGGCCCTGCGGTGATGATGATCGAACCTCCCGCGACGTTTTGAAGACTGAGTGACTGGACGGAGGAATCACCCACCGGGATATTCTGAAAGCTCAACGAATTGCTGCCGGTTGGATTCAGATCGGGAATCGTGTTGATATTCAAAGGAGAGGAGAATGAGGGATAGAGCGGCGCTGGCTGTCCAGGGAGTGCAGGACCGTAGTGATTTCCCGCGGTATCGATGTAGGAGAAGATCAGGTTTCCATTGTAGGTAGTCAATGCCATGGCTCTCAGACTCACCGTCACGGTGCAACTCGTGCCGGCAAGGAGATTGAGCGCAGTGCCGCCGCTTCGGCAGGTTCCGCCCGTGATGACGAACTGGTTTGAGCCGGTGATCGTGATCGTGGAAGGATCAAGAGTGACGGTATTCGATGAGATGTTCTGCACGGTGATCGTGGGAGTGATCGTGTTACCTACGGGCAGCGTTCCGCTGACCGCGTTGGCGATGATGTCCGGGATCCCGTTGCCATTGAAGCTGAGGGTCGGCAGGTTCTGGGCCTTGCCGACTGAGTCCGTGTACCTGACGTCAAGGGCGCCGGTCGCGCCGTTGAGTAGGGTCGGACGGTAAGTGACACCCAGGGTGACGGAAGCACCGGCTGCGAGACCGCTGACGGTCGGGCGAGAAGTGATCGTGTATTGTCCGACGGAGGACGGGATCGAATTCAGATCCAGAGAGATCGGATGAGTCGCGACATTCGTGAGGACAACACTGGAGTTGACGGTATTTCCGACCGGGACATTTCCGAAACTCAGAACCGTGGTGTTCGAAGTCAGATTCGGGAGACCTCGGCCGCTGAGAGTCAGGCGAAGTGTGTCTGCGACTCCGTTGTGATTGACATAGGCCACGGTGACCGGAAGGTCGACGAAAGGCACGTAATCCTGCGGAGTGAACTGAATGTTCAAGGTGCAGGTGGCATGGGACTGGAGGACCAGGCCCGCGACGCAGGTGCTTGTGGAGAGAATCCTGAAGGAAGCCTGGCCAGCGGTCGGGATCGCGTTGGCGAGGGATGAAAGAGTCACGTTTGCCGTGGAGTTATTGGTCACGACGGTGGATTTCGAGAGGAGATTTCCAACCGGCAAAGTGTCAAAGACCAGCGCTGGAGGCACGGCGCTCAGATCGCCGATGCCGTTCCCGATCAGGGCAACGGTTCGGATCAGGGTGTTGCTGATCCCGTCCGAGTAGCTCAGGTTGACGGAAGCGGAGTAGTTCGGGCGATTCTGATCTGGCGTGAAAATGACGGAAAAGGAGCAATCCGCACTCACCGAATGCGAAGCGGGATTGCAGGCCCCGGTGGCTGGCTGAACAGTGCTGAAACGCGCGGCGTCCGGACCGGTCACGGTGATGCGGATATCATTGGCTGGAAGAGTCCCGCTGTAAGTGAAGCTGGCCACCTGAGGCAGTGAAGAAGTTCCAAAGAAGACGTCGCCGAAATTCAGAGTGCTTGCGCTGCTGAGCTGGAGAGAGGCGGGACCCACGGACTCGCCGGTCACGTTGAAGCTCGCAGGCAGACCACTTTGCGCTCCGAAGGAGCCACCGTCACTGTATTCGACGGCAAGGAGAGCTGGGCTTCCTCCCGGAGCGACGGAAATCGGTGCGAACTGAATCTTGAAATGACAGCTCATGTTCAGCAGAGTCATGTAATTGACATTGCGGCAGGCGGAGAGATCATAGGCGTAGGGCGCGCCGGCGACAAAAGGCACGAAATTGATGTTGGAGACGGCGGCACCCGGAGGACCGTAGAACTGCAGATTGAGTTCCTTCGTGTAAGCTCCCGGAATGTAGGAGGCGGTGGCGCCGATGCGGAAGAGACCGAAATCATAGCTCTGGCCCGTGACATCGACCGGGTCCTGTACATAAAGTCGTGGCGTCATGTCGGCAAGCCCAGTCAGTCCGTGCTGGATACTGCGAATGTCATTGGCGTCATCGTAATTGAGAGTGAAAGTTCCGGTAAGAGGGGTGCTGCCATCGGCTTTCGCGATTCCGAAAATCGGCACGAAGCCCAGAACGAGTTTGCAATTCGTGCCGGCTGGGATGACTTTGTCACATACGTCTTTAGGCCCGGCAAACTGACCTTTGGTGCCGGCAAAAATGTAAGAGGTTTTTGTCAGGCCGTCGAGGCTCTTGATCTTGGCATCAGCTCCGCCTGTATTCGTGACCGTGACGGATCGGTAAGTTACCGAGTTGACCGATTGAAGTCTGAAGTCGGTCACCGACGGGCCAGTGATCGTGAGGAGTGCCGGGGTTTGGGTGGTGGGGGTTTTATTGAAGGCGAAGTTGCTGACCCCGCATCCGGTCAGTCCGATCAGACTCGCTGCCATTCCTGCTGTGAGTAAGAGAGTGGGAGTGGTCGCGCGCTGAAGTGTTGCCTGTTTGATCGACGAAAAGAGCTGTTTCATGTGTAAACCCCGTGAATGCAAACTGCTGGAGAAACCCGCGCCGAAACTCGCGAAGATGGGCGCGAGACTCAACCATTTGAGATTATCAGCGCTCTTGCGGGATTTGAATGTGTCTTGTTTTACACATCTCGTTTTGTTTTTACATCTTCAGATCTCTCTGAATTGACTTGCAATTAACGATACCGAGAGTGAGAGGCCTGGCAATGATTCGTCAGTTTTAGAATCCGTCTGCGGTAACCCGACCCAAGCCTCGGATCCAAGCAGGCGAATAATTGCTTCTCAGTCAGCTTCGCCATGAAATAGTCCAACCGCAATGAAATAGAGCGCCGCTGAAAGTGTATCCATAGCTCAGTTGATTTTTTACTTATCCTCAATTTTCAGTGAAGCACCCAGGCGGGTTTTAGTACTGAATCACCCAGGCCCAGTTGGCCTGAGTAATTGCTCCCCCAGCACTTCAATTTTTCTCCGGCTAAGATTGCACAGGTGTGACTGCCGCCTAGATAAATTGCTGAAGCTCTGATTCCCGGTACCAGGACTGGCGACAAAGCAGAGGCATTCGTACCGTTGCCGAGCTGACCGTAGGAATTATAACCCCAACACTTGACTGTTGTGTCCGCCAAGATTGCACAGGCATGCGTGTTCCCCAGCTTCACACTGGAGGCAGTCAGGCCGGGGATCAATGTCGGAGACAGAGCATTTGTATTCGACCCATTTCCGAGCACTCCAAACGTATTCCAACCCCAACATTTCACCGAACCATTCGTCAAAACTGCGCAAGTACTGTTATAAGCAGCTGAAATCGCTGTTGCAGTAATTCCAGGAACTAAAACTGGAGAAGGAGAATCGATGGCAGTGCCATTTCCAAGCTCGCCATAAGAGTTAGAACCCCAACATTTTACAGACCCATCAGAGAGGAGGGCGCAGCTGTGGTAACTTCCTGAAGTTACGGCTGAGGCAGTCATCCCCGGCACCAGAGTGGGAGAAAAAGCGTTTGTTGTAGTCCCGTTTCCGAGTTGGCCATCCTGATTCCATCCCCAGCATTGAACTGCACCTGAGACCAGGACTGCGCAGTTGTGATAGGCGCCTGCTGAAATAGAAGAAGCGGCGAGGCCCGGCACCAAGACTGGAGTGGACGAATTGACTGTTACCCCATTTCCAAGCTGACCGTAGAGATTATACCCCCAACATTTTGTCTGACCATTCGAAAGTAGGGCGCAGGAGTGGAGAGCACCTGCAGTGACACTTGAAGCGGTGATCCCGGTAACTGCAGTCGGTGTATTGAGCACCGATTGACCCACGCCGCTTCCGAGTTGTCCTAAATCATTCCGTCCCCAGCACTGGACTGCACCATTCGATGCAACTGCGCAGGTGTGATTCGATCCCGTTGCAAGTGACAAAGGCTTGATCGTCGGTATCAAGACGGGGCTGATCGTCGTCGTGCCATCCCCGAGTTGTCCGTTGCCATTGTAGCCAAAGCACTTGATCTCTCCGCCTGCGAGCAGCGCGCAAGTGTGAGAAGCTGCCGCTGATAGGCTAACGGGCGTCAGACCAGGAACCAAAGTCGGAGAGTTCGATTGGACGCTGTTGCCGTTTCCCAGTTGACCGTAATAATTATATCCCCAGCATTTGACACTTCTATCCGGCAGCAGAGCACAAGTGTGCGCGCCCCCTGCAGAAAGAGCAGAAGCAGTGAGGCCAGGGACTAAAACGGGGGTCCACGCTGGATTGGTGGTACCCTCTCCGAGTTCCCCGAAATTATTGTATCCCCAGCATTTTACTGCACCCGCAGAGACGAGGGCACAAGCGTGATCGCCGCCTGTCGTAATTGCCGAAGCTGTGACACCGACGACCAGGACCGGCGAACTGGAGTTGGTGTGGGTCCCGTCTCCGAGCACTCCGTAATAATTCTCTCCCCAACATTTGACAGAGCTATCCGTCAGAAGTGCGCAGGTATAAGAGCTTGCGGCCGCAATCGCTGAGGCCGTCAGTCCAGGAACTAAAACGGGGTTACTGGATGACAAGAGCGTTCCATCGCCCAGCTCTCCATGAGAATTGTTTCCCCAGCATTTCACAGTACCATTGATTAAAAGTGCACAACTGTGCACCGCACCTGAAGCTACAGTCGAAGCTGTAATTCCCGGGACTAAAATCGGAGTAGTTGAGTTACTCCCACCAGGACCAATCTGTCCATATCCACCGCTGCCCCAACACTTCACCGCGCCACCGACTGCGACAGCGCAAGTGTGATATTGTCCAGCCGCAATGTTGGCTGCGCTGAGTCCCGACACGGGTACAGGCAAAGCTGAGTCAATCGTGGTGCCGTTTCCGAGTTGCCCTGTATTGTTACTCCCCCAACATTTAGCCGCGCTATTGCTCAAGATTGCGCATGCATGACTGGAGGAGCCTCCGGTGATTATTTGAACCGCGTTGTTCAAGATAGGATATGAGTACAGAGTATCGTTCGTACACGTGGTGCTTTGATCCGGTAAAGTGATTCGAGCCCGGAAGGTGGGTTCAGCGTCCACCAACGCAAAATTTTCTGCTGTGATGGTTTCAGGGGTACTCGTAGAGGCTTGAATCTGAAAGAGTTCCCCATTCATGCAATTGACATCTGCGTTCTTGAGCAGCTCGACTTGTGAGCCGGCAGGCAATCCGTCAATCTGAAATGAAGGAGTCTTTGTCGAGTACAAGGGCGATGTGAGAGTCAGTGTGAGCTGGACGATTGAAGTTGCATTGGCGGATGTACCGGGTGGAGTTTTTTGTTCAGAGAGTGCTTGATTGAGTTTGATTTGACCGCAACTGCAGAAAAAAAAACTGAGCGCGAGACTTAAAACTCGCGTAAAGGGAGTGAATTTTTTTGGATTCTTTCTACGAATGGCCATCAGTCTCTCACCCTCGTTCTAGTATAGTCGATACCTGGCGGCTTGAAAAGTAGGTCAGCGTGGACACATGCAAAAGGGGAGGCTGGAGTCAATCCCCAGCCTCCCCTGACGGTTATTCGGTGTGAGATCTCACTTCTTGTCTTGAATTCGCATAAGCGTGATCGAGGCTTCGTGCTCTTCACCCTTTTCATCGATTACTGTCAGGTGAAGTGTTCGATCAGTCAAAGCCTCCGGATCCAAACTGAGTCCGAGCAGGTTATCCAGTTCCGATCCCTCGGACTTCGCTAGTTCCCCGATCGTGACTCCTTCAACGGATTCGCCGACCTTGCCAAAGCCGAGGACCTTTCCTGATGCTGAGAAAATCAGGGTGGCGTCGACAATCACGGAGTCTGTGATCTCGACAGAAGCGTCGTAAATGCCAACGGTACTGCCGCTCAACTGTTTGACGAATTTTACCTGAATAATCTCGGTGCGAGTCGCCATTTTTGAGTCAATTACCGTCACTGAGAGCTGAGCGTCCCCGAGAAATTCTCCGTTGGACGTGAGGGTGATCAAATCCTGCAATTCGGAGCCTTTTGAGTTGGAAAATTTGATGTCCGTGATGTTTTCGTCTTGTTTTTGAACATCCATGAATCCGACAATTTCGGAAGCCGGAAAGAAGTCTGAAATGTTCAGAGTTCCGGTGCCAACGATTTCTCGCGTACCTGTTCCGCCTTTTCCGTTACCTGCAGCGGCATCAGCCGCTGCTTTATCCGCAGCCGCTTTATCAGCCGCTGCTTGGTCTGCGGCTGCTTTAGCGGCATCAGCGGCAGCTTTAAGCGCTGCCTGAACTGCTGCCTGCCTGGCAGCTTCGGCTGCATTTGCGGCCTTACCGGCAGCTGAAACTTCGTAGTTTGCCTGAACAATGATTTGAGCGGCTGCTTGTTCAGCGGCTTTCGCTTTCAATTGAGCCAATCCGGCCGTGTCTGCGGCTGCAGTCGCAGCGAGCTGGGACACAATGGATGAGTCACTGATGATGTCCTGTTTGGCCTGAGCCATTTTGAGATTCATAGAATCTCCGATTGCTTTTGGACTTCCATCATCATTGTGCAAAGATCGCAATTCGTCCACGAGCTCACCAGAGGTTCTCCCGTTGGCCAGCTTCGAAAGTGCGGCGAGAGCGAGGGCGTATTTCGCTTCAATTGAGGTCGAAGTGAGATTTTGCTTTCCGAGAGCAATGTAAGGCGAAGCTGGTCTGACCTTGGTGACATCTACCGAACCCAGTCCAAGTGCAGCGCCGATGGATTTATTCATGGCTTCAATTTTCGCCGGGCTCAGGTCATGAGTTGCCAGAAGTGATTTTCCAGCCCATTCAGTCGCGGGCGAAACGGCTATTTCGGAAGTTCCTTTCGCGTCACTGATTTTTGCAGCGATTACGGCAGTCATCACGGTATTGGTCAGGAGATGGCCGGTCAATTCGTCGCGGTAGGAGCCGCCACTGACGACAATCTTGAGTTGGCTGACGTCGGTTCCACCAGCGACGTTAAGAATGAAATTTCCATTGGCGTCAGTTTTCGCTGTTCCTGCAAGGTTTCCGACCGTCCCATCGGAGTGAAGCGGATAGGCGCTCACTTGGCCGTTGCTGATCGGCCCAGCTGAGGCTCGACCTAGGAATGTGGCGCCGCCACTTCCTGCAAGCTGAGCAGAAGAACTGCCGGTTGGCTCACTCTTGCTGCAACCGCTGCTGGCGAGCAGTGAGATCAGGAAGATTGAGATAACTGGATGGGGATTTCCACGATAATTCATAAAATCATTACTCCTGCTTACGTACAACATGAGTCTCGGGATTTGACTCTCACATCATCAGAATAAATTAATTAACTCATAGCGTCAATGTGTCGGGTTTGACTCCTTATTGAATCACGGACCGAATGGAGAGGAGGCGGGTACCGTCGCCGAGCTGGCCACTGTCATCCTCGCCCCAGCACCGGACGCTGCCGTTGCCCAAGAGTGCACAGGTATGCGCGCGCCCTGCTGCAACCGAGGTCACTGCGAAAATGTCGGTCACCGCTACAGGGGTGGTTGATGATGGACTTGAGCTAGTGCCCAGTTGATGAGAAGCGTTTGAACCCCAGCATTTCACGGTGTTGTTCAGGAGAACTGCGCAAGTGTGGGAGTCACCTGAGGCGAGCGCGTGAGCTGCGAGATTTGGCACGAGAACCGGAGTGGTCGACTGCAAGGTAGTTCCATTTCCGAGTTGTCCATTTGCATTCAAACCCCAACATTTTACTGAGCCTCCGGCTGAGAGAGCACAAGTATGGCGCCCGCCTGCGACGAGCGACATTGCGGACAATCCAGGAACGAGGACAGGAATGAGGGATGAGACCGTCGTCGCGTTACCGAGTTGGCCGTTCGTATTCAGCCCCCAGCACTTCACTGCACCTCCCGCCAAGAGAGCACAGGTATGAGATGCGCCCACGGCCAGTGCAGTCGCAGTGACTCCTGGAACTAATACCGGAGTGTTCGAATAAGTCGTCGTTCCATTTCCGAGTTCTCCGTTGTCATTGCTGCCCCAGCAATAAACGTCTCCTGCGGAGATCACACAGGTGTGTGTATTCCCTGCCGCGAGTGAGGTGGCCGGCAAGCCCATGTCGGTTGCCGGGAGAATTCCTCCTGCAGGAAATACCGCAGCCATAGGAAACGGTGAAAAGTCCGTCGCTCCCCAACAAGTCACATTTCCACCCCCACTCGGGATGGCACACGTATTCGCGCCCCCGGCGGCGATTATATCTGCCGGCACTAACAAGGCATCGTCTTGGGACTGAGGCGTGAAAAAGCCCGCAAAATTTAGATTACCGACTTCCCCGTTGCCATTTCTTCCCCAGCACTGAACGCTCCCGTCCAATAAAATCGCGCAACTATGATCGCCTCCCGTGACGAGCGCGGTGGCCTTGAGTCCGTGCACCAAAGTGGGCAAAGTTGTCGAGGTAGGCGCGGCGTCGCCGAGTCGTCCATTTAAAAATGAGCCCCAGCACTTGACTCCCTCTGAGCTAGTGACTACGCAAGTGTGTTGGTAGCCCGCGGCTATCCCGAGAGGTGTGACGTCCGCTGCTGAGACTGGAGATAAAGAAGGACTTTGAGTCCCATCTCCCAGTTGCCCACTCTCATTAGCTCCCCAGCACTGGAGAGCTCCGCCCGAAGTCGCCGCACAAGTATGAAAGAATCCGGCTGAAATGAGATTTGCGCTGACTCCGGGAACGAGAACAGGGGATGAGGAGTCAGCGCCACTTCCATCCCCGAGTTCACCATGAGTATTGCCGCCCCAGCACCTGACTTGACGAAGACTTGAAATGGCACACGTATGAAATAACCCTGCACTGATGGCAGTAGCGGTGATACCCGGAACCAGGACCGGAGATAAGGAATCAGTAGTGCTTCCGTTTCCGAGCTGGCCCACTCCATTGCTCCCCCAGCAATTTACGGTGCCGTCGAGCAACAATGCGCAAGAATGGCCACCGCCCACGACTACATTTGAAGCTGCGATTCCTGGGACTAAGACCGGTATAGGTGAGTCCACCGTCGTACCATTTCCCAGTTGTCCACCCGAATTACCGCCCCAGCATTTCACGCTTCCGTTGGTGAGCACGGCGCAGGTATGCCCACCACTCGCCGCAATATGAGTAGCCATCAGGGCTGGCACGGTCACGGGAAGATGGGATTCTGTAAGTGTGCCGTCACCCAGTTCTCCACTTTGATTGAGGCCCCAGCATTTCACTGCGCCCCCCACTGCGAGTGCACATGTGTGATAGTCTCCCGATGAAATTTCAATAGCGCTCAATCCGGGAACGACGGCTGGAGTCGCGCTCGAGGTAATTGTTCCGTTGCCGAGTTGGCCGTGGCCATTGTCTCCCCAGCAGCGTACCTCCTGATTTTGCAGGAGCGCGCATGAATGTTGATAGCTTGCCGCGACCTGCACTGCAGTTTTTAAGGTATTGAATTCGTAATTCAAGGCATTTGTACAAATTGTACTTGAGTCCGGCAAAGTCGCGAAAACTCGGAAACTGGGTGCATCCCCCAGGACGGGCAACTGTTCGGCAGTGATGGTTTCGAATGCCTGGCTCGTCGACTGAATCTGATAGATGGAGCCATTCAGACAGTTTTCATCAGCGTTGACGAGAAGTTCAATCAAGGATCCAGAAGGCAGGCCCTGGACTTGAAACGAAGGAGTGAGAGTCGACTTTTGCACAGAAAGCAAACTCAGGGGGTAGATCGCAGGATGAAGTACAGACGATGCGTTGGGAGTACTGGGAGTTGGGCGCACCTGATTCAAAGTGAGTTTACCACAGCCAGCGGCCGCCCATCCGAGTCCCAAACTCAGTGAGACTGAAACAACTGTCTCGATTTCAAGGAAAGCACGCCGAACCATAGACTGAGAGCTCCAGACTCTATTCTATAACGTGGGCTACAACTTGTAAGTGAGTCTCAGAAGACCCAGGAGTTTAAACAATTGATGGTTCATAAAGTGTCCAAAACCACTTCAATTATGGCCCAATATGGTGATTTTTCGGGACTCCTCAAAACTGGAGTTCAGGGGGGTGATCTGTGATCAGACTCAATGCAAAAGAACTCAGGCTTTTCACTGTTCTCGCGCGCAGTCTTTTATCGGTTGCACTGGTGGACTGGCTTCCGCCAGCTCCTCGGGGGTGCACTCAGGGCGTCCCATTCTGAATACCATTCCTGCGACTGAGGTGGCCCACGTGAGCCACTTCGCCGTGCTGGCCCGCGATTTTGGAATCCATTCAAAGCCCGGCATCAGAGGAAGCGGGGATGAATCCGGGATGAGTTCCGCTCGTCAGCTGCTCAACCGCAATGGGCTGCGGACTGAAGGGTTATTTTATGCGCCGCATTAAGACTGGATCTGAATCAGGAGCTTCCTTGCCCGCGTGCCGATTGTGTTCTAAGTCTTTGGCATGATCCATGTCGAAGAAGCCCTCGCGATTCTGAAGCGGAGATTGCCTCACTGGGGCAAGGGCTCAGCTTCACTTTCTGAAGTCGGGGCTTTCGCCACTCGTGAAAGTCTGCTGGCCGACCGCGACTATCCCCCGTTCGACCGCGTGATGATGGATGGCATCGCAGTCTCTTTCAGCGCCTATCGGGAAGGACAGCGCAGTTTCAGAATTGTCGGAGTCTGCGCAGCAGGCGTACCGCAAAAGGAGCTGACTGATCCCTCCACCTGTTTCGAAGTGATGACGGGAGCTCCGCTTCCAAAATTCACTGATCTGGTCATTCCTTATGAAGAGGTGACTCTGACGAACGGGGTCGCCACGATTGATCCTGACGCTGACAATGATGCTTGTAGTTCGCTTCGGACCCGGATGCAGTTCGTTCACCTGAAGGGGAGTGATGCTCGCGAAGGTGATGTCCTTCTCCCGGCCGGAGCTTCCCTCAACGGCCCTCACTGGGGCATCGCCGCCTCGGTTGGAGCTGGCGTCCTGCAAGTCGACCGAAGGCCACGAATCAATCTCATTTCCACAGGCGATGAACTTGTCCCAGTGGCTCAGACCCCACTGGATTTTCAGATCCGCAGGTCCAACGTTCATGCCTTGAAGGCTTCGCTCGCGCTGCATGGCCATGTCGACGTCGAGCTTTCCCATCTTTCGGATGATGTCCAGGCGATTGAGACCCATTTTGAGGAGAGCAAGTCGCGCTTTGATCTGCTCATTTATTCAGGCGGGGTATCCAAAGGAAAATTTGATCACCTGCCTTCGACGTGGAAAAGTCTCGGAGTGACGGAATGCTTTCACGGCGTCACTCAGCGCCCGGGAAAACCGCTCTGGTTCGGAGTCGACGAGAAAAATCAGACTGCGGTCCTGGGTCTGCCGGGCAATCCAGTATCAAGTCTGGTGTCTCTCCACCGGTATCTTCTCAGCCCCCATGAAGTTCACGCGCAACTGGCGGAAGAAATCGTCTTCCGGAAAGACCTCACTTTCTTCGTACCCGTGAAGCTCGAGCACACCCGCTCCGGAATGCTGCGGGCTCATCCTCTCAAAATGCGGAACTCCGGCGAATTTTCGGCCCTCGCGGGAAGTGACGGGTTTCTTGAGCTGCCTCGCGAAGGATCCATTTTCAGGGCCGGCGAAGCGTATCGCTACCACTCGTGGCACCCTTTTGGCAGCCCGCCCGGGAGTTCCCAATGAATCTTCTTGTCGATGATCATGGCAGGCGTGTCCGGAAGTTGCGCCTGTCGCTGACGGACAGATGCAATCTGCGCTGTCACTACTGCATGCCTCTGGACTCCACGTTCATGAGTGAAGAGCGCTACCTGTCCACGGACGAGTGTTTTGAAATCGTCAGCCAGCTCTGCAGTTTCGGCCTCGAAGAACTCCGTCTGACCGGCGGTGAGCCCCTGCTGAGAAAATCCTTCGGTGAAATCATTGAGAAGCTTGCCAGACTGCCGCTCAAGAAGATCGGGCTCACGACGAACGGGATTCTGCTGGATCGGCATTTTGAAAGTCTCAAGCGCAACCGCGTGCATCACCTCAATGTGAGTCTGGACAGTCTCGATGAAAAGACCTTCGCAAAGATCACCCATGGCAATCATCTCAAGCGCGTTCTGAAGAATATCGAAACCGCGCGCGCTGAAGGTTTCAGAATCAAGATCAATGTCGTCGCCATGCGTGGCGTGAATGACCATGAGCTGTTTGATTTCGTCGACTACTCGCGAAACACCGGGATCGAAGTACGGTTTCTGGAGTTGATGCGGATCGGCTTTGCCCGCGAAGAGCAGGAACGGCAGTTCATTTCGGCGCAGGAACTGATCGACCGCCTGAAATCGGAGACCTCTCTGATCCCGGTTGCCCGGGAGCGGGATTCCACTTCATTCAACTACCGGACCGAGTCCGGAGCGCAGGTCGGATTCATCGCTTCCGAATCCAAAGCGTTCTGTGGCCAGTGTTCCCGCTGGCGCCTGTCGGCGGACGGGATCATGCGCGCGTGTCTGCTGAAGGACGACGGCCTTTCGATTCGTGGACAGAGCGAGGCCGAGCGAGCGTCGCTCTACCAGACCCTGCTGGGGATGAAGCCGCTGCTTCGTCCCGCTGAAGTCGCCCACCCCATGAATGCGATCGGGGGATAGTCTGATGTCGAGTGCTTATCCTCAGTTTTTCAATTCAGTGATTTCCAATCTGCGGAGAACCTCATGCTGACCCACATCGATGAAAAGAACCAGCAGCCCACCATGGTGGATGTAAGCGGCAAAGCGGTCACCCAGCGGGTGGCCCGCGCGCAGAGCAGGGTGCAGCTTCCGCCGGAGTTGCGTCCCTACTTTCAGGGCAAGGAGCTCATCCTGAAGAAAGGTCCGGTCTTTCACACCGCGATCATCGCGGGCACGATGGCTGCGAAGAAGACTCACGAGATCATCCCGTTCTGTCACCAGATCCCGATTGAGAGCTGCAAGTTCACGATCGAAATGGATGACTCCCTCCGAGTGACGGTTCAGTGTGAAGTCAAGACGACTTCTCGCACGGGCGTGGAGATGGAAGCTCTGACCGGCGCCATGACCGCGGCCCTCACGATCTATGACATGTGCAAGGCCGTTTCCCACGACATCGTGATCGAGGACACCCGACTTCTGTCCAAAATCGGAGGGAAGAGGACCGTACTGGATCGTCCGCTCTACGGCCTTGTTCTCACCGGAGGAAAGAGTGAGCGCATGAAGCGCGACAAGGCATTGATCTCCTACCATGGAAAACCCCACGCGCAGTACATCCGGGAGATCCTCAAAAACCACTGTCAGGAAGTCTACTTGTCCGCGCAACAGGATCAATGGGCGGGTACTGCCCTGGAGAAGCTGCCCACGGTGGTTGATTCCCGGGTGACTTCTGGCCCCGCTTCGGGCGACGTCCGGGGTCCGATTGTCGGGATCCTGTCAGCCTTTGCAAAACATCCCGATGCCCATTGGCTCGTGGTCGCCTGCGATCTGATTCATTTCAATTCCAGAACCGTGGAAAATCTTCTGGCCAGTCACGACCCCGCAGGTGTGGCCACCGCCTATCGAAATTCGGAAAAGGACTTCGCTGAGCCGCTCTGCGCACTTTATACGCCTGCCGCAAGAAGCCTCTTCACGGCGGCCCTTGAAAGCGGGATCCAGTGTCCGGTGAAAGTGTTGAAAAATGCGCAGATTCATGAGGCTCCGGAAGCTCGCCAGATTCGGGTCATCGATCAGACCGAAGGCGTCAATCTGGCAAACGTGAATACGTTCGAAGAGTTCGCGGAGCTCGCATGACGCAGATCCTGAAGTCCATCGAAGTGAAATACTTCGCGATTTTGAGAGAGCAGGCCAATCTCAGCGAAGAGCGAGTGGAAGTTGCAGCGGACTGCCGCACTTACGGGGAGCTCTATGCTCTTCTGAAGGAAAAGCATTCGTTCACACTCCCTCTCAAGATGATCCAGGTCGCGGTTGATGATCGCTTTGCGTCCCTCGATCATGAGATTCGTGAGTCAGCGCGGGTCGTCTTCATTCCGCCCGTGGCGGGAGGCTGAAGTGTTCCGCATTCAGTCCGCCGAGATTTCACGTGACGAACTCATTCGGGTGCTCCAGAACCCCCGGGCCGGCGCACTCGTCGTTTTTGAAGGTTGGGTGCGTGACCACAATGAAGGCAAGGCGGTCTCGTCTCTGGAGTACCAGGTATATGAAGCTCTGGCGAAGACGGAAGGCGAGAAGATTCTCGAAGAGGCGTGTCGGAATTTCAATCTCCATCAAGCTCTGTGCGTGCACCGCCAGGGACATCTGCGGCTTGGAGAGACGGCAGTCTGGATCGGTGTGGTCGCTTCCCACCGGGACGATGCCTACCAGGCATCCCGCTACGTGATTGATCAGATCAAGCTGCGTCTCCCGATCTGGAAGAAGGAACATTACCTGAATCACGACGCTGTCTGGGTCCAGTGTCAGGATCATGCGACGCACGTGCATTTCGAAGAAGCCGATTACTACGCCAAACAGGCCAAAATCGTGCAGCAGGAACTCCTGACCCGGGCGAAAGTCCTGGTCGTCGGAGCGGGGGGACTCGGCTGTCCAGTTCTCACGTCCCTTGCCGCGGCGGGAGTGGGAAAAATCTCCTTTGTGGATTTTGATTCGGTCTCGATTTCCAACATTCACCGGCAGCCCCTTTATTCACCCGAGTCTGTGGGCGAAAAGAAGGTGGTCATCGCGCAGAATCGCCTGTTGGCCCTCAATCCGTTCATCACGCTTCAAGGACATGACGCTCGAGTCACTCACGCGAATGTCGACACGTTCATTCTGGGGCGAGATCTGGTCATCGACTGCACGGATAATCTCGAAACGAAATTCCTGCTTCATGATGCTTGTTTCAAGCTCGGAGTCCCTCTGATCTCAGCAAGTATCCATCAATTTGAGGGTCAGGTGAGGACTTTCATTCCTTCGCGCGAGAATGGGTGCCTTCGCTGCCTTTTTCCCGAGACGCCGGATGATGCCCTGATTGGAAACTGCAATGACTTTGGGGTGCTCGGCGCAAGCGTCGGGGCCATCGGCCAGCTTCAGGCCCACGAAGCTCTGCTTTTTCTTCTGCAGGGAACCAACTCGACCGCTGAAGCGACGTTTTACCTGAATCTCAAGGACCTCTCGCAGATGAAAATCGCGAACTTCAGACGCGAAGGCTGTGCATGCTGTGAAGAACAGGGGGGCATGCGTGCGGTCCAGGCGGGTGGCGTGAATTGCGGTGAAGACGAATCCCTCGAAATTGACCTGGCCCAACTCGGGGGTCTCGATCATCAACTCGTGGACATTCGGGAAATCAACGATACCGATCTGGAAATTTTTCTGCACTCTTGTCATGAATCTGAAAGTGCTGCCACGGCTGCCGCTCAGAAAAAAATCGTGCTTTACTGTCACCGTGGAATCCGCAGCCGGCACTGGGTCAAGGAACAGCGGGCCCTTGGCCATTCCCAGGTGTACTCGCTTCGGGGCGGCGCATGCTCGCTCTGAGTTCTTCTTTTCTCCTCATCGCGCTCCTCTATTCGATGGTGGGTTTTGGAGGCGGTTCGTCCTACGCGGCGATCCTCGCCGCAAGCGGAGTTGCTTACACTGCAATTCCGAAGATCTCGCTGCTCTGCAATCTTCTCGTGGTGACAGGAGGCAGTTACCATTTCGGGAGGCAGGGACATTTTTCCTGGAAGCTCATTCTTCCTTTCGCGGTCGCGTCGGTTCCGATGGCTTTTGCAGGAGGCATGCTTCCGCTCGACAAGCAGACGTTCTTTCTGCTGATGACCGGTGCCCTCGTTCTCTGCGGGCTTCGAATTCTCTTTTTGCCGGATCGTCGTCCCGAGGAGATCCGCACTCCCTCAATCGCCGTGTCCCTGCTGGTCGGCGGTGTCCTTGGCCTTCTCTCAGGCCTGGTCGGAATCGGGGGAGGAATCTTTCTTTCTCCGCTTCTCATCAACCTCGGCTGGGCACGCTCGAAAAATGCGGCGGCGGTCGCCAGCGTTTTCATTCTGGTGAACTCACTGGCGGGACTGGCCGGTCAATTCACGAAGAATCCGGACATGGCCCCTTTGATTTCCCATTGGCCGCTTTTCGCGGCGGTCTTCATCGGTGGACAAGTGGGTTCGAGAGTGGGGTCGCATCAGTCCGTGCCTCATGCGTGGGTACAGAAGAGCACGGGCATTCTCACTCTCTTCATAGGCATCAAGCTGCTCGTGGATGCGGTCCATCCCTCTCACTGAAGTCAGGGCTCCGCTACCGCTGCGCCCTCGGCCCGTGGGTCGGAGACGCCGTAGACGCGGTGGGTGGTGAGGTCGCGCTCGAGCGCGTGAATCTTGCCCGAAGGTCCTGACTCCTGAAGGTCGTAGCCCAGTTCGCGCAGCATTTTCTGCGTTTCATATGCGAAACCGGATTCCATGCTGAGGGAGGCGGGCTTCCACTGTTGATGGTAGCGCGGCTCTGCCACGGCATCTGAAAGAGTCATGTTGAATCTCAGGCGATTGATCAGCGTGTGCGCGACCGCAGTGATGATCTTCGGTCCTCCTTGCGCGCCCACGATGAGACGGACCTGACCTTCTGGAGTTCTGACAATGGTCGGACTCATCGAACTGAGGGGGCGTTTGTGAGGAGCCACTGCATTGGCTTCGGCGCCGACGAGCCCGAACATGTTGGGAGTGCCCGGCTGAATGCTGAAATCATCCATCTGATCGTTCATGACGACGCCCGTGCCCGGAGGGACAAAGCCTGAACCGAAGTTGTCGTTGACGGTGGTCGTGATGGCCACGGCATTTCCTTCATGATCCATGACGGAGAAATGAGTCGTGTGAGTGGGTTCCTTCTTCGTCAGCTCTCCAGCTCCGGCCGGAAGGCGGGCGTGTTTCGGGTCAAAACTTTTCTGCCAGCGAGGGTCGAGGTAGGAAGTGTCCAGAAGCTGCGCGAGAGGCACATCCGTCTGATCCGGATCGCCGAAGTACTTGGCGCGATCCGCAAAAGCGAGGGCCATGGCATGCGTGATGGCGTGAATGCTCGAAGCGGACCGCGGGCCCTGTGCGAAGGAACCGGTCTTGTCGGCTCTTTCGACGTCACTCAGAATCTGCAGGAGAATCGCTCCGCCGGAGGACGGTGGGGGCATCGAGATTACTTGAAGTCCCTGAAAGGTGCCAGTGACGGGCTTTCTGAGTTTGGCTTCGTAGCCAGCCAGGTCTTCAAGCGTCATCACTCCGCCCGCTTCATGAAGTCCCTGGATCAGTTTTTTGGCGACCCACCCCTGATAGAACCCTGCCTTGCCGGATTTCGAAATTGCCTGCAGAACTTTGGCAAGATCCGTCTGGGTGATCAGCGTGCCGGGAGGGCAGGGGAACATCCCGGTAAAGCCGGCACACCCGAAGAGCTTCTTCGCTTCCGGGTTCATTTCATCCCAGCGGTCGAGTGCCGCTTCTTCAGAATGTCCGGTGAAGAGGTATCCTTTTTGAGCGAGCTGGATCGGTCGAGTGAGCAGCTCCGCACGTTTGCGAGTGCCGAATTTTTCGAGCGCCAGAAGAAGTCCTGCGGGTACGCCCGGCACACCGGAGGCAGTGGCCCCGTTCTGAGAAAGATCGGTCCTGGGCTTCCCATTGCCGGATTTATCGATGTAGAAATCTCGGCCCGTGGCGGCGGGCGCCATCTCACGGTAGTCAATGGATTCACAGTTCGGCACGGGCTTTCCGGCTTTCGGCGCCGGGCAGTAGACCATGAACCCACCTCCGCCCAGGGAAGCGAAGTGCGGACGAGTGACCGCCATGGCGAAGGCCGTTGCGACTGCAGCGTCAACTGCGTTTCCGCCGCGCTTCAGGATTTCGACTCCCCACTCCGCCGCAATTTCGTCATCGGCAACGACCATGCCTTTTGTTCCGACACGAGCCATGGTCCTGGCTTTCGGTGCGACTGGCTTCGCCGCCGCGGAGCCAGTCGCTCCACTCGCTGCCGAAGCGGCTCCCATCGAGTGGGAGTTCGAGTGATTCGCCGTGCTGCAGTGTGTGCCGGTGAGAATCACCAGCAGGGGAGTCACGATCCAGAGGGAGGGGCGAACAGGAGAAGTGACGGGTGAGCCATGAAATTTTTGAAGGGAGTTCATTCCCTGATATTTCTCAAAATACCGATTGAAAGAACAGGCTTTTCTCTCTTAAAGTGCTTGAGTGATAAAAACTTTCGCCCTGTTCCCGCTCCTTGCGCTTTTCATGTCCACGGCACAGGGAGCGCAGTCCGGTCATTCCATTCTCTTGAGCGCGAAGACTCAGACCGCGACGGAACCCCTCACGACTGAAAAAGTCTGGGATCTGGATCCACTTGAACTCAATCCCCATCGTCAGAACTGGCTCTTGAACCGGGACGTCAGAGCCGAAGGCCTCAAAGCGGATTACCGTCAGGGACACTACGGCGTCATCCTGGCGCAAGTGGTTTCGCTCACTCGCGTGTACACTCGAGCACCGGGGCCCTGGTACCAGGAAATTTCCACTTTCAGCTGTCAGCGCGAACCCAATGCCTGGTTCTCCACTGCAGAAGGGACACAGATCGCGGGCGAAGCTGCCGCGAAGCATTGGGATGAACTCCTCAGTGACAAGTTGCAGAAACTCACGCTGCAGCTCAACCGGGTGAACGAATCGAAAGAAGAGAAGGCCTTGATGGAAGGGCGTCGACTTTTTGCCGAGTGGCTCGATGGACTCGAAGTCGAGTGGCAGGCCGAAGGCAAGCATCAGGCCCGCCTTGCCGAGTGGAAATCCTACCGCACCACCTGCCTGTCCGGAAAACCGGTGACTGCCGTGAAGAAGATTCAACCCGCCCAGTCTCTTGCACTCCGGGGTCAGGAAATTTTTGATCCAGTGCCGCCAACCGGCAGTGAGCAGATCTTCGCGCGACTCCCGGCACGGCGCTGGAATGGTCTGTACACGATTCGTCTCTCGATGGATGTCGGCGGAAAGCGCCTGAATGGCCAGTTTCTCCTGGATTCAGGGTCACTGCACAGCCTGATTTCGCCGGACTTTCTCGCAGGACAGGGCATCCCTCCTGAAGCGCTCGTTCTCAAGGGGCTTCATGCTCAGAAAGTGAAATGGGCGGAGGGCTCCGCCGTGGCGCGAGCGATCGGGGGCTACACTCTCTCACTGGGAAATCAGGAAATTCCTTTCAAGGATCTTCTCATGACCGAGACGGAGCTCTTCATTCCTCCGCAATTCGTCAGCACCTGCTGTGATGGAGTGCTGGGCATCGATTTTCTCAGGCAGTATGCAGTTGAATTCAGAGCAGGTCCGCCGGTGGAGATCATCCTCTGGCCCCGCGCCGGATTTCATCACGAAGCGGCTCGGCCCTGGACGGAAGTGAGCACGACTTCAACCGGTGACCTGATCAGCGCCGCCTGCATCGCGGATACGGGTAGCCTCGCTTCGAAAGCCGCTCCGCCGGTGGTGGGAGCTCGGTGGGATACCGGCAGCGAATACGCTCTCGAAGTCCATGCCACTCAGTTTGAGAAAGCTCGGAAGACTCCCTGGACTCTGACCTGCGGCTCGCAGAAGATCGCCACTCGCATCGACGCTTCGCCTCAGGACAAAAATGGACTTCGCTTCTCCCATGGAAAGATTGCCAATGTCGGGATGCCGATTCTTGGACGAGGGGACACGACTCTGGATCTGAGTCATGGGCGCATCTGGTTCACTGAGAAGACTCTGCAGACCCGGATCTACAGAAATGAATCGGGACTGGGCGTGCGTTTCAAATACGAAAGCGACCAGGGTGACCGCATCCTTCAGGTCGTGTCGATCGCACCGAAGTCCTCAGCCGCGCTCTTCGCGAAGCAGACCGGAATCAAAGTGGGCACTCGCCTGACCCAGGTCGATTCGAAGCCGATCGAAGAGCTCGATCTCTGGAACATCAATCAACGACTCGCAGGCGCTTTCGGCACTGCCGTGAAACTGGAATGGGATGTGGGGACTCGCCATACGACCAAACTGGGCAAGGTCGTGAAGAATCCGATTTTGAAAAACGGAGTCCTCAGTCTCGCGGCGGGAAATGTGGGAGAATTGAAGTGAAAACCGAAAAGGAATCCGTCTGCTTTCTATCCGAAGACCAGATCGCGTTGCTCAAGGCCGGTCAGACTCTGACGACTTGCGAACCCAGGGACCACCTGGAGAAACTCGAGCCGGGCATCACCGCTCGACACCTCAAGTCCATCGGCACTCACGTTCTGGTCCATGACTATGATGAGAGACCGCAGGGACATGCGCTGGTCACGAACGCACTCGAGACGACCTTTGCCCACCCCAGCCCGGTGCTGCTCAACGGCATCGGTCTCGACTCCGATCCAGACGCCTTTCGGGAAGAGTACCGGGAGTTCTGGCCTGATGCGTTTCCAGATATCCCGCTCGGGCCGGACACGGTCCTCATCGTGACGGTCTACAAATGGGTGGAAGACCAGGATCAGCACTCACAAGATGGAGATGCCGACAGCGAAGCGGACGACGAGCTTGAGAAGCTGGGCGCTGAGTTCCCTGACGAAGAGATTGAATGAATTTCGGAGAGTCTGTTAGGCTGGAATCCTCATGACCTTGAATTTGAACCGAATTCTCATCTGCCTTTTCTTCCTGACTGCCGGAACCCTGGGCGCCCTGCTGGGCGTGGCTCGGAGTGAGAACACGCGTGCACGCAAGGTACATTCGAATGGTGCGCCAAAATCCTTTCAAGCCATCCCCGGCGAAAATGAAGATCAGCTGCTCACTACGAGTGCGGGAGTGCTGAAGTCAGGTGAGCAGTTCGCGGATATTCGAGGTGAGAATGGGGCACTCATTCAGGTTGGAATTCCCCGTTCGGATGCTTCGAATGCGAAATGGGAAGCGGAGCTCAAGACCATGCCCGTGAGCGTGCTGCAAAAAGCCTATTTCGACCGACTGAAGAATCTTGAAAAGGACTCCGTCGAAACGCGTTTTCAACGGCCCGCCACCCCCGAAGGCGAAAAGACTCAGACTGAATCCCTCTTTCATGCGTTTGAAGCTCAAGGTGCGAGTGGTGAATCCTACTGGGTGGCGCAGACTCACCTGCCAATCTCAGGCAAGGACCGGCCGGTCTCGATGCTGCTTCATTTTTACGATGCCCTTCATGTGAGTGGTCCCCTGACGGCTTCGAACGCGCAGACTGGGCATGACCCTCATGAAGTGTGCTGGTACCTCGAGACAATTTTCACCGAGCCTGCCAAAGTTGAGCCCCAGGTCCTCACGGGCTGCCTTCCGATGATCGCTCGCGCGGCGGATAAATACTACATCACTCAGTTCATCAATAATGAATCCGTGCAGTCTTTTTACACTTACCTCGCGGTTGAAATTCCGCTCAAAGCCGAAACGGGAGCGGCTTTCGAACTTCTTGACGCTCAGGCGCAGAAGTGGAAAGCCCAGGGCCCCGTGAGCTGGACCCACATTGATTCGGAAGAAGCCGAGCGCTATCAGAAGGAATTCCGCACCCTTCGTTGAGGGGGGGGGGCACCCCCCCGCCCCCAGTCAGCGAGCTGCCTTTCGGAAGCGATTTTTCAGGTGAAAACGCGCTCAATCTGCCAGCCGGCGCTCGGACCGGTGGCCGAGTGAGGTCCACTCGTTCGTCTCGCCACGGCGATGAGCTTCCGTGATTCATAAATCATCACGCAAATTTCGTGGTCGTCGATTTCGGCGGCAGGTTCGACAGAAGCCCCGGCCGAAGTTGAACGAAAATTTTCCGCCGATGTCGGAAACAATCCAACACGCGTGAGAATCGGGATCAAAGTTTGCTGCTTGCCCTGAATGAGTCCGAGCTTTTCTTCGGCAGTCGCGACCGCACTGGGATAGCCGTCGAGCATTTCATCGAAACTCACGTAAGAGGGGAGCTGGTCCCAGCTTTCGTCCGCTGCTTCGAACTGTTCGAGGGTGCAGGCATTTTCTATTCTGAATTTGCCTGAACCCAGCCGGTGCAGAGTCTCGAGCATCGCGACCGAACCGACTTTCCGTCCAAAGTCATGAGCCACGACCCGGATGTAAGTCCCCGAGGTGCACGTGATCTCAAACGGAGCTTTGGCGAAGTCGAGGGCCAGAATCTTGAAGTCACTCAGCTGACAGATTTTCGCTTCACGTTCGATCTCGATCCCCTGGCGCGCGAGTTCGTAGAGAGGTTTGCCGTCTTTCTTTTTAGCCGAATGCATCGGCGGAATCTGGGGGTAGGGTGCAGTGCACCATTCATCCGCCATGCGCTGAAGTTGCACCTGGGACTCCGGCAGATTCGGGGATGTTTCGGTGATGGGATTGGTCGGGTCCCCTGATGCGGTCGTCTGTCCAAACCACAGAGTGCCGGAATAAGTCTTTTTTGAACCCAGCAGGTAGCGAGAAAGCTTCACACCATTTCCGACGCACACGACCAGCAGGCCCGTCGCGAAAGGGTCAAGAGTCCCCCCATGTCCCATCTTGGGCAGATCCTTTCGTCTGGCACCGGTCTTCGCGCGCAGGGCCTTTTCGAGGCGCTCAATCACGCCGAACGAGCTGATGCCCTGGGGTTTGTGCACGAGAAAGGCGCCGTTGAGACGCGCGAGATCTGAAAATTCCACAGTGACCTTCCATCGGGCACCTGCCCACAAAAACTCAGCTGGATGATTTCGGAGAATCCTTGGTAGCTGATGTCTTGTCTACGTCCGTCATGTCATTTTCGACCACAGGCTCAGACGCGATCTGCTGAAGAAGATCATGCACCCGCATGGTGTTCTCGAGTCCGCGGTCAGCTTTGAAAATCAGATTGGGCACATGACGAACGGTCAGGATCTTGGCCAGATGGCGGCGCAGGTACCCCGTTGCGGACGTCAGGCCATCGATGCAATCCTGCATGCGAAGCTGGGCGCCCTTTTCAGAAAGGGGTGGGACACCCTTGCCTTCGAATGCGGCTTCCGCCCCACCGAAGATCGCCACCATGAGAGTCGCCTGACTTCCGTCCGGACTCATTTCCACCGAAGTGAACGTGACGGCAGGCACTCGCGGATCTTTGATCTCGCGAGGAACGATCATGGAGAGTTCTTCCTGGATGACTGCGGCCAGGCGGGCTTTGCGGGTATCTTGCATAACGACTTCTTTAATCTTTCTGAAAACTTCTGAAACTTTTGTGGCTTTTCATATTTGGGAAAAAAAACGGGGCCAGCGCAAATCGGCTTTTCAGCCGGCGGCAGGCCCCGTCTTTTGATTTTACTTATCCGTTCAATTCAGCTGCGACCATGTCGATCTGATAGGCTTCGATCAGATCTCCCGGTTTCAGGTCATTGAAGCCGTCGAGGCCGATACCGCACTCATAGCCCGTGGCGACTTCTTTGGCGTCGTCCTTGAAGCGTTTGAGGGACGACATCTTGCCTTCGTAGATGATGCGGCTGTCACGCAGGAGGCGAACGTTCGCTCCACGAATGATTTTGCCGTCGATCACGGAGGTTCCTGCGATCATGCCGATCTTCGGTACGGAGAAGGTCTGACGAACTTCCGCGCGTCCGAGGAAACGCTCGACTTTTTTCTTGTCGAGGAGTCCGGCCATCGATTTCTTGATGTCATCAATGAGCTCATAGATGATCGTGTAGCATTTGACTTCGACGTGCTCGGCCTCAGCCAGCTGTCTTGCCTTGGTTTCCGGACGAACGTTGAAGCCGATGACGATTGCGCCCGAAGCACTGGCCAGCATCACGTCGCTCTCGGAGATTCCTCCTGGAGCCGAGAAGATGACCTTCACTTTGACCTTCTCGTTCGAAACCTTCACGAGGCTGTCGCGAATCGCTTCGACGGAGCCGAACACGTCGCCCTTGAGAACCACGTTGAGTTCCTTCATGACGCCGGTCTGGATCTTGGAGAAGAGGTCTTCGAGATTGACCTTGGTGGCTGGAGTCGCGTTCGCTTCACGAGCCCTGTCGGTACGGTTCGAAACGATTTCGCGGGCCGCAGCGTCGCTGACCGGAGCATCGAACTTCTCACCGGCACCTGGCAAGCCTTCGAATCCGAGGATTTCGACGGCGTAGCCTGGAGAGGCGATTTTCACGTTGCGACCCTTGTCGTCGGTCAAAGCTTTCACTTTGCCGGAGAAGGTGCCTGCGACGATGGCATCGCCGACACGGAGAGTTCCGCGCTTGACGAGAACGCTGGCCACAGGGCCGCGGCCTTTTTCAATGCGGGCTTCGAGAATCACGCCGCTTGCGCGAGCTTCCGGATTGGCCTTGAGGTCGAGGACTTCAGCCTGAAGAATGATGGCTTCGAGGAGTTTGTCGAGGTTCGTCTTCTTGAGAGCCGAAACCGGAACGAACATCGTCTGACCGCCCCAGTCTTCAGCCAGCAAATTGAGTTCGGCAAGCTGTTGCTTGACGCGCTCAGGGTTTGCGCCTGCCTTGTCCATCTTGTTCACAGCCACGATGATCGGCACGCCTGCAGCCTGAGCATGGCTCAGAGCTTCGCGGGTCTGAGGCATCACGGCGTCATCGGCAGCCACGACCAGAATCACGATGTCCGTGACGTTGGCGCCGCGAGCACGCATGACGGTGAAGGCTTCATGGCCCGGAGTATCGATGAAAGTGATCAGGTGACCCTCTTTGTTCACCGTGTAAGCGCCGATGTGCTGAGTGATCCCGCCGGCTTCGCCCTTGGCGACGTCAGCTTCACGAATCGCATCGAGCAATGAGGTCTTGCCGTGATCGACGTGACCCATGATCGTGACGACCGGAGGACGGGAGATGAGGGAAGCATCGGTATCGGTCGCGACGTCCAGAGACTCCGCTTCCTTGAAAGCGATGTTTCTGATCTCGTACTGGTACTCAGACGCAAGGACAGTGGCGGTATCAAAGTCGATGGACTGATTGATGGTCGCCATCGTGCCCATGCCCATGAGCTTGCGAATCACTTCTACGGCTTTGACGCCGAGCTGGGCTGCAAAGTCCTGAATGGTGACGTGATCGCCCATCGTGACGACGCGTTTCTGCTGCTTGGAAACGGTCTTCTGAGTCTTGCGGATCTCTTTTCCGAGAGGAATCTTCTTCTTCTTGGGCATGAAGACCATTTCTTTTTTGCGGTAATCCGCAAAACGAACGTCTTCCGGACGGATTTCGTTTTCACGAGGTCCGATGCCGCGCTTCTTCGCGGCTTCTTCTTCGACCATCGCATCCAGATTGGTCTTGTCCATCTTGATGATGCGGAAGCCGTCTTTGTCCTGAGTCGAGACGCCTTTGACCCCTGCGACTGGCTTGGCGCCGACGGCAGTGACCGGAGAAGGAGCCGGTTTGATCATCGGACGGGGAGCGGGAGCGGAGACTTCGACGATCTTCAGGATGCTGCGGCGTGGAGCCACAGGTCTTGGAGGAAGAACGACGGGAGCTCTTTTCGCTGCAGCCGGGGTGGCTTCAGTGGCGGAGTCCTGAGCGCCCGCTTCGAGAGCTGCGGCAGTCTTTAAATTGCCTTCAGCTGAGGTTCCGGTTGAATTCTCATTGGAAGAAGTCTCATCAGACTCGTCTTGAGCGGAAGAAGAACCCGCGTAAGCCGTCTCTGCCCCAGCTTCCTGGCCTGCGTGGTGAGTCTGCACATCATCCGATTCTTCCGAGTGTTCAGAAGCTTCCGTGTGAGCGGACTCCTGAGTGCGGGTCTGGGTGGTGCGCGTGGCAGGGGTCGAAGCCGTGGTTTCTTCACCTTCGGCTTTGGTTCTGCGTCGGATTACCGAAGGAGCGGTCTTCGGTGCGGGAGCTTCAACTGCCGGAGCGGCAGTGGCGGCTTTTGAAGCCGTGCGGTTCGTGTTGGATCCTGAAGGGCTCGAGAGTCCCGCAGCGAGGCCAGCGCCGAGTCCATCCGAAGCAGGCGATGCCTTCTTGCGAGTGGTCGTCGACTTGGCCGAAGCGCTTTTGGTGGCAGTCCCGGCAGCAGACTTCGTCCCGGCGGTTTTGCCCGCAGTCTTTGCAGTGCCCTTGGCTCCGCTGTTCGGACCCAATGAGCTTCGGGCGATGCGAACTTCTTCGCTTCCCAGTTCGCTCATGTGATTCTTCACTTTGATATTGAGGCCGCTGAGCTTGTCGAGAAGGGAGATGGAATCAACTCCCAGCTCCTTCGCAAGTTCATAAACCTTCATCTGTTCCTGTTCAACCATTCGAATTCCTCGTCATTTCAATCTTTTAAGTGCAACCTGATTCAGGTCAATCTTTTATAAAGCGCTGGTAGGTGGTTAGTTGGATTCCGTGAGACTCGCTTCCGGTTTAATCTTTCTTGCCAGAGTCTCCACCTGCTTGACGCATCATTTCGCGCAAGCGCTCTTCAGCCAATGTTTTAGCATCTTTCAGCTGACTTGGGGGAGTTGCCGAGAAGGTTCCCTTGTCTTCAGTTCTGGATGTTGCATTTGCGGATGGACCGGCCAGTGCGTCGCCCGCTTTTTCAACCACCGAAGCTGCCCGGTCCTTGAGACTCTGAGCGGCTTCTGCAATGTCGTAGCCCGGGATCTTCTGGATGTTTTCGAGAGAGGCGTCTGCCACCTGACGAACATTCATGTATCCGGCCTGGTAAATGGCCTGTGCCAGAGTTTCATTCACTCCATCAATGTGCTGAAGGTTGAATGTGGCGTCCGAAGTGCGCTTGGAAAGCTTGGAGCGAGAGACGATGTCGAGTCTCCAGCCGGTCAGCTGAGCGGCCAATCGCACGTTCTGGCCCTTACGACCAATCGCGAGAGAAAGCTGATCGTCTTCGACCATGATTTCCATCGTCTTGTTGCGCTCGTCCATTCGCACCGAAGAAATTTCGGCTGGAGAAAGTGCGGAGCGAACAAACATGACCGGATTGTCCGACCACGGGATGATATCGATCTTCTCACCCTTGAGTTCCTGAATGACGTTCTGAACGCGGATGCCCTTCATGCCGACGCAAGCACCGACTGGATCCACGTCACGGTCTCTGGAAGTGACGGCGATCTTGGAGCGAGCGCCTGGCTCACGAGCGCAGAGTTTGATCTCAACGATGCTTTCACGGATTTCCGGAACTTCGACTTCAAACAGTTTCATGAGGTACTTCGGAGAAGTGCGGCTCAGGTAGAGCTGAGGTCCACGGCTGGTGGTGGCGACGTCAGACAGGTAAGCCTGAACGCGGTCACCGGGCTTGAACTGTTCGCCCGGGATGATTTCGTTGCGTGGCAAAAGAGCGTCCGTCTTGCCCAGATCGATCACGAGGTTGCCGCGTTCGATGCGACGCGCGATTCCGGTGATGATCTCACCCTTGCGGTGAATGTATTCATTGAAGATGATTTCGCGTTCAGCATCGCGCACCTTCTGAAAGATGACCTGCTTTGCGGTCTGGGCGTCGATACGGCCGAAGTCAGGGGTTTCGACCTTGATCCCGAGTTCATCGCCGACCACGGCTTCAGGATCGAGCTTGTGGGCTTCTTCGATCATGATCTCTTCGGATTCTTCGAGCATGGCTTCGTCGGACTCGACGACCTTCTTGAACAGGAACAGATCGATTTCGCCGGTATCATTGTTATAATGCGCTTCGAGAATGGCGTTCTGCCCGTACTTCTTCTGAGCTGCCATCAGGACGGCCTGTTCGAGGGCGCTGATGATGATTTCCTTTTTGATACCGCGATCTTTACCAACAGATTCAATCACACGAGTTAAATCAGAGGCGTTCATGAAAGCTCCTTGCTATCGAGAATCCCGAAGTCTGGTTCGAGATTCGCTTTGGATATGAGGGGAAGGGGAATGAGGACGATATCTCGACCGTCTTCAGTCTTCACTTCCGCGCTGTTTGTAGGTGCCTCGGCTCCGAGCGACGGAGCTTTGGCGATTTTAGGGGACTTCTTTCCGGCCTGTTTCTTGGAACTCCCAAGGACATGCTTCAGAGAGCCTTGACTGGGGTCTATGACCAGTATGACGCTTTCTCCCTGAGCACCGGACCTGACCCCTTTGAGGACACCGATGAAATTTTTCTGCTTTGGATTCTTCTGCTGGTATTGAGGATTGCCCATCTCTTCAGCGGTCAGTGGACGGAAGACATGAACGCGAGCTTCGCGTCCTTTGAACCGTTCAAAATCCTTCGTGAGGCGAAGGGGGCGATCAATGCCCGGAGAAGAAACTTCGAGCTCGTAGGTGCCGCTGAAGATCGTTTCCATTTCAGGCATGAGATCCAGCGGCTCGTCGAGGGCCCTGGAAACTTTGGCACAGTCTTCGACTCCGATGCCAAGGTCTCCGTAACCCCGGTCCGCATCGGGTCCGAGGTGTGCGTCGACGTGATCAATGTAGACTCTGATCAATCTTTGACGGTTGTTGATGAGTTCGACGTAGACCAGCTCGTAGCCGAACGGCGCGATGATCGCTGCGATTTTCGCATTCAAAGTGTCAGCCACAGAAGTTGCCACAGTCGTTTCCAATGAAGCTGCAAGCGGATCGGCCTGAGCGGTCTTCTGGGCTTGCGCCATTTTCTTCGCAGCTGTCATGTGATCCTGGAACACTTTCTTGAGAATTCTTCTGTGGAACTCTCCATCAAATCAGAACTTTAACGTCAGAACTTCAAGTCAAACTGGAGGCAAAAAAAAAGCGGGCGAGTGGCCCACTTCCTACCCGGGTACCATCCCAGCTTGTAGCAGCTGGAGCGACAACCTGAGGCGACCTTGGTGTTGACGGGTCCCTGCGTATCACAGGCCAAGGGGAACCATCAAGCACCTTGACACTCGTGGGGAGTACTGGTGCAATTATGAGATGATTTGTTTTGAGCGCGCTCTTCAGTGTCCGGGTCTTATAACTCGGCGCACTATCAGGTCCGGCAGGGCGTTGGCTCCACTTTTGGCGCCCTTCGCTCTTTTATTACCTTCTTTAATGACATCGGCCACCGCTTTTGGAGCAGGTTCCGGTACGGAGAGTCTGTCTGCGGTCTGGAAGCATGAAGGGGAGTCCAAAGCCTTGAAAAGCTGGTCTTTTCAGGAAGCGATGTCCGGAACTCAGCAACTCACCAGTCAGGAAAAGGATCCCCTGACAGGCAAGGTGTCCCAATTCAAAGGACCTTCTTTGTCAGCTTTGGTGGACGCAGCTCTAAAAAGTCTCACTCCCGGCGAAAAGGCTCAGATCGATCTCGTCATTCTGAAAAGTTCCACCGGCGCTCAAGCGCTGATTCCCCGTGCCTTCGTGGTCAAGTATCCCCTTTATCTGGCTACCTCTCGCGATTTGAAGAGTCTCGGTTCTCACGGACCTTTCTATTCGGTTGCACCGTGGACTTCCAATTCAGCGATCAAAAAAGAGGGGATGTCCCTTGAGTCTCTTTTCGTGCCTCAGATCTCGCAGATCGAGTTCGCGAATTACCGGGAGCGGTATTCATCCCTGTATCTGAAACGCCGGGCGGATCCTGCGGCAATGCGCGGCGAGAAGCTTTTCGTTCAGAATTGCCTGAGCTGCCACACTTCAGGTCCGGGTGCTTCAGTCGCAGATCTCTCCGAAGTTCAGAAGACTCGTGCTCTCGCTACCTCTGGACACCCCCGCATCAAAGGCGCTCCTCAGCTCGGTGAAAAGGATGTTCGTTCACTCACGAGTTACCTCGAAGCCTATCATACGGAAAATGTCGCTTCTCAGACGGGGGGCGCTCACGTTCAGGCCGTTTCCCAGAACTCTCGCTGATTTTCTCTCGCTTCCTTTTGCCTGGTTCTTTTTACCCTCCTTAAAGTTTCGCTCGCAGCCTGATGGGATCTCGGGTTAAAACGAGGGCCATATGACCACTCAACATCCTGCTCATTCGGCTCACACCGTTGCCCCTGCGCCCGCCCCGGGAACCGTCCGCGTCCGCTTTGCTCCTTCTCCGACCGGGTTTCTGCACATCGGTGGGGTGAGAGCGGCGCTTTTCAACTGGCTTTACGCGCGCAGGCATCAGGGTAAATTTCTTCTTCGGATTGAAGACACGGATCTTGAGCGCTCGGAAGATCGTTACACGCAGGACATCAAAGCATCGATGCAGTGGCTGGGCCTCAATTGGGATGAAGAGCCGATCTTTCAGAGCAGGCGTCTGCCTCACTACATGGAGAAGGCCCAGGAACTCGTCGCCAAAGGTCACGCTTACTGGTGCGCCTGCACGGAAGCGGATGTTGAAAAAATGCGCGAGACGGCGACCGCGGCCGGCACCCGCCCGCAGTATGACCGCACTTGCCGAAGCAAAAAGCTCAGTGCTCCGAAAGCCGGCGAGTCGGCCGTCATTCGCGCCGCCATCCCGCTTGAAGGTGGTCAGGAATTCATGGATCTGATCCGGGGTCCGATTCGCGTCGAAAATACGGAAGTGGATGACTTCGTCCTCATTCGCTCCAACGGCGCTCCGACTTACAACCTTTCGTGCGTGGTCGATGATGTCGAATCCCGCATGACTCATGTCATCCGTGGGGATGATCACATCAACAACACTCCGAAGCAGACGCACCTTTACCGGTTTTTCGATTACCCGTTGCCGCAGTTCGTGCATCTGCCGATGATTCTCGGAGCCGACAAGAAGAAACTCTCCAAACGCCACGGGGCGGTGTCCGCGAATGTCTACCGAGCCGAAGGTTACCTGCCTGAAACGATGTTGAACTTTCTCGCTCGTCTGGGCTGGAGTCATGGCGATCAGGAAATTTTCACGGTGGGTGAAATGATCGAGATGTTCTCCTTTGATCACGTTCAGAGGAGCTCAGGCGTCTTCAACAGTGAAAAGCTCCTGTGGTTGAATGGCGAGCACATGCGAAGGGCGGATCCGAAGCGCCTGGCCGGCATTGTGGCTGAAGATTTTACGGAGTTGTTCACCGCTTCGGCTTCGGTCGCGAAAGTCACCACGGATGTGGGCGTGGCTTTGACCGCACTGATCCAGCAGAAAGTGAAACTCGTGAAGGAACTCGCCGATCAACTCATTCCGCTCTGCACTCCAGGAGCGGTGGAGCTTGATCCCGCTCAGGTGTCTGCCCTGAAGTGGAACAAGGACCCAGCCGTCAAAGCGTCTGTGAAAGATGCCGTGAAACATGCGACCGATGACCTCGCCGCAAAAATGGCGAAAGCCCCTGCGAAGTCGGACTCAGCCTGGGGCAACGCGGTTTCACTCGGGGACATCGGCATGTCCCATGCGGATATTGACGCTTACCTGCGCCAGATTTGCGAGCAGAAGACTCTGAAGCTGGGAGACCTGGCTTCTCCCATGCGTCTGGCCGTCTCGGGAAGAGCCGCCAGCGCAGGCCTGTTTGATCTGATGGCCGTACTCCCGTGGACTGTGGTGGAGGCCCGTTTGAGAAAAGTCGACACTCTGTAAGTCAGTGGCAAGCCGTGAGGAAGGCCAGAGCAGAGTGCAGCACGGCAGTTTTTGCCTCTCCCGGTTTCGCGCGGTGAAGCGTAAAATCAGGCAATGGCGAGTCACCTGAAAAGTACGGCATCCCTCTTGATTCTCACTCTGAGCGCGGCCTCCTTCGCTTTGCCTGACGCGGCCCTGGCAGCTCCGAAGAAAGTCACGGCTTCCTGCATTCCTCTTTCCAATGTCTGCATCCCTTCGGGCGTGACTGACGTGATGAAAGTCCTGGGCGGTGAAGGAAATCCCGAAAGTGCGGTCACTCCCGCGAGTGAGTTCAAGCCACTTGAGGAGGGTTTCTGTGACCTCCCGACTGGCGACTCCTCTCCGCATGTGGGCGGGGCTTCTTACCACATCACCTTGCCCAAGAAAGCCACGGGTTTCACGGATCAGGAATCCGATCAGGTTCATGGCTTCAATTTTTCAAATGGGCAGGCGAGTGAGGTTTTCACGGATCCAGACGGCAGTCCATCTCAAGTGAAAAGGGACTGGCTGTTCTCCTTCAAAGGTCGCGGATCGGAGATGGGATTGGTCGTCATTGATTACAGAATCAATGAGCTGGCTGACGCCGCCACCGGCAAGACCATTGAAGTCGACAACACCAATTCGAATCCGGCGATTCAGTATGATTTCTTTCCTCGTCGAAATCTTCCGGCGATTCGGTCGGAGGGCACGGGTTCGGAGCGGCGCCTGATCGTGACTTTGTCCACAGGCGAAGAGGTGACTTATGAAGCGGAAACCTGGAAAGTGCTTTCGGGAGTTTTGAAAGAAGTTCCCACGACCTTGAAGCCAGTGGTTCAGTCCAAGCAGCAGCTCCTGAAAGATCTCAGTTCAACGGATCAACGACGACTGAGATTGGTCAGGATTCTGGGCACCAGACCGAATTACAGTCTGATCAGCAAAAAGCATCCTGCGAGCACCGAAATCCAGTACACGGGCACAGGCGTTTACATCACACAGGAAGTGCTGTCGATCAACGAAGCTCGCGCTCCCGGTCACATGGTCCAGATCAAAAAAGGTCGACCCGATGCGAAGTGCCTCTCGGAAGCCAAGACTGCCGCTGCCAAAGCGGAGTGCGCCACCTGCACTCTCGAATCTTCGCTTGTGTGGAACCGGACGAGCGCGGGTTGCTACAAGTCTCAGTTCAGCACGGATGAAGCGTTTGATCAGTTTCTCAGCACCCACTGCAAATTCAGATTGTTCTGAAAGAGGTGGAGCGATGGATCTTGAACTCTGCAATCTTCAGCGCCGAATGGATGAACTTCTGAATCCACACGGGTCAGGCCCGCTTGTTTGGTATCAGGTCCTCCTTGGGTTGAATTCAACTTTATGAAATAATTGAATTTTATTTCAAAGGGGATCTCATGTGCCCCAGGGATGGACACTCCATTCTTCTTCAAAAAAACACTTCGTGAGATGTCCGGATGAGGATTCCCACTCGACAATCATTTTTTGCCAAGATATGACTTCGGCACCCCGCTTGCTTAAGCTTCCGGGATCTATTGGGGAATCGTCCAACGGTAGGACTCCAGACTCTGACTCTGGCTATCTAGGTTCGAATCCTAGTTCCCCAGCCATTCGATAAAAAAGCCTCACCCGGGAACGGGTGGGGCTTTTTTTGGCTCTTCACCACAACGTGGGGCATGGCGATTTTGCAGAGAATCAGATTCACGCAGTAAGCGAATCCGCTCATTTTATCGAAGAGTATTGACGATAGAAAGCCATGACGAAGGCAAACTCAAATGGAAAATACGGGTTTATCATTGATTCGAAGCGCGAATCGGCACACTTGCTTGCCAAAAAATTGACGAATGAAGGTTATTTGGTCAGCGTGACTCATTCCATTGACGAGGCAATTTCGCTTATCAAAAACGAAAGTTCATCCATTCACATCGCCTTCGTGCTCGTATCTTACGACATCACTGAGTCAGTTGTGCATGAATACGCCAACGTTTTGCGGGAAGAATGTCTGAATAAATTTGGACAAGAACCGAAAGTCATCGGCTATTCCCATTTAAAGGACCCCAAGATAGCCGCACTCGCCGTGAAAGACGGCTATGACAATTTTTTCATTCGTCCGATTGATGCGGGTATCCTGAACGATTTGATCTTGAGAACGGTCTCTGATAATTATCCGATGGATGCCGAAATGTACGCAGTTCCATTCATAGAGGTTTGCCTTGCTTACGCTGAGGTAACCGGTGTGAAGATCAATGAAACTGGGGTAAAGCTGAGCGCGGATATGCCCATTCAGGTCGGTAGAAGCTTCAAGCTTCAGATCCCATTTTTGAAAAATAGAGATATTCCTTTCATCGAGGTTGTCGTGCGCAGTTGCGAGGAAGTTCAAGTCAAAAACAAAAGGTCCTTGTTCCTGATAGAATGTCAGTTTGTTTCTGTGTCTCCACTCGTCGCATCCGAGATTGCTCGATTCAAACGTACCGGTATCAAACGATAGGCCCCTCTGTCAGGAAAGTTCTCCAACCCCTCTCGCGTTTCCAGGCAAACACGCTACGGGTCGGTGGTCACAGAAGTCAGACTCAACTCTGGGAAGGAAATCCAATCAGATGATCAGAAGTTGAGAATTTGCGATATCATTGAGCGTTGATTCGTGGATCGAACCGAGGGGCTCGTGCCTTCAAGTGGCGACGACCTGACTTCCGGTCATGGGTTTCGGCGTGAAAATTCCGGGGATCACCCGGCAAGTGAAAGTCCGGTTCCGTTTTCTTGTAGAAGCTTCAAAATAAGTTCGAGGGGATAATGAGGCAGGTCAAGGTCTTCTCGAAAAGCGGCCTGAAGCTCACTGAAGTTCCGAATTTCTCTGAACTGTCGGTCGAGCCCTTCGACGCGGTAGACTTTTCGGTTCCAGATTCCGACGCTATGGTTTTCGTACGCGCGGTGAACCGAAAGCGTGGCCATGAAAATTGCCGAATTCTCGAACGAGTGGCGAACACCGGTCTCCAACTCTTCCAGAGTCATGGGTTTTGACGTGGTCTGAAAACTTCGAACCACCTTGGCGTCCCGGTGGATCTCCAGGCAGTAGTTTTCAAGATCAGCTGCAGGAGTGAAGACGTACCGCTGGTTTCCCAGCACCAGGTCAAAAGCCGCATCAGGATGAATTCGGTACGGACCGGCGATCGGCGCCATGAGGCCGACATCCACCAGGTAGTTTGCTCCATCCACGCGCACTCTGAGGCTGACGTGTCTCATGACTCGCTTATGGTAAATGCCCGCCAGGTTCGACTCAAAGCCGAGATGATTGAGGAGTTGATTGAGGTGAAAGTTTTGAGCAAAACAGGTGCCACCGAAACCTGACCCCGCAATTCCTGCCACGAATTCGTCGAGGCTGGGGATCGTTGCTCCGAGCTCAGGCCCGAGTTGATGCAGGCGAAGTAGCTTTGAAACACTTTCATGTGGAACAACTGCCAGGTGGCGGCTGACGATTCGAGAAAGGAGAGGGAGACTCGGACGCTCTTCCCGGATGCCCAGAAGTTTCAGGTAAGTCTGCAGGTTCCTCATCGGGTGCTCGGAATGGTTTTGACCATGAAGTTTCAGTTGGGAAGTGTGCAGGAGAACTGCCCAGTCGGGCCAGAACAAACCGCAAACGTCTGAAAAGAACAGTTTCCGTGGACAGTCGGTTTCGCAGTGAAGCCAAGGATCACGGTATAATCATGAGTTCCCACCGAGCCGGCAAGAGTGACTTGAACGGGTTGGTTGGAACAGAGTTTTCCGACATAGCCTTGGGAATAAATCGCGCTCGCACCCGGATACCTGGAGAGCAGATCATCCCTTTCTTCCTGAGGCACGGGAACTGAAGTTCCTGCGAAAACTTGCTCAAAAATCTGAGGGTTCATCACCCCGTGGTGCCAGTCTCTTGAAAATGGCGGCGCGGTCACGCTCTTGAACTTGAAGTCCCCCTGGTCGGGAATGACTCCGAAAATCACACCCGTGTCTTTCATGCCGAACTCACGAATGAGCGCGAAAGCTTGAAAGTGCACCGTTGCATTCGTCGTGGGAAGGACGGTCAGATCACGGCCCGTCGGCGCGGGAGAACCCGTCGTTGAAGAACTCGAGCTCGTGCCACATGCGGTGATTGCTGAGAGGATCAGAAAGATGGCCGACAATTTTGCGAAAGGGAACATGCGCAAAAATGTACAATTGTTGCCTGTCGCTGTCAATCAAAGCTGCGCTGAAGAAAGCTGCACTGGCAAGGTACGCCGCACTTCTGGCCAATTCATGAAACACTTTTCATTGAAACAGAGGGGTGCCAGTGTCGGATCGCACTTCCTCTCCGCAACCCATCGACTTACTGTGCAGGGTATTTCGCTTGATCATCATTCGGGGCTGCAAAGCAGTTTCGAGCACGAGGGCTCCGCGCCCCTGCCGACAAGGCTCTGCCCAATCTTGAAGTTCGAAAAACCAGTTCGAAGCGGATCGAAGTAGGGCGACTTTCCGCCTGCAAAGATAGTCAGCATGCCGGCAGTCGAGTTCTGCGAAACCAGCAGATCTCAAACGAATCGCCCATGCGGGGTTGAGGGAACTCAGGATCCGTACGTCTGCGGAGCCGTTCGTACCTCCCGTCAAAGATTCAGACAGCGCTTCGGAAAATACAGTGAGGCTTTCGGCGTCGCCCTTGCCGTAACTGCCCGCGTACAGAATGAAACCGAGAAATGGCAGTCGACAGTCGAACCTGGTAACGACTCATCCCGCAAGAGACGAAATGGACTGCGTCAGTAACACGCTTCAAACACCCCTTCGGGCGTGTGAATTCGCAACTTCTCGACGGCGCTCACGGTGTCGGCGTTCAGGCCGCTGACGATGCCGATCCAGGACCAGTCGTCCGTACCCATGGGCGTGACTTTCGCGCCCCGACTCAGAATTTGGGTGTGGTAGCAGCGAGCTTCCGCAGGAAAATCCACGTCCAGGAGTTCGCCCCCGGCCTTGAGTCCGTAAAGGATCGCGTGGGTCTCCGCTCGGAGCAGATTTTCGTCGTAAGGATTGCGACTTTGGATGCCGAAGAGCGACACTTCGATCGCGTGTTTGAAGATCGCGATCGGATCCACCCCGTACGACAGCGCCAGAAGTTCACCCAGTGGACCACCGCCCAATCGACCGACATTGGCATCAATCAGAAAGCACGAATCCGAAGTGAAGATGAACTCGATGTGAAAGTAGCCATTCAGGTAACCCGAACGGGACATGAGGACTTCAACCGCTGAAAGTGCGCGAGCCCGCTGATACTCAGTCAGTTTGCGATCGACCGGAAAAGTCGCCGCTGATTCCGTCGTTCCGACTTTTCTGCGACTCGTGAAGCCCAGGCTCCGGATCGCACCCTGGAGCACGTAGCCTTCCAGGCTCGCCAGTTCTCCTGAAATGAAGGCTTCCGCGATCCAGCCTCCTGCAGACATGTGGGGGGGGACCTGTTTTTCGCCGATGAGAGCGGCGAGTGATTTCAGTTGAGCGGCGTCTTCGACAGTGAAAGCACCCAGCCCCCCCGCTCCCCGGGTGGGCTTGATCATGATTTTTGGAAAGAAGGTCAGAAGTGCTTCAATTTCGGTCAGCGGGATCGTCGACTGCTGAAAGACCACGCTCGGGGGGCTGAACTCCGGCGTCAGGCTCGCGACCTTTCCCTTGTCCTTGAGAGTGATCACGGCAGGATCGAGTCCCGCAATTCCAAGAAGCGCTGCCGCTTCGCTGGCGGTGCTGAGTCTTGAATCGACGAGACTCGTGAGGCCGATCAGGTCGCTGAGGCCGAGCCCGAGGATGGCTTTCAATACCGCTTGCGTATCCGTGGTCGGGCAGTTCAGGTGCCGGTACTCCTGAATCTGCGCGAGAGGGTCGCCCTGGTATTTTTCGAGTTCGCACAGGAAAACAGGCTCATGCCCCAGGCCCTTGATGGCCTCAGCCGAGTAGCGCGCACCGATGTCAGAGGATTCCAGAAGAACGATTTTTCCCATGTGTACCGTGTGAATAGAGGATGCTCAGAAAATAGTCAAACCCGCGCGTGGCTCATTGCGGCGGTGGTTGGGGGTGGATTTTCAGTTTCAGCCTCCGGGAGGTCGGTGCTCGCGTGAATTGTAACGGACAACGGGCAGGCCCTGGTCTAGACTGAGTGAATGATTCAGCAATGCGATCTCCTGTTGCCCAGTTTCTCCAAAGGCTTTCACCTGATCACCCGGAAAGTTGAAAAGTGCCTGCAGGACAGTTTCGGCGCCCTTCCTGAAACAGGTCTCCTGAATCTCTTCATCCTTCACACTTCGGCAGGACTGGCCGTGAGCGAGAATGCGGATCCCGCCGTGAGAACGGATCTGAATGCGGCGTTTGACCGCATCGCGCCTGAGAGTTCCGCCTACATTCATGCGGACGAAGGTCCAGATGACATGCCCGCTCACGTCAAAGCAGTCGTGGTTGGCAGCACCGTCACGGTTCCGATCACGGGCGGAAGACTTCGACTGGGCACCTGGCAGGGGCTTTCCCTCTGCGAGTTCAGGGCTCAACCGCAGAAGCGGAAAATCGTGCTCACTTTGCATTCCTGATCAGCATCGCGCAGGGTTCCGTGACCGTGAGCTGAAAGACGAAGTCACGGTCCGGGAATGGAACCGACACCTTCGGGTAATTGTCTCGACACGGTCGAAGTCGGATTTTTTCGGATCGCCCGGTTCTCCACCCCAGAATCATTGCGACCTTTACAAAAGGGTGCCTGAAAATCGCCATGCCTCGGAAGCCGACGATCCTGGCTCAATGCCACTGGCAGGGGCGAGGTTGCACCCCCCCGCCTTCGCCTGAGTCACGCTTTCCAGTCCCGGAGTGACAAGAGTCAGGGCGACCGCCAAAGTCTGGGCGAAGTGAATGGAGGTGGGACGGAGCGCGAGCATCCCGGCAATTTTCTAACGGACGTTGACGAAAGGACAGGTCATCAGAGTTTCAAAACCGCCATGGCGTGGCTCCAGGTACCGGGACTGCTGGCGGGAGTCATTCCCGCTTGCGCCAGAAATCGAGTGGCTTCATCGGTGGAAAGACCCAGCTCGGCTTCTTTTCCTGCCGCGTTCGTCATCTGAAAGGCGTTGTACTGGATCATCAGGATCTCAGCGATCTGGCGGACGGTTGCACTGGTCTGGAGTGAGGGAAGCTCTCGGTGGATCATGGTCTCCAGAACGTCCAGGGTGAGCGAGCCGTCAGAAGCCAGTGGAGCCGCCTGCATTTCAGTCTGGCCCAGAGTGAGATCAAGAACCATGCGTGCCTCACCGTTCCTCATTTGCGGCGAGATGGAGCCGGCTCTCATCGAAGCAGCTGCGCCAGAAGAATGGAGGGAAATCGCAACCAGGATCAACGGGATCAGAAGCGAAATCAGTCTGTTGAACCTCACGAGATCTCCTTTCAGAGCGCCTGGCTCTGGGAGGGTTGTACACCAGGATTCCGGCGGGCCGCAGCTTCAGGGGTGACGGTTCGGCGAGTTTCCGTCACTCGGCCGGGGGTGTCGCACAGATGCCTTTCAGAGACTCCCATTCCGCTTCACTGAGGATGGGAGTCGAAGGCGATCCCAGGCAGGAGTCAGCGAGTTTCAGGCGTGAGTCGTCCGAAGGATGATCCGACAGCAGACTGAGAAATTCCGGAGAGCCGGTCTTCCGGCTGAAAAACCGTCGGAAGCCTGCGACATTCACTTGTCCTTTTTTCAGTCGCTCCAGTGCTCCCCGATCAGCCTGCTCTTCCTGTCCCCGACTGAATTTGAGTCGCACTGCCGCGTCCAGCAGACCGGGGATCCCGCCAGAAGCTGAGCTGGGCAGCATGACTTGCGACAGCGAAGTGAGCAAAACTCTCTGGATCAGACCTTCGGTGACGTGACGACGACGGACATGTTCAAATTCATGAGCGAGAACTCCGGCAAGTTCCTCTGGCGATTCAGCCTGCTGGAGAAGCCCGTCATATACGAAAACCTGCCCGGCTAGAAAGGTGAAAGCATTCACTTCCTTTCCTTGGATCACCGTCACGTGTATCGGGTATTCCCGGTCAGAGGCTTCGAGGGGATGGATCCGAGCGATCACTTTCTGCAGGAGAGCCGTTGACTCGGCCGAAGCGGAGCACTCCTGCCGCGCACTGAAAAGCGGAAGGTGTTCGAACGCCTTTCGCTCCAGACTCCACGGGATTTTTCGGGCGACCCGAGGCAGGGACTCATAGACTCCGAAAACCAGGGCACAGGCGACGACCAGCCAGATCAGTCCCCGGGATGCCGAAGCTTCCTGACTGCTGAATTCGCCCGTCTGATCTTCGTGATTCTTCACGATGTTCGACTTACTTGTGGTGACCCATGAAGGTCAGAAAGATGTAGAAAACGAACATCATGAAGCCGAAAATCATGGCGATGGGACCGCGTTGAGTGGATCGGGACGACGAAGCACCCCGCTTGCCCAGGTCAACTGTGAGTCCTTCGCCTTCAAAGTAAGTGTCTCGGTCGCGGATGATGGCCTGGGGGGGCAGGTTCTCGTTTTTAGTCGTGACCCCTTCGACCTTTTTCACGGCAGTACCGATCGCCAGAAATTCAATCAGACCCCCGCCGAGATCGTAGACGTGCGTCTTGACTCCCACCACTTCGTCAGCCCCCCATTTTTGCGCATCCCTCTGAATGCGCTCCAGCGCTTTTTCACGGGCTTCGTAAATGAGATGAGTCATGGTTTCGATTTCACCACGACCGAGGGACTGAAAAGCGGCTTTCAGTCCGCCTGCAAACCCCAGAGAATAGACCGATACACCCATCACGAGACGGAGCGGAAGGTAGCCCAGGTTCACCATGTTCCAGAGTTCCTCGTTGGTCATGTCACTGGTCACGGGATTGTCTGAATAGTTCGCAAGTGAGGGATGATTGGAAGCCGTTCCCATCATGAGCATTTCCTGCGCACCCATGAATGGAGTGATGGTCGTTTCTATCCCGACGACCGCATTCGCATGACATCGTCTGGCTTCGTCAGTGATCCGGGTCAGCGCCAGGTGACGGGTCTGATCAAAGACGCGGGAGTATTCGACGACTTCACCGCGTTTCAGGCTGCTGAAGAAGCCGCCGATATTGCCTCCAACTCCGATGGAGTAGGCGACGTTTCCAAAGACGAATTGCACGGGTTGAAAGCCCGAGTCCATCTGGCAGTAGAGCTCCTGCGCCGTTGCCGAACTGCTGAACACCATTTTTTCATTCTGCGCATTCTTGTCTGCAGTCTTTTGGTGAACCACGGATCCGATCGAAAGAAACTCGATGTTGGACCCATGATTGACCAGCTCGCTGCTCGCACCCGTGATGCCGAGCCCACCGTGCTGATGAGCTTCAGCCGTCATCCGCGTGAAGGCTTTTTGCCGGCCTTCATGAATCAGTTTCGTGATTTCAGGAATTTCGCCACCCGAGAGAATCTTCAGCCCCGAGGTGAGACTCCTCAGCACGCCGAGCGAGAAGACACTGTTGCCAATGCAGAGGTTGCCCGGGGTCATTCCCATTTTGCTGAGACAGTAAATCTCGTTTCCTGAAAGTCCGGTGACTTTCCCGTGCGAGTTGGCCGGTGAGGGAGTTGAACCGGGAGGGAGAGGAAATTTGAACGCACCGCTGGTTGAGTTGCTCATGATTACTGATCGGTTTTACTGGTCGTGTTCTTGAGTGATCTTAACAGGTCATCTGAGTCGTAAATCGAGCTCAAATTCAGATCGTCCACGCAGTGCTGTGGAACGCAGGCGAATGGTGCGAAAGACAGAGAGAAGACGTTTTCTTTGAACCTGGATGGAGACCTTTTCGTCGAGAGGGACCTGGAGCTCAGGCTCTGCAAGGGAAATTTCGTGATCATTGATGAAAAGGCCTGAAGCCGGCTGGCGATCCGCTTTCTCAACTTTCGCGACCACATGCAATGCGGGCGCAAGCGCAGTCTGGAAATCCTCCGCGGGCGCAGCGATGGGTTCGTCGAAATTTCGGTCCACAGGTGGGCGGCGCAATCAGCTCAGTGAGACTTTCTCAGATTTTCGAGGTAGCGAACCAGCGTCTGCGTCTCTCTCGGGACCAGCGGCGGTTTCGGAAAGGGAGGGACATCTCCGCGCGAAACGCGCTCGATCATCTCATCGATGAGGAGCTTGCTTTTGTTGGTCCGGCTCGGAGCGAAGAGGGATTTTGAAAGTTTGCTTTCGAAGTCCTTCGTCATGGCCGGGGTGACCGACCCGTTCTGAACGGAAGTGAAGTACTGAGATACCGGTTCCATGAAAGCGAGCTTCTTGCCCGTATCGGAGTTGTGGCAACTGAGGCAGTTCTTGTTGGCCACTGCTGCCATTTCTTCCGGCCCGGCTTTCAGACCACTGAGGTCAGCTGCCTTGAGGCGAACAGAATCTCCCATGCGGCTCTCGCTGGGGCACGCCGAAAGGATGTCGGTGGCCGAAAGAGTGGCCAGCCTCTGGTAAAGAGCTGCATCATTCTTGTTGGCTTTTGACGCCAGCGCATTCTTGTTCGCTTCCCAGAGGGCTGCAAGTTTTTTGCATGAAGCCTGATCGAGCGTCAGGAAGTGGGAAGGGGCACGGTAAGCGAACACTCCTTCCGCATTGTTCAGGCAGAGAAACTGAAAGAGACTGCCCAGAGCCAGGATGCGGTCATTTTCAGGAGTGGGGTTTTTGCAGGTTCCGTCCGAAGCGAAATTCGCACTGCTCATCTTCACCGGATCGACTCTCGGGTCAATCTTGAGCACGCGGGTCTTTTCGCCGTCACTCATGCGGACCACGATTTCGCCTTTTTTCGTGAAAGCCGGATAGAGGGCGTTGGTATCCGTGTACTGCGTGATCTTCTTGATCTCCTTCGTTTTGAGATCCATCACGTAGGAGTTGCCCATGACGCCGCTGTCGGGATAACGCATCCATTTGCCGGACTCCTTCATGCCGAATGCATGAAAAGCCACCTGATTTCCGTCGTAGGAAAAATCCACTTTACCGGTACCGAAACCGAAATCGTGCTCCAGCTCACAATTGAAGGTGGCAGGATCGATCTTGTAGATGCGAGTGGACGCCGGCTTCCCATCTTCATCAAAAACTGAAATGCGTGAGCCGTCTTTCGAAAGTATCGGAAGTTTCAACGAGTCCTTGATGTTTCCGCAGACGGACTTGGCGCGGCCGATGCCCGTGACCGTGTTGCTGGTGGCCGAAACATCCTTCATTTTCAGGCCAGCCGTCGGATTCTGAATCAGAATGCGGTAAACCGTCATTTTGGGATCCGTCGATGGAAGAGTGCCTACGGACTGATACGCGCCACTGAGCTCACCGTCCATATAAGCCGGTTGTGAGTCTTTGGACAGCCCACTGTCATTTCTGTAGAACTGAAGGGGTCCGCCGCTTCCCATCGGTGTGAGGATCCATTTTTCGTCCGGCGTGGGAACTGCGTCGACGCTTCCGGGAATTCGCTGCTTCTTCCCTGTGTTCAGATCCAGAATGAAATTCTCACCGTAGTTGTCATTGCCGGCCGGACTGTTCGGCATCATTGCCGAATAGGCGATCTTGTTGCTGATTGGAAACGCCCGGAAAAAGTAGAAGGGTTTATCCGGCAGCGTGGTGTCACTGACGAGACCCGGCATCGAAGCTCTGCAGACCGAGTCCAGGTCGTCGGCACGGGCAGCCATTGGAAAAACGATTCCCACGGAGGTGAGGCAGGAAACCGTGACAGCCGCGGCGTGAATGAATGGGGAATGCAGTGTGATGCCTGGAGCTTTCATTCCGCGTTGCCCAGACATTTTTTAATCCATTTCGTATATCCTGCGACGGTGTCCAATCCATGAAAAGGAGCGCAAGCCTCTCCGTCAGCGTTGTAAACCATCAATGCTGGAAAATGATGGAGAGCTCCGTTCGCGATGAGTGCCTTCGAGGCGAGAGTGCCGGAGAGTGTTCCGCGCTCTGAATCGGAGAGCCAGGGATCCAGTGCCAGCATTCCATCAAGTCCCAAGTCTTTTGCAGCCTGTTTCGCGAGCGGAATGCCCTGTTTTGAAAAAGGCATCTTCGGACTCCAGACGTAGACGTAAAAGGGCTTCTTCCGGGCGATCAGTGTCGCGAGCTCGCGGTCGGTAAAAGGTGAGGTGACAGGCAGATGGAGAGACGAGTTCCCCGCCGCTTCGACCTCAACGGCGCAGTTCTTCTGAGGATTCAGGGTCACCTGATGGCGGTCATTTCCACGCTCCCGAAAAGCCGTCAGGGTCTGATTCAGCAATGACTGCTGGACTTGAAAGACTTCAAGGGAGTCGGCGCCCTGAACGGTCGAGGTGTAGGCACGCGTTTTTGAATCGCTCGCCAGCTTTTTCCACGACGATTCCGGTGCCCATTCCCGCATCAACCTTTCAAACTGGGGGTAGCAGGGGCTCCGCGAAAAATCTCGCCGAATCGTATCATGGGCAAGTGCGAAGGGTGCAAAGGCGACGGACGCGAAGGCGAGGGAAGTGAGAAGTGGCAGAAGAAAGATCCAGCTGAAGTGACGACGCATTTTCACTCCCTGATTCTACTGATTCGGGCAGGATTCACAAGGTCTGTCAGAATCGTGACGAATATCAGGTGTCCTGAAAAACTGGCAACCGTTCACGAAATCGTGGCATTCTCAGGGGATGAGTCTTTCTCGATGTTTCAAGGCGGTTTTCAGCCTCAAAACGCGGCGCCTCGCGCTCCTGGGACTTTCCGCGCTGACGACATCGCAGGCATTCGGTGGAGGTCGCTGGGATCAGGTCTTCATCGACGACCAGGATGACTCCGCCATCTGGCTTCAGGGGCCAAGCTGTGAAGCGCTCCTTCCACACCTCGAGGCGGTTCTTGCCTGGAAAAAGCATCTCGGCGAAATGCTGCCCGCCACTCGTCCGAATTGCGAGTGTCAGAAGAAGGGGTGCCGGATGGAGTTGAGTGACTCGCTCCCGGTCATGGCGAAAAAAGTCGTCGGCAAGGCTTCTGTCAATTCGGGACCCAACTGCTGGAACACGGCACTGGTTGGAAGTGGTATTCTTCCTCATCTTCGAGGCACGAGTGGGAGTGAGCTCACGTATTGGCTGGATTCGTCCCCCCTCTGTCACAAGCGAGTGGCCACCGAAGAACTGCAGCCCGGCGATATCCTCGCCATTCGAAGCGATCAGGGCAGGACGGAAGTCCATGCTTTCATCTACGCCAGTGATCGGCTCACCTTTTCAAAGCACGATTCGGATGCCGCGTCTTATTATGAGCTGATTCCGATGAAAAAAGTTCTCGGTCAGTATCCTCCGAGCAAGGGGTGCGATTCCTTCAAGGCCGGGCACGAATGCAAAAAGCGCGTCGATGCCTACTCATGCCTCACGCTGGACCAGTTTCTCAAGGAGCATGCCACCAGTGAAAAAGCGAAGCAGCTGAAGAAGGACATCGAGGCGGTGGAGTGCAACCTCCAGCAGGCGCTCTTTTCTCAATTGAAAGACAACGGTCTCGAATCCACCATTCTGGGAACGCTCGGCCCACTTTCCACGTTGCTCACTGCGGAGCTGACTGAAAAAAACCTGCCCGAATGCAGCGTGGGAGATGCGGTCCTGTTGCAGGGGCTCAGGTACAGGATTGAATCCATCCAGTCGGAGTTTCGCGAACTGGGAAAAGAGTATACGGGCCGGATTTTCCGAAAATAGGCTTTACAGCAGCCCTCTAAAATGAGAACGACTCTCACTATCACCATGAAGCTGCATGAAACTCTTTCTCCACTGCCATTGCTTGTCGTCCTGGTCTCACTGACTTCCCTGATTCCCGTGGCTACCCCAGCCTGGGCAGGGGAGGGGCTCTTCAGTCGTGTCTACACGTCTGAGACCGTGCCCGCGAAGCACTGGGAGCTCGAGCAGGCCGTGCGAAATCGATCCGGCAGAAGTTTCGGTCACTACTCAGCTTTCGATTTCAAAACCGAATTTGAATATGGCATCACCGACAACTTTCAAGGAGCTCTCTACATCAACACCGGACACATCAGTGCGGATGGGGCACCCGACGATGATGATGTGAATGGCGCCACCGGCTTCACCCGGCATAATACCTTTCTTCAGAGCATCTCACTCGAGTTCGTCTACCGGGTCTGGAGTCCGGTCATGGACCCCATCGGCATCGCTTTTTACTTTGAACCTTCCTATGACTTTCACGATCTGCACAATGGCTTGAAATACGACAAAACGCTGGAAACGGAATATCGACTGCTGCTGCAGAAGAATTTTTTTGATGATCAGCTCATCGTTGCCTATAACGCGGTCGCTGAAATCGAATTCGTGCGTTTTGATGGCCAGGAGACCTGGAGAGGTGAACTCGATTTCAACAACGAGATCGGCGCCAGTTACCGTTTCGCCGCCAACTGGTATGCCGGTCTTGAACTCCGAAACCACAATGAGCTGGGCGACTTCAAGCACCACGAACATTCAGTTTTCTGGGCAGGACCCGCGATCCACTACGGTGCGGCGAATTTCTGGGCCACTCTCGGCCTGCTCGCCCAGTTCTCCGGCAATCCCAACGGAACGGACGACAATGGAACGTTCATCGGCAGTCATCTCTTTCTGCGCTCGCATGAGCGTTATGAGACCACGGCAAAATTCAGTTTTCCTTTTTGAGGGTTTTTCTTCTCAAATGAAGTGGATGTGGATTTCAAAGATCAGGCAAGGAGTACAGTTTGATGACAGTCAGCAGGAAGCAGTGGATGTCGTGGGGAAGTTTTGCCATGGGCATCGGAGCCCTGGTGCCGGTTCCGCATGTGGCGCGAGCCGAGGTTTTTCTCTCGGCCGAGCAGGCCGCGCAGCTGATTTTTCCCACCGTCGTGATGACGCGCAAGGAAGTGGTTCTTACCCCTGAACAGATCAAGAAGATTGAAGCTTCTCTCGGAGACACGATCAAAAACCCAAAACTTCTGACCTTCGTCGGTCCGAAAGGCGAAATTGTTTTCGTGGATCAGGTTCTGGGCAAACACGAATTCATCACCTTTGCTGTCGGAATGAATGCCGATGGCAGCGTCAGGGGAATCGAAATTCTGGAGTACCGGGAAACTTACGGCAGTCAGGTTCGAAACGCCGAGTGGCGCAAGCAGTTCCTGGGCAAGAATTCGAAGTCAGAACTGAAACTAACTTCTGACATCAAGAACATCAGTGGCGCGACTCTGTCATCCGCTCATGTCACCGCGGGAGTGAAGCGATTGGTTCATACGAATGAAGTACTCCGTACCCACACTTAAACGACTTCAGCCAGGTCTCGGGACCTGGATTGAAATCAGCGTGCGTGATTCTTCGCGCCTGGACCGGGGTCAGGACCGCCTGAACCCGGATTTCGTTCATGAAGCGATTTCGATCGCCTTCTCGGAAGTGCGGCGACTCGAGCGAATCTTCAGCGCATTTGATTCACAAAGCGAACTGTCCGCGTTGAATCGTTCGCAATCGGGAAGTCCATGCGTCCTATCAAATGAGCTCCAGACGGTTCTTGATTCTGGATTGAAACTGGAAAGGCAGTCCCGTCGCAGCTTCAGACTGATGCCGAGGTGCGACCACGAGTTGCAGTGCTTTCAACTGCTTGCAGGAAGTTTCACACGTCTTGGCGCCTGCCTGCTGGACCTCGGCGGAATCGCCAAAGGCCATATCGTGGATCAGGCCTTTGAATTTTTGCGGACAAAATTGCCTGAGGCGGAAATCAGCGTCAGCGCGGGTGGAGATCTGCGAACTTCTTTCACGGATTCGGTTGAACTCGCCATTCCGACTGCGGGGGGGGATGTACCGCGACCTCATGCGCTTGAGGGCCAGGATCATGCCGTGGCCACCAGTTCACGATTGACCGGACCTTCGAGTCTGGCCCGCTATCCGTCCGATCAGTTGAAAGTGGGCACGCCTTCGAGCGTCACTGTACAGGCCAAAAGTTGCATGGTAGCGGATGCCATGACCAAAGTTGCACTCTTCGGCCAGGTCCGGGATATCTCCTTCGACGACTGGGGCATTCTCCGGGTGATTGAATTTGACCCAAGCGGCACTCCCAGTCGGGTCATTTCATGAAAGTTTCCCGCCCCTTGAAGCAGGTCCTGCGGTATTCCTTTTCGGGGTTGTACCTGGCGGGCTCTCTTTACTGGCTCATGAAGACCTGGTTTCGCACTCCGGGCGAGTTTGGCGAACCCCAACCCGGAATCACCGAAAAGGTCGCTGGTCCCGTTCATCTTCTGCTCGCTTTCACTTTTCTGTTCGTCCTTGGAATGGTCTGGTCCCAACATGCGCGTTTCGCGGTTCAGATCAAAAAGCACCGCGTGACGGGCTGGGTCTTCTTCGGAATCATAGCGGGTCTGGCAATGACCGGCGTCATCCTGGCTTACGTCGCCCAGCCGGACCTGATCGCCGTGCTGACGAAAATTCACCCGATTCTGGGCGCAAGCCTGTTGCCCGTTCTTCTTTATCATTGGCATTCTTCGAGGCCGGGCTTAACCTTCAGGAAAATGGGCATGAAAATGGGCGGAAAAATGGGAAAGATCCGGTTATGAAAGTTCTTTCGTGCGGACGTCAGGCACCGGATACGCAGACTTCAGGGGCGGCGAACGCAGCCCAAAGGAAGAAAGCAACCAGTCACTGGGCGGGAAAACTCGCGGAACATATTCGGGAGCAGGACCTCAATCACAGTCGCTCGCGCGAGGACATTCTGCAGCAGATCGTCGATTTCGATCGTCATTTCACTTTGCCTGAGTTGCTGAAGAAGGTTCAGGAAAAATTTCCGAGCATTGGATCAGCCACGGTCTACCGTTCGATTCCGCTCTTCGTGGCCGCCGGGATTCTGCAGGAGTCTCTTGCCGACCAGGATAAGCTTTCGGTCTATGAGTTGGGTGAAGGCGCTCATCATGACCACATCGTCTGCCTGAAGTGCGGGACGATCTTTGAATTTCACGATGAGTCCATCGAAGTGGCGCAGGAGAAGCTGATTTCCAAATTGGGTTTCAAGGCTGTCAGGCACCATCACGTGATCTACGCGGACTGTCTCAAAGCTCGCTGACAGGGTGTGAGAAGAGGCGGTGGAGACGAAAAGAGCCTGGCTTCCGAAGAAGCTCAGGCCCTGTTTCAGAGAGTTTTCAACCGCTCAGTTAACGGAACGGGGCTGATAGGCGATGCTGATCTTGTCCGTCGCCGAGAGCGCGAGGATGATGTCATCATTGGTGATGGTCAGAGTCTTTCCTGATACCGAGTAATTCGCGGAAGTGATGAGGGTGGCAGTTCCATCCGCATGAAGGACCTGAACTCGCATTTCTTCGGAACTGGCGGGAGCGCGCTGAAGTTGAAACACGGCTTTCTTCTGCACGATCACGCGGCCGACGGCGTCGAGGATCGGGGAGTAGTCGGTGCTGGCGAATTCCATCGCGACTGAACCGTTGCCGACGAGATTGGCGAACTCGATGTAGCGGTCACCGCGGTCCGAAATCACGGACCCATTCCCTTCACCGATGTAATTGGACTCGGTTCTCCTCTGAGCGTGGATGTCCGAGATGGCCTGGCCGCCCATGAGAACGATCGGCACCGTGAAGTAGTTGGGATTGGAAGTGCTGCCGTCGAGTGACTGAAAGAAACTGTCGAGCTGGGCCTTGTAGGTGGCGGTCGGGATGAGCTTGGTCGGATCGGGACAGGCGCCCTGTACCGTGTAGGTGTATCCGTCCACCGTCTTCGAGGGACAGGAGACGAAGTAGGTGCTCGGGTCAAAGCCACCGGGAAGAGTGGATGGGATGATCATGCTCTGGTCGTCTTCATCGGACACGAAAACGATCGTGCGAAGCGCTCCAGGTCTGAAGAATTTGGTCGTGGAACCAGCCGCTTCGTTGTCCGTGATGAATTGCATCACGGAAGCCAGGCCGCGTTCACGTCCACTGCCGGTGCTGCCGGTACTCAGGTTGGTCAGGAAGTCCTGGGTCAGCTGTGCAGTCCAGGCTGCATCCGCAGGGGTCCCTGCCGGCGGGAGCGTTGAAATGATGGATTTACCTGAGTGAACCGTGTCATTCATCAGAGTGTTCACGCATTGGCTCATGCTGTCTTCGCTGGCAGAGGGGGCTGCACAGTGAGAGGGACCAGTGTTGGCGCCTGCTGCATCGCGGATCCAGCACTTGGATTTGCTCTTCAGAAAGTAGTCTTCGCCTTCCCAGCAAAGAGTCGTCAGCGGACCATCGTGATTTCTCGTACCGAGTTTGGCGTAGTTGGCATTCCACTGCGGATGTTCTTGCCGGTAGGTGTGACCGTTGGTGAGGCGGGGATTGCCGCTGTTGAAGATGGCAGGACCGGCCGGATTCACGAAGGCAGAGGTGCGACCGGGGACAGTCGCGGAACCAAAAGTCTGCGTGTTTCCGTTGATATAGGGGGAGTTGTAACCTGAACCCACGACGTTGGAATTGAGGTAATTGGCAAACGCGGGGTTGGCGAGGTAGGTGTCAGTCGTGATGACCGCGATGCGAATGTCCCAGGTGGGCTTCATGTATCTCGCGGCAAAAGTCGCGAAGCCTTCGCGAAGGTGTTCCTGTGAAACGTCCATGCTGCCGGAGTTGTCGATCACCCAGAGCATGTCGAGCTTGGTGTTCACATCGATGAGGTTGTTGCTGCCGAAAGTTTCGGTTGCAGGCTGCAGCGCGAAAGATTTCGGCAGCTGCTGAGTGCATCCGGTGATGAGAGTGCCCAGAATTGAAGTCAGTGAGAGGGCAGCTGCAGTTTTTGTGTATTTCATCATGATCAAAACCCTCGTTAGTTTCATTTCAGAGAATGGCCGAGTTGCTCTGTAAAGTTAAATTTACTTATCTCTGTTAATAATTCTACATATTTAGTCGGGTATTGTCAAATGTCCAAAATTGCTATTGAGTTCGGCAAGTTAACTAGGTCGATTGCGAGCCGCTACTGACCCATTTGAAGCTTGGAGTGTCCTGTGTATCTTGAGTTACCTGCTCAACAGTCGGCAGAAAAAAAGGAAACGCCGGGACAGTTTGCACTTCCCCGGCGTTTCCAGATTTCAAAACGGTTCAACTCGCGTCGATCAGCGACTCCGATCGGCAATTCCGATCAACGGGCTGGCTGGTAGACTTCATTGAGCTTGGACCAGTAACCGCGGAAAGCCTGGGACTTTTCGAACCATGCGAAATTCGGATGACCCGCACGTTTCAACCAGGTTCCACCCGTGATGTTGCCCTGAGCGTCAAGCGAGAGCTTGTACTTGAACTTGTCTTTGGCGATCTTCTGATCTTTGGTTCCGACGATCGGGTTGAAATGTCCGACCACTTCCTTGACGTAGCTCACTTCAATCTCAACTTCTCTTTCGGTCTTTGAGGCAGGTCCGAACTTCATTTCGAAGCCGACGACAGGCTGATTCCAGACCTGGGAGTTTCTCAACTGAAGGTTGATGTTGGCGGCGAAAGCCTGATTTCTCAGTCCAATCATGTTCGTGATCAGAACGTGAAAAGCGCCGGCGTTCACGTCCTGGATCCCGATGCGTCCACCGAAGATGTTTCCGATGAGGCCGCGGGACTGGACACGAAGGCCCATCTGGGCGACGTCATTCAGGTTGTTGAACAGGAGCTTTTCCTGAGCAGTGAAGGAACAGCTGTTCTGCGCGTCAACCTTCTTGTTGGTCATCACGTATTCGATCATCGCGGTCTTGCACTTGACATCGCTGCCGCGGCAGGCTGCGTAAGTGGTTTTCATGACCGGGTCAGATGGAATGAACTTCTGCACGATGTAGTTGGTGCGGAGGTAATTGTCGTCCATGCACATTTTGCCGTCGCGGACTTTTTCAAGAAGTTGATCGCGACCGAGAAGGTAATTGTCACGAACGGCTGGGGTCGCGTCAGTGATGTCCACCCATTTGCCCGCTTCAGTGGCGTCGACGGTATCCAGGTACTGGATGGAGTCACCGTAGTGACCGACCCAGCGCTCGCCGCGCGCGAAATCATAAGCAGGAACGCCGTAATAATAAGAAAGAAGCGCGTTCACATCGGAAGTCCCGAAGGAGACCGTTATGCCGTCAGCGTTCTTCAGAGAAACCGGGCGAGGCTCGACGTGATTGATCGCAGCTGGAACCCATCCATGACAGATGCCTTCCCAGCTTGCCATTTTTGGACTGTTGCGAGTGCGCTCACCCTTGACGGTCGGGTAGTCGTAACGACCCATGAGGATGTCATACTTTTCGGCAGGAGAAAGAGTGAGGAGCTGAGCATCGCTCATGACGGAAAGTTCAGCTTTGGAGTAAAGTCTGTATTCAAACATCTGCTGGCGAGATGCCGCGGTATCCGCGTCTGAAAGCGCAACTTGAGCTGGGTCCGCCCAACGGAAGGAAATGCCGCCGTTCTGGCCCGGCCAGTAGTCGTCTGACCAGGGCATCTTGTCGTTGGAAATCATGCCGCTCACGGGGAGGCGGGAAATATTGTATTCGAACTTGGTGCCAATCAGATCAGCAATCAGGGCAGGATCGTTTTCCGCGTTCCAGGCGGACTTGCCACCGCGAGCGGAGTCGAACTCATTGTTTGCGAATGCTGCGGAGCTGAATGCGGAGAGAGTCAGGAACAGGGCCATGACTGCCAGTTTTGAAGTTGTTCTCTTGTAAATCATTTCTAAACCTCGTGGACGTTGGGTTGTGAATTCTAATGCACTGCGTAGTGTTTGCGACTCATAGCGTTATTGCTCGATGCTGTCAATGCAGGTTTATAAGAATTAGACGCGAAATCGTATACTTGATCATTTTTGTCAGGTAAAGGTGGCTCGATTTGACAGGGTTTTTTCGCTGAAGCGGGGTTTTTCACTTTCTCTGGGATGGGCATGATTTGAGGGGTTTATGCTCCTGGAAGTTCCGCCAGGGTTGAACGCCATGAAATGCTCCTCGTCACTTGCTTTCGACTCCAACTGGAAAATCAGAAATATAAGAAGTCACTTTTCGACATTCATTCTGCCCGAAAAGAGCAGGTGCTCGGCGTGAGTGTTTTTCATTCAAAGAAGTTTAAAAATGGATCCGGAATTAACTGGGCGCGCTACCGAATCTTGTGAGTTAGGCTCTGAACAACTTCAAGAAAGGAAACCAGCAGAATGAAAAAATCCATGTCCATTGGGATGTTCGCAGTTGTTTTTTCGATCGTCGGAGCATCCACCGGGATGACCGCAGCAGTCGCTCTGGCCGATGATCAGTTTCAGGCCGAGCGGGAAATTTCCGTCAACGCCGAAGCCCTGATCAGCGAATTGCGAGCAGTCGCACCCGCCGAGGAAACTCAGATCGCCGTGAACGAACTCGTGGGCCAGGCGCTTTCCGATCTGCGCGCTGAAGGTTTCGAAACCCTCTCTGGCAACCTGGCTCGCCAGTGGGACGAGAAGTTTTCCAGACACTTTCTGCAGACTCAGTTCACCAATATCGGCGATCATCAGCCCCTGGTGCAGTTTCTGGCTGACCTCTATCTGACGATGCACAAGAAGATGGGCGACAAGGTCAACAAGCTCGCTTACGTCGAAGACATCAATCTGCTCAACTGGACCATCCCGGTCGCTCTGCAGCCCAAGGGCGACCGCAGAAACACGGACAAATGGGATATCACTGAATATCGCCTCCATTTCGTGCCGTTCTCCCAGATCATCACTTATTATGCCTCACTCGCAGCCTGCAAGTACGCGTTGAAGTCTTCTCCGAAGATGGGTCAGCTCTGTCCGACTCTTTCAAAGACCGCCCGGAACGTCATGGGTCAGTACATTGCTCCAAGACTTTCGGATTCGATCTACAGGAAGTTCAATGGCTCGACTTCAAGCAATCCCCAGTTTGACTGGGATCGCCTCTTCAAGAGTCTGTCCGGCTGATTTCTGATCGTCGACCTACCGTAAGAAGGGCTTCACCTGACCTCATTGGAGGAAGGTGAGGCCTTTTCAGTTTGATCTTTGCGATTTCTCTGCCAAGGGCAGCTCAAGGATGAAGGTGGAGCCTTTTGACCAGGACTGACTCGCCCGTTTCAGATGACAAATCAAGAGAGCTGCAAAAGCGGCAAGTGACTGAGGTCGCTAGACTGAAGCGCCATCCACCTGAAAATAACTTTTAAAGCACTCTAAAACTCCGAAATCTGATGTCTTTCGGACTTCGGAATTAGGCCACGATCCGAGCAGGATCAAGGCCCGCTGTTATTCATAGCCTCGCAAGAGTCGTTCGCTTTTGCCGGGATTCCGTCAGATTTTTTGTTGATTGAAATGGTTAGGTAAAAATAGAGTATCCAAATCCCTTAAATTCCCATCGCTTGCTCCGTGATTCTGCGTTAAACAAAACGGATATGACCGAGAACACCGCTCAAGCGTCTGCGAAGCCCGAAACCGCCCTGCCCTCCAGTGCCCCTTCAAATTTCATCAGAACGCTGATCACTGAAGACCTCAGAGTGGGGAAACACGGGGGTCAGGTAGCGACACGTTTTCCACCGGAGCCGAACGGATACCTGCACATCGGTCATGCAAAATCCATCTGCCTCAATTTTGGTCTCGCGCGGGACTTCAAGGGTACCTGCAATCTTCGCTTCGATGACACGAACCCCGTGAAAGAAGATGTCGAGTATGTGGACTCCATCCAGGCGGATGTGAAGTGGCTCGGCTTTGAATGGAGCAACAAGCACTTCGCTTCGGATTATTTCGAACAGATCTACGGCCACGCCGTTCAGTTGATCCAGCTCGGAAAAGCCTACGTCTGCAGCCTCAATGCCGAGCAGATGCGCAAGTACCGCGGGACCCTGACCGAACCCGGCAAGGAAAGTCCGGACCGCGATCGCTCAGTCGAGGACAATCTCAACCTCTTCGACAAAATGCGTAAAGGCGAGTTTCCGGATGGCGCCTACACCCTGCGCGCGAAAATCGACATGGGGTCACCCAATCTCAATCTGCGGGATCCCGCGCTCTACCGCATTCGCAGGGCTCACCATCACCGCACGGGAGATGACTGGTGCATCTACCCGATGTACGATTACGCACACCCGATCTCCGACATGATCGAAGGCATCACGCATTCCATCTGCACTCTGGAGTTCGCGGATCATAGACCCTTTTATGACTGGTTGCTGGACACGCTGAAGACTCCCTGCCATCCCCAGCAGATCGAATTCTCACGGCTCAACATCAATTATACCGTCATGAGCAAGCGCAAGCTTCATGAGCTCGTCGTGAACAGGCATGTTTCGGGCTGGGACGACCCGCGGATGCTCACGATCCAGGGTCTCCGGCGCCGCGGTTATCCGGCGGCGGCACTTCGCGATTTCTGCGAGCGCGTCGGCGTCACCAAGAAGGAAAATTGCATCGAGATGGCGATGCTCGAGAGCTGCGTCCGTGAAGATCTGGATAAAAACGCGCCTCGCGCGATGGCCGTGCTCCGGCCCCTCCGCCTGGTGATCGAGAATTATCCTGAGGGTCAGGTCGAGGAGTTTGAAGTTCAGAACCATCCGAGTCGCACCGAAATGGGCAGTCGCAAGGTCGCTTTTTCGAAAGTTGTCTACATCGAACAGGAAGATTTCATGGAAGTGCCGGAGAAGAAATTTTTCAGGCTTGCGCCGGGCCAGGAAGTTCGTCTGCGTTCCGCCTACTACGTGAAATGCACGGACGTCATCAAGGATGCTTCCGGCAAAATCACGGAAGTCCGCTGCACCTATGATCCTGAAACGAAGGGAGGCTGGCATCCCGGCATTCGCAAAGTGAAGGGGACGCTGCACTGGGTTTCTGAAACTCACTCGAAGAAAGCCGAAATCAGACTCTACGATCGACTTTTCAGCGTGCCGTTTCCAGGAGAAGGGGACACGGATTTTCTGCAGCAGATGAATCCGCAGTCCCTCGAAGTCTTGTCTGAAGCGCGCGTGGAACCGAGCCTGATGGAAGTCGCTCCGGAAGCGAGCTTTCAATTTGAACGGCAGGGCTTTTTCGTTGCGGATCGCATGGATTCAAAGCCGGGTAAACCGGTATTCAATCGCACCGTGACCCTCAAAGACGGCTGGGCCAGGGAAAATGCCCCAAACGTGAATTCGAAAGAAAGAGAATAAGTGGCCAAGCAACAACTCGATGTTCTGATCATTGGCGCGGGGATGGCGGGCGTTTCCGCCGCCCTGAAACTCCAAGAGCAGGGACTCAGCGTCCAGATTCTTGAAAAAAGCAAAGGCATCGGCGGGCGCATGGCGACTCGCAGGCTGGACTCGATGGGCATCGAAGGAAAGGCCGATCACGGAGCGCAGTTCTTCACGACTCGTTCGCCAGAATTCAGCGCTTTCGTGAAAGAAGCAGAAACTCAGGGCTGGGTGAAACCCTGGTTCTCAAGCGGACCTGAAGCCCGCCCAAGTGGAGAACGCAGGCCGGAGCCAGGCAGTGAAGGCGCCGCTGCAGGCGCTGCGCCGGGGACCACACCCGCTGGCGCCCAGGAAGTGCACACTCGTTACCTCGCCGTTGACGGGATGAGTGCCTTGATCAAGCATATGGTCGCGGAACTCAAACCCACCAATCCCGTTCACCTTCATCAGAAAGCCAATCGCCTCACTTCGGTTTCGGGCAAGCACTGGCGCGTGACCTGTGACAGCGGAATGGTCTACGAAGCTTCCCGAATCATTCTGACTTCTCCCGTTCCTCAGAGTCTTGAGCTCCTTCAGAAAAGCGCAATCACGCTTCCGACGACGCCTGCCGGTGAATTGGAGAAAATCACGTATGAGTGCTGCATTGCCGTGATGCTCGTGCTCGATGGACACTCGAAACTTCCTGAAGAAGGCTATCTGCGCCCTGATTCAAAAAAAGTGACGTGGATCGCGGACAGTCAGAAGAAGGGCATTTCTCCCGCACTGACGGTTCTGACCGTGCACACTCTGCCGAAGTGGAGCCAGAGGCACTGGACTTCGCCGGATCACGATACGGTGCAACAGGTCTGGACGGACATTCAGGACAAAGTGGGCGGAGGTCAGGTCAATCTGGTCAGCTCCCAGGTCCATCGCTGGCAATACAGCCAGCCACGTGAAACGTTTCCCGAGCGGTGTCTGGCTCTGCAGCCGGGAGAAGGGGGTTGGACTCATCCCACTCTCATTTTTGCAGGCGATGCGTTTGGTGGACCCCGCGTTGAAGGAGCCTATCTTTCCGGCCAGGCTGCAGGCCTGGCGGCCGGAACTGCAAATGGTTCAACAGCGGATTCAGTCGCGACCTGACCGTCACGTCCGCGAATCAATTTGTGGTTCGCGACCAGTCGATGGGCACTTTTCCGAGTTCCTTGAGCAGCGCATTTGATTTTGAAAAAGGTCTGGACCCGAAAAAACCTCTCGATGCCGAGAGCGGCGACGGATGAACGGATTCCAGAAACAGGTGTTGGGGGTTCGTGATGCGAGTCTTTTTTTTCATTGCGGCCGCACCCCAGAGGATGAAGACGACGGGGTCGGTTCTGTCACTGAGGCGCGAGATCACGTGATCGGTGAAAGTTTCCCAGCCCTGACCCCGGTGCGAATGGGGTTGAGCTGCCCGCACGGTGAGCACTGAATTGAGAAGAAGCACGCCCTGGTCGACCCACCCTGAAAGATCTGATTTTTCTTTCAGAATGACCGTCCCCAGATCACTTTCGAGTTCCTTGAAAATATTCTGGAGGCTCGGAGGTTTGGGGAACAGTTCGTTCGGCACTGCGAACGACAGCCCGGTGCCCTGCTTTTCGCCATGGTAGGGGTCCTGGCCCAGGATCACGATCTTGACGGCATCGATATCCAGAGCATGAAGAGCGCGAAAGAGATTTTCCTGAACGGGAAAAACCTGAGTTTTCGAGTATTCCTTCTCCACGAAGCGGCTGAGCTTCTCGAAGTAAGGCTGTTCGGCTTCACCCTGAAGAGTCTGCTGCCAGCCAGCCGGAAGACCATCGTTCAGGAGCTTGGCTAGAAAGTCCGCACCGGCATGAAGTGGGCTTCTTGAATTCAGACTTCGAGGTTTCGGCATTTACTGCATCTTCTTCTTCTTGAGGTGAATGTGAATCGTGCGATCAACCTCAGCGATCAAAGTTTCATCTGCATCCAGAATGCGAATCTGAAAAACGGGTTCCACCTTTCCGTGCTCGGCCAGTCCTGCCCGAATCTCGTCAATTCTTTCCTGAGTGAGTTCAAAGTGAGCATGTACTCTCCCTCGGCCGGGTGCCCGGTAACGAATCTGCGCGGACTTGTCCCAGACGACCACGTCTCGACCCAGATTCTCCATGAGAAGGATCATGTAGAACGGATCCGTCATCGAGTAGAGGGACCCGCCGAAGTGGGTCCCGACGTAGTTGCGGTTCCAGAACCGCAGTTTCATCCGGACTTCAAGACTTCTGAAATCGCGGGAAAGCCGAACCACGTGGATGCCGGCACCCAGAAAGGGTGGCCAGAGTTTCACATGTCTGATCATGAGTCTTTTCAGAAATAATTCGACTCCGGGACTGAGGTACATGGCTTCTAAGGTGAATTCTGCTGGGATGGATTACAACTGAAATCCGTTTTTCCAATGACTCGGCAGGGATTCTGAACGACGCAGACCAGTTTCTGCCGGACCACGGTGACTCCGCTGGGTCGTCCCGTGGGAGTCGGGCGGGGTGAAGGAGTGCGAGACGGAGAAGCCGAGGGGGAGGGGCGTGGAGAGGGCGAAGCACTGGGCGATGAAGAGGGCGAAGCACTGGGCAGTGGAGCGGGCGATGGAGTTGGACCCGGAGTCTTTTTCACGACGATGATCTCACCTTTCACTTTGGGTTCCGTTTCCGAATGGTAAGTGTAAGTGCCCGCTTTTTCGAGCTTGGTCGTGAATTTTTCGTCGGGTGAAAGCGTTTCCGACGCGAAGCCGAAACCATCCGCCGTGATCGTGTGGGCAACCTCATCGCCATTGATCCAGGTCACTTCGGTTCCTTCCTGAACCCGCAGTGGCCGGTCACCGAAAGCCTTGCATCCCCGGGCCGCCGCGTTCCGCGGGATCGTGAGGGTGACTTTGGCAGTGTTGACGGATTGAGGGTTGGAGAAGTCACAGGCGACGTCCAGACTTTCTGAGGGCGAAGGAGTGGGGCTCGGAGTCGGAATCGAGCTTGGAGTGGGAGAAAAACGCGGAGTTGCCCGGGGGCTGGTGGAAGGCGACGCGGTCGGAAAATCAGGAGGGAGTGCATCGACGGGAGGCAGGGCGAATGGATCAATCGGCGCAATCGCCGAAGTCACGTCAGGGATTCTGTCGGCATCAGTCGGGGCAAAGTCCACTTGCGTGGTCAGATTGAGCTTGGGCCTGGCTTCGTTGCACGAGGCGCTACCGTCAAAGAGAATCGTTTCCTCGATCCAGCAGGAAAGATTGCCTCTGCCGTCGTTGCTGACCTGTTGCTGTTGAACCATCTGACCTTTGACGGATCCATCGAACTCTATGGGAGCGATGATCTGGCGCGGATCCTTTCCTTTGGTCTTGATGAGGACCTGATGCTGGTTGCAGCGAAGTTCAATGACGAAGTCTGAAACCTTCGATTCGATGAATTCAAACTGAGGAGCGCACGACTGTCCGGATTGCCGCTGCTGTTGAAAGCTGACCTGTTGCTGGGATTGATCGGGCTTGCCCTTGTCGCACCCCACTTCATAGCCGCCGAGAGGAGCCGCTGTCGGCTCGAAAGCCTGTCCGGCCTGATCCTGCTTGCCGTCGTTTCCACAACTTTCCAAACCCACCGGGGCGAGTACCACGACCAGAAGCGCAGTCCAGCTCCGACCAACCGAGAGTGTTTTCATTTGAAGTGATGAAAATGCAAACTGAGCGCCACGGTGCAGTAGGCGGCTTAGCTCCCTTGTGTTCCCAAAAAAGCCATGACATAACCTTGGAATGCCGGCAGCTCTGTTCCGTAACTTCTGCACTTCGCTTTCATTGAAGTTTCGCGCTCTTTCGGCACGTCCGGCCCTGATCTCCTTTCTGATGACGATGTTCATCTGTCTTTTTTCGGTATTCTTCGTTGGTCAAAGTTCGACTCTGGCGATTCATTCAGGGGTGCATGCTGGACAACACCTGAGTCAGGATCAATCCCATCAGCCGGCTTTTCAAGCCGCGGATTGCGAGCTTTGCGTGATTCACCGGGCGCCGTCCCGGCCGTCACTCGTCTTCTTCGCGCTCGAATACTTCCGAGCCGTGGAGAACTGGCACGGAGCTCTTCGCTTCATTTCTCACGCGACCACGCCACCGGGATTCTTTCGCGCGCGGGCGCCGCCGACTCGTCTCTTCTCCTGATTCATTTTCAAATTTAAAAATCACGAACATTTCAAGGATCACGGAATTCGTCACCGGTTTCCCGGCTGACTTCAAACCTGATCCACAAGGATAATCAAGATGAAGACATTTCTTTCCCTGTTCGTGGCCATCGCCGCGTTCAGTTCCCTCAATTGTGTTGCACAAGATACCGTCAACGGTGCAGATCAGGCCTCCAATGGCGGCGCGAGTACGGGGTCTTCGGGTGTCCAGTCCATGAATCCTGACCTGAGTCTGGACGGTCTCTTCAATTTCAGTCAGTTCAGCAACGGTGACCCCCTGACCTTTGACGGCGGGCATGATCCCAAGCAGAACGGCTTCGGCATTCAGCAGGTAGAAGCGACCTTTGGATCCTTCGTAGATCCTTATTTTCGCGCTGATGCGAATCTCGTGTTTCTGAAGGAGAAGGGACAGACCAAGATCGAGATCGAGGAAGCTTACGCCACTTCGACTGCACTTCCTGCCGATCTTCAGCTCAAAGTCGGGCAATTCTTCAACGCGTTCGGGCGAAACAATCCAGTTCATCCCCACGCCTGGGATTACGTCAACAAGCCGCTGGTGCTGGGGCGCATGTTCGGGGGCGACGGGTTGAGAAATACTGGAGTTCAAGTTTCGTGGCTGAGCCCGCTTCCCTGGTTTTCAGAGTTGACCCTGTCCGCTCAGAACTCCACCGGCGACACCGCCGTGAGTTTCAGGTCCGGGACGAATGATCAGATGCGGGCCGCGAGTGATCTGCTGGGTCTTGCGAAGTGGAATAATTTCTTCGGCCTTTCCGAAATGCTGTCTTTGAATGTCGGCGCCTCCTACCTCAAGGGTCCCAACTCCAGTCCTGGCAAGAGATCCAACACGCAGATCGTGGGAGGGGACGTTTTCCTGAAGTACAGAAACCCAAGTTCACTCTCTTATGTCAGCCTGCAGGCCGAAGTTTTGAAGCGTTACTTCAGAAATACGGATGAGACTCTCCAGGACCAAGGTGCGTATGTTCAGTTGAGTTACCGAGTTCGAGAACCGTTCGAACGCTGGGTTGCGGGTCTGCGCTACGACTGGGTCGGAGCCAGGGCGGTGGGTTCACCGAATACTTCCCCCGATGATCAGACTCCTGCCGGAGACCGTGATCTCTCGAGGCGTTTCAGGTTGTCCCCGGTGGTGACTTTCTTTCCTTCCGAGTTCAGCAAGCTGAGAGCTCAATACGATTATGATCGTCCCGACAGATTTGGGAAAGCGCAGCAGGTTGTCACGCTTCAACTGGAATTCGTCATGGGTGCCCACGGTGCGCACAAGTTCTGAGAGTACATGGCCGGCGAACATCGATTTCAAAATTTGATTTCCAAAAGGAAAATTTCATGAAAAAAATCACGAAAGTTCTGTCTTTTTCAGTCCTGCTCTTGAGCGCATTTCAAGCCACCGTTGAAGCCAAAATCCGAGTGGTCACGACCCTCCCGAGTTTCGCCGACATCGCGACCCACGTGGGTGGCGACGAGGTCGACGCGGTCTCGCTGACCAAGGGCACTCAGGATCCGCACTTCGTGGACGCGAAGCCGGATCTCATTTTGAAGCTCAATCGCGCGGACCTGCTGATTCGTGCCGGCCTGGGACTCGAGGACGGGTGGTTGCCTCCACTTCTGACAGGTTCAAGGAACGCGAAACTGCAGACCGGGCAGGATGGTAATCTTGACGGCTCGAGCCTGATCCACCTCAAAGAGGTCCCGACCGGTAAAGTGGACCGGAGTCAGGGTGATGTGCATCCTGGAGGCAATCCTCACTTCATGCTCGATCCGCGCAACGGCGGGGTGATGGCCAAGGCAATCGCGGATCGCCTGTCCAGGCTTGAGCCTTCAAAGGCGGCAGGTTTTCATCAACGCGCGGATGCTTACGCGAAGTCCCTGAGTGAAAAAATCGCGATCTGGCAGAAGTCACTGGCATCGCTCAAGGGAAAGCCCGTGGTGACTTATCACCGAAGCTGGATCTATTTCTCGGACTGGGTGGGCCTGGATGAAGTCGGCTTCCTTGAGCCCAAGCCCGGTATCCCTCCCTCACCGGATCATGTGGCTCATCTGATCAATCTCATGAAGGAGAAGAAAGTGAAATTGATCGTCATGGAGCCTTACTATCCGATCGGTGCGGCCGAAGAAGTTTCACGCCAGACCGGCGCGAAGCTCGTGGTCCTGCCGACTGAAGTTCTGGGTACCCCGGAAGCGAAGACTTATTCTGATGTTTTTGAGACCATCGTGAGCAAGCTGAAATAGGATGATTCAAACTCAAGGTGCTTCCGTTTCGCCGTCTTTGCCACTTTTGGATGTGCAGGCACTCGTCGTGGGCTATTCCAAGTCCGCCGTGTTGCCTGCCGTTTCCTTTCAACTCTTTCCCGGTCAGGTGACTTCGATCGTGGGTCACAATGGTTCTGGCAAATCCACTCTGCTCAAGACTCTCCTTGGACTCAATCCGAAGATCTCGGGCGATATTCTGTTTCAGGTCGACGCTCGAATCGGCTACGTCCCGCAAAGAGAAGCGATGGATCCGATCTATCCGGTGAGCGTGAAGGACCTCGTTGAAACGGGCAGGTACGGGATCCGCGGAGTGGGGAAGCGTCTCACTTCAAAAGATCACGAAGTGATCGAAACATCCCTGCTCGCGACCCGCGCGTCGCATCTGACGAGGAGGCTCTTCAGAACTCTCTCGGGAGGCGAACAGCAGCGTGTACTCCTCGCGCGAGCGCTTTGCACGGAGCCCCACCTCCTCGTGCTTGATGAGCCTACGGCCTCGATGGATGAAAAGGGCGCGAAAGAGGCGATGGCGATGACTCTGGAACTCGCCGCTCAGCAAAAGGCGGCCATTCTGATGGTCAACCATTTCATCGACCTCGTCGCTGAAGTTTCCGACCAGGTGATTCTTCTGGACCGTGATCATCAATCCGCAAAAGTGGGCAAGCCTTCTGAGCTGCTGCAGGGCCGCGGGAGAATTCAATCATGACTGAAAAAATCTCGTTTTTTCTGGCGTCCTGGGAACTCTGGCGAAATGCCGTGATCGCAGGTTCACTGCTCGGCCTCGTCTGTGGTTTTCTCGGGATTTATGTCATCCTGCACCGAATCGTGTTCGTTTCAGCCGCCATGTCCCAGATCTCAAGTCTGGGCGTCATGCTTGCGTTCTTTCTCGCCCAGCTGCAGCTGATTCAGGCTCAGCATCCCTATGAAGATGTGATCCCACTTGGGCTCGCCGCGCTTCTGACCGGAACCTTTGCCACCGCGATGGCGGGCCAGGCTCAGGCCAAGATCGCGGACCGCTCGAAATCGGCGGAGTCTTTGATCGGTGCCGTGTATCTTTTTTCGACTGCCGGACTTCTGCTGGTGGGAGACCGCCTCACGCAAGGGGCCCATGACGTTTCCAATATTCTTTTCGGAAATGCCGTCGCGGTCGATGCCGCTCATCTCGGGCTGCTTGCCTGGGTGGCAGTGCCGATTTTCATCTTTCACATCTGGCTGAGAAAGGATCTGCTCTTCGTCTCCTTTGATCCAACCATGGCATCAACCCTGCGTTACCCCGTGGTGGGTCTGCGGGTGTTCCTGCTCATTTCGCTCGGGATCGTCATCAGTCTCGGCACCCGCACGATTGGAGCCCTTCCGGTCTTCGCCTTTTCGGTGATCCCGCCCATGGCAGCCCTGGCCCTGTTTTCAAATCTTGGCGTGAGCTTCGTCGCTTCTGCCTTGATCGGGGGACTCTCGGCGTTTCTCGGGTACTTGTTTTCCTTTCTTTTTTCGTTCCCGACGGGTGCTTGCATGACCCTGGCTTGTTGTGCCTTTCTCGTGCTGGCCAAAGCCATCGCTGCCCTCAAGTCCAGGTCATGAAATCGCAATTCTAGAGGGAAAATCCGGATCAAATGGGGTAGAGTCGATCTATGGAAAATCCTGTCGGCGCCCCGCATGTCAACGCTCTCGAGTCTCTCTGGCAGCCCAGCCCGGTGTCGGGCAGTCCGTGGCTCATGGTCGTGCTGCATGGACGTGGGGACTCGGTGGAAGGATTTCAGGACTGGCAGAAGAGTCTGGGCATTCCGGAACTCAGTTTTCTCCTTCTCAATGCTCCGAATCCTTACGGTCCTGGTTTCAGCTGGTATGATCTCCCACCGAATCAATTGCCCGGGATTCTGAACTCGTCCGCAAAGCTCGCTCGAGTTTTCGAGCAGCTTGAAGCATCCGGGGTGGACCTCTCCAGGACTTTTCTCTTCGGTTTTTCCCAAGGATGCCTGATGACTCTGGAATTCGGGGCACGTTATTCGAATCGACTGGCAGGATATATCGGCGTCAGTGGGTATTGTCATGACCCGAAGGCACTGCTTGAAGAAGCGAATCAGGAAGTCATTCACAACACCGTTCAAGGGGCCAGTCATGGAGCCGATTGGCTCATCACCCATGGCACGATCGATGAGATGCTGCCGGTGGAGCGCACCCGAGCCCAGATGAAGGAACTTCAGGACGGCGGCTTCAAGCTCGAGTATCAGGAGTTTCTGAAAGGTCACTTCATTGAACCGCGCAAAGAGCTCCCGATCATCCGAAAGTTCGTGCAGGACCGGATTTCTTGAAAAAGTACCGACGAGTCAACATCGAGATCAGCAACATCTGCAACCTGCAGTGCAACTTCTGTCCTGAAGTGCACCGCGAGAAGACCGTCATGCAGGAGCCGCTGTTTCGAAAGATTCTGGCGCAAGTGGCACCTCTGACGGATGAAGTCTGTCTGCACCTGATGGGTGAGCCGCTGGGGCACCCCGAACTTTCACGCTTCGTGGATATCTGCGCGGAGTTTCAGACTCCGATCAATCTCACGACCAACGGAACACTGCTGGATGAAGCTCGCCGTGAGATCCTTCTGCGCCCGATCGTGAGGCAGGTCAATTTTTCAGTGCACAGCTTTGAGGCGAACTTTGGCGAAGAAAAGGATGTCACGCGCTACCTGGCAAAACTTTTCACCTTCGTCCGGGAAGCTTCAGAGAAGCGTCCGGATCTCTACATCAATTTCAGAGTCTGGGATCTGAAGGATCCCGTATCCATGACTCGCAAGAATGCCCAGATCCGGGAAAAGATTGAAAAGGAGTATGATTTCAGCTTCGATCCAGCCACGGTCGATCTCAAACGCAAGAAGGGGCACCGGATCCAGGGCAGGCTCTACCTGAATTTCGATTCCCGTTTTGAATGGCCATCGCTCGCGTTGCCGGTTCGTTCCGAGTCGGGTTTCTGTCACGGACTCTCCAATCATTTCGGCGTGCATGCGGACGGGACAGTCGTTCCGTGTTGCCTGGACAAGGAAGCGGTGCTGAATCTTGGCAATTGCAAGGATCAGGCTCTCGATGCCATCCTGAAGGGCGAGCGCGCCGTTCGGATGGAGCGTGGCTTTCAGGAAAAGAAGTGCGTCGAAGAACTTTGCCAGAAGTGTGATTTCATCAAGCGCTTTGATCAAAAAGGAGCCAGAAAACCGCCCGCTCAAAAGTCGCCGGGGTCTCAAAAGGCTCCAGCGTCTACGCTCCCCGAGAAAGATCTTCAGGCTCCGGCGCTTCCGTCAGCCGGCGAGTGAAATCCGGGTAGTCAAAAATGGGCCCCTGAATGGGCGCTTGAAAGTACTTTCGGGCCATGAGCAGGAGCAGATCCGTGTGGCAACGTTCGAAATCCTGACACTGGCAGATCAGGGTGACGTCCTGAGTTTTCGAAAGTTCGCTGAGTTTTTTCAGTTCCTGGATTCCCGCTGGAGTGAGGGCGAAGCGTTCTTCATACTTGACGAGGTAGAAGGCGGAATTGTGGTTGGCCAGCTTCCGTTGCCGCTCCTTGAACTCAGAAAAAAGCTCGGCCGCGGGGGCAAGAGCCCGGATGTAGGCATCCGCCTGCTCTCTGGGGACGAAGCGGGGATAAAACCGCATGGTGATCACCACCTGGTGCCGGACAGGGTTTTGGACCCGGGTCACTTTTCCGCGAGTGAGGTCAAGGACTGAGCCGCGTTTCAGCATTTGAGTTGACCCCAGTCAGGAGTGCGGTAGGAGTGGGGCATATTCCCTTTCAGTATCTGAAAATTTGCATTTGAGAAAGGCCACCGGGGCCTTAGAATCAAGGACCATGACACCCTCCGTAAACCCCATTTCAAGCTCGCCCGGTGCCTCTGGACTCAGTCTCCAGAGATTGCGGAAAGTGTACCAGTCCGGCGACAGCATTTCAGGAGTTCAGGAAGTGTCCCTTGAAGTGCCGGCGGGGGAGGGGTTCTCGCTTCTCGGACCTTCGGGTTGTGGCAAGACGACGACGCTTCGAATGATCGGAGGCTTTGAAAAGCCCGATGCCGGCCGGATCCATCTCGATTCGAAGGACATCACGGATCTTCCGTCGCAGTACCGCGACATTCGGACGGTCTTTCAGAGGTACGCGCTTTTTCCGCACCTGAGTGTGTTTGAAAATGTGGTCTTTGGACTTCGCATGCAGAAGAAGCCGGAATTTGAAATCAAGAAGCAGGCGGCAATCTTCATTGATCTGCTGGAGATTGGCAAGCTGGCCAACCGAAATGTCGCGCAGCTCTCAGGCGGCGAGCAGCAGCGCGTGGCCCTCGCGCGCGCACTCATCACGGGTCCGAAGATTCTTCTGCTCGATGAGCCCCTCTCGGCCCTTGATCTGAAGTTGCGGGAACGCATGCAGCTCGAGCTTCTGGCTCTTCGTAGAAAACTGGGCATGACTTTCATTTTCGTCACTCACGACCAGACTGAAGCGATGGTGCTTTCGGACCGCATCGGCGTGATGAATGCCGGACTTCTGGAGCAGGTGGGGTCTCCCGAGGAGATCTACACTCAGCCGAAATCCCGCTTCGTCGCGTCTTTCATCGGTCAGGCCAATTTCATGGGGCCCGAGCAGCTCAGGAACCTCCGGGCCTCAGGCACTCGCACTCCGGATCTCGCGACTGGAGCCGAGTGGATGATTCGTCCGGAGAATCTCAAAGTCAGAAAACTCGATGCGACTCTGAGCGCGGGGTCCGTCGGACTGCCGGGACGGTTGCTCGAAATGGCTTATCTGGGACAGAATCGACTCCTCAAAGTCGTGGATGCCACGGATCGCCAGCACCTCATCAGTCTGCCCGGGAGTGAGCTCCCGGCCGTGACCCAGAATGACGAGATCCTGATTTCATGGAAAGTCGACGAAGCCTGGTCCGTTCATGGTTCGTAAACTTCGGCAGCAGTTCCGCGATCAGGCGAGAGCACCGCTCGGAGCCGGTGTTGAGAAATTTCAGCGTGCGCTGCTTCTCGCTCCATTCGGGATCTGGTTTCTCTTCTTCATCGTGGCGCCCATGGCGGTCCTCCTCATCATGAGTTTTTCTCACCGGACGGAACTGGGGGAAACCCAGATCGCATTTGAATGGACCGCCTACCGGACTTTGCTCAATCCACTTTATGGCAAAGTGCTCTTCACGACGCTCCTCTTCGCGGCCGCGAACACGGTGGTCACGCTGCTGGCGGCCTATCCATTCAGTTATTTCATGTACCGCTGCAAACCTTCGGCAAGACTCTGGGTGATCACGCTGATTCTGGTTCCGTTCTGGACGAGTTTTCTGGTGCGCATTCTGGCCTTTGTCGACGTCCTGCGCCTGCATCCGTTCGGTTTTGACTGGATCTACAAGGCGCCAGGCATCCTGAGCGCGATGGTGTACAATTACCTGCCGTTTGCAGTCCTGCCGATCTTCGCCTCGATGGAAAAGATCCATTACTCCCTGATCGAAGCCGCTAAGGATCTCGGGGCCGGGCGAGTCCAGGTTCTGACCCGGATCCTCTGGCCCCTGACCAGGAGCGGCGTGTCCGTCGCGGCACTCTTCGTGTTCGTTCCTTCCCTCGGTGAGTTTCTGATTCCTGAACTCGTCGGCGGCGGCAATTACTTTCTTCTGGGTTCCTTTCTGCAGAATCAATTTCTCACGGCACGCAACTGGCCTCTGGGGGCTGCAACGATCATGATCGTCGTGATCGGAACTCTGATCGTGCTCCCGCTCTTCAACGGAGTGGCCAAAGCCAAAGGTGCGGCTACATGAAGGCGCTGACCGGTTTTGCGATCCTGGTCATCGCGTTTCTCTGGTCTCCGCTCATGTGGGTGGCTTACCGAGGTGCGAGCGTCGAAGCGTTTGCCAGGCTCATGACCCGTGAGGACATCCTCTCGGCCGCCACCCAGAGTTTTGGGCTCGCGTTCGTGGCCGCGACTCTCGCGACTTTTTTCGGGATGATCACGGCTTTCGCCCTGCCCGGGATGCCGCGATTCAAGGGCTGGTTGATCGAGACCGGGCTGATCTTTCCCATGGTTCTGCCCGAGATCGCCATGGGGTTGTCGTTTCTGGTCTGGTACATCTTTCTCGGCACCCCCTTTGGTTGGGGGACTCTGGTGGCATCTCACGTCGCCTTCTGCTTCAGCTTCGCCACGCTGGCCATGAAGGCTCGAGTCGAGACGCTGGACCGCGGACTCATTGATGCAGCTCATGATCTCGGCGCCAGTCCGGCTCAGGTCTTTCGGCATGCGATCTTTCCGCAGATCGCTCCCGGCCTGCTGGCTTCCTGGGTGACGTGTTTTTCCCTGTCCCTGGATGATTTCTTCATCAGTTTCTTCGTCAAGGGGCTCTCCCAGATGACCCTTCCCATCCAGCTCTACAGCATGATGAAAGTTCGGATCGGACCTGAAATCTACGCTCTTTCCCTCATTCTGTTTTGCTTTTCTCTGCTAGCTGTTTTAGTCACTCAACTATGGCTCAAATCCAAGCTCAAGTCGGCAAACGCTCTTCCTTCACTCACTCAGGCGTAAGCGCTTCACGTAATGGTTCCATGAAAGTTTCAAGGGCCTGGAACCTGAAGTCTCAGGTGCAGGCGACTCTGCTGGGGATGGCAGCGTTGGCCGTGACGGTCCTGGGAGGCTGCACTTCAAAATCCCAGCAGGGGAGTGCTGGCTCGGGTACCGCTGCGACGACGGCAGCGACGGCTCCCGTGCGTGAGCTCCATATCTTCATCTGGTCAGATTACATTTCAGATGACTTCATCAAGCAGTTTGAAAAGGAAAATCACGCCAAAGTCGTCCTCGACTTCTTTTCGTCCAACGAAGAGATGCTGGCCAAAGTGCAGGCGACGGTTCAGTCCAACTCCAGAGGTTATGATCTCGTGAGTCCATCCGATTACATGTCTGGCAACATGATCAAGCTGGGGCTGCTGCAGCCGCTGGACCACTCGAAGCTCACGTTTCTCACTGAGTATGGCAAGGAGTTTCAGAACCCCACTTACGATCCCGGGCTGACCCACGTCGTTCCGTTTTCCTGGGGAACCTCCGGCCTGGCGGTGCAGACGAAACTTTTCTCCAAGTTCGCTCCAGGCCTGGACCTCTCCAAAGGCCTTTCCTGGAAAACGCTGTTCGAAGACGCGCGTTTCAGCAAGCAGGTCACCCTTCTGGATGACGCCAAAGAAGTCCTTCATGTGGCGCTCCTGATTCAGGGAAAGAAGTGGGCAACGGCCACTGAAGCGGATGTGCGCAGTGCCTTCACTTATCTGAAGGCTCACAAGCAGAACGTCCGACTTTTCACTTCAGAACCCAAGCCGGTCATGCTCAATGAAGAGTGCGCACTGTGCCAGACTTTTTCCGGAGACGCTTTGAAAGTCATGAAGGAAACCGCCGACGTCAAGTATGTGATCCCGGAAGAGGGGGCAACTCTCTGGACGGACAACCTTGCGATCCCGAAAAATGCGGCAGATCCTGCCCTGGCTCTCCTTTTCATGAACAAGTTTCTTGAGAAACAGGCAGCCCGGAATTTCACGGAGAACACTTTCTTCCCATCTCCCAACGCGGAAGCGATGAAGTTGCTCGATCCGAAACTCACTTCCAACCTGTCCATCTTCCCGGCACCCAAGACCTTCTCGAAGCTTTCCTACCTGGTGGAGCGCCCGCAGTTGCTGCTCGTGATCGACCAGCTCTGGACCGAATTCAAATCTCAATGAAGATTAAAAATCTTTAATTGAACTTAAGCGGGCGTCAATAATCCTCCACCTTGTTTAAATGACAAGGGCGCATTAACATTGTGCTTTATGCACGAAAACTCGAAGCGTCGCGCGACACTTCACACCACATGCGCTGGGGACACTCTATGCTGAGCCGAAAAGCAAAATATCTTCTTCCATTGATCTTCATCAGTCAGGTTTGCTCCGTCTCGTCATTCGCTGCGACTCTGCAGTGTGAGCATCTGCCCCTGTTGTTTGATGCGTATTTGAGAAGTCATTATTCGGTGCACACCCTTTCGGACGAAGTGAAGAGTCACACGGTGGACCAGTTCATCAAAAGCCTGGATCCCTCCAAGACTCTGTTTCTCGCGTCAGATGCCGCGAAACTGAAGAAGGATATTCCACCGGTCTTCAACACGATGAAGGCCGGCAACTGCGCGGAGCTCACTGATGCCTCCAGGCTTCTCATCGCCCGCGCGCAGGAAGATGAAGCTTTCGTGAAGACTTTTCTCGGCAAGGATTACAAGCTCGACGAGACCGTGCAACTCGTGGTTGATCCTGAAAAGCGCGGTTACGCGAAGACTCCCGAAGAGCGTCAGGCCTTGCTCAAGAAGATGGTTCACTTTCAGATTTCCAATTATCTGATCGCCGACATGAAACTTCCGGATGCGAAAAAGCAGCTCATTCACCGTTATGAACTGCTTTCCAAGAGCCTGAAGAAGCGCATGGACGAAGGCGATATGGTCGTCAATTACGCTGAAGCTTTCGCGACGGCACTCGACCCTCACTCAAGTTTCATGTCTCAGGAAACGATGGAAGACTTTCAGATCCAGATGCAGCTGTCACTCGAAGGCATCGGAGCTTCGCTCAGCACTCAGGATGGTTTCACCGTCATTGAGGACCTGATTCCGGGTGGTGGGGCTGAGAAGCTCAATCTGCTTCGTCCAAAAGACAAGATCATCGCCGTCTCTCAAGCCGGTGCCAAGCCCGTGCCCGTGATGGATATGGATCTGCGTGACGTCGTCCGCATGATTCGAGGCAAAAAGGGGACCAAGGTCACTCTGACGATTCTTCGCCAGGGTGAGAAGACTGAAACCTTTGATGTCACCATCAACCGCGACAAGATTGACATCAAGGAGCAGGCTGCGAAGATCAGCTACCAGACTCGTGAGGAGAACGGCAAGAAGCTCAAGATCGGTGTGCTTGATTTGCCTTCTTTTTACGGCGGAGAAAAGGGTGGACGCTCCGGTTATGCCGACGTCAAAAAGCTGCTTGAGGAAGCCAAGAAGAACAAAGTCGACGGCATCGTGCTGGATCTCTCCCGCAACGGCGGTGGACTTCTTGAAGATGCGGTTCGGATCTCCGGACTTTTCGTCAAACGCGGCGGGATCGTCGCAACCAAGAACAGCGCCAACGAAGTCGAAGTGCTCGAGGACAAGGATGAGGATGTACAGTACAATGGACCCCTCGTGGTCCTCATCACGCGCTTGAGCGCATCCGCTTCCGAAATTCTTTCCGGCGCGCTCAAGGATTATAAACGCGCGCTGATCGTCGGTGGAGATCACACTTTTGGAAAAGGCACCGTCCAGGCTCTGTCCGGGCTTCCGGCCAATCTCGGCGGGATGAAAGTCACGACCGGCATGTTCTTTCTGCCCGGTGGAAATTCCACACAGCATGCGGGAGTCCACTCGGACATCCTCGTTCCTTCGATCTTCAACAATGAAGACGTTGGCGAAAAGACGATGGACTACTCGCTGGCTCCGCAGAAGGTGGCGCCTTTTCTGTCTCCTGATGCCAACACCGCAGAGCCTGCCAAGCACTGGAATCCGGTGGATGAAGCTCTCGTGACCAGGCTTGCCGCAAAGTCCAAGGACCGCGTGGCGAAGGATCCGAAATTCGCAGAACTCAAAAAGGAACTCGAGGATTCGGCCAAGAACAAGGACATGATCAAGATCTCGGACATTCGCAAGAAAGCCGAGAAGAGCGCGAAGAAGGATGGCAAGAAAGCTGAACAGGCGAGCCGCAAGGATCGTGAGCATAAGTTCAAGGATCTTGAATTGCCGTTCGTCAATGAAGGCGTGAACATCGTCGCCGACTGGGCCGCTTCCTTGAAATCCTGATCCCGTTCTGCGGGATCGTGAAGTCCTGAAGATCAGATTTTCGTGAAAGCCAGTTGTCCTGCCGGGCAGCTGGCATTTTCATTTGAATGATTCCCGAGAACGATCTGGGCTGCTCGGGCTGAGCCCTTTGGGGAAGAGAACTTTTTCTGCCCTGAGCGTACAGTGTGTACGCTCAGGGCATTTTTTCTTATTGCATCCGGGGTCGCTGAAAACCGAAGAAAGACGCGCGTTGACGAGAAGTCCGCTGCAGGCCTGGGTGACTTTCACTTCGGCTCGGTGACTTCAACGGGCGACCACGCTGTTTTGAGAGGTCCGAGGCACAGCGTTTGCGATCAGTCCGAGGGATGAAACCCAAAGCCGCTCTCAGTCTGATCAAGGATTCCGTCAACTACTGGACTCAAGACAAGGTGCCCATTCATGCCGCGGCGCTTTCGTATTACACGGTGTTTTCGATCGCACCTCTCCTGATCATCACCATCGCCGTCGCAGCATTGGTTTTTGGAGCTGAAGCCGCGCGGGGAGAGATCACGACTGCCATGCAGGGCCTGGTCGGGCAATCCGGGGCTCACGCGATTGAGGACATGATCAAGGGCGCGAGTCAGCAGGGCAAAGGCAGCGGGATCGTTGCCACGGTCATCGGGATCGGCGCTCTGCTTTTCGGTGCTTCAGGAGTCTTCACCCAGCTTCAGACCTCTCTCAACATGATCTGGAATGTGGAGCCCAAACCGAGGAATAGCTTTTTGCAGGCCATAAAAGACCGGTTCTTGTCTTTTGCGATGGTGCTGGTCGTAGGATTTCTTCTCCTGGTCTCCCTCGCGCTCTCTGCCGCGCTCGGGGCCTTGGGCGGATTTCTCAGCAGCCGTCTGCCGGGCGGCGAAGGGATGTGGAAAGCCTTGAACTTCGTCATTTCCTTTGGAGTGATCTCTTCGCTCTTCGCGATGATGTACAAGTACCTTCCTGATGCGAAGATTCGGTGGCAGGACGTCTGGGTCGGAGCGACGGCGACCGCTTTTCTGTTCACGGTGGGAAAATTCGCGATCGGCGCATATCTGGGCAACAGCGCTTTTTCATCAAGTTACGGCGCCGCAGGCTCGGTCCTGATCCTGCTGACCTGGGTGTTCTACTCATCCATGATCCTGTTTTTCGGTGCGGAGTTCACACGGGTCTATTCCGAGCACTTCGGCCGCAAAATCCTGCCGTCGGACGGCGCGAGAAAGTCAGGGGCCACACCCAAACAACTCGAGAGTGCGGGCGTTCGAAGCTCAGCGCATGGACCAGCCGGCTCCGGAAAGAAGTCCCAAGCTTCGATTTCGGATGCTTTTTCCGGCGACGAGGGAGAAAAGAATTCTCCCTGGAGAAAGGCCACTTCATCTCTCGGAATGACTGCGGCACAGGTCGGTGAAAATTCGAATGTTTTGCGCTTCGACACCGCAGCCAGGGCCAGAAAGAAGCCGCATACGGGTGGCTATCCGTTCTTCAGTTCCGTCGCCGCGGTATTGATCGGACTCGGAGCTTCAGTCGGCATGAAAGTCGCCCGCGCGAAATCGAAAGCCAAGGATCAGAAGCCGGACAAGGCGATCTGAAGCCGGCGGTCAGCGCGCTTTGCCCATGATCGAAACCAGGAGTTTGCGCGGGAGCACGCGACTGAGTGCGATCATCAATCGATTCTTCCAACCTGAAATCACGGTGGGTCGTGAACGTTTCACGAGTGCTTTGAAGGCGCAGTCGACGACTTCTTCAGGGGTTTGTGAGACGAAGTCGGGAACTTCGCTGTCGTCGCCGCCTGAGCGAGTGTGAAAATTCGTGCGGGTGGCTCCCGGGCAGAGATTCATCACATAGACGCCGCGTTCCTTCTGCTGGTACCAGAGCGACTCAGAAAATGAGTTCACGAAAGCCTTCGTCGCGGCATAGAGCGCATTCGCAGGCATTGGCAGAAACGAAAGCACGGACGCGACATTGATCAGGGCGTCACCGCGCACGGAGTTCTTCAGAAAGGCGTGAGACAGTGCGACGAGCGCATCACAGTTGAGCGAAGTCATCTTTTGAAAGTGACTGAGTTCAGTTCCGGGAAACGGAGCGTAGGTTCCGTAACCTGCATTGTTGATCAGGAGTTCATAATGCTGAGTCTGGAGCTGCTGGGTCATCTGAGTCCGTCCGACTTCCGTCGAAAGATCAGCTACAAAAAAAGAGTGCTGGCTGGCCCTTGGATCAGGCGTCAGTGCATTGAGTTCAGAGAGCAGGGAAGTCAACCGCGCTTCATTTCTGGCCACAGCCGTCACCGTGTAGCCTTCGACGGCGAGCCGCTTGGAAAATGCCCTGCCAATTCCTTCACTTGCACCGGTGATCAGAACTCTCTTCAGTTTCATGGCTCTTTGATCTCATCAAAGATCTCTGAACACAATGCGTAAGAGTTCACGAACTGCTTGCATGACCAAGGGCGTAAGGCTAGTTTCAGAGCCATGCTCCCTTCGGAATCCCCCTCGATTTTAAGGTCGATTCTCAAATCCACTTTTGGGTTTGATTCCTTTCGCCCCTATCAGGAAGAAGTCTGCGAAGCGGCGGTTTCTGGCAAAGATCTGCTGCTCGTGATGCCAACCGGAGCTGGAAAGTCTCTCTGTTACCAGTTGCCTGGACTTGCCAGGCCGGGGACGACACTCGTGATCAGCCCTTTGATCGCTCTGATGGAAGATCAGGCCATCAGACTTCAGAAGCTCGGCCTGAAAGCGGAACGCATTCACGCCGGTCGTGACCGCGCGGCTTCACGCCAGGTCTGCATCGACTACCTTTCGGGACGACTGGATTTTCTCTTCATCGCACCCGAGCGTCTCGCCGTCCCCGGTTTCATCGAAATGCTCGCCAAGCGCAAACCTTCGCTCATCGCGATCGATGAAGCTCACTGCATCTCGCAGTGGGGGCATGATTTCAGACCCGAATACCGCATGCTCGGTCAACGTCTGCCGATGCTGAGACCCGCACCCGTCATCGCTCTGACCGCGACGGCGACCGCCAAAGTTCAGGACGATATCGTCACGCAGCTCGGACTCGGCGAAGGCCTCCGTTTCATTCATGGTTTCCGGAGATCCAATATCGGAATCGAAGTGGTGGAGCTCAATCCTTCCGAGCGGGCTCCCGCGGTGCTGGAGCTTCTGAAAAATCCGGCGCATCTGCCCGCCATCGTTTACGCTCCGACTCGCAAGGAAGCCGAAGATCTCGCGACTCAGCTCAAGAAGATCGGACCCTGTTCGGCTTATCATGCTGGTCTGACGCCCGAGTCGCGCGAGACCATCCAGGCATCTTTTCTTGATGGCAAACTCAACATGATCGTCGCCACCATCGCCTTCGGCATGGGGATCGACAAGAGTGATGTTCGAATGGTGATCCATACGGCGCTCCCCGCGAGTGTCGAAGGCTACTATCAGGAGATCGGGCGTGCAGGCCGCGACGGAAAGAATTCGCGAGCAGTGCTGATGCATGCTTATGTGGATCGCCGCACCCACGAATGGTTTCACACGCGGGATTATCCTGAACCCGTCACTTTGAAGCGGATCTATGCTGAACTTTCCCAGGGTTCGGCCCTGGTTGCGGATCCACTTCGGGCTCGGCTCAAAATCGAACCTGATGTCTTTGAGAAGGCGCTCATGAAAATGCGTGTGCATGGTGCCGTGACGACGGACATGCAGGGTGACCTCATGCGTGGCACGAATCCCGACTGGATCAAAAGCTACACTTCGCAACGGGACCACAAACTTGCACAGCTGTCTCTCATCGCGAAGTACGCCGAGTCTTCCGGCTGCCGCATGCTCCACCTGGTGAATCATTTCGGAGATCAGACGGATTCGGCCGCTACCTGTGGTCTTTGTGACGTCTGTGCTCCGGAGCTCAGTGTGCTGCAGCTTCACCGTGAAGCGAATCCGCAGGAACAGAAGTCCATTCTCAGAATCCTCAGCGTTCTGAATCATTTCGACACCCAGGACGGCATGGGGACTGGAAGACTTTTCACGGAAGCGTTCGCTGAAAACCCTCGAGTGAAGCGCGTGGATCCTCCCGTTGAGCGTAAAGAATACGAGCACCTGCTCCGAGGCCTGGCCCGCGCGGAGATGATCACGCTGAAGGAAGACGCATTTGAAAAAGACGGCAAGTGCATCACTTACCAGCGTGCCGCTCTCACGGCGGCGGGACGCAAGGCCGTCAAAGCTGAGCAGGGGAGCATCACCCTCGCATTTCCCAAAAAAGGCGCGACGCCGGTCAGAAAAAGGCGCAAAAGCGCAAAAGGCGGCGGTAAAACGAAGAAGACTTCCACCGTTAAATCTTCTTTCTTCAGATGAGCCACCGGTAGTGAAATTACGGAGTGTCGGCGGGTGAAAACTGCACGATTCACGTTCAGGGACGAACTCTTGGATTTCATCGCGACTCGAGAGACGATCTCGCATTCATTCCGCGGTTCGCCTTCGGTCAAGGACGTGATTGAAGCGCTGGGTGTTCCTCATGTCGAAGTCGGGAAGATTCTCCTCACGAGGTGCGGCTCTCAAAAGGCGGTCAGCTGGGACCTCAAGCTTGAAGTCGGGGATGAGTTCGAAGTCGAAGATCTCCTTTCGCAGAAAGTTCCGGATTTTCAACCGGAGCTGCGCCCGGAGCTGGGATTGATGGGGGAACTCCGGCTGGTTCTCGATGGTCATCTGGGCAGGCTCGCCGCTTATCTGCGTCTGCTTGGAATCGATACTCACTGGCATCAGCATGCCGATGATCCGGATCTCGCTGAGATCTCGGCTCGCGAGAACCGAATTCTCCTCACGCGCGATATCGGACTTCTCAAGAGGACCCGGGTGGTGCACGGACGTTGGGTGCGCGCGACGGATCCAAAACTTCAGGTGACGGAAGTCTTTGAACACTTCGCACTTCTCAGGCAGCAGGTCAGGCCTTTCACGCGTTGCCTGTCCTGCAATGGGCTGCTGACCGAAGTGCCCAAGAAGTCAATTGAGCATCTGCTGCTTCCGCAGACTCGTGTCCACTATGAAGAGTTCTTTCAATGTCAGTCCTGCAGACGGGTCTATTGGAAAGGACCTCACTTTGAGAAGATGCAGGAACTGATCAGCAGCCTTGGGCATTCATGGGCTTGATCGTTGCAGCAGGATCGAGTCATGGTCGGGCCAAAAATCTGCATCAAAAGTTTCGTGATCGGAATGACGAGTCTCGCAGTGCTCCAAGCCGGTTGGCTGGTGAGCAACCATTGGCTTGAGCGTCGAGCTGAGGCCCAGGTTTACACCAACCCAGCCCCGCAAGGATTGGTTCCTTACGGAGAGAGCGGAGTTTTCAAAACGGGGCCCAATGGCATCACGGTGATCGTGCCCGAGGGGCTTCGAACGGGGGCAGTCCCACCGGGCAGTGACTTCACTCCGCAAGGGCTGGCCGCCGAAGCGAACAGCTCGTCTCTCGCTGCCAGGCAAAATGCAGGGCAGGCTGCGGTCCGGGCGGAAGCATCCAATCTGACCTGCAATTGTCAATGCCCAGCAGTCAGTTCATCACAGCCCTCAGACCCTTCTCATGACCGGGCTTCGGCGGGGGATGAAGGTTTTGCAGGAAAAAATCAGAACGCCCGCACTTCCCCAGGCTCTCAGAACTTTCAGGATGGCAACGCGATTTCAAACGCGAATGACTTCGCTTATCAATCCGGAAAAAAGTCGAATCAGCTGGCCGGGCAAATACCGCTCTACGGACCTCCGACTCGGTATCAGGATGAGTCAGGAGCAGAAGCGACTTATCAGCAGGAACGTGCTCAGAGGATTCAGGCAGGTAGACCTCGGGCTGATGATCTCAACCCCTAGTTCGATTTCAGAGGGTCAGAGCACACCCAGGCGCTCACCGCAGCTTTCACAAATCATTCTGCCGCTCTGTCGTCGCATGGGTGCACCGAAAACCAGACCTAACAGAGCGGTGAAACAGTTTTTCGCAGTCGTGCTCTCCTTTCCGATCCGGTCGCTCCCGCACGCGGGGCAGAGCGTGATTTCGGTTTTCACGCTGGGCTCCGCTGACTCCATCACAGGCTCCTGAAGATCCTTGAGCATCTCCTGAGCCTGCGACAACTGGCCTACACGCACCTGCACGCGTACCACCATGGCAGTCGCCATCGGATTGATCGTCGCCAGGGTCGTCCAATTGCTTTCGCCCATAAGTTGGGTCTCCGTGCTGATGCAGCTTTCGTTGAAAATCACACTTTGCCCCTGATTTCAAAAACCTTGCACTTTCCAGTCAAGAATCTGACGGAATTTACAGAGAGAGAGAGAGAGAAACCTGAGCACTCACAAGGAGGCCGCTCCCTTTCAACTCGTGCTTGAAGAGAACCTCGATGCTGCCCCGGGGATCATGATTTAAAACGTCTTCAATGCGAAGAGAGGTGAATACACGAGCGTCCTGAGAGTCGACGTGACTTCGGGCAATGGCTACTTCCACGGCCACGAGCTCAAACCCGCTCCGGAAACGCGCGGCTGGAAGGGCGTCGTCAAGAAGCCTTTTCGGTTCTGATCCGATCGCCTCGAGCAGCAACCGTTTTGACTCGGCTTGAGGCGCCTCGTCTTGAATCCGACTCAGAATGCTTCGTCGAATACAATCGAGCTCTTGTTCGTCGAGAAACCTTTTTGGTACTCGGTGACGCGCTTTTCAAAAAAGTTGGTCAAAGGCTGGAGATCCTGAAGCACCATGAAGGAGAACGGGTTCTTCGCCAGATACTTCTTCTTGAAGCCCATCTGAACCAGACGCTGGTCGGCGACATACTCCAGGTACTCGCGCATCAGGGTAGGTGAAAGCCCACTGATTCCGAAGCTGAGCGCATCTTCACAGAAATTCATTTCGACTTCGAGGGCTTCGTCGACCATGAATTCGACCTTGGCGGTCAAGGCGGCGTCAAAGAGCTGAGGGTATTCCTGACGGATCGTCTGGATCGCGCTCATGGCTCCTTGAATGTGAATCGTCTCGTCGCGGAAAACCCAGTTCGTCGCAGTCGCAAGACCCGGAAGAAGGCCCTTGTTGCGAAGGAAGTAAACGTAAGCAAACGAGCCGAAGAAGAAGAGGCCCTCGACACAGGCCGCGAAGCAGATCAGGTTCTCCACGAACTGTCTGCGCTTGGCATCCGTATCGAGGACGTCAAGGTTGTTGATCGAGTCCATGTACTTGAAACAGAAGTCCGCTTTTCGCTTCACGGACGGAATGTCCTGGTAGGCGTCAAACGCGGCTTTTCGTTCGTCCGCGTCCGGAATGTAGTTGTCCACGAGGAGCAGATAGGTTTCGACGTGCAGCATCTCGTCAAAAAGTTGCTTTCCAAGAAACATGCGGTATTCGGGCGAATTGATGTGTTTGTAGAAATTCAGCACGAGATTATGAGCCACGAGATTATCCGCGGTCGCGAAAAAAGCGACGAGGCGTTTGATCATGTGGGATTCCTGCGGCGTGAGTTTGTCACGCAAGTGCTCGTAATCGACGGAAAAGTCAATTTCGTCGGTCGTCCAGATGTTCTTGATGGAGTCCTTGTAAAGCTGAAAGAACTGAGGGTACTTCATCGGTCTGAGAGTAAGGTCAAGTTCTGGGCTGAGAATCATAAAAATTCTTTCTTGGGTTTCTTTTCTGAAACCCGTCCGTCTCGGGAATGAAAAATGGTTTTTAAACTGAAATTCGCTCGCTTGAATTGAGCGTAAGAGGCGGGCGATTTGAAATCAAATCGACCGCGACCCGAATCTGGGCAAATTATTGACAAGCGTCGCAGCTGGCCGGGTTCTCCAGAGAACAGACCACTGCTGCCTGAGAAGCAACCATCGCGGCAGCGGCTGCAGCCTGGGCGTTCGCATGATTGGCCAGTGCCGAAGCCCCTGCAGCGTCCATCGAGTTGCCGGACGCGGTCGCCGCAGCTTCCGCCCGGTCTCCCGCACTGGTCGTGGTCTTCAGAATGGCCGTCTTCGCACGGGAGCGCAGGTAGTAAGTCGTCTTGATCCCTTGCTTCCAGGCGTACATGTACATCGAAGAGAGCTTTCCGATGTTCGGGTTTTCCATGAAGAGGTTCAGGGATTGAGATTGACAGATGAAAGTCGAGCGCGCCGCAGCCATGTCGATCAGGTCCTTCTGGGAGATTTCCCAGACGGTCTTGTAAAGATCGCGGATTTCGCCAGGAATTTCTTCGATCGCCTGAATGGAGCCATCGGCCGCGATGATCTTCGAGCGAAGCGCTGGAGTCCAGATGCCGGCTTTCTTGAGATCCTCGATCAGGTAGCGATTCACTTGCAGAAATTCGCCGCTCAGAGTCTCCCGCTTGAAGAAGTTGGAGATCTGGGGCTCGATGCTTTCAAAGCTGCCGACGATCGAAGCGATCGTCGCGGTTGGAGCGATGGCGATCAGAAGGCTGTTTCGGATTCCGTTGCGCTTGACGGCTTCGGCAAGACCATTCCAGTCGAAATGGAGTGCTGGCATCGCGTCTTGATGCTTTGTCGCCAGCTGAACCTGAAGTTCCGCATTGGCGTAACGAGAATCATTGAAGGCCGGGAACGATCCGTTTTCAGAAGCGAGCTTCATGCTGGCGTTGACCGCATGGTAATAGATCGTTTCAGAGATGCGGGATGAAATGTCCATCGCCTTCGGAGAAGTGAAAGGCAGACGCATCTTGAAGAGCGCGTCCTGAAGCCCCATGATGCCGAGGCCCACTGGGCGCCATTTTGAATTTGAAGCCTTGGCTTCAGTCGTCGGATAGAAGTTGATGTCCACCACCCGGTCGAGAAAAGTCACGGCCGTTTCGACGACACCCTTGAGGCGCTCGAAATCAAAGCTGTGATCGGCTTTCACGAAAGAGGAGAGGTTGATGCTGCCGAGATTGCAGACGGCGGTTTCCTTCGAAGACGTGACTTCAAGAATTTCCGTGCAGAGGTTGGAGCTGTGAATGGTGTTTCCCGGTTTGGCGGTCTGAGCGGAGCGCAGATTCGCCTTGTCCTTGAAGCAGATCCAGCCGTTGCCGGTTTCAGCCAGGCACTGCATCATGCGGGCGTAAAGCTGGCGGGCGGAGACTGATTTCATCGCCTTGCCCTGGCCTTCGTACTTGACATAAAGTGCATCAAATTCTTCACCGAAAGCATCAGTGAGGCCGGGAACCCGATCCGGAGAGAAGAGGCTCCACATGCCATCCGTCTCAACACGCTTCATGAAAAGGTCGGTGATCCAGAGTGCGAGGTTCAGGTTATGAGTGCGACGTTCTTCAGAGCCGGTGTTGTTGCGCAGGTCGAGAAAGTTCTCGATGTCAGCGTGCCACGGTTCAAGATAGACGGCTGCAGCGCCTTTGCGCTTGCCACCCTGATTGACGGCGTGAACGGAGCTGTCGAAAACCTTCAGGAAGGGAAGGATCCCGTTGCTCAGGCCATTGGTGCCGCGGATGAGAGCGCCGCTGGCGCGAACCGGAGTCCAGTCAATGCCGATGCCGCCGGAGAACTTCGAAAGGCGAGCGCAATCGGTGATGGATTTGTAGATGCCGTCAAGACTGTCATCGCCGACCGTGAGCAGGTAGCAGGAGCTCATCTGCGGATGGCGAGTTCCAGAATTGAAGAGGGTCGGAGTCGCCGGCATGTAATGAAACTGGCTGATCACGTCGTAGAACTTGAGGGCTTCTTCGATGGTTTTGGAAAGACCCAGCGCCACGCGCATGAAGAGCCACTGCGGGCGCTCGATCATCTTGCGGGTGTCCGGGTGTCTCAGGAGGTAACGATCGGCGACGGTTTTGAGACCGAAGTACTCAAACAGGTCGTCGCGCTCGTGGCGGATGGCGAATTCGATGGTCTGAAAGTCCTGGCTCGCGAGACCCAGAACGGAGTCGCTCAAAAGTCCGGTTTCAGAGGCAATGGCGATATAATCGCGGAAAGCGAGATCACGGCCCACTTCCTTGCGGATGCTTTCAGCCAGCATGCGGGCTGCGACTTTGGAATAGTTGGGTTCGTCAGACATGAGCATGACGGCGTTCGAGATCGACAGATCGTCGAGTTCCTGGGTCGTGCTGCCCTGGTGCAGGCCGCTGATGGTGCGCTTGGCGACTTCGAGCGCTTCAACTCCATCGATCCCGCGACAAGCGCGGTTCACGGCGTGAAGAATCTTTTCAATTTTGACGATTTCCTGAGTTCCATCTCTCTTGATGACTTGCATGAGCTTTCTGGTTCCTTAAAATATGAATGAACTTGAATTTGGGTAAGGGGCCGCAGTGGGTCCGAGTAAAAACGATCCTGGTGCGAAAAAGCGCAGTTCCGCCTGGCCCGCGCGCAAGGGTTAGCGCGCAGCCACCCTGAGGGGTGCTGATCTGAATGAGTCTGGGTACTGCTTTTAGGGTTTCTTAAACTCTACTGGAGCGGCAGCAGAGATCGAGTTTACTGCTGAGATCAATCGCACACCTTTTCCTTCGAAAGGTTACCCAGGAGGGCTTGCCAAGACGGGTCGGGAACGGGGAGTTCTCTTCCAGTTTTCAGCGCGACGAGGCGTTCGGACTTGGGAAATTCCGGTTTGAATTCAAACCTTCGCTTTCCTTTACCGTTGCGGGACAGTGCCGGTTTTTCACCTGCTTCAGCACATCGTCGAATCGTGTTTTTGATCTACTTGAATGGCAAGGTAATGGTCAGGTCGAGTGGTTGTCAAATGATTTGAAAACGTTTTCCAAAACGACTGCGATATTCACGAAAATGGCGATGAACTCCAGCGTCAACGCCCAAAAAGAGCATTTGTGTCAACTGGAAGTCATCGCCGATTTCGAAAAGATTGGAGTTGAAAAACCGTCCTGAAAAATTACTGGCAGCTTCGGAGGACGAACTGGATTTCGTCAGATTCAAAGCCACGGAGGGAAGCGCTTGAAGCTTCAGCGGAGTCGGTCTTGAGAACGACCGAGGTGTTGATTCGGAAGATGGCGCCAGTGCCGCTTTCGATCGGGCGATCACTCGTGAGAGGTTTGTCGTTGGCAAGAGAACATTCTGACCAGATCGTCGATTTGCTCAGCGAGAGCGTGAGCACTTCCGTGCCAGTGCCTGCATCTTCAGCCGATTGAAGCGCGGTGAAGCGACGAGTGTTGACGGGGCTCTCTTCGCCAGCGACGAAGTATTCGGCAGCGTAGAGAGCGGTGGAGGATTCCCCGAGCTGGTGCGAAACACGCAGAGCAGGGGACATCATGCCGAGCTGGTAACCGACGGGGACCTGAGCGGAGATCGCGACCGTGCAGGCTTTGCGTGCGAGATTGGTCCCGGCATCGGCACCCACTTCGGCGTCTGAAGTCTTCAGTTTCATCCTGACGGTGGCGCCCGTTGAATTGGCTTCGACAGTCACTTTTCCTGCCGAGCAACCGCTTCCGGCAGTCATGACATGGTAGGGCTTGATGAGAGGTGCGCGGTCACCCTGAGCGAACACGGTGTTCGCTGAGAGTCCCAAAGTCACGGTCAGGGAAAGGGACCAAGCCAGAGTTTGGAGCGAACCTGATGCCGATTTCTTGACCGAGTACACAAACAGACCCATCGATTGAGTTTTCATTTCACTGCGCCTCCCCGGCACCCTAAATTCAAATTGTAAGGCTTGATAGCGCAGTGCGTTGTAACGCGCAACCCCTTTTTATGCGGAAATTTGAGGAGAGGGCGACTGCAAGACCGAAGTGGCAGTTTTCAGCTCAGACACAAACCGCGCGTATTCGGCCTTTTTCAAGTCCGGATCCATCATTCGCAGAATCGCCGACGGGTGAGTCGTGAGAAAAGTGTGGGCCGTCCACGCCGTTTCGTGAAAGCGCCCGCGCTCTTCTCCGAGTTTGACGGTCTTGCCGAGGACCGATTGTCCGGCGGTAACCCCAAGACATATCAGCACTTTTGGGCGCAGAAGGGAGAGCTCCGCCGAAAGCCAGGGCTTGCAGATGGCGATTTCACTCGCGGAAGGGCGTTGATGAATCCGTTTTCGGGAAGTGAGCTCGGGGTCTGAGGGCGGAGTCCATTTGAAGTGTTTGACCGCGTTGGTGAGGTAGAGTCCGGGACGATTCAGGCCGGCGTCCCGAAGGGCGCGGTTCAGAAGTTCGCCAGCCGGGCCGATGAAGGGCCGCCCTTCAAGATCTTCCTGATCTCCGGGCTGTTCGCCCACGAGTACAATCTGCGCATCCGGGGGGCCTTCTCCAAAAATGGTCTGGGTCGCTTTTTCGCAGATCCCGCAGGCCCGGCATCCGGCGGCCGCTTTCCGGAGGTCCTCGAGAGTGGCTTTCTCCCCCTCGGGAAGCTTCGGGAAAAACTCCGAAGCCGAGCGCGGCTGATCCTGAAACATCTTCAGCAGGCGTTCAGGAGATTCCCGGAGCAGATCCTGAATGGCCCGCGTCTCGGGCAGCGTTCGCCAGTGGCGCGTGGGCATCTCCTTGGTCATGGTCTTGAGCTTGATGCGGGCCGGATTGAAAGTGGACTTGTAGTAGGTCAGCCAGAGCGCTTCGAGGTCATCGGCTTTTGGAGCCTGTGAAATGGGAACGCCCGGCCCATAAACCAGTTCCTGCCCATTCCAGGTGACGGAATGATCAGGAGTCAGGATCGTCCAGTTCATGCTGCGAAAGCGTCTCTCAAAAAACGGCGCCACACGGCGGACGATCGGATGATCTGGACAGTGCCAGGCCACGTAATGATCCGTGATTCCTGACCCTGCCTGGACCTCGATCTTTTTGAAGCGCACGAAGGCCTTCATCTTGTGAGAGTCAAAACGAACGCCTTTTTCCATCGTGAGCAGTTCGCGCATGTCGGAGTCAATGGCCATGCTGAGAAGGTGCGGCTCCCCATGCGTGATCCGCCAGAGCACTCGGTAGAGCAGGTCCCACTTTCTCTCGTCGCGGTGATCGGCCACCGTTTCGGCCAGCGCGATGAAATCGGCGGGCACTCGAAGTTTCGGAAGTGTGGAGGCACTGGAGTCAAGGGAGGCAGGAGTCGTCACATTTTCGAAAAGCCCGGGAAAGAAATTCTGTTCTGTGCCTTCGGTCTGAAAGAAGACTTCCGCTGGAACCGCTCCTTCCTGCAGAAGCCTCCGGGCCTGCAGTCTCCAGGATTCAAAAGTGGGTTCCACGAAAACGGTCCGCACGTCACAATTCTCCCGAGCGAGCGGAGAGTGCGGCATCAAACAGGGAGAGTTGTTCGGGCTGAGCGACTTTCAAGGACAGTTTCGCTTCTGAAGTGGCGTGATCCTTTGCAAAGTCCTTGCGCTCCTGCACGGCATCGGCCGTGATGATGAAGTATTTGGCCCGGTTCAGGGGCAGGCGGAGCTTGACCAGATCCTCCATCCGGACTTTGTGAAATTTGCGGATCTCAAGAATACGGTCCACGTTTCTCACTCCGAAGCCGGGGATGCGCAGCAGGGCACCCCGCGCGGCCTGGTTGATGTCGATGGGAAAGTAGTCGCGGTTTCGAAGGGCCCAGGCGAGTTTGGGATCGTTCTTCAGGTCCAGGTCGGGCGAGGCCTTGGACGTGAGCTCCTCGGCTGAGAAGCCGTAAAAGCGCATGAGCCAATCCGCCTGATAGAGGCGGTGCTCGCGAATCAGGGGTGGAGCAAGCAGTGGCAGACGAGAATCTCCTGCGGGGATGGGCGAAAAGGCCGAATAATAGACCCTCTTCAGATGGTGAGTCGCATAGAGGCCCGAGGCCGTTCTGAGGATATCGGAGTCCGAACTCGGCGTGGCCCCCACGATCATCTGCGTGCTCTGGCCACCCGGAGCGAATTTCGGCGGCTGCTTTTTCTTTGCAAGGGGCGGAAGCTTTTTCGGCGTGGCCTGATTGACCGGATTGAGTTGAAGGCTGACAGGGATCGCTGCCAGCGAAGGTGAAAGCGCGGGGGACGCAGGCAAGGGAGTTGCGAGAAAGGCTGATGGAGACTGCCGTGATTCCTCGCGATTCTCAATGATCTTTTCAGCGATGTCCGCCATCGCTTTTTCGATGACCGCGGTTTTTTTGGCAGGGGCGAGAAGGTCGAGATCCGTCTGCGAAGGCAGCTCGATGTTCGCACTCAGGCGGTCGGCCCATTGACCCGCCTGAAGAAGCAGATCTTTCGATGCGCCGGCAACCGCTTTCAGATGAATGTAGCCGCCGAATTGATGGACTTCACGCAGCGTGCGCGCGACGGTCACCATTTCCTCCATCGTCTCATCCGGACTTCGGATGATTCCGGAACTCAGGAACAGTCCTTCGATGTAATTTCTGCGGTAGAACTCGATCGTCAGCCAGACGATTTCCTCGGGCGTGAACTTGGCCCGCTTCACATTGCTCGATACCCGGTTGATGCAGTAGCTGCAGTCGTAAATGCAGTGATTGGTGAGGAGAATCTTGAGAAGCGAAACGCAGCGACCGTCCGGAGTGTAGCTATGGCAGATCCCCATGCCTTCGACATTGCCGAGCCCGCCCGGGTTCTTGCGTTTGGAGCCACTGCTGGCGCACGAGGCGTCGTATTTGGCGGCATCAGCGAGAATCTGAAGTTTTTCACGAATCTGCATGGGTTTTCCGAAAGAATTGAAGGGGATTGAAGTTTAAAGGGAAATAAATTCAACGCGATTCTCGCAAAAACTCGGAAGTGATACCAGAGGCGCAGGCTTGAAAGTGGAGCGGTCTGCTTGAACTCGAGACAAAACTCGTACAGTCTGCGACGCAGGCAATCATCGAGACCTTTGGTTACGGGTGTCAGTGACGCTTTCAGCCGACCGCGCGGAATTTGCATCGATTGCTCCCATGACTCCTTCTCCGAATTGCGCACGTCGTTCCGTATCTCCCCCTTCAACTGACGCCGCATCCGAAAATTCCGGAGCGAAGCGGGAGGCGATCCCCGGAAATTCTTCTGGCCTTGCGCCCGAACTCAAAGCGCTCGTCAAAAATGCCGTGGCTCTCCTGGGCGAAGTCATCCGCCGAGAACGAGGGGACGCCGCGTATGAGAGAATCGAAGCCTTGCGTCAGGAGATGGCTTCCTTGCGCAGTCTCTCGGTGGATGAAGCATACGGGGTTCTGAAGAAAACTCTCGCGGCGCTCAGAAAAGTCGACTCCGCCGAACTTTCCACGATCACTCACTCCTTTGCCCTGATGCTTGAGCTCATGAACGCGTGCGAGAACGCCTACCGCACTTCAAGAATTCAGCGGCGGATGAAACCATCCGGAGCTGGCGCCCCGGCCGCTTCAGGTGCAATGCCCGAAGCGATCGTCTATGTTCTCACGGCGCATCCCACGGAGGCGCGCTCACCCCAGAGCATTGAGCTCTTTCATGAACTTCAGAAAGAACTTGTTCTCGCACTTCAGACCGATTTTGAATCCAGGCGCAGCCGCATCCTGCATTCGCTCGAAGTGGTGTGGCGACTTTCCCTGTCGAGAGATCGAAAGCCGTCAGTCGCGGATGAGGCCGAATCCATCTACTCCATCGCGCTTCGGGAAGAAGTTCTCAGCGCTCTGCTTGAATTCAAAGCTCGCACCTGTCCAGTCTACCTGAGGAGCTGGGTGGGCGGCGACAAGGAAGGGCACCCCGGAGTCAATGCGGACGTGATGCAGTCCAGCCTTCAGCACTCGCGTGAATACCTGCATCGCTACGTGCAGCGTCGACTGCGCGAAGTCAAGGCAACGCTGGATCTTCTCCCAAAAGGGCGAAGTGGTCTCACTTCCGTCACCTCAATGAAGCTTCTGGCAACACTCCCCGCGAAACTGGCGACGCTTGAAAAGGCTCTGTCGTCGCTGGAGAAACTCGACCGAAACGATGGGAACCGAATCTTGAGATTCAGAAGACTTTTCCGGGACTTTCACCCGGCCTATGCGGCGGCGCTTGGGACCGAGCATCCGTCACTCGTACAGATGGCGTCGCTTCTGGAGATGTTTCCCGCGCTCGTCATTCCGCTTGAGCTTCGTGAAGCTTCGAGCCTGATCATGGCTGAAAATCAGGACGAGCTTGATCCAAAACCTTTCACCGGAATGCTCCTCCGGTTGCATGAGATCGCTGGCAAGGCGAATCCCAAGGGATACGCAAGGGGACTGGTGATCAGTCTCGCGAGTTCACTGAAGCACATCCAGGCCGCGTGTGAACTCCAGGAGAAGATCTTTGGAGACGCGAAAATTCCGGTCATTCCGCTGTTCGAACAGCAGGACGCCCTTGAACACGCCACCGAAGTGATCACCCAACTGACGGATCGCCCCAAGATGCGGCAACTGATCGCTGAGAACTGGAACGGTCATCTGGAAATGATGGTCGGGTATTCTGATTCCGCCAAGGAGATGGGAGTGCTTCCGAGTCGCCTCATGATTTCAGAGGCCGTTCAGAGGCTGGACCGACTCTGCACCGAAAAGAAGATCGCTCCTCTTTTTTTTCACGGTTCCGGCGGAAGCGTGGACCGCGGGGGCGGAACCCTGGAGGAGCAGACTGCCTGGTGGCCGAAGAGTGCGCTGAACTTCTACAAGGCGACGATTCAGGGTGAGATGGTGGACCGGACTTTGAGTACCCCTGAGATCGCGCAGAACCTGCTGCAGAAGATCGCCGAGCGGGGCAGCGCGGGACTCACCGAAGCCGAGCTCCGGGCCGTGCGACCGCCCGGTTCCGCGCAGACACTGCTTCATGAATTCACGGAGCAGGTGAGAGCGCATTACCAGTCCAAGACTCAGTCTCCCGCATTCATGGAGCTCGTCGAGAAGGCGACCGCCTACCGGTATCTGAGTGACCTTCGGATCGGTTCGAGGCCTGCCAGGAGAGTCAGTCCGGCCGATGCCTTTTCCGTCTCGTCTCTGCGGGCGATTCCCTGGGTGATGTGCTGGACTCAGACGCGCATTCTTTTTCCGACCTGGTGGGGAGTGGGCAGTGCCTGGAGAAAACTCGTCGATGAAAGTTCAAAGGCGGAACTGAAAAGTCTGTTTCTCTCAGATCCTCTCCTGAGTTCTTATGTCAAAGCGCTGGGCTTCACGCTCGCGAAAGTGGAGCTGCCGATCTGGCGGCTCTATCTGGAGACCAGCCAACTCAGTGAGCAGCAGGCGTATCTGGCCTATCTGGAATTTGAAAAGGAGTACTGCGACGCCGTGACCTTCCTGCAGGCGATCACGGACAGTGAGGATCTCCTGAGCTTCAGGCCCTGGCTGGGGGAAAGTGTCCGACTCAGATCGCCACTGATTCACCCTCTCAACCTGGTTCAAATGATTTTACTTGAACGTGAGGAAGGCAGCCAGGCCGACTCGTCGGAAGGTGCGCTCAGCACTGCAGGCAAAGCCAGCCTGATCCGCGAAACCGTCACCGGAATTTCGAGTGGACTCATGACTACTGGATGAGGACTGTTCGAGGATGACCCCTGGCGAATTCTCCGCTCTACCGTGAAGGAACCTTCTTCGTGCCGCACTTGCAACTTGCGAAGTCCGCTTGGGTTGTTTAAACCTTGGGCCATCCAGTCGACAGTGCCCAATCAAAGGTGCAATGAGGAAGCTATAATGCATAAGGTCATCCTTAAAAAACCGGACGGTCGAAATCTCCACCTGTATTCCAGAAAACCAATTCCGGACGGCATCGAAGCTCCCACCCCCAATGCCAATCCAGTCTTGGCCAATCCCCACCTGAGATGGAATCCCCTGCGAGGCGAGTGGGTGGCCTACGCCAGTCACCGGCAGAATCGCACTTTTCTTCCGCCTGCCGAATACAATCCGCTGGCTCCGATCCGCTCGAAGGAATTTCCGACCGAACTTCCGCAAGGCGCTTATGACATCGCGGTGTTTGAAAATCTTTTTCCATCGCTGTCTCCGCATGCTCACGAAGATCCCGCTCACGGCGCCAAAGACCTCTATGTCGAAGTGAAGCCCGCCATCGGCTCCTGCGAAGTCGTGGTGTTCAGTCAGGATTCGAGCACGACCCTCGGGCAGATGGAACTCAGTCACATTGAACTTCTCCTCGAGGTCTGGGCAGATCGTTATGTCGAGATCGGCTCGCGCAAGGAAATTCAATATGTCATGCCGTTTGAAAACCGCGGCGTCGAAGTCGGCGTGACGCTCAATCATCCTCACGGTCAGATCTATTCGTATCCGTTCATTCCGCCGGTGGCCGCTCGCGAACTTCAGAATCAGAAAGACCACTTCGACCGCACCGGTCGAGTTCTTCTCGAAGATGTGATTCGGGATGAGATCCAGGACGGAAGGCGCATGATCTGCGATTTTGAGAAAGCAGTGTGCTTTGTTCCGGCTTTCGCGCGCTACACTTACGAAACCTGGGTGGCTCCGAAGAGAGCGTCGCCCTCGCTTGCGACTCTCACTCGGGAAGAGCGCCGGGATTTCGCCAAAGCGCTCAAGACCATCGCCCTGAAATACGACCGGATGTGGAACAAGACCATGCCTTACCTGATGGTGATTCGTCAGGCTCCGACGCAGGGGCTGGAGTATCCGAGCGTCCACGTCCATGCTCAGTTCTATCCTGCGCTTCGCACTCCGGATCGTCTCAAATACCTTGCCGGTACCGAGACCGGTGCCGGCATGTTCGCCAATGACAGCATCCCGGAAGAAAAAGCGGCTGAACTCAAGGCCGTTGAGGTGACTTTATGAGATCCCCCCTGTTTGATTCCGAAGTTCAGGCCAAGCTCGACGTCATTCGAGAAGCCTTGAAACTGAATTTCATCGCTGGCGTGCGTTTTCGCGGTGTGGATTGGTTCAGCTGGATCACGGGCGGCGGCAACAGTGTCGTCATCCTCACCCACGAAGCCGGGATCGCGGACGTGCTCGTCACTCCCACCCAGTGCATCGTGCTGACGAACGCGATTGAAAAAGACCGCCTGATCGAGGAAGAACTCCCGGATGGATATCCGGTTCATGCAGTCGCGTGGCAGGATCCGCAAAAACTCGACGAATACGTCAGGGATGTCTGCGAAGGCGAACCCGTTGCCAGCGATCGCCCGCAGCTGGGAGAAATCCCGCTCCCTGCGGAGATCCTCGCGGCGAAGCGCAGACTCCTGCCGATTGAAATCGAGCGTTACCGTGATCTGGGGAGAGACGCCGCTCTCGCGATGACTTCTACCCTGATGAAGGCCACTCCCGAGTGGACGGAGTTTGATCTCGCGGCCGAAGGAGCCTCAGCGCTCTGGAAGCATGGCATCCATCCGACCTTGACTCTGGTCGGAGGCGAGAGCCGGGTCTCCCGTCATCGGCATCCGTTCCCGACTGCCGAAAAGCTCGGCTCTCACGCGATGCTGGTCTTCTGTGCGAGACGCTTTGGACTCTATGCGAATTTCACGCGTTGGATCTATTTCAAGAAGCCCACTGAAACGCAGCTCCAGCGCACCCGCGATGCTGCCGAAGTCGAAGCGGTCGCACTCCAGGCGTCACGTCCCGGCGCAAGTCTCTCCAGCATCTATGAGAGCATCGTGAAAGGGTACCAGAAAAACGGTTACTCGGATGAGCATCTCAAGCACCACCAGGGTGGAACCACCGGTTATCTGTCCCGTGAAGTGGTCGCGACACCCCACACTTCAAATGTCATCCTCGAAGCTGAAACCGCTGTGGCCTGGAATCCAAGCCTCGTCGGCGCGAAGATTGAAGACACGATCCTCATCGGAAAGAACCGCACGGAAGTGCTCACCGTGGATCCCGACTGGCCCACCTTTGAAGTGAATGGACTCCAGCGTCCTGATCTGCTCGTAAAAATCTGAAACGAACTGGAAACGACCTGAAAGAGACTCCACTCATGAACACGCTCAGCAAAACCTTCAATGAAATTTTTGGACACGCAGCCACCGCCACCGAACACGCTTCGGGACGAGTCAATCTGATCGGCGAGCACACGGACTACAACGGAGGCTTCGTGCTTCCGACGGCCATCCCACAGCAGACGATCGTTGAAATGTCCAAGGCCCCTGCCGGTGACCGAAAAGCCCGTGTTTCGAGTGCGAATCAAGGCTTCAAGGTTCATGAGTATGAAATCGGCAAAGAAGCGAAGCAGACTTCAAAAGAAGACCACTGGCTGGATTACATTCAGGGCGTGACCTGCATTCTGGTCAAAGAAGGTTTCGAACTCGGCGGGTTTCACGCTCGCATTCACTCCCAGGTTCCCATGGGCAGTGGCCTGTCCTCGAGTGCCGCGCTGGAAGTGAGTTTCATGCGCGCATTGCGCACCACTTTCGGGTTGAAACTGGATGACGTCAGGCTCGCGCAGCTCTGTCAGAAAGTGGAGAATGATTTCGTCGGAGCCCGAGTCGGAATCATGGATCCGATGGCCTGCAGCCTCGCGGATGTCGGGACCGCGCTGTTTCTGGATACCCAGAGCATGGAGTACAAGCAGGTCAAGGTGCCGGAGGCCGCTGAACTCATCGTGATCAATTCGGGCGTGGCCCACCGAAATGTCGGCGGTGGTTACAATACCCGTCGCGCGGAGTGCGAGTCGGCGTGTGAAGCGCTCGGGATCACGCTCCTCCGCGAAGTGGGCATGAGTGATCTGCCCCGCGTGGCAAAGCTTCCGGACGTGCTCAGCCGCCGTGCGAAACACGTCATCACCGAGAATGAACGGGTTTTGCAGTCCGTCGCTGCCATGAATGCGCAGGACCCTGTGAGACTTGGAGAACTTTTCAAAGAGTCCCACCTCTCGATGAAGCAGGATTACGAAGTCTCCATTCCGGAGATTGATCTTCTGGTCGAACTCGCGTCGTCTCAGAAGGAAGTTTACGGCGCTCGCCTCACCGGCGGCGGCTTCGGCGGCTCCATCGTGATTCTCGTCCGCAAAGGCACTGCGGTGGAAGTTTCCCAGCGCATCGCCGCGCTTTACGCGAAAGCTTCTGGCGAAAAGCCCACGGTGATCGTGCCTGGAGGCACGTGAGTGAGTTGAGCTCTCAGTGCAGAACCGGCGTGATCGAAGGCGATCCGTCGGCATTCAGGAGGACCTGAAGATTCGCCTTGAAGAGACTTCTGAAAAACTGCCAGAGCTCGTACTTCTTTGGCCATTTCGTATAATCGTTGTCAGGCAGGATGTTCTTGGAGACACCGTGAAAGAGCATTTCATAGTTGCCCGAAGGAGTCCTGAAAAACGAGGGACGGCCGACCCAGGAAAGGTTGTACTTGGCTTTGATCTCGAGCCCGAGGTCCAGGAAATCCGTTCCGTCACGATTCATCACGGTCTGGTAGGGGCCCGTCACGTTCCTGCTCCAGGCATAATTGAGGGTGTAACTGTCGGTTGGAAAATCGCCACTGCTGAAAGCGATGATGTAAAAACGCTGTCCCTGAATGTCCATCTGAATGGGACGCGGACCCTCGACCAGATAGCCTCCGACCGTCCGTTGAGTCGAGGGGCGTGGCGGAGTTCCGACTCCAATGAGTTTCGTTTCTTCTCCTCCCGGAGTGGACCGGCCTGAACGAAACGCCGAGGACGAAGGGGGAGCCAGCGAGTCCACTTTCTTGACGAAGATTTCCGTTTTGTAGGGACCCCTGCGATCCTCACTCACTTTTTCAAAAAAGAAGTAAATGGGATTGCCGCCGTTCGGATTGATCGTGTTCAGATCAGACTGCCCCGGCTGAAAAAAGTTTCCGCCGTAGGAGTGCCCGGTCCACTCCTGTGCGACTTTTCCGGCGATGGGAAAGACGTCACGAACCCAGGCGCCCAGGTCGTCGGGTCTGAACATGAAAATGCGGCGGTTGATGTTGTCATCCGGCCAGACCGCGATGGGTCTGCCCGCTGAAGGGCTCATCGCGCCCCCGACCAGGATCTCTTTGCCCGTTCCGCCCGCTCCTGAGACCCGGTATTTTCTCAAGTCCCAGGGGTGGGTGTAAACCCCTTGAATGGCGGCGCCGCTCGGGAATTTGAGAGTCATCGGCACCACTTGAAAGGAACCGCCGTTTTCAAACTCATTCCAGTTCTTGTATTGAATGAAATAGGGTGCTGAACCGTAAATCTGAACCTTGCCTTGCGCAGTGATGAAAGGGGGAGCCGGATCCGGAAGCTCCTGCAGAGTCTGCTCAGTTTGGCCTTGGACCAGATGAGTTCCGGTCAGCTGGAAGAAGCGAGCATCGAGCTGGCGACCTTTGCCCGTGGTCGACGCGCGGAAGTGATTTTCAGTGGCACTGGCCCCGGCGACACTCGGGGCAGAGGCGAAGCTCCCAGCATGGACGAAAGCTGCGGCGAGAAGAGTGACGCAAGAGATCAGCGCGTAAAATGCGCCTGAGTGATCACCCGAAACTGCCCGTGACTTGACTGACTTCCCCATAAGCTGACCCCCGTTCGCTTGTAGCGTCAGTGCAAGGGCCATGCAAAAGAATTTTGGCAGCCGAGCCGGGGTTTCCTTCTCAGGCGGCCCTTCTCCGGGGGGGGTGCCTCTGGGGCCTGTTCATCCGGCCAAGGCGGGGGTGGAGGATCCACACTGGGGTCCGGGCTCCTCGCACGATCTTACGGGTCAGGCTCCCGAGAAGAGTGGCAGAAACTGGACCACTTTGCGCGGCCATCGCAATCATGCCCGGTTCCTTTTCAGCCTCCTCCAGAATGGCCTCTTCCGCGGTACCTACGAGGGAAGTGTCCAGAATGTAAGTGGCGGCATGTCCCTGGCGTTTGAGGAGTTCCACCCAGTCCATGAGCTGGTTCTGGCAGGCTTCGACCCCACTTGAGTAAGTTTCCTGGTAAGTCGGGTAGGAACCGAAAGCGACTTCAATGGAGGGCGCGGGATCAAAGCTGACTTTATGAAAGAGAGTGATTCGACTCCCCAGCGTTCCGGCGAATTCGGTCACCCGGTCCAGGGTCAGTCTTGAAGCTTCCGAAAAATCAGTTGGAAAGAGAATCCTCTCAAAATCCGGAACTCGCTTCCAGTGAGGATTGACCACGAGGAGGGGGATTTCCGATTGAAGCATCAGGTCCTCAGTGAAACTCCCTTTCATCCAGCGTTGCAGACCACGTCGTCCATGCGTGCTGACGACGATGAGATCCGCATCCTGATGGCGGGCAAAACGCAGAAGCTGACCAACCCGGTTGTGAGTTCCCTGCTTCAGAATTTCAAAAGGCAGCAGCCCGTGGATCTTCACTCGAGTGAAGATCCCGTCGAGAGTTTCCTGACCCTCAGTGCGCAGTTCCTCCAGCACACTGCCCGGAATGGTGCTCAGTTCCGAGACATAAAGTGGCTGAACCTGAGGTTTCGTCACACGAGCCAGGCGGTGGGTCAGCGCGTGGATTGCCCAAGCGGCCGAACGGTTGAGCTCTTCGGTTTCGTCAGGCGGTTCGCGGAAGGGATCGACCGCCCAAACGATGAGTTTTCCGTCTGAATCAGAGGTCATGGCTGAAAGTGCTGCAACCTTGAGTCCAAAGTCGGAATCTCAAGGCGAGCGGTGATGGCTGCCAGGAGTGTCTTGAAAGCGGCGACGCGTGGGTCGCCCTCCGGCTCTGTCTCACTTGTGGTCATGTTGGCTGCTGCGACTCTTCGAAAAACCGACATGCGACTCGACATTTCAAGACCACTCGGCCCCTTGTCATTCAGCCGTTTGAGCTCGAAAAAACGGCCACATCGAAAAACTCCACCGAGTCGCATGAAAATTGGAAATGGTGCTACGAACACGAAATGATGCTCGAGAAGTCAGCCGCCTGAGCTAGACTGAGAGCATGGCAAAAAAGTCCGCTTCCAAACTCAAGGCCATCCGCTCCAGCTCGCTCTCCCGCGGATTTGCGCTGGCGAAAATGACGTTATCAGCAGGTGCTCAGGCAGCGGGGCATGCCGTGGGCAACCTCTTTTCCGACGAGTCGAACAAGGAGGACCGGGTCAAGGCGCTGCTGCTGTCGCAGACCACGCTGCTGGCCAATGAACTCGGCACACTCAAAGGCAGTCTGATGAAAGTGGGTCAGATGCTCTCGATGTTCGGTGAGCATCTGCTCCCGCCTGAAGCCAATGCAGTTCTCAAATCTCTGCAGAGTCAATCGCCCCCGCTTGAGTGGAAGGCGATCGAGAAAGTGATCAAGCGACGTCTGACCGCGGAGCAGCTGGCCACTCTTGACATTGAACGCGAACCTCTCGCCTCGGCGTCACTCGGTCAGGTTCATCTGGCGACTCGAAAGTCCGATGGCCAGAAGATCGCACTCAAGATTCAGTACCCGGGAGTGGACCAGGCGATCGAAACCGACATCAAGGCGATGCGCTCGCTCCTGTCCATGACGAAGCTGATCCCGGGCGGGCACAAGTATGACGAGCTTTTCAAGGAAGTGCGCGAAATGCTTCACCGTGAAGTGGATTATCGCCGGGAGCTTGAGTCGACTCTCGAGTTCAAGGAGCTGCTCTCCGATGATCCCCGGTTCGTGATTCCGACTCCTTTTCCAGAACTTTCGGGCAAGAAGATTCTTGCGACTTCCTTTGAAGCCGGAGTTTCCGTCGACAGCGCGGAAGTCGCGGCTCTGTCCCTCGAACGCAGAAGCGCGATCGGCAAGGCGGCGTATGAACTCTTTTTGCGTGAAGTCTTCGAATTCAGAAAAGTGCAGACCGATCCTCATTTTGGAAATTACCGGATTCGCATCGCGGAGAAGCCGGACCGTTCCGGCGTGTTTCATGATCAGATGATCCTTTTCGACTTTGGCGCGATCCGGGACATTCCGCAGGGATTTCTCCGGGGCTATCGTCAGATGATCGAAGGAGCTTTTACCCGCGATGAAGCGCTGCTCAGGAAGGGCGCCTATGAAATGGAAATCCTGCGGGAAGACGATTCGCAGGTTGCGAAACAGCGTTTCACCGAGCTCTGCCTGATGGTGATGGAACCCTCTCGGCGCCCGGATGAAGAAGCCTATGCGTGGGGGAAGTCCGACCTCGCGGCTCGGGCGATGTCACAGGGGCGCAAGCTTGCGTTTGATTTCAAGCTCCGGCCGCCCCCCCGGGAGAGTGTCTTCATTGATCGCAAGGCCGGTGGAGTCTTCATTTTTCTGAGCGTTCTGAAAGCTGAATTCAATCCAGCGCCCCTCCTGAGAAAGCATCTGGAGCGGAACAAGTTCTGAAGGGGCGTTCTAGAGGGTTTGGAGAAACTGGATCAACGCAAGTTTGTCGTCAGGAGTGAGAAGTTCGGCGCCGTCCTTGAGAAAAACACCCTCGTCATGCCCCGAGTTGCTCATGCCGGCGCGACGAGTGTCATACTGATAAGCCGCATCTCGCTTCCAGGCCGAAGGAACTTTCGTTCCCGATGGATATCCATTGCACTCGGCATCAAAATCCCGCTCCCGGTCAATGGCTTCACCTGCAAAATACTTCACCGGGCGTTTGTCGGCGCGGGTGAGAACGGCGCAGAGGGTGGGCGCTGAGTTGTTGTGAAAGTAAGGCCAGCGGGCCCAGATCCCGACGAGGGGCGGGGGGACGTATCCCTTCTGAGGTTTGATCACGATTCCGTTCCGGCGTGAAATGCTGAGCGGATTGAGACCTCTGGCGAGAGAGCTCATGCCCTGGTGACGGAGCGGGTCCGTCTGCACATCGATGACCCGCGTCTTTTCGGGATAACGAACTTGAGCGGTCTTCAATTGTTCGATCCAGGGGAGGGCCGCCGCTTCGGCGAGGTCCCAGGTTTTTTCATAAGTTCCGTGACAGCGCGCGCAGGCCTGACGATAGATTTTCTGACCGAGACGGACTTTCTCAGGGTCCAGTGACGAAGCGCGAAAGAAATCCGTGTAGCGAGGAGCCTCGGACGCGAAGACGGAAGTCGTGAGCTCTTTGATGAGTGTCGAGTTCTCGCTCAGCCAGCCCTCGAGTTCGCGCAGATCCGTACCCCGACCGATTTCATTCCAGATGATGTTGGTGAAGATCGGGTTGCCTGAAACCACGGAGCCGTCCGAGAGCCAGCGGTTCTTGTACTTGAGATTCCACCAGACGGAAGGTTTGGAGTCGGCCGGCCGGGAGGTGAGAATTTCGGACCGCGGGAATTCCGCGCGGATCGCGCTCTTCGTCGCGTAGTCATCCTGATTGCGCCTTGCGAGAGACAGGGCGACCTGGGCCAGTGAAGTATCCAGGCCGAGGGTCAGCGGTTTCTTCACGCCCACGGAGCGGGCGGACTCGCGCAGTTTCGCATAGAGAGCGGTTTCATCGCGAGTGGCGCCCGTCACTGCGCTGAAGAGCGCGGGCTCAGCCAATGAACTCGCCAGTTTTCCAGCGATGAAGAATTCATTGGCCCGCGGAAACCGGTTGGTCATCCCGAGCACTTTCTTTCCAAAAAGTTCAGCCGAGTGACAGGCGGCGCAGCTGAGGGTGAAGCCCTGAACGTGATCTTTCATCATCAGAGTGACACCCATCCGGTAGGACGGAGGAGCGGAGCCTCGAAACGGAATGAAGTAGGGGCTGTTGGCTCCCTGTGCACTGGAGCTCTGAGCGGAAGTTCCCTGTGTCGAAGTCCGGGGATAGGGATGCAGCCCCACTTCGCGAAAGATGTCATCCGTCGACCTGATGTGAGTGAAACCTTTGAAAGCCTTTTGAATGAGGTCTCGGAGGCCCGAAGGCTGAGGGTCTTCGATGAAGCTTTGAAAGGGCCTGAAGGGCAGGAGGATGCCGGAAATCTCGACCGGATACTCGAGTGCATGAAGACGTCCCTGCCGGATCAAAGCCGGAAGTTGCGAAGCCAGTGCTCCGTAGGGGTTCACGCGAATTTCGGGGGAGACCTCTGCGCCCTCGGACCAATCGGGAGTCGAACTCGCGGTCCACGCAGTCCCGAGGGACTGGAGGGGCTCGACCGTCGGAATGGAAGCCTTCGCGAATGAAGCGCCAGGAAATTGGCAGAGAGCCAGCCAGAATGCCAGACCGAGGAACAGGGAGAAGACCCGGAGCCGCCCCCTCATGCTCGGAAATCGCCGTACTCTGACTGAATTCGGATCTTTCGAAGCGGTTCCCATGGTCCCCAGAGGTACGCGAATCCCCAGCAAGCGGCAAATTCAAAGTTCACTATCAAGTTCATTGACGCGGATGCCGATCCAAAAGGGCTATGAACGCACTCTACAAAAGATTTCGCATGACCGGAATACTCAGCATTTTCTCACTGATGCTCTGCGTGAGCCTTGCCTGGGGCGAGACCACTCATCAAGTTACAGGCCAAATTGCCGCTTCCCACCTGGCCGCCCGGCGAAGCCCTGCCGCAATGATGAAAGATGGACACACCCTGAGAGTTTTTCTCGGTGAGGTCCTCAAGATCAGTGGTCACTCCGAAGCGGTTCAGGCCAACGAAATGAGAGCGATCATCGGCGGAACACCCGATCTTTTCAGGTGGCTCTCCGATGCGGGAGATCTGGACCGAGTGCTCGATGAATCCGGAATGCGAGCTGCACTCGGAGCCGGACTCGAAGCCAATCACCTTCAGAAATCCATTTCACAGTCACTTTCAAAGCATCTGGACTCCATGGTCAATGGCTGGGCCGGACCGTACGCCGCGCAGGCGAGAGTTCTGTTCCCGAACGGCGCAGCTCAACCCCTCAATCAGAGTGTCATCAATGCGGCCCTGTTCACGGTTTCGCAATTGCCGGTGGCGGATCGCGCACGTCTCCTCGTTCAGGTTCAAGATTCCGAGTTTCTGGACCTGACCCAATCCTTCAAAAATTCCGCTGAAAACCTGCAGGTCGACAAAATAGAAGTGCTGAAGCAGATGTCCTCCGCGAATTTCGTCAAAGGCGATGATTCCCAGGAGGCCAATGCCGCCATTCAGGAACTGCTGGGAGACTACTTCAAGTCCATGCCGATTGAATCCAAACTCGCCTTGTTGGCGGATTTTCTGGCACTCGCGCCGGAAGCGCGGCCCGCGGAACAGCTCAAGACGGTGCTCTTTCATACGGATCCCTTTCTTCAGAAGCTCTTCCAGCTTCTCGGACGCGATATGGAGAATCCTGTTCTTGAGGAAGCCTTCGCCAGTCTTCAGAACGGGATGAAGCCCATCTCCTTTGAAGAATTCAAGAGCATCGTCGATGCCCGCCTCGGCGAGCCCACGGAAAACGTCTTCGTTGATTTTCAGCCGAAGATGTACCGGGCCTCCACCGGGATTGTGGCCATCGCCACCGTGAAAAAGACCGGTCAGAGAGTCGCGATCAAGGTTCAGGTTCCGGGCGCCAAGAGAAAGTTCGAAGAAGCCGCCACTCGGATGCTGGATTTTCCATCCGTCCGGGCCAATCCCGGAATGCGTGAAATGATCCGAAGCACCGGCCTGAGCATCGCCGAAGAGTTCGACTACCTGAAGGAGATCCTGAATCTGCAGAGGGCGGGGGAGATCTACGATCGCCCCGACCTCGGAATCAGCGTTCCAAAAGTCGTTGAAGGTCTGCCTCAATTCTCCGATTTCATGGTCTCGACCTTCGCAACCGGCGTGAAGCCGACGACTCTCACCGCGGAAAAAGATCTGGTGAAGCGTGCCCGCCTCACCGGAAACCTGATCAAGCTCTGGATCGATACCGCCCTTTTCGGCGTGGGGCGGACCATGTTTCATGGCGACATGCACCCGGGAAATCAAAATATGGATCTTCAGCTCGGGCCGAAGGGAACCGATACCCTGATGGACCTCGGAGCTGTCGGCTGGTTGGAGCTTGAGGAACGCCGGGGACTGGTGAACGTTTTCAACGGTTGTCTGATCGGGAATCCGGGAAGTGTGGTCAGTGCTCTTGAGCGGGTCACGGGTCAGCAGCTGGCTTCCAACTCCAGACTCCTCAAGATCATCGACGAACAGTTTCTGTTTTCCAAGGAGCCCGCAGAGAGGCTCGAAACCATCCTGGGCCGTGGGATGAATGAAGCGGGAGTGCAGGTTCCAAAAAGTTTCGTGGCGTTCATCCGCGCCGTGAGATTTCTCGTGGGCGACGTCGAATCAGTCAATGCGGCGCTCAAGAAAGTGGATCCCACTTTTTCAAAATACCAGAGACTGGACTTTGGAGTTCTCGCCAAAGAAGCCATCGTGTCCCGACTCTCTTCAGACCTGCCTCGACAGGTCGTCAGCAGCCTCATGCGCCAGCAATCGACCGTCACTCTGAAAATGATGACTGATTTTTCACTGGGCTATTCAAAGCTGGTCCTGAAAAAATGGTTCAGCTGCGACACACTCTTCAAGAAGCACGGTCCCCTCAAGCTCACGGAATAATTCGGTGACCGCCGCGGCGTCGTGGACTGGAGCGAATGGAGTGCCTAGAGTCTGAATCTGGCCCCAACGCCCCCTTCGACGAAAGGTGCGCTGTCCGGAAACAGGAGCGTTCCCGGCACGATCTCCGCGAAGAAACTCAGAGGGAGGCTCTTCGGGAGGTATTCCATCCCGAGCGGAATTCGTGGACCGACGGCGGTGTTGGAAAGGTTCTGTCCACGGTAGGCATTCGCGGATCTTTCGGCACGATTGCCCGAACTGAACAGGCAAGCGATCCCGAGCCCCACATAAGGGACGAAGTCAGTCGAGATGCTCCCCTGGCTGGCGTTGGCGAACGCGTTGGGAAACTGCCAGAAATAATCGCTGATGAGCTCAATGTAATTTCCGGCTGAATAGGAGAGTCCTGCATCAACTGCACGATCCGGCGCGGTTCGAAACTTCGCGGAGAGGCCCGTGGGGTCTCCGATCATGATCCCGATTTCAAAAGTGCTCGGGCCCACGTACTGCGAATTGTTCACCGTGCTGCGAGAGGTGGCATGCGAATTCGGATACGAGTTTCGGTAAGTCACTTTTCGACTGCGGCTGCCCTGGGCAAAGCCCTCCTGCGAAGGGAGGGCGCCGACCAGTGCCATGGACGTGAAGATCGCCCAGTGACGAACACACGGGCGAGAACCGAAGAGACTTGAAGTTTGAGTTGATCTGTTCATTCCGGTACGTCGAAGCAAGCGGCGTTCCTGAAGTCGCGCGCAGTGGGTCAGTAAAACTGAAACTGAAGCACCGCGTTCAATAAATGGGCAGCAATATCCGGTTGATCCAGCGCTTGAAGATATTATTTCGTCCCGCCTCGCGTCGAGCCGTGTCCGTGTCGAGAGTCGTGTAGACGTCGTCGATTTCCTCCTGAAGGACGGCTTTGAGGTTCGAAGCGAACTGGGCATCCCGGATCTGCACGACCATTTCGTCGTTGTTCGTGCGACTGGTATCATTGAAATTGTCGGAACCGAGCATCACCTGATCGTCGGCAATCAGTAACTTTGTGTGCTGGTAATTGTACTGATCGTACTCTTCCCGCGCCTTCAGGAGCTTCTCGTTCAAGAGATGAATGTGCATCTGAGGACTGCGCTCGAGCAGTTCAAGCATCTGCCGGATGCCGAGAAAGTACGGGGCGCCTCCCGGAACGAGGGTGCGGTGGGTTTCGGCACTGTTGGTCAGCAGGTGAATTTCGGCGTGGTGGTCAAGAGCCTGGTTCAGGCCCTGATTGATGTCCACGGGCAGCCGCACGGACATCGCGGCGAGATAGACGGTGCGTGCATGGCTGATCATTTCTCCCGCCACCCGGTCGATGTCACTCGGCAGGTGCTCACGGTTGCTGATATGCCTGCCGTAGTCTCCCGTCAGGATGTGGCTGAGAAAGTCGTTGGAGATGAGCCTGGCCGGGCCATTGAGCCTGGATTCGGTGTCGAGAAGCGGATGCTCGGGTGAGACCTCGAGCACAGGCTGACTGAGGACCGCCTGGATCCGTTCAAAATCAAGAGTGCGTCTTTCATTCTGAAGGATCTGATCTCGGGTGGAGGTCCACAGCAGTCGTTTGTCCACGAACTTTCTGTGTTTCCGCGTGGTGGCCAGACCACTGATGCGTTGGGTGATCTGAAAGAGAGATTCATAAGCCTCCCGGATCTGGTCTCCGAGGTAGGGCTTGCCCGGAATGATGGGACGCATGATGAAAGCCACATCCAGGTAGTGAATGGAGTCTTTTGAATTGTTTCGGCCCCCGATCCAGATTTTCTCGTCCGGTGTGCCCCCGTCGATGATGAGGATCTTCTCGTGCATCATGTCTGTCCACCGGAGACCTGGAATGAGATTGTGAAATCCGAAACTCACGACTTCGGGCACTCGAGCGAGGTCGGGATCCGTCAGGAAGTTTTCGAAACGATTTCGGAGATCCGCTCTCAGTGAACCGGACCTCTCGACGATATAGCGTCCCTGGATGCCCCGGTTCTGAGCATCGCGAAAAGCCTTCATGAGCGGAAGCCCGGAATCAGAAGTCATGTCCTGCACGTAGGTGGCCGAATCAATCGATTGCTTCGCCTGTTCAATCGCCGCGACTCTCAGAGCAAAGTCCACTCGTGCGTCTCGCAGGACGATGATCTGCGTGTTGGCGTCCGCCAACCAGGAGTGTTCGCGAGCGAAAGCGACGGGAGCTTGGACGAACCAGGAGGAAAGATTCAGAAGAGCGATGACGGACAGCAGGCGCAGAAGACGGGAACGGTGGATCACGGAGAAGAACCTCAAGTTTGTGAAGGCCCTGTGGAAGTACGGTGGAGAAGTACAGGGTTGAAAGACGCGGTTGAAAAGACCCGGGCGAGAAACAAGACGAATGGCCGGGAGAACCCGGGGTTTAGCACTCTGGATTTGAAAGCGTCAACCTCCAAATATTGGAATGTGCTCCGATTTGCGCGTGTTTTCACCGGGTCCCGATCTTTCGAACCTTCTGCAGAACAGCGATGGCTGTCTGGTGGCAAGGAAATTGCTTTGTCTCGCCGCGCATGCTCTGAAACAGTGACTAATGCGTTCCAAACCGGATCCCGTGCGGATCTCATGATGAAGTAAGGTTTTAAAATGCAATGCAACAGCATCCTGATTGTTGAAGATGATCCTGATATCCGCGAAGCCATTGAACTGGCCCTTCAGGACGCGGGGTATTTCGTTTTCACAGCCGAGCATGGCGGAGTTGCGCAGGAGATGCTGAAGAAGATTCCTGGTCCCTGCCTGGTGCTCCTGGATCTGATGATGCCTGTGATGAGTGGCTGGGAATTCGTTGCTCAGCAGACTGAACTCAAAAAGGCCGTTTCGGCGCAAGCCTCCACTTTTCAGGTCGTGGTGCTGACTGCATTGCCTGCCGGGAATGTCTGGCAAACCGCTGAGCTTTCCAATGCAGCAGTCGGGTATATTCGTAAACCGTTCGACTTGGATCAGCTGCTGGAGATCGTCGCCCAGTACTGCAAACCGGCTCATCTTGCCAATGTCGCTCATCTAGCAGATTGGACTGGAAAAGCGAAAGCAACTCCGTTACTCCGCGCATAGCGATAGAACAGGAATCTGAGAGCGAAATCGGAGTATTAGGTCGGACCAATAAGTTTAATAGATCGAAGATTCAAGATTGAAGAGGATAAAGTTATGAAATTTCTAGTTGTCGATGATGAAGCTGCAATCCGTGAAACAGTTGCAGAAGCTCTCCAGGCCCTCAATCACGAGATTGAAATTGCGGACAGCGCCGAAATGGCAATCACTCTGATGAGAAGAAATCTGCCGGACGTCCTGCTTACCGACATGAGAATGAGCGGAATGAACGGAATTGAGCTCCTCACCAAGACTCGGGAGCACTTTCCCACCGTCACCACAGTGGTCATGACCGCACAGGGAACGATTGAAACCGCGATTTCCGCGATGAAAAAGGGCGCTTACGATTATTTCCTGAAGCCCTTCACTTTCGATCAACTTGAGCATCTGACCCAGAAGATCGACAAGATGCGCGGACTTCGCGCCGAGAACATCAAGCTCAAGACGCACATTGAACTGCTGACGACTCCTCCCATCATCGCTTCAAGGAATCCCCGCATGAAAAAGACGATCGAGATTGCCGAAAAAGTGGCAGTTTCTGATTCCACCATCCTCATCACCGGTGAGAGTGGTACGGGCAAGACCCTTCTGGCCAAGCTGATCCACGATCACAGCCCCCGCAATGTCGGGCCGTTTGGAGTCGTGAACTGCGCGACCCTGTCTGAAAACCTTCTGGAAAGTGAACTTTTCGGTCACGTTCGCGGATCTTTCACGGGCGCGATCAAGGACAAGATGGGACGCCTTCAGGCGGCTGAGTCCGGCACCGTGTTTCTGGATGAGATCGGCGAGATCTCCCCAAATCTTCAGACCAAGCTTCTGCGTTTTCTGCAGGACCGAGAATTCGAAAAAGTCGGAGATACCAAGACCGTAAAAGTGGATGTACGCATCATCGCCGCGACCAACAAGGACCTCGAGAGAGAAGTTCATGAAGGCCGCTTCCGTGAGGATCTCTACTTCCGCCTCAATGTCATCGAGCTTCAGATGCCGTCACTCAGGCAGAGACCCGAAGATATCCCGGAGCTTGTGGATCGACTCCTGGCCCAGTCCTTCGCTTCAATCGGCAAGGAGCCACGCCCCCTGAATGAACAGGCCCGCCAGGCCGTGGGCACTTACGGCTGGCCCGGCAACATCCGTGAGCTCAAAAATGCACTGGAGAGAGCGGCGATTCTTTGCGGTGTTGATGAAGTCACGACTGAAGACCTGCCAGACCGTGTTTCCGAAAGGTCCCACCTGACTCTGGTACCCTCACCGCAGTCCATGCCCGGGCTCACGATGGAGCAGCAGATGCAGGCCGCTCCCATCCAGCCCTCCAATCACGCGATCGAGGCAGGTTTTGCGAACGTCGCATCCGGAGTGAGTCTCGACGATCTGGAAAAGGAACACATCAAGAAAATTCTGGGAACGACTCAGACTCTGGAAGAAGCCGCCGGAGTTCTCGGAATCAATCTTTCGACCCTGTGGCGCAAGAGAAAACAGTACGGAATCAGCTGAAGAGAAATGCGGCCTTAACCCGACCCATCCGGCATCTGGCCACCGGGGTCGGATGACCAAGAAGTGAAGTTCGAGTCTTATGAAGTGCAAAGAAGTCATCGTTGTTGAAGATGATCGCGATATCCGGGAATCCGTCCAGACGGTTCTTGAGATGGAAGGCTATTGCGTCCGCTGCTTCTGCAACGGCAAGGAAGCATTGGATGGCTTGCGCGGAGACCTTGAACCCAGTTTGATTCTGCTCGATCTCATGATGCCCGTCATGGACGGGTGGAGCTTTCTTCAGGCCAAGGGAAAACTCAAGACCTGTCCTTTCACTTCTTCCCCGGTCGTCGTGGTTTCGGCGGTGGCGGATCGGGCCAGGGAATTTCAAGGTGTATCCGAGTTCATTCGCAAGCCCTTGGATATTGATCTGCTGCTTCGAACTGTTGAAAAACACTGCAGTCCGTCGAGCGGTGGCACGCCGGACCGTGTGCGATCCATCGCCTGACTGAGAATCGCACGGCCACAGAATCATCAGACGCCTGATTCCTGATGTACTCTTTTTGCACCTGAGGCAGGGTGTGGAGGGGGTGTCCCCCGAAGCCTCAATCTGCGAGATCGCGTTCAAGATGAAGCTCATGGATACGGAAGTGCTGCCGACCGTGACCTTGTGTTGTGCGGCATCACCGAGCCGGGTGATTTCGGGATTCTCATACTGATGACAATACCGAAACCGCCGCCGAAAAAATGCGCACGGAACAGGTTGATCCTGGCCGGAGCTCTTTACGGCGCTTATCGCTATTTCCAGAATCAAACCGCTGAAATGAAAGGCGGGTACAGAGGGCAGATCAATGAGGAGCGGAACGCTTCACGCTCTGACCTGGATGCGCAGGACTCCAGCACTTTTCGTGACGGCGAGCGTCTCTCGGAGAGCCGGATCATCGGCTTTCGCTCGAACGCAGCTTGAGCCGAAGGTGACTTGAGACGGCCTGAGACGCCCCAGGCCGTGACTTCAGTCTTGGAAAATGCAAAAGGCCGGTGCTTCACTTTGAAGCACCGGCCTTTTGCTTGAACTTATCGTGAACGAAGGATCAGAGGCTGTGAAGTGTCCACGTCCTGGATCTGAATCGACCATTTCTTGTCGTAATTGTAAGCGCTGTCCGGGAGTCCGCCATTCGGGGAGCGGGGATCTGCGGGAGCCGATCCGTCTGGATTTTTCAGGTAAACGGCAGGTGAGGAGTGAACCACGAAGACGATGGCGTTGAACGCATCAAAGCCGGATCTCGGCACAGTGACCGGTGGGATCACAGCAGTCCCGCTTGAGTCGATTCTGACCGTGACCGGGGAAGTCTTGATCGAACGGACGATGATCGTGTCGTCACCGGTCGAAATGACCGGTGCGCGGCCGGAAACGTAAAAGGCGGTCAAATTGCGACCCGTATAGTCGCCCAGATTGTTCAGGGTAATGCTTTTCACATTGGTGCCCAGGGACATGAAGGAGGCGGGAGCGCTGACGAGGGCGTCAGAATCGATGTTTTCCGCCGCCGACGCGAACTCGTCAACCGAGATATTCTCGAGCTGGGCCGGCGCCGCGGCCATGCTGGACACCGCCCAAAGCGCTGCAGCTGCCACTGGAAGCATTCGCGCGAGCATTTTCCTGCCGGGTTGAAACGAATTCTTGATCAGGTTCTGGTTTTTCATGTTCATTTCCGTCTTTTTTTCGATCATTAGGTTCGACATTTTTTAAACTGGGCTTGCTGAAAGTGGCCTGCGAATTCACCGCATCCGGGACCCTTATTTCAATTTGTATTCCAAGTAAAGGATGATGCTGCCGGAGATGTCCGAATGCAGTTCCTTCACAGTGAACGGAAGGCCGAGAATCGAAGGCAAAGGCAGGACTCCCAGCACTTCTTCGCTGCGGGCGTAACCCGTGTTCGCGTCGGCCAGCATTTTGTTGATCTTGCTGAACACGAGTGCTCTCAGCGGAGGCAGATTTCTCGCCAGTGCCGAGAAAGAAGAAGTGTCCACCTTGACGGTGCTGATGTCCACTTTTTCAAGAATCAGTTTTGGAACACCGCCAGAGGACTTGAGCCGGACCTGGATGTCAAACTCGAGTCGAACGTGTTCTTTCAGGGCAATGCGCTCATAACCACAGGGAATGGTCTGCTCGACTTTGACGTGGAGCTTTGCATGATCCCTGGAAACCTCCTGGTCAAACTGAAAGACCGGGGTCGTGATGACTTTGACGAAGGATCCGTCGGCCAGTTTGACCTGGTCGAAATAGCCTCGCTGGTAGCTCATCTGGACGACTCGATTGATCAGGTTTTGATTGAGAACCAGAGCCAGATCATAGCTGTTGGCGGAAACTGAACCGAGCTGAGGCTTGTTCGAGGCGGGTTTGACCGGAGTGAAAGGGGTGTCCCGGTGGGCCTTGGGATCAATGACTTCACCGTTCACTCCGAGAAAAAGAGTCTGATTGGTGTAGTGCACTTCCTGAGGCGAAACTCGGAGCTTGAAGCGGTCTTCAGGTTTGGTTGGGGTAGGGCCGCCGGGAGGATCGAATTCCGTGACTTCATCCAGCCCCTTCTGAAGGACCTTGGAAGCTTCCTGGTTCACCAGGGTGGTCAGGTTGTTGGCCGCGTACTCTTTCAGGTAGGTCTTGAGCATCTTCATCAGACCTCCCTGATTTCTCATGATGTCGGCTTTGACTTCGTCGGGATCCAGGGTCATGACCTTGTCATTGATCCGGATGGTAACGTCCGGGAGCAGAAGCTTTGAGAAACCGAAACGGGTGGTGACGACGTCCAGATTGGTCTTGAAGCTGAGGGCATTGAGCGTCACTTTGCCGTCCACGATATCGATGTGAACGGGCATCTCCAGCGTGAGCGGAGTGCTGTTGTCCTTGATCTCCGCCCAGAAGTCCGTGAGTCCCAGCTTCTTGTTCAGAAATTCATTGTGCAGATCCTGAACTCGAACTTTCGGAACGCTGATGTTCAATTTCGGAATCGCGACATGAGCGACGACGACGATCCCGTGCTTGATGCCGTAATGTTCCGCTGCCTTCGGGTCAATCGTCACTCCGAGGGTCTTGAATTTGAGAGCGTATTCGGTCCCCAGTACGGTCACGCGGAAGAGCGGATCATGAATCGTCGAATTCATCAGCCAACGGTGGAGGCTGTCTCTCACCTCTTCGAGGCTCTTGCGGTAGGGACGATATTGAGGCGGCAGATCATCCAGCGTCAGAGCCTTGGGAGCAGTATAGACGAATTTGTCGAACTGACCTTCCGTCAGAGCGATCCCGTTTCGGAAGAGTAGATCCTCGAGGTTGTTCTTGAAGTAGTTCTGGCCACGTGGAGTGATGTAGACTCCGACCGCATCCTTGATGACGAGGTTGTCGCCAGCACTGAGAGGGTCATTCGCATGACTGTAAGTGCTGGTTCCGACGATCGGCAGAGCCAGGAGTGCGGCGACGATCGTGCCGGCGGCGATCTTCACGGCAGGACTGCTTTTGGCCTTTTGTTGTTTCATCCAGACTTTGATCGACTCAACCATGGGAACTCCTCACGAACACACTGAAGGACATGAAATCACGAGCGGGTTACTTCAAAGGGTGTGCCGCCGCGGACACTGGCTGAAACGCTTGAATTTCAACGAGTTTGGTTTGAGCGAATCGATTGAAAGTGAACAAACTCTGGACGGTTCACTGAAGTTTGAACAATCGAGAGGGTCTCCTGCATTTAAGTGTAAGTGCCTATCTTTGCAGCAAAGACGGATGAGGGATGTACCGGGAGTTCAAATACCCGCAGACCTGAAGAATCTTGAGCCTGAAGTACTCCATGTTTCGGTATCCAAACGCCCTGCGCT
>JACMNQ010000014.1 GCA_014378465.1 Oligoflexia bacterium | reverse complement strand
CCATGAAGACCGCAAAGAAGCGCGCAAGGAAAGACATGCTGCTCGCAAGGCAAAGCGTGCCGCATCAGCCAAATAAGCGTCATCTGCAACGCAGTCGGTTTCATCGAAGATGCCCTGCTTCAGCCCCCTGAAGCAGGGCATCTTCATTTCATGGGCAAGCGGAGTTTGGGCATGAAGCATGCTGCCCATATCGATGGAAACGTATCAATCTCCGTCGAGAATTTCGAGGCCGACCTTTCCATTGATTCTTGGCTTTTTACCAGCACGGGGCAGCGGAGACTCGGCGGTCGAGCGGGTTTCAGCGCCATTTGAAGATCAGGGAGCCGATCGTGAGAAGAACGATGGAGGCGACGCTCAAAGCGATCATCTGCGGAAGCAGGGAACTCAACTTCGCGCCGTCAATCAGGATCGCCCGAACTCCGTCCACGATGTGGGTCAAGGGCAGAGCTTGAGAGATTCTGAGGACCCAGGGACTGGCTCCATCCAGAGAAAACCAGATTCCGGATAGAAAGATCATGGGCCAGGTCATGACGTTCAGGACGCCGTCCGCCACCTCTTCACTCGAAATGCGGGCCGCAACGAGCAGGCCCAGCGAAATGAGGGCAGTCGATCCCACGGACACGAAGATCATGAGGTCCAGAACGGACCCCTGGATCGGAAAGCCGATGAGCAGCACTGCCCCACCCAGAGTGAGTGAAGTGGTGATCAGAAGCAGGAGCATGCGGGAAACCACCTGAGCGGCCAGAAATTCAAAGGCGGAAAGGGGCGTGGCTCGCATCCGCTTCAGAACGCCATTCTTGCGGTAGCGGACGATGACGTAACCCACTCCAAAAAGGCAGCTGAACATGAGATTCATGCTGAGCAGTCCGGGCACGAGCCAGTCCGCGTACCGAAGCTTCTTTCCGGTCAGCTCCTGCTTCTCGAACTGAAGGGTCGCAGGCGCACCGCTCTTGAGGAGTCTTTCGGCCAGCGAGGCTTTTGAGGATTGCGGATTGATCCAGTAGATGACCTTTGAAGGGACTGTGCCCGTTTCATCCGACTTGAGAAGCAGATCGAGTTGATGCCGTTCCACCCGCTTCAAAGCGGCCTTCTCGTCATCATAATTCACGAATTGAATCTGAGGGATCGCAAAAAAGTCATGAAGGGGCTGGAGCCTTGCGGTTTGAGATGGATACACTCCCACCCTCAGCACGGGCTCATCACGACCCGAGTATCCGTAGGCAAAGCCCAGCAGTACGATGAGAGGAAACACGAAGGTCCACACCAGGGTTCCACGGTCCCGGTAGAATTCCTTGCTTCGAACGGAAACCAGCGCGAGAAAACGTTTCATGGGGTGATTCCTTTGCCGGTCAGTTTGAGAAACAGGTCTTCAAGATTTTTGGTTCGGATCTGGATACCCTGCAGCGGGATTTTCCGGTCCAGCAGACCACGCATGGTGCTTTCAGGTTCAGTCGTCTGGATTTCATAGGCATCCGTCCGATCGAAAACCTCACCTTGCAGGTGGTCGAACGCTTCAAGACTCAGTCCCGTTTTCGGAATGCGAATGGAAAGCCCCTGGAAGTGGTGTTGAAGGAGCTGATCGGGTGAACCCTGGGCGATCACTTTACCACGGTCCATGATTGCGATTTCATCGCAGAGCTCATAGGCTTCTTCCATGTAGTGAGTTGTCAGCACGATTGTTTTTCCCTGAGATCGGATCAGTTTGACCAGTTCCCAGAAACGTCGACGGGCAGATGGATCGAGCCCGGTGGTCGGTTCATCCAGAAAAACCATCCGCGGATCGTTGACGAGAGCCAGAGCAAGCAGCAGTCGCTGGCGTTGCCCTCCGGAAAGCTGAGAGGCGTCGCGGTTCCAGAATTCATCCAGATCGCAAAGCTTGCGAAGCTCCAGAAGATCTGCGCGCACCTTGTAAAAAGATGAAAAAAGCGTGAGCACTTCGGAAACGAGAATCCGTTCAGGCAGGGCAGTCGACTGAAACTGAATCCCCACCTGCTGCCGAAATTCCTTTCCGACGGGTTTGCCGAGGTAGAGAATTTCTCCCGAAGTCGGCGGAAGAATCCCTTCGATCATTTCAAGCGTGGTGGTCTTGCCGGCTCCATTGGGTCCCAGGAGTCCGAAGCAGATGCCTTCTCTCACGGAAAGATTGAGTCCATCCACCGCAGTCAGAGTCTTGTATCGCTTGGTGAGGGATCTGAGCTCCAGGATGGGCGTGGACTTCGAAACGGAGGATGCGTTTGACATGAGTGGCATCATTGCCGGAGTCAGAGCAAAACTCAACTCACCTTTTGATCATGCCACCTTGTTGATTTCTTCCTGGAACGGCCAGGTGTCGTTCGGCATCTCAACGGTGAAAGTCGTGCCGTCCTTCGCAGTGCTTTTGACACGCACACTCCCGTGATGAGTCTCCAGAAAAATGGGAGGCGAATTTCTGAGATGACCAGAGATCATCTCGCCCATTGAGGTTCACTCATGGAGCATCAACGCTGCAGCCCATATGCCAAACGGGCGGTTTCACCCGAATACGCCGATCACCGCTCAGGTGCAGGCTGCGGACCCGACTCAGGCCGGGTCCGCAGTGAACCAAGGGTCAAAGTTGACGGCTTCCCAGGGCCGACATCAGGCCGTATTCTGGGATGAGCTCAATATCTCTGCGTTTCACCTGGATATGAGTTTGAACAAATTTCGCAACTTCCGTCTCATTTCAATTCAACTCAGAACGTTTTCAGGGGAAATCATGACTACCAGAAGCCAGCCCAGAATCGGCATCACCGCAGGGACTCTCACTCTTCTCGCTTCCTGGTCTCAGATGGCCTGTTCAGCCAGCAACCACTCGATTGAGCCCAAATCGGCTTCGCAGAGTTCCAGTCTGAAAAGTCAGGCCCTTGCCTCATCCACCCTTTCGAGCCTCACTCTGATCAATTCGAACAAAAATGCGGTGCAACCCCTGGACGGAGTCGCCGGCCACAGTGCGCAGCTTTCCGAAAATTCCACGATCTATCTCGGAACCGTCGGCTCCGCGCTCAACGTCCGAGCCAACGTTTCAGGGGTCGGAAGCGTCAAGTTCGGCTACGATTCTCAAGCAAACTTTCAGATCGAGAACGTCACACCTTATGCCTTCGCCAGTGACAGCAACGGCATCTACAAGAGCTGGTCACCTTCCTTGGGTGCGCACACGATAACGGCAACTGCCTACTCGGGCGCAAATGCAAGCGGGACTGCCGGATCGAAGATCACCGTGCATTTCAACGTGAGTGCTGACCAGGCCCCTGCACCATTCGCTATTTCAGGACTGACTCTGATCAATGCCGCCTCCAACAATCCTCAGCCATTGGACGGAGTCGCGGGCCACAGCGCCGTGATCGTTGACAATGCGATCCTGGATCTGTCCAAAGTCGGCTCAGCACTCAATATCCGTGCAGACATCCTGAAGCCTGGCAGCGTGCAGTTCGATCTGGACAACGGTGCAACACTTCACACCGAAAATGTCACACCTTACGCCTTCGCTGGCGATAACGGCGGCGTCTACAACTCATGGGCCCCAGCAGTCGGCGCACATAGTCTGAAAGTCACAGGTTACTCGGGAGCAGATGGTTCCGGTACGGCCGGTACCTCTCGAGTGATTCACTTCTCCGTCATTGCAGCGGGTTCAGTCCCAGTTCCTGTTCCGACCGTGACTGCAACTCCAGTTCCCACCCAGACTGTCACCCCGACTCCCACGGTCACTGCGACTCCAGTTCCGAACCCACTCAACATTTCAAGCGTGAGTCTGATCAACGCGGACTCCGACGTCGCTCAAGCTGTCGACGGAGTAGCCGGACACAGCGCCGTGATCACGGACAACGCAGTCATCGATCTTGCAAAAGCGGGTTCAAATCTCAACATCAGAGCCGACATCGCGAACGTCGGAAGCGTGCTCTTTGATCTCGACACTGCGGCACTCTCCCACATTGAAAACGTGGTGCCTTACGCGCTCGCGAGCGATAACAACGGTGACTACGCTGCCTGGACTCCGTCCATCGGAGCCCACATCCTCAAAGTGACTGCCTATTCAGCCGGCAGCGCCAGCGGATCCGCGGGCGCCACTCTCGTGATTCATTTCACGGTGAAAAACGGTTCAGCTCCGTTGCCGACTCCGACCGTGACTCCGGCCCCGACCGTCACAGCCCCTCCAACTCCGGTGCCGACCGTCACTCAGCCACCTGTCACCGGAACTCCGATGAGCACGGCTGAGCCGTCCTCTTACAGCGGTCCGCTTGAAATCACGAAGGGCGGCATCTACTCAGGGAACTGGAAGAGCACCCCGATGAAAAATCCAACCATCTGGGAAAGCTATGCCATCAAAATCAGCACTTCTGAACCGGTCACGATTCAGAACTGTCACCTGGCGGGGCCCGGTATCCTGATCAATGCTCGCTATGCCAATGCAAACCTGACGGTGAGAAACTGTTCATTCCATGGCTACACTCCGACTGTGGACAATCTGTCCCGAGGTCGAGCCATTGATCTGACCGTCTTCAAGCATGCCGACATTCAGAACAACTACTTCGAAAACACCGGAACTCCAGTCGCCGCTATTGAATACCGGGGCAATGGAACGACGGAAACCATCAAGGTGCTCAGAAACCGCGTTCGAAACATCAACGGTGCTTATAGAAACACCACTTTTGTCGAACATCCGATGTTTCAGAATTTCGTCGCGATCGGGGCCTACACCACGGTTGGCAATCCTGCCAACGGCGAGATCGGCTGGAATGACGTGATCAACGAACCAGGAAAGAGCGCCAGCGAGGATCTGATCAATTTCAATCTGGCTGGTGGACAATCCGGCAGCTGGTTCAAGGTTCATGACAACTTCCTGAGAGGCAGTTTTCACCCGGACCCCTACGACACCCAAGCCAACTCAGCTGGCGGGATTCAGATCGATGGTGATGACAACATCAAGGCTTCCTACATCGAGTGTTACAACAACACGATCCTGCAGATCATGAACGGCGGAATGGGCGCGGCCGCCGGTCAGCACATTTACATGCATGACAACCGCGTGATCTCTTCCGCAAAAGATGCGGCGGGAGCCTGGTGGCCAGGAAGCTGGGCTGCGGTCTGGATCTTCAATGGCTACGGCGCATCTCCTGCGATGTCCGATATCCGAATCGAAAACAATCTGCTCGGCTGGGCCGCTCAGGGCGGGACGAGTTCGATCTCTGGCGCCGCGGATCGCCGCGACTACGACACCAACCTGAACGGGGGGATCAAGAACAACACCGAATTCCCGGCCGGAGCCATCACTGAAGCCACTCAGAACAATGAGTACCAGATGTTCCTGAACAAGGTATCCAATGCAGGAGTCGCGATCGGACCTCAGCACTGAGCTGGAATTTCACGAACCGGTCTGCACCTGCAGGCCAATGGAACTGCAGGGATCAGCTGAAAGGCTGGTCCCTTTTCTTTTCACCGTCCTTTATACACCGCATTTTTCGCAGCTGTCCTTGGATCTGAGGAAAGTTTGGGTTATAGGCAGAATTCGATGAAATCCTTCTCCTCTTTCGTGATCGGTCAGTGTTGGACAAGTGAAGCCGAGCCCGAGCTGGGAATCGGCTTCGTGCGAGAGCAGGACGCTCAATCCGTCCTGATTGAATTTCCAGCAGCTCCCGAAACCCGTCGCTACAACAAGAGAACCGCACCTCTGAGAAGGCTTGAATTCAAGACCGGTGAGACGGTTCGGTCCGTCGGCGGAAAGAAACTGGTCATCGACCGGGCCGAGGTTCGCAAGGATCTGCTCTATTACATTGAAGACAAAGGGCAGGGCGAAGGCAAACTCCAGTTCGAGCTCTGCGAATCTGATCTCTCTCCCCTTTTCAAGATCCAGCGGCCTCTCGATCGATTTCTGGCAGGGCATTGGGATCCTCTCCGATCTTACTCGATCCGCAAACGCACTTTTGATCTCTGGCGTCGCCAGATGCGCTCGCCCGCTCGCGGAATGATCGGGCCACGAGCTCGGTTTTTCCCTCATCAGCTCTACGTCGCGCACCAGATCTCGAGCCGCGGCCTGCCACGTGCCCTGCTCGCTGACGAAGTCGGCCTTGGAAAGACGATCGAAGCGGGTTGGATCCTTCACCGTCTTCTCGTGACGGGGCGAATCCGGCGAGTTCTCGTCATTGCGCCCGAAGCCCTCATCAATCAATGGTTCATAGAACTCTTCAGGAGATTCAATCTATCCTTCTGGGTGCCGGATTCCCAGAGTCTGGACAAAGTTCAGACTTCGGACTTCGCGGATCAGGCTCGCGTGATCATCAGTCTCGAATCCCTCACGAAGCTTCAGAGTGAAGGATCCTTTGATGAAACCCAGTGGGACATGATCGTCGTCGACGAAGCCCACCGAGTTGGCTGGAAGCCTGGCGAAGCGAGTGGAGAATACCAGATTCTCGAAGCCCTCGCGCAGCGGAGTCGCGGCCTGCTCCTTCTGACCGCGACTCCGGAACAGCTTGGACTCGAAGGCCATTTCGCGCGGCTGAGACTGATTGATCCAGTGCGCTTCGCTTCGTTTGAAGATTATGTCGAAGAACATCGCCGCTATCAGGAAGTCGTTCAGCTGACGGATGCACTTCTTTCCGGCAGACCCCTGAAAGTTGACGAACGAAAGTCCCTCGAAGAAAAGCTGAAGGGAAAGATTGCGCTAGAAGAACTCGTCACACCCGTCAAGCGCTCCGTGCTGCTCGCCCTGATTGACCACTATGGAACTGGGCGAGTCTATTTCAGAAACTCACGGAAAGTCGTGGAGATTGAACACTGCACTTTTCCGAAGCGTCGCCTGCAGACTCATCAGCTTGTGAGCAGATCTGGAGACCGTGCCGGCCACGCTCTCGTGCGGTGGCTCGCGGAATTTGCGAAAACTCACCGTGAAGAAAAGACTTTGCTCATCTGTTCATCCGCCGCCCAGGTCACCGACTGGGAAAAACGCCTCCGCGAGGATCATGCCCTCAAAGTGGTCGCTTTCCATGAGAATCTGCCCCTGCTCGCTCGAGATCGCAATGCAGCCCACTTCGAAGATCCGCAGGGAGCGACTCTTCTCCTTTCTTCGGAGATCGGAGGCGAAGGTCGGAACTTTCAACATGCTTCGCAATTGATCCTGGCTGATCTGCCAGCAGATCCTGACGTTCTTGAACAGCGCATCGGACGTCTGGACCGGATCGGACAGGGGTCCGACATCACGATCCATGTGCCCTACCTGGCCGGAAAAAATGAAGAGCTTCTCCTCCGCTGGCACCAGGAAGTCTTTCAGGCCTTTGAGAATCCGCCTCAGGGAACCGCAGCTGTTCACGAGAAATACAAGGAGGAACTCCATGAGATCCTCGACGGGGAGTCCTCGACCCGGATTGCGCGCTTTGACTCCCTCCTGACTCGGGCGAAGGCTGATCACTTGGAAATCCTCCGTGAAATTGAAACTGGCCGGGATCGACTCATCGAAATCAATTCGTTTGACCCCGAAGAAGGCGTCAGGCTTTTCGAGGAGTTGACGACTGCTGAGCGAGCCGATGAACTGAGGGAGTACCTCGAGGAAGTGCTCGACACGCTGGGAGTTCACTCGGAAGATCTCGACCCTGACTCGATTTTCGTTGAGCCGGGAGACAGCATGTTCGTCTCTTATTTTCCGGCGCTACCTCCGGACGGGATCCGCATGACTTTTTCGCGAAAGAAATCACTGTCTCGCAATGACCTGTCTCTCATGACGTGGGATCATCCCATGGTGACTGAAACCATGGAGTCCATCGCGAATCAGGAGCTCGGAAATGTTTCAGTCGCCGCCTGGAAGAAGCCCCTCCTCCTCATTCAATGTTCCTTCATTCTGGAACCTTCTGCCGTGGATTCGGCATGGTTCGCTGATCAATTCTTTCCGGCCGAAGCGATCAACGTCGTGCTTGATGCGACCGGCCTGGATCTGACGGAGACCTGGAGCTGGGAAAAGCTCAAGGCGGAACTGAGCCTTCTATCCGGAGCGGGGGCCCAGCTCGCCCGACAGATACCGGGTGGGCGGCTTCGTGGCCTGATCGGCAAGGCGCATGAACTGGCTGAAACGAAGTCCAGGATCCTTCGCAAGGAAGCGCTTCAGCAGCTTCAGTCCTTCGTCGGAATGGAACTTTCCAGACTTGAAAGTCTCAAGCGGAAGAATCAGCTGGTCAGTGACCATGAGATCCAGTGGTGGTCAGACCGAAAGAAAACTCTTGAGAAGGCTTTCGAAGAGTCGTCACTTCGACTGGACTCGCTTCTCGTCATTTTGCCGCAACACTAGCATGGCTCAACCAGACGAGCCTCGCCGCGTAGTCCAGCCCATAGACTGCTGATGCCCCGGCGGTTTTAAACGGTCAGCAAAGGATCGCACTTGACCTGGAGTGCCATTATCGTGAATATGGAAGGGCAAATGCGACGGCTTCCGGTTCTCCATCAACTTCTGGTGATCGATCAAATACCGCTGTTCGAGACTGCGCTTGAACAGTGCCGGATCGCTCGTCAAAGGGTTGAAGAAGTCAGGCAGGTCCTGTTGCTCCACGAGACCCGTGACCTTCCGGCCTATGAGCGCTGGTTCCATTTCACCTTGGGAAAGCAGATCAGCGCCGTGCGGGAGCTCACGATGGCAATCCTGGGACAGGAAAAAATGCTCGAAGCCGAACGAAAGCGCCACTGGGCAGGCTTTTTCGAATCCGATTCCGTTTCTCATTTTCAACCTGAATGGACGGAAGAATCGGAGAACGAAGATGACCCTGATGCCTATGTCCGTCGACAGAGCCGGGCCCAGGTGGACGACGATGAACTTCTCGACGACGAGGACCTCGGCCGAGGCGCTGAGGTTGACTCTGACGAAGCCGACGGAGACTCCGACAGGGACGACGGGCAGGCCTTCGAAGGTTCCCGCTATCAGGAAGGTGATTCATACTACGATGACGAAGAGGACTTCCACTTTTCTGAAAACAGGGAGTCCGCGCAGCGCTTTGAACAGTCCTATTTCAGAGGCTCAACCGGGAGAACCTCTGGCGGCTTTCGTCAGGGCAGCCGCAGTTCCCGGGACCGGGGTGAGTCCGCTTCAGCTGAACAGTCGCGGAGAGAGGCGGGAACCGGAAGCCGAGGGGCCTCGTCACGGTCCCAGGCTGCATCCGCTTCCATCCTCCCGGAAAGTCTTCGCTCTCGGATACGGGAACGTTACCGGACGCTGGTGCGAAAACTCCATCCTGATCAGAATCCAAACCTGACTGTCGGAGAAAAGGATCTCTGGAATCAGGTTCAGAGGGCCTACCAGACCCAGGATCTCGAACAACTGGATCTGCTCATCGTGCTTTCCGACTCTTTCAGTGGGGAGGCTTCGCGCAGCTCAAGCCTTCACCAGCTCAAACGTGCGACCGAGGAGATTGAAGCACTTCTCGTTCCACTGAAAAAGAAACTGCAACTGGCGAAGAAAAATCGGGCGTGGGGTTTCTGCCGCCTCCAGGGCCAGGTCGAAAGCGAAGCGCTTGAAACGCTCCGGAAAGGAATTGAAAAAGAATTCAATCGAGAACTCATGCGACTGCGAGAACATCAGCAACACCTGGAATCCCAGATGATCCGCTTTTCCAACCGGGGTCGGCAGACGGAGAGAGAACCCAGCGTTCAGTATTAAAAATGCTCGGCCGTCTTTCTCAGCTTCTTTTCGATATGCAGATTGCCGACGATGATCTTCACGCAGACCGGGAGCGGAGTCGCGACGACCACTCCCAGTTGCGCTGCAAGCGGCAAGCCCGGTTTCTTGACGAGGCACGTATTGTTTTTTCAAAGCAGCGGCGTATTCAATGGTTGGATGAACACTCATCATCTGGGAGCCAGTGCGTTGAGTACCTGGATCCTGCTCCTTTCCTCCTGCACGATTTCCGGCTGCGCAACTTCAGGAAAAGTTTCTGATCCGACCGCGAAATTCACGGTGTCGGTCGAACCCACGGTACTCCAGCTCCTTCTGGCGGCGGATCATGATCACGATCAAAAAATCACGCTTCACGACGGCCCAGTCGAGTTCAGGTTCCAGGATCAGGAGAAAAGAGGGCACCTGCTTCGCGGAGCTTATCCTCTGTCCGTATTCCTGCAAAGTCTGGCGCTCGCGCATGATCAGGGAGCAGGCGAACTGACTCTCTCTGAAACCGAGTTGGCCGAAAATCCAGTTGATCGCACGAGCCGATTGATTCGCGAAATTTTCTGGGATGGACTCACTCGTCGCACGGACGAACAAGGCCTCATCCACAATCTGCAGGACTCAAAGAACACCGCGCAGAAAGCCAAAAATCACCTTTATGTCCCGTTGGCGGACCGGGCAGCCGTTCATTATTTCGAGGGAGTTCAAAAGCGCCACCCCGAACTCAGGCTTGAAATTCGGCAAACCCCTCGAAAGATCACCTCCGCTTTCATGGATTTCATCGGAGATCGCCATGGACTGCTGAGTCTGAAGGTGGGCACTCCCTACGTGGTCCCGGGCGGAAGGTTCAACGAAATGTACGGCTGGGACAGTTATTTCATCACGCGGGGACTGCTGCTGGATCAGAAGACCGAACTCGCGCGCTCAATGGTAGACAATCACGCTTACCAGATCCGCTACTATGGGAAGATCCTCAATGCCAACCGGAGCTATTACCTCTCTCGGTCACAACCGCCATTTTTCACGTCAATGCTCAGAGCGGTGCATGAAAAACTTCCCCGGACCGGAGAAAACAAGGTTTGGCTCAGGGATCAACTGCGTTGGGCGATTGAGGAGTACCGCACGGTCTGGACTGTTCCTCCCCGACTTATCCGCAGTCACAACCTGAGTCGGTATTTCGATGAGGGGCATGGTCCCGGCCCTGAGGTTGAAGTCGGTGCCTATGATGCGATTGTCGCCCCTTTCGCGAGAGCCGCAGGACTCTCGCCCGCTGACTACCTCGCGAAGTACGAAAAGGGTCAGGTTTCAAACAAAAAGCTCGAAGCGACTTTCAAACAGGACCGGACAGTCCGGGAAACCGGACATGATACGACTTATCGATTTGATCTTCGTGCCAACGATTTTCTGACGGTGGACTTGAACTCCCTCCTCTACAAATACGAGACGGACATCGCTGAATTGATTGAGAAAGAATTTGGAGGAAGCTTTGAAGTTCCAGGTCAGAAGCAGCCCGAAACGACGGCTGCCTGGCGAAAACTTGCGAACACTCGCAGGAACGAGATCAATCGTCGCTGCTGGAATGCCGAAAAAGGATTCTACTTCGATTATGATTTCGTGAACGAAAAGCAATCGAACTATGTGAGTGCAACTGGCCTCTACCCACTGTGGGCCGGTCTTGCCACTCCCGAGCAGGCGAGAAAAGTGGTCGACTTTGCAACAAAAAATCTTGAATTTTCGGCCGGACTCGCCGCCAGCACGGAGGCTTCGCGAGGACCGGTGCATCTGCCGGATCGGCCGCAGAGGCAATGGGATTTTCCCTACGGCTGGCCTCCGCACCAGATCATCGCCTGGGACGGCCTCACTCGCTATGGCCTCATCGAGGACGCGCAGCGACTTGCGTACCGCTGGGTTTCAATGATGGCGCGCAATGCTCGTGACTTCAACGGGATGGTCACCGAAAAGTACAATGTCGTGACGGGCTCCCATGAAGCCTTCGTGGAATATGGAAATGTGGGCAGCAAGTTCTCTTACATCACGAAGGAGGGGTTTGGCTGGACGAATGCATCTTTTCAGATTGGACTGAGACTGCTCTCGTCAGAACAGCTGAAGGCGCTGACAGCGTTCAAACCCCTGAATGAAGTATTCAACCCTGCTTTGACTTCTGTTTCAGGTAAGCGATGATATCGCGCGATTCGTACATCCAGCGGGTCTGCGCCCCGGGAGTCTCAATCTTGAGACAGGGAACCTGGTCCTTGCCACCTTGAGTGACCAGTTCTTTCCAGGCTGCCGGGTCTTCGAGGATATCTCGCATGGGAATCGGGATGCCCCACTTCACCAGCGTCCTTCTCACGATCCATGCGTAAGGAGAGACCTGAAAATGATACAGAGTATGTCCCTGAAAAAGGCCTGAGAGTCTTCGTACTTCTTCAGCTGGCTTTCCAGACGCATTTGCCCGGGCGCCCAACAGCATCATTTTTTCAATTGGACGAGTTGCGATGCCCAGATAACGCGCGAGTTCCCACATGGGGATGATACTGCCTCAATCACAGTATTTTTCAACGAGCGTGAGCAGTAAATCGATCTCGATGGGGATGCGAGGTCGGTAGGGAGTTCAGATAGACCAGTCCAGGATTTCGCAATGCCCGCCTCACTGCGGCAACCCGCAAACAGGTCCAGTTCGTGCACTTTATGCCGCAATACATGGCGTCATAAACTCAGTTTATTCAAACACCGCCTGAATGGACTTTCCTCGATGTTTCGTTTCACGGACTCCATCTTTTATCTGTCGTCCGGTGCCGCGCAGGTCTGGTCCGCGCTGATGGTGTTTCACATCCTTTTGATTCGTGACCTGAAGCACCACGTTGAGCAGGAGATTGATTCTCTCTGGGCTGATGCCAAACTCTGGTGGCCGCGGTTGCTGCTCGCGCTGCGCAGTCCCGAAGGTCTTCGGAACAAACTCGGAGATTTCGGAATCACTCATGAGACGGTGCTGCGAGCGGACACCCACAAGAATTCCTTCATCCGGTTGATCGCTGCCATCAAGACCCACCGGATCATCAGTGAGCATGGAGAGGAAGTGGGGCCCCTCGATGACCAGGAACTCACCGCCTCCGAGTGGCAGCTCAAGTTCGAACCCATTGCGGAAAGAATCGAAGAGCTGGAGGAGGACAAACCTGAAAAGCTGGGAGCCTTTTACATCGGCGTCAGCGGAATAGCACTGAACTTCGTTGCCTGTTTTCTGGGCAGCTTTTCATTTCATCCGGCGCTGCTTTTGACCGGGCTTTTGATCTCCAATCTCATGCTGCTCGCGATCTTCGGTCTCAGAATCAAGAGAGCGCTGGATCACTTCAACATCACCGCTCACCACGATGCGATCACGGATCAGCTGCGTGAATTTGAAGATCAGAAGAAGAAGAATTTCTGGCGCAAGCGCGGCGGCGGGCGCGAAACCCGCGGCGGCAAGAATCGCGCGGCCTAACGGGCCAGAATCCACCTAGTCGCTTCAAGAAGTGAAGAGACTCGAGCAGCAGGCTCAGGCGTTGGATTCTCTCCAGGATCTCCGGGCCCCACCAGAATGGGAGTGCATCCCGCCGCTGCTCCCGCGGCCATGTCACTGTAACGATCGCCCACCATGTAGGAACTCATCAGGTCGATGCCGAGATCTTTCGCCGCCTGGAGGAGCATCCCAGGTTTGGGCTTGCGACACTCACATCGATCTGGAATGTCGTGATAACAGACCTGAACCTCATCAATTCCCAACGTACGAGTCACTGCCGCATTGATCATTTCGACGCTTTCACGAGTTGCCCAGCCGCGGGACACATCCGGCTGGTTCGTCACCACGACCAGAAGAAATCCCGCCGCTTTGAGATCCCTGGTGGCTTCTTTCACGCCAGGAAAATAGTCGAGATCCGCCAGGCAATAAGGTGCCCTGGGCTTTCCACGACTGAAGTACATGCGATTGATGACTCCATCCCGGTCCAAAAAAACCGCTTTGAGACTCGCCGTCGGATTCATCAGAGCCCCTGATCTGCCGCCAGAAAAGTGATGACTGCAAGTGCGGCAGCGCCCTGGCTCAGCTCCTTCGGATTGACGACTTGCATTTCATCAAGGTCGGAATGGTGAAAATCAAAGTAGTGTCTCGACTCAGTCAACAGATCCAGCGTCACTGCTCCAAGCTCATTGAGGGGCTCGACATCCGTCCCACTGGACCCGGCGATGATCGACGTGGCCTGGAGTGAAGCCAGATACGGAGCCCAGCCCTGGATTTTTTTCAATGCTGCAGGAGAAGCATTCTCAATTGAAAATCCTTCCGCACGAAAGCCTCCCCGATCGGATTCAGTGGCGAAAATATGGTTTTCACTTCTTGACTTGGCAGCGGCCGCGTATTCTTCGGCGCCGATCCCTCCAAATTCCTCGCACATGAAGAGAACCACCCGAACGGTGCGTTTTGGACGAAGTCCCAGAGCTTTGAAAGCACGGAGAACCTCAATGGACTGCACCACCCCTGCCCCATCATCGTGAGCCCCGGAAGAAAGGTCCCAACTGTCCAGGTGGCCACCGACCAGGACAATTTCCTGCGGAATTTCGGCTCCTGTGATTTCTCCCATCACGTTGTAGGAAGTCGTGTCAGGCAGGCGCTTTGCACTCAACTCGAGACGCACTCGAACGGGAGCTCTCCCTTGAAGCTGTCCGGCGAGAACGTTGGCATCATGAGTGCTGATCGCCGCAGCTGGAATCGGATTCGTGTTTCCGAAAAAAGTGATGCCGGTATGAGGATGAGCATCATCGGCCAAAGTCGTCATCGACCGCACCAGTGTGGCGACTGCTCCATTTCTTGCGGCGAGAGCCGGACCCGAGCTTCGCTGATCCACTGCCGCGCCGTAAGCCTCAAACGTGTTCGCCATCGCAGGATTCATCGGGCGATTGTAGAAAACGATTTTTCCGCGAAGCTTGGAACCCAACTTTCTCACTTCGTCGAGACTCTTCACTTCGACGACTTCGGCTTCAATTCCACCTGCGGGAGTTCCGGCACTCTGTCCGAGTGCAGTCACTCGCAGTGAAACGGGCGATGCCCCTGAAGTGATGGACGCCACTTCGCGAGTTCCGCGAACCCAATGAGGCACTTTCACGGACTGCGTCGAAATTCGTTCGAAACCGTATGAAGTCAATCTGGATTTCGCCCAGTCCACTGCCTGATCCGCGCCGGTGGAACCACAGAGTCTTGGACCTTTCGAGACGAAGCTCCCGAGGTTGGACCAGGTTTCTCCGTGATTCAGGATCGCTTCGACGATTTTTTCCGTCAACTCGCTGGTTTTGACGGGTGGGCCGACCAGCAGGGGTACGGCCTGAGAAGTTGCGCTTGTTCCTGCCAGGATCGCCAGGGCCATCCCGATCGACAAAACTGCACTTGAGATCCTCGGACGCATTGAAAACGGACAGGACTTGCACGCAGTGATCATGCCTCACTCTTTCGCGAGTTGTCCGCCAGATCAATCATTTTTTGAGATTTTCGCCTTGAAACAGTGCGAACATGACCTCAGATGGCCAAGTCCATTTCGTCATCGGGAACGATTCGGATGATGGTTTCTTCAATGATGATCGTGTCGTCATCCAGATTCTGATCCAGATTTCGCGTGAGGTCCAAAAGCATCGTGTCGTCAAAGTGACGACGATCGGTCTTCACCGCGTGCTGAAGTTCCTGAGCCCGATGGACCGCGACCTGGAGGCGCAGTTCGGCGATCTGGATGTCCGGCTCCATCAGCGTATCCCTTTTCAGTGATTGCTTTTTCATGTGCGGCTCCTGATCCTGTGAACATTGCTGTTCATGACCTGCCGGTCTTCTTCAAGAGTCCCGCGAGTGAGCGGGAGCGTGAAATCCTCCTCTTTCATCTTCTTGATCGCCGTCATGGCCAGAGGTCCTCCGACCGCGACACAGATCAAACCGACGATCAATGAGCTCAGCCAGTAATTGTCATTCATCAGTCGGCCCAGGCCGATGATGATAAAAGCGAGGAACGGAAAGGCACTGATGGCGCACAGAGCTCCAAAGGTGGCTGCCCGAACCGAATGCTCCTCATGCTTTTCAGGTAAGGGACTGTTCATATGAAATCCTCCAGCTTTGAGACATCAGGCTTCAAGGGCTGCACCTCTTTGGTGCAGGTGCTCAAAGCTGCTCGCCAAATTCATTCGGCTGAGTATACTCATTTCATGATCAAGGCGCTTCGCAACCGATCGATTCGGCTCCTCTGGGGCGGACAGGCTCTGTCAGCGATCGGCGATGAGATCTACCGTGTGGCGTTGATCTGGATGGCGGTCAACATGATTGGAGCGGACACAGGTTATCTGGCCGCCGCTCAGATGGCCGCACTTCTCACGCTGAGTCTGATCGGTGGAAAGTGGGCGGATCATTGGGATCACTCAAAGACGATGATCTGGGTGGATGCACTTCGAAGCGGCATCGTGCTCATTCCCGTCATCGTGTTCCAGTTCACACCGATCAGTCTGCCCCTGCTTTTGGGAGTTGCGATCACGCTCTCCGGTCTCGGCGCTTTCTTTGATCCTGCACTTCAGGCTTCGCTGCCGCGGTATGCCCGAGATCTGCCCACGCTTCGAGCGGCCAATGGGCTCATGAGCACGACGATGAGGCTGGCCCGTGTGGTTGGCCCGGGCATCATCGGAGCCCTGACTTCGTTCATCCCTACCCTTCACTTCTTCACGCTGGACGCCGTGAGCTTTGCCGCATCCGCGATTTCCATTCATGCGCTTGCGCCGCCCCCTGAGCATCACGCTCCCGTGAAGAAGATCCCACGCGCGGGATTTCGTGAAACTCTGGCTTCCGGATTCATTGCGGCTCGACGGATCCAAGGCATGCAATTTCTGATTTTTTCAAAAGCGATCATTGGAGGTTCCTGGAATCTCGCCTATGGCCTGGGCATCGCGTTGGTGGTTCATAAACTCGCTCCCCATGATGTGCGCGCTTACGGACTGGTGATCGCGGCTTACGGCATTGGCAACGTCACGTCGGCTCTCATCATCGGCAATCTTTCAAGGGCCCGTCCCATTCTCATGATTTTTTCGGGCTACATCTGGCTGGCAGTCGGATTCATCTGGATCTCCCTGACGCACAATCTGCCAGCACTCATGGTGGCCACCGCTTTCACGGCAGTGGGTGGGCCCATGAATGACCTGCCCTTCGTCGATCTCGTGCAATCGCGCTTTGAACTTTCCGACATGCCGAAAGTCTTTCGGCTGCGCATGGCCACTGAAACAGGAGCCAGTCTCGTGGGTATGCTGGTCTCACCCTTTCTCTTTCGGATGTACTCGACTTCGGCCGTGATCGCCAGTTGCGGCGGCGTGATTCTCGTTGCCGCGCTCGCCATCCTGTTCCGGATGACTCGGGGTCACGGTGTGAGTTCGTCACCTGATTCGCTCTCCCTTTGATCCTCAAACTTCCTCGACCTTGAAGCGTGGGGTACCTCGCGGCGTCCGACCCGTTCAAAAGAGCTCCCACCCCATGAAACACTTACCTTTAATTCTTGATTAATATAGTATACTACTAGGCCGAAGTGAGCTATGGTCGCACGGATTATGGCGATGCACTCCGCTCTCCTCTCATTTTGTTCACGGCTTTCCTCGGCAACGGCCTTCCTGCTGTTTGCGTGCCTGGGTTTGCTGGGCCCGCAGGAGAGTCAAGGAGCGTCCAACAAACTGGGCTTTCACGACTCCGAATTTTCATCCACGGCGCCTTCCGATGACGGGTTTGCCGCTGCTTCCGACCCCGCAACCGACTCAGGCGCAGAACCCGACTGGGATCGCTCCTTCAAAACGAAAATTCCTTCGGACGTGAAATTCGGCGTACTTCTCGATGACTCTGACTATGCTCTTCATGCAGCAGACCTTTTCACGGCAGCCTCTCTCACTAAAATCTTCACGGCCGCGACGGCGCTCAAGGTCTTCGGCGCGGAGTATCAATTCGCGACTGAGGTCACCTGGAAGAAGATCGATGCCGGGACGATTTCGAGCCTGAGAATTCTCGGAAACGGCGATCCATCCTGGAAGTCTTCCACTCTCATGGAGATCGCGAAGCGACTTCGAGAAAAGGGAGTCCGCAGAATCATCGGCGGCGTCACCGCGCTCGCAAAAGATGAACGGTGGAATCAGTTCAGCTATCCGCCGGGCTGGAATCCGGTCTATCAGCGCGAATGTTACGCTTCGCTTGCTCATGCCTTCAATATCAACGAAAACTGCGCAACCCTCGCGATCACTTCCCTTCATCAGTCGCACTGGATTGAAACCGGCGTGGGAACTTCAGTTGAATTGAAGCTCAGGCCGGGCAGATCAACTTCTCTTCGGGTGGAGCGCAGTGGGTCTTCTTACATGATCTCCGGAACCTTCAAAGGCCTGGCACATCTTCAGCTGCCGATTCACGACACCGCGAAATGGGTGGAAGGGGCCCTTCGCTCAGCACTTCGCGCGCAGGGAGTGGCTTTCGAAAATCGGGAAATCACCGACGCTGAAAAAGCAAACGCCAGCTCCGAATCTCTCACTCACCTGTCAATCAAACTCTCGGAAATCCTGAAGCGTTTTCTCAAGGACAGCATCTGCTTCTATGGCGATGCTCTCGTGCAGGACCTCGGCAGTCTTTCCAAAAATGGCCCGAACGACCTTCGCGCTGCAGGACTTGAGGAGATCGCACGATTCAATCAGGAAACCAATGGTCATCCGGACGAACTGATTTTCTTTGACGGGGGCGGACTTTCCACGCAGAACAAGACCAGTGCGCGAGCCGTTTTTTCAGCCCTCGAGAACTTCAAGAAACAGCTCTGGTTCCCTGACTTCTGGAATGCGCTCTCCATCGCGGGCAAGGACGGTACTCTCAAGGACCGCATGAAAGAGACCGCAGCTCAGAACCGTCTCCGCGCCAAGACGGGCACGCTCATCGGTTTCTATCACCTTGCGGGCTACGTCCCGGTGATGAATGCCGCGAAAGAGATCACGGCGTACCGAAGTTTCGTCATCCTGGGAGAGTCCACGGAAGGTGAAGCACGCAAGGGCCTGATCCGCGGTCGACAGAATCAGGCGGGAGCCGCGCTGAGTCGCTGGATTCTCCAGAATTGAGGCGATGGCCCCAATGAAGAAACCCCACCTCGAGTTTTCTCGAAGCGGGGTTCAACTTTCGATCCGATTTTTTCTTTGAAAGAACTCAGAGCTTCTGGAAGCTGAAAGTCGGAGGATTCATGCCGCACTCGCCACCACCAGCAATTACCTGACCACGGCCATCCACAACGAACTTCGCCTTGGAAGTGGATGAGATCACGAGCGGAGCGAGAAGACGCATGCCCTTGCCATCTCCGGCTGTCACTGGATGCTTGAAGGCATTGTTGCCGCCAACGATTGACGGGTCCGTCGACATGTACATGTACACCACATCTTCAACCGGGGTACTTGGGGGTCCGTTGCTGCCCGCGCAGTGAATGGGAGTCATGTCGAGAGCATCAACGATGTCTCCCGTGTGACAGACATCACCCGTATATTCCGTTCCGGCGATACAGCTGGTTGCTGTCGTCAGCGGAACATGCTTGATCACATCAGACATCTTGATGATGACACAGTTGTAAGTGCCGTCCGGAAGGTCTCCCCCGCCCAGAGTCGGACCCTTGAGAATATCCACATAGTCACCTGTGTTGTTCAGAAAGATCTGGATCGGGTTGGTGCATTGGGCGCTGAGCGAAGCGTAAACGCCGAGCACTTTGATCTTGAGCGATGCAGGATCTCCGGCGGCAAACGCCGAAGTGCTGACCAGACTCATGGCCATCAGAGCAATGGTTTTTTTCATCATCTCAGATCCCCGATCCGACGATGGTGAATTTGGTCGCCGCAGCTTCTTCCGAACCGCAGCCATGCAAAAGGGACATCATGCAGACGAGGCCAGTCACCAGCAGGATCGTCATCAGGACCGATCTCTTTGTCAATTTCTTCATATTCCGCTCCTTGGAAATTTCATTGGGTACTCCCTTCAGGCTAAGGACCTTCTGAAGTCCGGTCAAAAGAAGCTTCATTCACAAGTCGCCTCGTGGAGACATCTGCCTACTGTCAGAAAACGTGCAAATCAGAGGTAGAACTGGGCACCCACTGAATTCGCTCCGGGGATGTAATTGAAGAGAAAACCGGCGGAAAAATGCTTGCTGAACATATACTGCACGGCGTAGTGCTGCTGATGAACATACCCCACTCCGACGTAATCAAGCTTTCGGGTTGCGGCCGTGAACGACAATTTCCGGATGGCCATCGTTGCGGAGAGGATCTGAATCGGTTGCAGAATCGTGTCGTCATTGTCCAGCACGGTGTACTCGAACTCAAAGATCGACAGACGTGCGCTGATGAGAAAGGATTTGAAGAGCAATCGAGGCAGGAAGTTCGAAACTCTCTCGCGCGTGAAGCCGGCGCCCACAGTGATCCGGCTCCAACTGAGCAGTACTGCAGGCCCTCCGCCCCAGGTATTCGTGATCTTGTTATAGCGGGCCGTGACTCCCAGATGAACTTTCGGCCCGCTCTTGGCATCGATCAGCAGCACTGAAGTGCCGAGATTGAGATTGATGAGTCGGCCTCGCGAGACTTCGGCAGGCTCGAAGGAGCGGGTCACTGTGTTACCGCTGAGGCGCTGAACCACGTCATTGCCATTGAAGGTGTTGTTGCTGCTGGTGGAGATGCCGGTGCCAAACTTGTGAAAGCCCTTGATCAGGGAAAAGGTGGGTGTGCGCTTTCCCGAATCATCGCGCAGATAGCTGCCAATGGTCTCCAGACCGTATGACGAGGGCTCAGTCGGGAGGGAAGCCGCACTGATATTGAAGGCATCACTGAAAGTGGAGTTGGCGCCTGCGGGCTTGGTCGAGCCAGATCCGCCCCCGGAGCCGCCGTTGCAGACCGCTTTGTAAAGCTCAGGCTCGTTGGATTTGTAGTACTCACAGAGGCTTTCGAAGGCGAGTGCATCGGCACTCTGAAAAAGCAGAGTGAGCATGGTCAGGCAGATGAAGCGTTGGACTCTCACGATGAAACCGCCTCGTCCCAGGATCTGCCACTCGGTGTGAGAGTCAGGGCCTTCGCCCTCTCCGCTCTTTTGGCATTTTTTTCAATCCCGATGGAATTCAGGCCCAGAAATTCAGCGACCGCGAGAATGCTTCCCTGCCCGCAGAACGGATTCACCACCGTACGGGTCTTCGTTTCTTCAAGCACGTGGCGACATGCCGTGAAGCAGGCGTCGATGCCCATTCCGCGAATCCAGTTCTTCTCACCGGTTTCCGGCAGCACATCAGGCGTTGACCGAGCTACTTCAGCCCGAAGCCCCCTGGAGAAGCAGAGGAGATGGGAATAGGAAGGCTTGCCGAAAGTGATGGTCCCGGCTGGTGCTCTGCAGACGATCTTGTGCCAAAGGAGCTCATGTCCCAGGGCCGCGGCGGCGGCTTGAACCAGAAAACCCTTGTCGACCCAGGTGCCTTCTTCCTTGATGTCAGACTGAAAGAAGATACTCACTCCGTCGTCCGGACATCGCGAGAGAATCAATGAGGCTGCCTGCGTGAACCACTCCTTCCACTGTGGAAGGGAGAAACTTTGAAATTCTGAAAAATCCGGCATCGACGTGATGATGGAGCATCCCGTGAGGACTTCCCTTTCTTTCAACCAGTGGAGAGCATCTTCGCAGTGAACCGTTCGCATCCACTTTCATTTTCACCGGAAAAGCCGGCTGCGGCAACTGCAATCCCTGAGTGCTTGAACCGCCAGACCCACCTGAAATTGACAACGCCGCCCGCTTCTCCGAGTTCGACCTTTGCAAGTCCAAGCAGGAGGGACCGCCAGCGAAGTGACGATCCTGCAAGAGGAGACATCCAGATGGCGACCACAGCGAGCTTGAGAGACGACTTCAGAAAAGATGGCTATGACCGGGAGGAAGAGTACTTTCACCGGCTGAACCGTGACTTGATCGAGCGGCAGAACCAGCACTTGAGCCTGATTCAGTCGACAGGCACCACGACCCATCAGGAAGGGCGCGAGATTGAATCTTCAGACCCGGGCTGGGTCAGCTCACTGCTCAGTCGGCTGGAAAAAGCCTTCAAGTCTCGGGAGAAGCCTCCTGGGCTGTTCTGACGGCGAATAGTGAAACGCGGCCAGCAAATCCCACTACTTTTTGAACCCGAAATGCATTAAAAGGCTGTCATGGTGATCATCAAGTCCAAGGCAGAAATTGAACTCATGCGCAAAGCCGGCCGCGTCGCCGGTGAATGTCTCTCCGAGATGATGAAGCTCGTCAAAGTTGGAGTCACCCCCAACGAGATCAATCAGGCCTGCCACGAATGGACCGTGAGTCGCGGCTACACCCCTGCCCCACTCAACTACAATGGCTTTCCGAAGAGCCTCTGCATCTCTGTCAACGATGTGGTCTGCCACGGCATCCCCGACAACCGCGAGTTCCAAGACGGCGATATCGTGAACCTGGATGTCACTCCGATCGTCGAAGGCTTTCACGGCGATACGAACGCGACGGTGTTTGTCGGCAAAGTGAAACCTGAGGCCGAAAAACTCGTCGAAGCGACCCGCATCTCCATGTGGAAAGGCATCAATCAGGTCAAGCCTGGAGCCACGCTCGGGGACATTGGTCACGCCATTCAGTCCTATGCCGAAAAACAGGGCTACTCCGTCGTGCTCGAATACTGTGGTCACGGAATCGGAAAAGGCTTTCACGAAGACCCGATGGTCAGTCACGTGGGAAAACCCGGTCAGGGCCTCAAGCTGAGGGCTGGCATGACTTTCACGATCGAACCCATGATCAATCTTGGACAACGCTTCGTCTGGGAAGATCAGAAGGACGGCTGGACCGTTCGCACCAGGGATAAATCCCTTTCCGCGCAATTTGAACACACCGTACTCGTGACTGAAACCGGTGTTGAAGTTCTCACCTTGAGAGAGGGCGAAGTTCCGCTTGCGTGAGTGAGTTCAAGCCTTTCTGGAGTCTGACCCCATGATCACTTCTCCGTTTCGAATCGAACTGGATGACCGTCACGAGCTGAGGCTTCTGACCCTTGCAGATGCCGACGCCGTTTTCAAGCTCGTGGACCTCAACCGCGAAATGCTGCGCGAATGGCTGCCCTGGCTCGACTACAATCGGACGGTGGAGGATTCGCAAACCTTCATCAACAAGTGTCTCGAGAATTTCGAAATTGGTAAAGGAACCGTCGCCGGTATCTGGATGGATCACCGACTCGCGGGGGTCATCAGCTACAACTTTCCGGTGGATGTCGCCAATCGCAAACTCAGCATCGGTTACTGGGTCGGACGGGAATTCCAAGGCAAAGGCCTCGTGAAAAGAGCGACGCGAGCCATGGTCACTCATGCTTTTGAGCGTCTGGACTTCAATCGTGTGGAGATCCTCTGCGCTACCGGCAACCTCAAGAGTCAAAGCATCCCGCGCGCGCTTGAATTCACGGAAGAAGGCGTCCTGCGACAGTATGAATGGCTCTATGACCGTTTCGTCGACCTCAAGATCTACTCGATGCTGGCTGAAGACTACGAAGCGAAATTCGCCGCAAAGTTCAGAGGAGCCGAAAAGGTTCCTGTCCCTCAGGCTTGAATGCCTGGCCTGAAGACGCGTCCAGTGACGGCGGCCTCTTCAGAAGCCATTGACGAATCTCCGAAACCGGAACATTGGCCAGCACATCCAGAAACGACAGATGGGTTTTGCAACGCCCATTGCCCGAGTTCCGGCCCTGATCGTACTCAGGATGCTTCCAGCGTTGCCAGAGCAGTTGAATTCCCGCATCTTCAAATTGGGATGGGAGCAGGTAAGTTGAACTCATGCCGCTGTAATAGGTATCCGCTCTGAGTTCATGGCAGATCGCGATCAGGCGATCCGTTTTCGCGCCTTCAATCTTCAACTCAGATGAGTGAATCAGGCTCGGCTTCAATTCAAGAATCTCCAGGCAGAGTCTCACGCTGGCAGTCGCCGCCTGTGCCATCGTTTCATACTGTCCTGCCTCCTCAAACCAGGGTTTGATCCAAGGCTCCAGCTGACTTTTGAAGCAAGGCCTCTTCCCATAAACCGTCTGCAAAGTGGACCAGTGGTCCCGGTGCCAGTGTTGCCGCTCCGCGAGAAGCAATTCTCCGAGAGGATGTTCCCGGTGCTGCTGCCCCTGTACCGGGAGAGTCAGCCACTGAAAATCCGGGGAGCGTTCCTGACCCGGGTGCGGAAGGATGCGTGCTCGGTGCTGCCACCCGCGCCTCATCCACTGGATCGAATCGAGGATGACCAGAGTCTCACTGCGCGCGCACTGCTCCAGGTAACCAAGCCACGGAAAGTAATTGGGCTGCTGACAGACGAGGAGCACGGCTTGACCCTCGATCAGAAGCCGACGTTGAGAATTGGAGCGACCGCAAAGAGTCCGGTGTGATTGAAATTGACGAGCCCGATCTGAACTCCATGCAGAGTGTCCGCCATGTTGATCAGACCGATCTGAAAGCCGTAGACTTCGTGAGCCTTGTTGTAAAGGCTGGCCTGCACGCCGTAGACATTCGTGAAGGGGCTGTAATTGCCGAGAATCGCCAACTGCACCCCGACCATCGTGGTTTCGGCCTGGTTGGAGTTGATGCCGATCGCGGCCTGCACCCCCACGATGCGGGTGTGACCGAGATTGACGTTTGCGGCGCCGGCGGCCTGAAGGCCGATGACGTTCGCACTCCCCTTGTTCATGTTGTAAAGTCCGGCCACCTGAACTCCGCCGAGGTCAAGATCCGTGACATTGATCAGGAGACCCAGATCGAAGCCGTAGACGGCTCGGTGCTCACCCATGATCAGATCGACGCGAGCACCCGTGATGAAGAAACTTTCAGGCGGGAATTGAACCGGAGCGAAGACTCCCACGCCCAGTGGAGAAAAGCCGGCCTGAGCGGAAGAGACGGAGAACAATGCGGCCACCAACATCAACGCACGTAAAAAATTCACCATGACTCAGTGTAAAGTCCGTGAACGAAAACTTCCAGTCATTGTGGGGTTACCACGCCTGAACCCGGCACAAACGGGCGCGGTGTCACTTGAACGACGCGTATTCGAGAAGGTCTCTTGATAGGCTCGAACCCATCAATTTTCTGCACTCGTCCTGGAGAACAGTCAAATTTGAGGGCTTCGGCAGGTAATTGACGGCTTCGGGAAAAGGTTTGAATTCGGAAAGGATTTCGGAATTCTGAATCGTCGAAATGAGCAAAAATGGAGCCTGAGGACAAACCTCACATCGAGTTGCCCAGACATCAGCGCCCGTACTGCTCGTTTTAAGATTGAAATCCGAGATGATTGAAAAACTTTTTGAGCTTGAATGCTTTCTTATGCAGATCGCTGCCTGTTCATAATTGTCAACGCATTCGATGGTCAATTCGGGATCAAGCAGCAGGAGAATGGTCTTCAACACGAGCACAAAAGTAGGGTCATCCTCGACGATCAAAATCGTGGAACTCTCAGCCTCACAAATTTCAGAGTTTGCGTTCATCACTTTCACCTCCCCTCAGATGATCTCCCGGTAATACTTCACCTCGATGAACTCCCTATGAAGATTTGGAGAAATTGGATGGAAATGATCCATTTGACATCAAATTCAAACACCTAGGTCTTTTTTTTCGGATATGGTAAATTTTTCGAATGCATCCCAAAAGAATTGTCATCATCGGTGCGGGCGGATTGGCACGAGAAATCGGTTGGCTCCTCGCCGAGATCAACCAAGGTGTGTCCGGGCAGCAGTATGAGGTTCTCGGGTACGTCATTTCTGACCTGACCTCTCTGAGTCAGAACGACTCACACGGAATTCTGGGTGATCATCTCTGGTTGCAGGAAAATCGGGCCTCATGGGACTGCCTGGCCATGGGAATTGGAATTCCCGAGCGAAGATTCAATCTGTCCAGGGAGTTGGATTCTCTATTGGGTGGAGTCGAATGGCCGGTCCTCATACATCCCAGCGTGCGCATGGATCTGAGTACTTCAAAAATCAGTAGAGGGGTCATCATCTGCGCTAACGCGGTAGGTACGGTAAATTTGATCATCGAAGAATTCGCTCTCATCAATCTGTCATGCACACTTGGGCATGAAGTTCAGATTGGATCTGGCACCGTCCTGAATCCTTCAGTGAACGTTTCGGGAGGAGTCAAGATCGGGAACCAGGTTTTGCTGGGCACAGGTGCACAGGTACTGCAGTACCTTGAAATTGGAACTGGCGCGGTTGTGGGTGCGGGCGCTGTCGTGACAAAGGATGTACCGTCATCCGTGACTGTGGTCGGTGTTCCAGCAAGACAGCTGCCCCATTCATGAAAGTTCTTCATGTGGTCAAAACATCTGAAGGAGGAGACTGGGCTGCACGTGAAGTTCGTGAGCTGGTGTCAAACGGGCTTCAGATGCACGTGGCGGTGCCTCCCGGCACCGAGAATGGTCTCAGAAAGTGGAAGGAGACCGGCGCAACTCTTCACTTCATCGATCTTGACTTTCCGGCTCTCAAACCGTGGCTGCTTCCGGAACGCCTGAGCCATGCCCGACAGCTGATCAACGCGGTTTCCCCAGACCTGATCCACTCCCACTTCTTTGGAACCACACTCGTTTTGCGATATGCATTGGGTAAAGAACACCCAGTAGCCCGAATTTTTCAAATTCCAGGGCCCCTGCATCTTGAGCAACCTCTCTTCAGGAACTGGGAATTATCATCTGCCGGTCCAGCCGACTTCTGGATCCCTTCAAGTCAGTACATCAAAAAACTTTACAGTGACGCGGGTATTCCCGAAGATCGACTCTTCCAAAGCTACTATGGAGTGGACCTTTCACAGAAGCCACCCGTTCGAACCTATGCTCTTCACGACCTTCTTTCCCTTCCTCACGATCAGAAAATCATTGGTAATGTCAGTCATATCTACAAGCCAAAGTATTATCTCGGCCAGTTTAGAGGAATCAAAGGGCATGAAGATCTGATCGAAGCGTTGGCCGAAGTCAGCAATTCGAGAGAAGACGTGACTGGTATCCTCATCGGAGGTGCCTGGAAGGGCGCGACACGGTACGAACGAAAACTTCGAAGAAAAGCGATCGAAATCGGCGGAAACCGAATTCGAATGATCGGTCAGCTGGAACATCGCAAAGTTCTCTCATTATTGCCCGATTTTGACATTGTCATTCATGTGCCCCTGTCAGAAAATTGTGGGGGAGTCGTGGAACCTCTTCTGGCGGGAGTTCCCGTGATTGCTTCCAAGGTCGGAGGATTGCAAGAAGTTGTTGAACATGGCGTGACAGGCTCTCTCGTTTCTCCTGCCGACCCAAAAGGACTGGCACTGGAAATTTCCGCAACACTCGCATCAATGCCGGTCGCTCTTGAACAAGCCGCAAAAGGACAGGAAAGGGCTCGAAAGCTATTCGACGTCAAAAGAACCAGTGAAGAAGTCATAAAGATCTATCAAGCCGTTTTGACCGCGAACAGGACGCGTTTCATACCATGAAGTCAGAAATTTTTCAGCTCATGCCCCTGCTTCTGCTTCCACTCGGGTTGCTCAATCAGTCATGTCCGGCTCAGGCAGCATCACCACCTAGATGGACATTGAACGAAATTCTGGAGATGGCAGATCAAGCCGATCCCAGCGTCCTGAAGGCAAGCTCCAGAATTCTGGAAAAATCACGCGAGGGTACTCTCGCAAGATCCAGATACTTTCCCGCAGTGGCGCTTAAATCCACGGTCTTCAGCACTCAGCTTTTGCTGACTCAAAAAATCATCGACGGCGGCGCCACCAGCGCGGCTGCGGATCTTGCAGCTGCGGAAGAAGATATGGCGGGCTGGGAACGAAAGACTGAGCTGCAGAAGTTGCATCTCGCCGTGATTCAGGCTTACTTTGATGCACTCTACGCGGTTCAGAAAACAAAACTGCTCGAAGCTGATGGGAAGTTGATCAAAAATGCGATCGACTATGCGGAAAAGCAGGTCAAATTCAGAGCGATCGCTCGAAGTGTCCTGTTGAAAGCCAAAGTATCCGAGCGCAAGAACAGTTCGGCTCTCTTTGAAGCTCATAGTCTCGAGACGACCGCATCGAGAACTCTCGGTCGCCTCACTCGTAAAAGCGATTTTCCACTGAATTCTCTGGCGGACAGCTTGAATACGCAGAACGTGCTCAAGCTTCCGGAGCTCTCCCTCGAACAGATCGTGCAGAGAGCCGCGCAGCGGTCTCCCAGTGTCAAGTTCATCGAAAGCAATGAAGTCGCCGAAGCCGCCCGCCGAAAGCTGAGCTTTGTGGAGGATCGACCGCAGGTTTTCTTTCTGGCATCTTACGGAGTGGGACGTGAAAATCCACCCAAGAGTCTTTATGCGGAATATCAAAAAGGATTCAATTATGGTGGCTTCATCACGATTCCCCTGTTCAGTGGGCTTAGCGATGCTTCAAAAGAAAACATTTCCAACGAACGGAAGTTTCAGGTCCATCAAGATCTGGCGATCTCACTTTCCGCTCTGGACTTTGAAACCAGGGAGCTTGTCAATCAGATCAGACAAGATGGTCTGGACGTCCGATTTCTCGAGTCCGAGATCATTCACTCGAAGACGATTTGGGAGGAAGTGAATCGAGAATACTCAGGCGCACTCACAACTCCTGAACTCTGGTTTGACGCATTGACCGATCTGGAAACATGGAAGCTCCAGCAACTGGCAAAGACCCGGGACTACTACGTCAAACACAGCAAACTCATGACGGTCCTGAACGAAACCAGGTGACTGGCTCCAGCTCACGACGAAGTCCCTCTTCGTTGAAAAAGGGCACCGGGACTTTCGCCTTTTTCTTCCTGAATGCGTCAAAAATGAAGATGAGATAACTGGCGATGAACAGTGTCACCAGTAAAGTGAACGAAACGACCTGCCGGGTCTTCGGCCAAACAGGTGCCCCATCCATCGAAGCCTTGACCGTGTCCAAGCGAAAATTATGGACCTTGTCGGGGGAGATCATTGCGCTCTTTCCAAAATAATCCTGCTTCAGCTTTACAAGTCCCTGGTTGATCTCCATCATTTGCGAGACTAAAGCCGGAGCAGGTCCAACGTTTTTGATGCCACGTTCCACCTGAGCCTTGAGAGTCTCCAAAGATTCAATTTCTCGGTTCAAGAAGTTCACTTCCAGCAGGCCCTGGTTCATGGCAGAATCAATCGAAGGTTGGTACTTACCCTGAAGATCCCTGAGAACGAGCGCCAGAAATTGGTCGATGGCGTCCATGCTCGGACCTTCTGCAACTACCTGGATCGTATCCATGGACTTCTGCTCCTTGGCTTCCACAAGCCTGACACCCGATGAAGACCGACTTCTCGCAAGATATTCAAATTCAAGATAGCCAATCGCTTCGAGAGCCGTCGAGGGAGATGACTTGCCACTCGCTTGCAAAAACGGATTGCCCGGCGAAGGAGTGGACCGACTGAAACCCAATTCGGCCACCTTGAATCGGGCCGCCTTGGCATAAAGATGAGTCGCGTGCTCACAATAATAATAAGCGGTTGCGGCACTGGCGGTGAGCAGAACGAAAAGCAGGGCCATCGTTTTGATATTGAAGTAGATCGAAGTCAGACCTTTGATGTTCACATTCATGCGACACTGCTTCTGGAATTTCGAACACTCAGAAGGACCTTTTCAAAAGCTGCGACGACTCTGTCAATCTGGGCAACCGAAATATTTGCATGGAAAGGCAGTGCAATCGTTCGCGAAGCGATCGCGTCCGTGACCGGAAGATCAGATTTGTGCCGGTTCCACTCAGCCCCCTTCAGATAGAGTTGATCGTGTATGGGTGAAAAATAGGCCCTGGATGGAATTCCGTGTTCAAGCAAACCTCGAATCACCTGGTCAGCCGAAAGCCCTTCATCCAATGTCAGTACGTAAACGAACCAACTCATCCTGACGTTTGATCTGACCTTGGGGGTGTGCACTCCAGGCACTTTCGAAAACCTTTCAGAATAGCGGGCCGCAACTTCCGCCCTTTTGCTGAGAATCAATTCAATTCGATCCATCTGAGACGAGCCAAGAGCACCACTCATCTCGTCCATCCTGTAATTGTAACCCAGGCGAACGTGCTCAAGCCACTGACCCATTTCATCACGTCCCTGATTTCGGAAGCTGCGACAGAGCTTCGCAATTTCATCGTTGTCGGTGACGATCATGCCCCCCTCACCGGTGGTGATCTGCTTGTTTGGGTAAAAGGCAAAGGCTCCCGCATCACCGAAAGACCCGATCTTTCTGCCATCATACTCGGCACCGAGAGCTTCACATGAGTCATCAATGATCTTCAATTGATGCTTGAGCGCAAACTCTTCGACCTGATCCCATTCAATGGGATGGCCGAAGACATCGACTGCCATGATGGCACGGGTGCGAGCCGTCCTTTTCCTTTCGAGATCTGCGGGATCCATGTTGTAAGTATCGGCCGTGATATCCACAAAAACGGGTATGGCACCCTCATAGAGTATGGCGTTCACACTTGCGGCAAAGGTGAACGAAGGCACGAGAACTTCGTCTCCCGGACCGATGCCCAGTGCTTTGACGATCAGATGAAGGGCAGACGTTCCCGAAGACACTGCAATCGCATGCTTGACCCCGACATATCTGGCAACTTTCTTTTCGAATTCGATCACCTTCGGCCCAAGAGCCAATCGACCTGAGCGCAAAACCTCGGTCACAGCCTGAATATCAACTTCAGTGATTTCTGCACTCGACATCTCAATATCTGGCAGCCGAATTGGCGCGGGATTGAACTCACTCATGGTGACCGAACCTGGCGCCGAAATTCCCTCTCGTTTCAATACCGAAAAAATCGTGGCGAAAAGGATCTTCAAATCCAGAATGAATGAGCGATGATCAACGTACCAGACGTCGAGTGCAAACTTCTCACTCCAATTCAGTCGATTTCTTCCATTCACCTGGGCCCAGCCAGTGATTCCTGGCCTCACCTCATGGCGACGATTCTCCGTAGCCGTGTACCGGGCCAAGTATTCCGGCAATAACGGTCTCGGCCCGACTAAACTCATGTCTCCCCTGATGACATTGATCAGTTCCGGCAACTCGTCGACACTCAGTGACCTCATGAAGGCCCCAAAGCGAGTCAATCTCAATTCATCCGTGGAGGGTTTTGAAACCGTCTTCATCGTTCTGAATTTGATGATTTTGAAGATTTTCCCATCTCGACCAGGGCGGTCCTGGCTGAAGAATACCGGTCCATCGTCGAAAATTAAGATGAGCATTCCCACTGTTGCCAGGACTGGGGCCAACAGAATCAGGAGCAAACCCGCAAAAATGAGATCGAATGTTCTCTTCATGACCGTTTCCTATTTTCAAGCGACACGATTGGGCTCGCCTTTTACGCTTTGATTCTCAACTGCACCTTGAATTTGACCGTTGGAGTCCCTGTCATTCTGTTCGACGAAGGTTCGCATGATTTCACTGGCTCTTTCGTCACCACTGCGCGCGAGCGAAATGATGATTTCAACCATGATCGAAATCGAATTATTTCGGGAATGCCAGTACTTGGGCAGTCGGTCTCCACGAGGTAATACAAGAATGTCCGGATGCAACGTGCACAACTCGTCACCTGTCAAATAGAGTTCTTCACGAAGTTTCTCTCCCGGACGCATGCCTGTAAAGATGATTGGAACCGAATCCTCGCTTTTTCCCATCAAGCAGATCAAACTTCTGGCCACATTCAAAATCTTGATGGACTCGCCCATCCTCAGCACATTGATATCGCCAGGACTTGAAATCGAAGCAGCCTTCAGGACGAGCGAAACTGCCTCTGGTATGAGCATGAAATAGCGTTCCATCTCTTCGTGCGTGATCGTCACAGGGCCGCCCTCCGAAATCTGCTTGCGAAGCAGCGGGATGAAGCTGCCACTGCTCCCAAGGACGTTACCGAATCTCACCGAGCAATATCGTTTGCCCGACTGTTTCGCGGCTTGTGTCACCATCAGTTCGCAAGCGCGCTTCGTATAGCCCATGATTCCTTTGGGGTTGACGGCTTTGTCAGAGGATATCAGGACGAAACATTCAACCGAATGCGCGATCGAACAATCAATCAGATTTTTCAAAGTCAGCAGATTATTGATGATTGCCGCGCTTTGATTTGCCTCGACGAGGTGAACATGTTTATACGCTGCCGCGTGGAAAATGCACTCTGGCCGATGCAGATTCATCAACTGGCTGAGCAGCAGAGGCTCCTTGAGATCTGAAAGGATGGGAACAATTCGTTCGGCGTAGCCCATTCTTCTCATTTCCGTCTCGATCTCATACAGATTGAACTCGGAATGATCCAGGATCAGAACCTTTGAAGGCGTCATCTTGATGATTTGTCGAATCAACTCACTCCCGATTGAACCTCCGCCTCCACTCACAAGCACCACGCGCCCTGAAATGAGAGGAACGGTCGAAGTGAGGTCCACTTCCACTCGTGGCCTCTGCAACAGATCGAGCAGATTGATCTCACGAAAGAGACCGGACTTTTCGTCTTGATTTTGAGTCAGACCAAGCTCCGATACCATTTTTGGCCGAATTTTCAAAGAATGGGAAATTTGAAGAATCTTTCCCAAGATCTCCCCATCACCCACGGACTTCGCTATGATGAGCTCCTGGATCCCATGGGACTTGAGAATTGACTCCAACTCGGAGAGGCCACCAATCACCGGGACTCCACCAATGTCCGCCCCCAATTGGGAAGGATCATCATCAATGAAGCCAACCAGGCGAACTCCCAGGCTCGAGTCCATGGAAAAACGACGAGCAAAGCTTTGGGCTGCGGACCCGGTCCCATAGATCAAGGTGGGTCTCCCGTTCAGTTTACTGATTTTGCTTTGGCGATCTTCAACGTAGAAGCGCACGGAGAGGCGCATTGCGCACAGAATTCCAACTGCTGTCAAGGAGTCGACGATCAACCATGAAAAAATCCCTGGTTTCTTGGAACCAATGAAGGCCGCAACCATGATCATTGCCGAGGACAGCGCAACAGCTTTCACGAACTTGACGGCCTCGTAAGCCGATACATTCCGCCAGTGGCGCTCTTTCCTGAATACAGGCAAAAGCATGAAGAATCGAGTCAATGCGATGGGAATGACCAGGTTCCAGTGGTTTTTCAGGTCGCTGACTCCGAAGACGAGTACCCAACTCAAGACGCCGGAAGACAGCAATCCCACGAAATCTGTGAATCGTCTACGATCGATCAGATCCTTCAACCTCAAAGAACCGCGACTGGGCAACGACTTGGATAATTTATACATTCTGATCACAATTGTGATTAGATTTAAAACATGAAACAAGAGGCAAAGAATACCCAGCCTGGTCTGAAAAGGGAGTTCTTGTGGATACTGGTAGGCAATCTTTTCTATGCAGCCGCTCAGTACTTTATTCTGATCGCGCTGATTCGTTTCACGCAGCCTGAGGCAGTTGGGCAATTTTCGTTGGCACTCGCGATCAATGCTCCGATCAGTCTGTTTTTCTCAATGTCCTTACGCTCAGTCTTGATCAGTGACTCGAAAAATCAATATTCTTCCCATTCTTATGTCCAACTTCGAGTCATTGCTGCGGGACTGGCCATACTTCTTTCACTAGCCATCAGTTTGGTCGGCAAATTCAACCCATTGACCACGAAGATCATTCTGGTCGTGGCAGTCATCAAGGCCTTTGAAACTCTAGCGGACATCGCTTATGGATTTTTCCAGAAGAATGGCCGCAACGATCTGATCACGGGATCAATGATGATTCGAGGCGCCGTCACGAGCGGAACGTGTATTTTGATCCTCATGAGAACTTCCAACCTTTTGTTCATGTGCACTGGAATGCTCTGCAGTACGATGCTCGCAATCTTCATCTATGACATTCCTCGCCTGCGATCCCTGAAAATCACGTTTCACCGGACAAATCCGAACATTCCAGGCGCCAAGGCACTGCTCCGACTGGCTGCCCCGCTCGGCTTCGCAACGCTCTTCGGCTCCCTGGAGGTCAATTTCCCCAGGTATCTGATTGAAAATCATATCGGACTGAGTGCGCTCGGAGTTTTTTCGGCAATCAGCTACCCACTCGTCCTGGGCAATCAGATCGTGGGCGCGCTGGCAAGCGCCGGAAGTCCCCAGCTGGCCAGTTCATTTCAGCAGTCAAACTACAGGATGTTTCGTCGCCTGGTTCTCAAGATGACATTGATAGGAGGTTTGTTGGGCCTGGGCAGCAGTTTGATCTGCCTCCTTTTTGGAAGAAGGATTTTGGAACTGTTTCACCACCCTGAGTACAGCGGTGAAACTTTCTCATTCTCAATTCTCGCGTTCTCGGCAGCCCTCAGCTACGTCACTGTTTTCTTCGGAGCCGCTTTGAGCGCAATGCAATGTTTCCAGGAGAAGTTTCAATTGCAAGTCCTCAGCTTTTCCGCAATCTTGCTTTTCTCCATTTTTGCGGCGAGATACCACAGCATCCGCGCGATGTGCTACGCTCTTCTGGCAGGTTCGGCAGTTTCCCTGGTTGCGCAGTCTCGCGTTTTTATTTTAAAGTACAACAAGAGCCTCCTTGCCTTGAATCCACTTCCGCATGAAACAAACTAAAGTACTTCATATTTTCGGAAAGATGGATCGAGGAGGCGCGGAGATGCGCACTTTGGAGCTGATGGAAGCTCTGAATCGGGCGCCAGACAGCCAAATTCAATTTGATTTCTGCGCGCTTTCCGGAAAGCCAGGAGAGCTCGATTCACGCATATTGGAGTTGGGAGGTACGGTCTTTCACCTTCCTTTGGATGCCGGCTTCCCTCGGAAATTTCGTGAACTTTTGCGCAGGCAAGGCTATCTTGCAGTCCATTCTCATGTTCATCTGTTTTCCGGTTATATTCTGAAACTGGCCACTGATGTCGGAGTTCCAGTAAAGATATGCCATCTCCACACCACCGGGGACTCCATCCGGCCTCATTTCAGGAAGCGAATTCAAAATCAGATCATGCGCTGGTTGCTCTTTCGCCACGCCACTGATGTCATCGGAGTCAGTGATGCCGCGCTCAAAGTCTTCATCAATGAAGCACCCCGGTTCTCGGGCGACGGAAGGTGCAAGATGATTTACGACGCAATTGACATTCAAAGTTTTCAAAAACCCTTTTCCGTTCCCGGAATCAGGGAGTCCATTGGCATTCCGCAGGATGCCACGCTTGTGATTCACGTCGGGAGAATTGAAAAAGTAAAAAACCACACTCGTTTGGTCTCGATCTTCAGCAGACTGGAGCAGACCCTGCCACATGCTCGTCTGCTTCTCGTGGGCAATTTCAGCGCGGCAGCGAAGAGATCCCTGGACGAGCACATAGGCAGACTGGGAATTGGGAGTAAAGTCGTCTTTCTGGGCAGTCGAACAGATATTCCTGCTCTGCTTTTCGCATCAGACTTGATGGTTTTTCCGTCCCTCTGGGAAGGACTTCCGGGCGCGGTTCTTGAAGCGTCAGCGACCGGCTTGCCAGTGCTCTCCTCGGACCTGCCGGGTTCACTCGAAATAGGCAGATTTTTTCCGACTCTCAAGTGTCTTGGCCTGAGCCAATCAGATGAGATCTGGAGCGAGTCTGCAGGTGAACTTCTACGAATCGTACGCGACAGGACACTCTCATTGAAAGCTCTTCAAGGCAGTCCGTTTGAAATCTCCAATTGCATCCCGCAACTTGAACGCATCTGGAAAAATATGCCTCGCATTTAGCGTCAAGGTCGTGGCGATCCAGGAAATTATCCTTTGGAACTTCTCGACGGAGCATCTATACTCGAGACTTGCCTTGGGAACAGGAAGTTCCAAAAAATCGAAAGAATCGAGTCGGATGCTTCAACTGAGATTTTTATTCATCAGGCTTTTTCTGGCGTTCATCGAGTACGCTCCAGTAAATAATATATTGAAGTTTGCCAGTCAATTCACTCCACGTGGAATTGACCCCCGATCTTCCGAGCGCAATCCTCTCGCAGAACTCGATGCCATCATGGACAAGGCGGTCAATCTCGAGCATTTTCTTTCTGATTTGAATTTGCAGGAAATCTATTTCTGTGAGGCCAGAAGGTATTTTTCTTCCAGGAATGTATCCCGAAGATTTCCACGAAAGTCCTTCAACGCGATTATCGTGCAGATGAAAGTTCTGGCGCATGAGCTCCCTGATTTTTCAAGCGCATGCTGGACCAAAAACTTTCCAGGACAAGCGTTTACCTTCAGTGCGAGAGAACAAAACTGCGGGAGAAACGTCAATCCATTTCTGTGGAGAATTTATCGATTCAAATGGATCGACGATCTCAAGAAAAAATCTGAGTCTTTAAGCGATTCAGACATGGAGTCGACTTTGATATCCACTTTCAAAAAGGTGCAGGAATTCGAAAGAAATCTCATGCGCGCATCTTCAACCAGAGTTCAAAAGAAGATCGAGCACAACCAATTCTACGTGTCCCTCACTCAAGACAAAGCACTCCAGAAAACTGCGGCAAGATTGCTCCATCAATATCTGACACAAGCACAAAACCAGATTTTTTTCGAGTTGATCGATGCGGATCTGATCATTCATTATCTCAATGAACTCAGACAGGAACCTGGAAAGGTTTTACCCTCAGATTTTCAGACTGCCGTTCCCAAGTCACTTCTTTCGATCATCAAGAATTTGATTCCCAGGCCGATCGAACTGTTGGCGGATCAAAGTATGTTTCCAGTTGCTCTTGAAGCGGGAAGTAAAACAAGTAATCACTCCAGTAGCCGGCAGTCCACCTACCGCACATCTCCGGTTCGTCCGTTTCACGCAATCTGGAGTGGAATTTTTGGGAAAGACTGTCTTGCCGGTGATCCTGATCACCTTTCAAAACTCACCGCTGCACGTTGGACAATTGCTGTTCTGCGTGACACGCACACCGAATTCGTTGAACGCAACGGGAGGTATCAGGGATTCATTCGAACAGTCCCTCTCCAAGGATCCATGCATGGACCACTGCGTAGTCTGGAAATTTGGGTTCCGAACATGGCCAGATGCGTCCTGATCTCTCATCCTGAAGACTCCGACGATCTGTCGCGCAGATTTCTATTTGCACACTGGTTCGAAGCCTGGGAGTTACAAAATCCGCACCGCAATCAAAGGCATATCATGAGCTCGAGTAAAATCATCGATAATGAAAGGGTAAAGGAATTCTTGCTCGCATCCCCTGTCTATTCTCAAGGTGTTGCGCTATCGACATCCGAATCACTCGAGCCGGTCGATCAACTCATCCACGAAATCAACCGCATTCTTCCAGCTTCGACTGAAGCGAAGGAATTTTACACGGGCTCCATAGCCATTGACGTGACCCTGAAAGATGCAAGAGACATCAGAGTCCTCAGAACTTTTCCACAGGAGGCAAGTGCACATTCAACGGGCTTCAAAATGGGTCCGTGAAGTGATTTTATTGCCAGACTGCAGAATTTTAACGAGAAGATAGGGCATCAACGAGTACCAGAAAAGCGGACGGATCACTGACTGAGAATCTGCCCGAACGAATCCCAAAAGGCTGGAAAAGAATGCGACAGCCGTCGCTATCTTGACTGGGTCACCGGAGAACTGACTCCAGCTGACCAAGCTCGAAAGAGCATAGCCAATGGCCATAAGCATCAGTGCACCTCCCCACCAGCCAAAATTGAAGTAGGCTTCAGCGAGATAGGAGTAACCCAGTCCTCCCCCCAATTCGGCGATATCCGGCTCAACCGTATTGACCAGCCATACCGAGGGGGACCCTCTGGCCACTGATGGGTGAATTTTCCAAAATAGATTGGGGAAAACAGAAAGCGCCGCATAGTAGTAGCTCGCGCCCCAATCGTAATCTCTCGTTTTTGGAACCAGCTCAAGGGTATGCGAAATTGCCTGCATTGAACCACCCATCTCCGCAATGGCAGCCGTGGCAGGGTTGTCTATGCCTTGGTAAGCCTGCACGAGCATGCTCAGGTTTCCCCGTTCACCCAAATCAATATTTCGCACGGAAGCAATCAAGGGAAAAATCACAATCAACATGATCGAAGCCATCGCAAGCATCACACTCCGCTTGATCGGAGTGATGCAGTAATGGCGCACGATCACCCAAGAAAGCAGGGCTTCGGCCCCATCGCCACGCCGACCCAGGATGATGAAGATGGTACCGTACACCAACAACGTCAGCTGAGCAGCCACACGGAAGAATTTTTTCTCCCGACTGGCAGCCAGTATGAACAGAAGCCCGGGCAGGAAAAGATTGGAAATGAGCGTCTGGAGGTTATCCATTCCGATTTGATCTTCTCGGCCGTAAAGTCCAAAGTAACCAGAAACACGCACAATTTCTATCATTTCCCTCAATACCAGCAGCGTTGGGATAAACGCTATGGCGGTCAACAGTACTCCTACGGTCAGGAGTTCGGGAGGAGGGCAACCGGTGCGAGGTATGCTGCCTGGCTTTTCACTGGTCCTGAAACGCAGGAGGGCCCCAAAATGAATACTGGCGAGGCCGAGCAAGATGAAGAGCACCGTTTCAAAAAGAGTGGCCTCGCTGAATTTTCCAAAAAGCAGACCCTTGGGATTCAATCCGGCGATCTCCAGAAAAATCTGTCCACAATTGAAGGCTCCAGTTCCCAACATGAAAATCGTATAAAGGTCAAAAAATTGACCCGTCACCCTGTTCCAGGAAGCGATGGTCCAGATGAAAACCATCGATGTGAGCGCGCATAACGGAACCAACAAAGGTTCAGTCTTCACTCCAAAAAGAAAATAGTAAGCACACAAAAGCAGAACAGAGGATAGAATAAGCGACTGAAAGAATATTATCCGCTTGATCATGCTTCCCGATGATATCTCACAAAAGAACGAAATTGGATTAAAACATGAGATTGATTGTCACTTCTGAATACAGGTTCATTCGTTCGTCCGATGGGCTTATCTGGACAGACATGGCGTTTCCTTACTCCTACTGGCAGCGCTATCTGGGAGTATTTCAGAGTGTTGCGGTCGCCGCACGCGTGCGCTTTTCGGAAGAAGTGAGATCGGATTGGCTCCGCGTCGATGGCGAAGGGGTCTCTGTCCTCGGACTTCCCGATTACGTGGGTCCCCTCGGCTATCTGAAAGCACGTTCCAAGATACATCATCTGCTTTCGTCAGCTCTGAACGCACCCGTTGCGACCATCCTGAGCATCCCTTCTCCCATCGCCCTGATCGCTGAGAAGATCCTCGGAAAAAATAACCAGTCTTATGGTGTTGAGGTCATGGGCGATCCTTGGGAAGTTCTATCGGGAAGTGGAGTCAAGCATCCCCTCAGGATTTATTTTCGGCACTCCCTGACTCGCAGTATGAAGAGGCAGGTCTTACAGGCCTGTGCAGCCTCTTTCGTCACGACTGAAAGTCTGCAAAAGCGGTATCACACCAACACCCACGCAGTATCAGTCGGAGTCTCAAATATCGATCTGATGCCTGGACACCGGGTGAATGCACCCAGAACTTTCTCGCAGATGGAAAGAATACAGATGATCTCCGTAGGGAGCCTTGAACAATTATATAAGGCACCTGACATCGTTCTCAAGGCGGTTGCCCATTGCACGCTGACTGGGCTTGATCTACATCTCACTTGGATCGGCTCGGGTAAATACCTTTCAGAAATGATACAACTGTCACAAGAACTTGGAATTCAGGATCGAGTGAGTTTTCGGGGACAGCTCGCATCGGGAGACCAGGTCCGGGAAAAACTGGATGCTTCTGATCTTTTCATCCTCGCTTCGAGAACTGAAGGTTTGCCGCGCGCACTGATCGAAGCCATGGCGCGAGGACTCCCCTGCATCGGCAGTCGCGCCGGGGGCATTCCTGAGTTGCTCGAAGATTCAGACCTTTTCGACTGCGATGACCCAAGGCAGCTCGCTGAAAAGATTTCCGAAGTCTGCTCAAATTCAGCCTTACTGGGAGAGATGTCGCGTAGAAATCTTGAAAAAAGTGCGGAATTCACGACCTTCAATCTACTCTCGAAACGGTTGGAGTTTCTGAATCATCTTCGGAAGTCGACGATATCCGCTCCAAAATGACTGCTTCGTTTTTGCCCAATTTCAAAGTCGCCACACATGAGTCCCCGTCATACCTGATTTCACCGCTGAAGCTGACATCTCGTCCGTTTGAATCGTATTGATAGATCGCCAAATTGCCTTTTTCACATCCTCTCAGCCAACCATAGCTCCCACTTCTCAGGGTGACGATTTTCTCTTTTCCAAGGACGCGACCCTCATGAATGGTTTGAACCGTAAATGGATAAAGGCGCGAAAAAAAGGTTGAAGAATAGCCCAGCCTGACGCTGACAGGCAGAAGTCCATGTTTCATCGGCGCAAGCATTTGCAGCCAATTGTCGTCCGAACCGATGAAAGCGAGTGGAGTAGTCAGATGGGAATAGGCACTCCAGTCAGCGATATGCTGCGTCTCTACCATATGAAGATCCTTTCGCTGCATCATCTTCCGAGTGGTCGGGGGCGAATTGGCCATGACGACTCCTCCCCTTTGTGCAAAAGACAGCTTTGCAGATTCACTCAGGAGATTGACGTAGGCAATTCTTGAAATGACTCGACTGTCAGCGTCCAAGCGGCAGCTGAAACCGTCCCACTGAGCATCCAGAGTTCTGACACCCGAATAATCCACCGATTCCATCTCATCCCAGTACAGACCATCAGCGCCCAGAGCCCGCATCTTTGAAACCACCTGCAGGAGCTCTTGGCCATAGCTGTTTTCAAGGGTAGGATACAGACTCCAGGTCCGACTGTACGAGCCTTGCCAATCCGTGAACTCGGGCCTGGATTGTGCGTCCAGGATTCGACTGTCAAGGTGCTTTCCGGGTGAACTGTCCCTTTGACTGTTGAAATAGACAAGCACCTGAATACCGGGTTGTGCATTCTTCAATCTGCGAATCGCCTTTTCAATTCGAAATCTGAAATCTTCGAACTGTGGGAGTATGACTGCGGTTCCGAAACCGATGAAGGGCAAACCTTTTTCAGTCAGCGCAGCCTTCGGATCCACCCAGCCGCCCAGCATATTGGCCACTTTCACTTTCTGACTTTCAAGACCGGATCGGAGTTTCTCAAAGGGCATCGCCAGAATATCGTCAGGATTGAACCAGATGAAGCTTCCCTCAATTTTCCGCGCAATGTCCCAATCATGTCTGAGATGATTGATGAAGTTCCAATAGTCGCCCGTTTTTTCAGAGTAAATGCTCCATTTGATGGAATATTTTCTGCCGGTCTCCAGACAAAGAGACTCGGTTTTCATACCCACGGTGCCATCCATGGGCCGGTAAAACAGACGCAACTGCTGCCGGAAGATATCATCTTCGGCGACCAGAGCGACCCATGCCAAACCCGTACTCACATGGACGGTTGGATTCCAAGGATCAGAAAAGTCGATTGGAGAATTTCTAAAGTTGAAATTTTTCAACAGTGTTTTTAAATCCTGCCCCCCCAGACGAAAACCCCGTGGAAAGGCGGGCAGCGAATGCATCACTCTGACCCCATGCAGACCCGGCAATTCTGTCCAGAAAGTTTCCTCAACCTCCAGATGCGATCGGAAATGTTTGATTTTTCGTTCCCAGCGAATGTCATCGCCGGTTACGATTGTCTCAATTTTGATAGGAGTGCCATCTATCAGTAGGCTTTTGGAACTACTTGATCCATTGCTCCGCATGAAATTTTGACTATTCGTCAAGGATGCGAAATGAACAAAGAGTGCAAGACAAGCGACCGAGAAAACTGAAAGAAGAGCATTTTTTTTAAACTTTTTACTGATTTTTTGAATCATTTTCCAGATTTTTTAATCTATCACTTCAAAGCCGCAAGACCTGGACCTCGGATCCCTTTGACGAGTTCGTCAAAGCGAGCTCTGTTTTCGGGCCACTTCTCAATGGCAACCCGAAACAGTTCCTCAGATGCATCAATGTATCCGGCCTGAACAGAATGGGTGATGAGAATTTCATAGACCAGGGAACTTTCAATTCCTCTGGCCACGAGTTTTCTACCATTTTGTATGACATCTGCACGTGGAGCGCCCTCATAGGCCTTGAGCACGTATTCTGTCGAAAGATAGTCCTCACCGGCATGACTCTCTGGTGGGAATCTCTTCAGGAAAGGTGCGGCTTCCTGAACCATATTATAGTCCAGCAAAGTCTCAATGATGTAGCGGATGAACTTGGTTCTGCCGGCAGAACTCACTGCGGACTTCTCAAAAAGTTCGAGTGCTCTGGTCTTGGTCTGACGTGATAGATAGTATTTTCCGGTGACATTCAGGGCTGAACAGATATATCGAACCAGTTCTTCCGAGCGCGAGTCCAGAAGCACGAACAGCCGATAATAGGCCTCAATATCTTCGTAATTTTTTGTCAGAATAGCGAGCCTGAGAACTGAAGCGAGACGTTTTGGATTGGCGGGAAAGTACTGCGCGACTCGCTTGACCACGTCGTAAGCTTCATCATAGCGCTTCTCGCCAAGGAGAATGTCATAGAGTCCGGTCAGGCACTTGTAGTGAATCTTGTTGTAACTCAGACCTTCCTTGAATTTTGAAGAAGCCACCTGAAGCGCCTCCTTCATCACTTCGGCCTGGCCCCGGTAGAAACACGCGAGCGTCGGTTTCGGGTCAAGGTCGATTGCCTTGTCAAAGAGTTCGATGGCCCGGTCGATCTGCCCCATGACGAGAAACTGCTTGCCTTCTAAAACGAGCTTCATGTAATCGCTCGGCCGAAGCTTGCTGACGACCGCCTGTAGGAGAGTACGTTTCAGGCTCTCCATCGTGTAAGGCTTCAGAATGAAAGTATCGACGTCTTCTTCAGCGGCTCGCGCCACGGCAGCCTGAGACGTGTTATTGCTCACGACCACGAAGAGACATGTCTGATTGTCTGCATAGAATTTGCGTTGATCCTGAAGCAGATCAATTCCTGAGCGGGTGCCGAGATAGAAGTCACAGAAGATGATTCTCGGCTTCTTGGCTGCAATCACTTGTTCTGCGTCGTCATAGCCACTTGCCAGAGCCACTTGACCAGGTGAAGCGCCAAGCCTGATCAGAACACTGGCCAGACTCGCGCGGGCGCTCGCGTTGGTATCCGCGATCAGGATGGAATTCTCGCTGAGAAATTTGGAAAATATCTGGAGATCATCTTCAGCCGACATATGGAGCCCTGCTTGATTTATGACCTTCAAGAATCTTCAGGAGGGCAGATCTGACACGGGGGAACTCCAGGAAGGCTTGCGCCAGAGAATCAGACACGCGGCGCCACTCTTCCATCCGCGAATGGTCTTCCATTTCGGTCATCAACCTTGCCAGCGAATCGGCACCAAAGTTCGCACTATTGGACTTGAGCTGGTGGGCCTCATAGACGAGGCCGACCCGATTTTCATTGATGGCAGCGTTACGCATCCTTTCCAGAGATTTTGGCGTTTCCTCGATGAATAGTCTGATGACCTCTTCAAAAAAAGTATCACCCGCGACATCAGTCAGCTCAATAAGTTTGTCAATTGGTTCAGAACTCAAAGATATCGTGCCTTCTTCTGGAAAATTCTGAAGGACTTTACGGATTTCGTCCTCACTCACAGGCATCAGAAAGAAAGCGTCGGCGCCAGTAGTTGCACAAGTCCAGTTACTGGAATGCACGCCCAGTCTCGACAGCAGCACTACTGGAAGTCCAGTGCATTGCAATCGCACTTCCGTCAGGAGCGAGTGAACAGTCGAAAATCCGTCCAACTCAAAAGTGTCGCAATCAATCACAAGCAATGAACAGTTCTGTTTGCGCAACTCCAGGAGAACATCGACTCCGGTTGATATTCGAACCGGAAACATTCCAATTGAAGTCAACACTCCGGCGACTTCCTGCACGCAGCTGTCATCAGTTCGTGCCACAATGAAGGACTTTCGAGTTACTGCATCCATATCAAGAGTGTAATTCTTTCCTTGTAGTGTGCTCTACCGAATCGTCCAGTTGCGCTTTTGCCACTGCTCCCGATTTATATCTGGATCTTCACGCCGGCATCTCAGGTATTGTCATTGGGAGCTGACGCGGAACCTGAGGCACTGTTTGATCCAGCAATCGTACCTTTTTTCTCGATCTGAGTGGTAAAACTGTATCCTGTGCGAAAAACGGTCTTGATGTAGTCGCCATGCGGATGCAGTTTATCCCGCAGTGAGCAGATATGCTTGTCGATCGTGCGGTCCAGAACGTAGACCTGTTCACCGGTCACGGCTTCGAGCAGTTGTCCGCGGGACAGAACGTGTTCTTCATGCCTCATGAAATGTGCAAGGAGTTTGAACTCGACTGGTGTGAGATTCATATCTGACCGTTCACCCTGGTTCAACAGATAGGCTTTCTGCTGCGAAATATTGATTTGAACATTTCCCTTGGTCTGGATCTGAGTTTTTATTTTCTGCTTTCTCTGATGATTCAGGCGTGCATCCACCCTCGCGCGCAATTCCCCGGGATCAAAGGGCTTGACGACGTAATCATCCGCACCCAGTGCGAAACCCATGATTTTTTCACCGGGCGAAGACTTTCCAGTCAAAAAGATGACAGGAACATCAGCCATGACTTCCATGTTCTTGAGCTGAGAACAGAACTGAAAACCATCGCCGTCGGGCAATGATACATCCAGAAGGACGAGATCAAAAGTGATGCGTTCGATTCTGGAAAGAGCCTCGGCGATGCTGTTTGCGCAGACCACTTCGAACTTTCCTCCAAGTGCAGCCTTTATGATCAACTGACTCTGTTGAGAATCTTCAACCACCAAAACACGTTCCATGAGTTCCTCGGGGTTCTGTCAACTCAAATGGTAATCCATTGAGTCAGACTAAATCCAAGAATAAATGTTCGTTACCGCGAATTCCAATTGGAATGCTCAATTTGCAGAAGTTTTGCCGAAGTTTTGCCTCAGATTAAATTTGAAAGATTGAGGGATTCTCGTCGTGATTCGTAATCATTCGAAGCAGTTTCCACAGCTGGACGCTCAGGCAGCCTGACCGGATAATAAGCTGTTGCACGCCATTTTGCGGTTCTTCAGGTAGCGCAATTTTTTCGGGATCGGCTTGAAACTGGTTGGAATATCGTCGAGTTGCTGAGCTGAAACTTGAAAAAATCGGGCATCTGGACAAAGTTTTCAACTCGCTGCCCAAACATCAGCGCACGTGAAATTCGACTTCAAATTGAAATCAGAAATGATGATCAGTCTCTCCCGTGGAAGAACTGCCTTGATCAAATCCACAGCGTCCTCAAAATTATCAACCGCGCTGACTTTCAAGCTGGGGTCGATCATGAGGCGAATAGAATTGAGAATCAAGGCATTGATCTGCTCGTCCTCCACGGTAATGACTCCAGACCCGGTACCCTGTGCGACGCGTGCGCGGCTTGATTTGAACATTCCAATCTTTAATGTCGGTTGCCGCTATTCCTCCAAAAATGAACTGCCTGTGAAGATTGGAGTATGCGATCAGGCAGGGGGGATCGAGTCAGGAGCCCTTGGAATCTTTAAAGAATTTTTGGACCTCTTTTTGACGCTCCTTCAGGATAACGTAGAGTCGTTCAAGCTTGAAGAGGTCCTGCTCGCGCGCCTCCACCATGAGGTGATACTGATCCTCAAATCCCAAGGCCTTCACTTCGCGAATCACCGAACCGACTTCAAAATCAAAGTTGGGCTTGTCGCCTTTGCTGACTTTCACTTGAAAAGTCAGTTGCTCGCCGGTCTTGAAATTTCCGTGGCCAGCGTCCAGAGTCAGCTGCCTCTGCTGATATTCAACCAGAGTGAGCTCCTGATCACTGGGAAGGCCCGTCTGAGCCAACCGAAAGAGCTTCACGGAAATGGACTGAAAATCGCCTTCAAGCGTCGGAAGAGCTTCTTCATCTTTGGACTCGTAGCCCTCGGTCCCCTGTCCGACCCCGCGGCCTGAATCGTAGATCTGCTGCCGTTTGAGATCCGTACCGTTCCAGTCCTCTGGGTCGTCTTCACTCAGGTCGCCCTGGTTCCACTTCTTCGCTTCCGCATCCGGCTTGAGATTGGAGTTCCATCCTTTGCTGGCGTGGGAAGACAGATCAATGGCGCGATCTTCGGATTGCTCCGGCGTTTCGAATTTTGCACGATAATCCGCGTTGCAGGAAGCCTCAATCAGAGGAAGTTTGGCTTCGGCTGATTTCGAGTTTTTAGCCAGGGCCAGGCCACCTTCAGGAAGTGCTTCGATCTTGTGGCGCCGACTCAGGTCAGGCGCGATGAACACGAGTTCGGGTTTGTCTCCGACCATTCTCCAGCGATTGGTCTTCCAGACGAATTCAGGCATTCGGCCCCTGAAGTGCCAGGAGCCCTCACTCGGATCCGTGAAGGAACGATCATTGACGTCTCTCGGAGCCCAGCACCAGCTGTCCTGCTTCTGAGTCCAGGCCCCTGCGGAGGGCGAAGGCCCCGTGATTTCCATCAACCAGCGGCCCATGACGTTCTTGGCACCTTCTTTGGAATGGAAGAGCCAGCAATCACTTTTGAATTCGTGTGCGTCGACCCACTTCACGCTGACTTCGTTCGAAGCGGTTTCGGTGGCTTTCTTTCTGAGGTCCGACTTCAGCGAAAGCTCCTGCGTGATGGCCTGTCTCTGCTGATTGGTCTGAACGGTCTTGACGGATTGCTGAACCTTGAAAGCCGCGGCCTTGGCTGTGATGGTGAACAGCACGATTTCAGCGACACCCTTGGCTTTGATGAGCGCCGCGAGCTTTGGATGATCGAGTTGACTGATCACGATCGTGCGGACAATTCCGGATTTCATGACTTTTTCAAATTCGCCCGCGAAGGCGAGCAAAGGCATGATCTGATTCTTGTCATCAAGGCTGATGAGCACCACCGCAGTGGTGAGCGTCTTGAGAACCGTCGTCGCCTCTTCGTAATTCGTGCATTCGACCACGGGAACCTGAGTCGTCTTCAGTCCCTGAATGAGCTGCTGAAGCGCGACCGGCTGCTGCTTTGCCACATGGACAAAGATGATCGTGGTCGGTGATGGAACGAGTTCTGGAGTACTCATGCTTCAACCTTATCAGCATGTGAAGAATTTCCCACATGCATCCAAAAGCAACATTTCGAAAACATTCTGAGTATTCGACATGAAATCAAGCACTTCAATCGAAAAGGCGCGGTTGTCAAGATTCGTTAACATGAATGATTGCTGTCGGAAGCATGAAAACCGCGTAAACACGTCGGGGCACCAGCGGCGAACTTGGCAGATATCGCCCACTTTCAGACATTGAGTGATGGCCGGGTCAAAGTCATGGTATGCCGGCTGGATGATCACACTTCTGCGCAGACTCAGCCTCACTCAGTGGATTTTCGTGGGCCTTTTTGGAGGATTCGCGATCGGAGCCTGGGCCCCTGGGATTGTTCCCTACCTCACTCCGTTTCGTGGCCTTTTCCTCCATGGCATCAAATGCATCATCGCCCCTCTGATCTTCGGAACTCTCGTGACCGGGATCGCCAGTGCAGGCAGTTTCAAACAGTTGGGACGCATCGGGCTCAAGGCTTTCATCTACTTCGAAGTGGTGACGACGCTGGCACTTGTGATCGGACTTGCGGCGGTGAATCTCTTGAAACCGGGAATTGGACTCAAGATCGGGGCCGCACTTCCTGATATCGCAGTGCAGGCAGCCCAGACCAAAATGAGTTTCGGAGGGTTCATTGAGCACCTGCTTCCGAGCAATATCGCTGAAGCGGTCGTCAAAGGTGATGTACTTCAGATCGTGATCTTCTCAACGATTTTCGCAATTGCCGCCCTCGCGATCGGAGAGCGTGCCAAACCCATGTTGGCCTTCGCCGAAGCGCTTGCCGAGATCATGTTCAAGTTCACTTCCTACATCATGCTTCTGGCTCCACTTGGAGTGGGCGCGGCGATGGCTGCCAGCGTTTCAGAACATGGCTGGCAGGTCATTCTTCCGATGATGAAACTCGTCGGAACTCTGTACCTGGCTCTCTTCGTCTTCATCCTTGCGGTACTCCTGCCCGTCTGCAAAATTTTCAAGATCCCGCCGATCAAGTTTTTCAGGCAGGTCCGTGAACCCGTCACTCTCGCCTTCGCGACCACTTCGAGTGAGTCCGCCTATCCGGACGCTCTGAAGAAACTCGAAGAATTCGGGGTGCCCCGCAAGATTTCCAGCTTCGTGCTTCCGCTCGGATACAGCTTCAATCTGGACGGATCGACGCTCTACCTCGCGCTGGCGTCCGTCTTCATCGCTCAGGCCGCGGGCATCGAACTCACGCTCACGACTCAGATCATGATGATGCTCACTTTGATGCTCACGACAAAAGGAGTGGCAGCGGTTCCGCGGGCATCCATCGTCGTTCTTTCGGCCACTCTCACCACCTTTGGACTCCCGCTCGAAGGCATCGCTCTGATCCTCGGAGTGGATGAGTTCATGGACATGGGCCGCACTGCGGTCAATCTGCTGGGTAACTGTCTCGCGACTTCAGTCATCGCGAGAACCGAAGGAATCATCCTGCCGAATGATCATGGCGGGAGGGGGGAGATGGCCGACCAGATTTGACTGGCCGGCCGAATCCATGCCGCACACTGAAGAAACTCTTCAGTGTGCATGGGGTTGACGATCAGCGAAGCATGGCAGACCAGAAGCTCTTTGCGGTGGCGCGAGCTTCAGTGCACTGGGAAGCATTCAGCTGAACGGAGCTGTGAGCGATGGTCGCACTCATCACATTGGCGGTGGCGCCCTGAGAAGTGTGATCGAGATTCAGATAGTGACCGAGTTCGTGGGCATAGATTTCGGAGTAACCCGAAGCGATGCTGCCTTCCATGACGGCACCATAAGGGCCGGCACCAGGTGAAGCGGTCCATGCGTTCTTCTGAACATTCCACGCACCGGTGGTGACAACGAGAAAGCGATTGTCATCTTCGTAAGCCTTGCGAGTTGCGGAGGTTTCGGCTTCAGCGGAGCTGCCGCCGAAGGCAAGTCCCATGTCAGCTGGATTGACAGTTTCATATTTTTCGACTTGAAAGGCGATTCCGCACTGTTTCCAGATCTTGTTGATGCCTGCAAGGTTCGCCAGAGTGGTGGCTTCGTCAGAGACTGCATTGCCTCGGGAATCCTTGAAGACGACCACTTTCATCCCGATGCAGATGTCATCGGGGTTGGTTGAATGGCAGGTGGCACCGACTGCCATGGGGGAGGTGGATCCCTGAACGGCGCTTGAATCGCCGGAACCGGAGCCATTGGATGAGGCAGCGGCACTGCCTTCGACCGAGGACGATGCTCCATCACAACCGGTAAGACCGGTGAGTACGAGCGCGAAACCAGCAAGCAAAGTGCAAATCCGTTTATTCATTCCTGTCCCTCTAGTTGAAACAGGGTTTTGAACATCCAGTTCGCCCCTGCTCCGCAGGTAAAAGCGTAGTGCACAGTGCAATCTGCACCAAAATAATTTGGGCGCTTTTTGGGTAAAAGAAATGTAAGCGAGCGACTGAATTCAGGCAGAAATGTCGTTTTTACAGTTTAAAATCTGCATTTTTAAAAAACTTTAAAAACTCAGATCCTGAAAAAAAATGTGAATGAGTGACAAAAAATCGACACAGTCGACAAAATTTTGTCGGAAAACTGTACTGAATTTCGTACGATTTCAACGCTCCCAGCGGCGCTGAAGCCCGAGAGCGAGAGTTCTGCTCAGTGTGGTGTTCACTGCAGGGCCGAGAAGGGTCTGGTCGACGTACATGCCATTGATCGCCCAGGCCGTGCTGACGAGATAGGTGGCTTCGAGCGCCGTATTCCACGAAAGCTGATGACCGCTGCGGGAAGTCGCGCCGTCTGAAACAACTCCTTTTGGAGATTCGTAAAGAGGCTGGAGTCGCAGCCCGATCCGGAAGTTTCCTTCACCCGGACTCATTCCCACTCCCCAGGACACACTCGCACCGGAGCCGGATCCGATCTGCAACTGCTCCGCGTTTTCATTTCTGAAAGTCCTGCGGAAGGAGAAGTGCACTTCGGGAATCGCATAGGTGTCCCAGGCGGACCACCGCTTCACGAGCAGACTTCCAGCGCCGAGACTGTAGAAACCCTTGCCCAGCGCATCCACTGCACCTGCCGATTGAGTGTCATACACGGAAGTGCCGGTAGGCAGCGTGAACTGAAGAAAGCCAAAACCTCGGGGCTTCCAGGCAGAATACGTCCACTCAGGCAGAAACTCGTAAGCTCCGTTCAAGCGGATATCTCCAAGACCGCTGGAGGATCCCGTCGATTTCGCGGCTGCTTCATGCCGCAGGATCGGCACGCCTGCGCCCACTTGCCAACGGTCCGCCACGAGAATTGCGCCGGAAAGCAGGTAAATTTCGGTCACTTCTGAAGTGGCACCGTTTCGAAATACGGGTAAGCCCTCAGCGGGAGCATCACCGATCACGGTTCCACGAGCGGCGGAGACGGAGACCTGGGCAACGTCATCTCCAGAAATCACGGAAGGCGCGGCGCCACTCCCCGCACAGCAGGCTGCCGCATGGACTGAGGAAGGGGTGAGCCCCACCCCACCCAGCACGCATGTGCAGGTCACGGCAAGAATCCAACTGACGGGCGCGACAAGTTTGACTTCAGATTTCAACATTCAGAATCGCCTGATCGACGGTCTGTTGTCCATTTCGCAGCTGGACGATGATCTGCCATGCTCCCGGCATCACGAAGTAGACTTCACTGACATCAAAGATGCCCGGGATGGAGGAACCAGCATTGTCTTTGACCTGAGAAATTCGCACCGGAGAAGAACCATGCCCCATCGCTGGCATGAAGAGTTTCACGAAAACCGTCTGGCCTGGATCGACGTAGGGACCATTCGCCGTTCCCTGATTCTGATTCCAGAAACGAAGAGTGAACTCGCCTTTTTCTTCTTCGGCAGGCATCTTCACCCAGTCCAGTGAAGCGCAGAGACCGGCCTGTGAAAAAGTGAGTGGGCACTGACTCAGTTCGCGAGGCGCAGCCGCGCGAGCTTTTGAAGCGGCATCAGCGTGATGGAGGAGAGGTGACTGCAGGCATCCCACCAGGAGAAAGGTGGCGGAGAGAAGCGCACTGATCGCGATTACGGGAGATTTCATGATTTTCCTTCAGTTCCTTTTGAACTTCTTCTCAGTTTCTTTTGATGGCGCAGCCCAGAGACCGGGTGAGAGCCACTTCCGGTTTCTTTCCGGATTGGATGGCACTGAGCGCTTCCTTGAGGTATTTTTTCTTCGCATCCGCTGAGCTGTGCGAATCATCCACGCCCCCCTGGTAGAGGAGTTCACCCTGAGGGTTCACGACGAAGACGTGCGGAGTTTTGAGAGCGCTCCAGTCGTTCGCGATTTTCGCGGAGACGTCCTGAATGATGGGAAATGGGAGCGCAGACTCCGTGAAATGAGAGCGGGTGCGCTCGATCGCCTCAGCCGTGCTGGACTCATCCGTGTTCGAATGAACTCCGATGAAGCGAAATCCCTGGGAAGAGTACTCCTTGAAAAGTGTCTTGAGCACGATTTCGTGACTTGCGGAACAAGGACAATTGGCCGACAGAAAAACCACGACAGTTCCCTTTTGAGAATCCGTGGTCCGAGTTTCAATCGTCCTGCCGGTGAGCACATCCGCCCCCGACACCTGAGTGGGCACTGCCGCCAAAGCCGTTGCGGGACCGGCTGAACTGAAGGCCCACAAGATGACACCTGCGACTGCAATCTGGAAAGCGGGAGCCTGAACTCTCATTTAAACGCACCCTAGCATCGGCCAACGACCCACTCAATGAGTTTCGGGGAGAGGAAAGATAGTCTGAATAATTCTATTTCGGTCTGCCGACACTTCCTGTAAGACAGTAACTATCCGGTTCCGCTGCCGGATAGCCCAGACCGCACTCTGCATCATGATCCAGGCAAGGTCACGCAGACGATCCAGGAGTCCCCATTTTAAGCGTTAATATAAACCGGGTTAAAAGCCATTTCTCTTCAAGAGCAGCCGATCCAACGGACCACCACGAAGTGAATTGCAGCCAGAAAAAGCTGCTGGCGAATGCCTGATGACAAGAGTGCATTTATCGAATGAATCAACCGAACTCCAGACGAAGAAGAAGACATGGTGGCAATCGCCATAATCGCCCGCACGGACAACAAGGTGGCCAAGCAGTCGAAATGCATGGACCTTTTCTCCCTGGTGAAGGACCTATCCAAGCTTCGGCTCAGATTACCCCCCAGGGTGCACCCCAGCTCGGACCCAGCGGTGCCCCTCAACTTCTGACTTTGGAGCGTCGCTGCGTGCGTCAATTTCCTCGAATCGCCTTGGCTCGCGGACGCGAGTACTTCAATGGCGGGCGAGTCTCCGATCCAGTGTGGACGGACTCAAAAGCGGTTCTTCAGGTGCAAGGCATCGGTGGCAACTACAATGTCACCTACGACTTCACTCAAGCCGGTGACAGCCGACGTCTCCTCGGCGACTGTGACTGTCCCGCTTATGCCAAGGGAGTCCTCTGCAAACACTTGTGGGCTGCGATCCTTCAACTCGACAAAGCCGATCCCACTCGCACCCTCCCCGAAAGCGGTCCCCTCAAACTCATTCACTCTCAGCCTCGCCCGCGAGGCAATCCCCTTCCCGGGGGTCAAGTTCAGCAACATGGAGGCCGTGGTCCACAGCCCGGCGTCCCATCGATTCGACCTGCGGGACCGGGAGTCGGAAGATCTTTCCCTCCTCCTCCACAGGTTCAGCCCCGGGTGAATCTCGGAACCTGGCTCGAGCGTCTGAATCAGCTTCAGGGAGTGAGCTCTGCCTCCTCCACCCAGATCATCTCAACGACTGCTGTCGCCTACTTCGTGATCGCGGGTTCTGAAACCAATGCTTCGGGCAAACTCGTGCTCGATCTCTGGACGCGCAATCGCTCTTCGAATGGGGACCTCGGACCCCTGAGGCCCAATCGTGTTTCAAGTCATGATTTCACTCACTTCTCGGATCTTCGGGATCAGGAAGTGCTCTCCATGCTCACTCGCAGTTCTGATCCCCAGATCTTCGCACCCTTCGGCAGATCTTCGGCCAACATTTCCTCCCGCTTTCTGGTCGATTCGATCTTTGAACCGCATCTGATCCCGCAACTGGCAAGCGCCGGAAAACTTTTTCTTTCGCGCTCTCCCAACGGCGCCCCGGACGCAGCGGAACGCCCGATCCGCATGGACCGAGGCAAAACCTGGGATCTCGAGCTGAAGATTGAGCCGGCAAATCTTGAAACCTACAAACTCGAAGGCATCCTCAAACGCGACGGTGAAATTCGAAGCCTCTCGGAACCGGCCGCGATCCTTCGCAGCGGTTTCGTGATTTTCGAGGAGCGCATCGGCCGCTTCACTGAGTCTCGTCACGCCTTCTGGGCGTCACAGCTCCGCGCCGCCGAATTTCTGGTGCCGCGCGCTCAGGGCGATGCACTCCTCACGCGCATTCTGCTCGATCCCACTTCGCCCCGCCTCACCTGGCCCCAGGACATGGGATGGAATCTTTCGGTCATCGAACCCAAGCCCAAGGGAGTCTTTCGGCCGCTTGGAAACGATCCGACCACGGGTCGCATGACTTTGACCGTGAGCTTTGATTACGCCGGTCGCGAAGTCGCCTTGTCTGAAACTGAAATGACGTTCGTCGACATCGCCCAGAAGAAAGTCTACTCCCGCAATCAGGAGTTCGAAGAAAAAACCCTGGTGCACGCACTTGAGATTCTTCGGGATCCTCAGGGCACGGGCTCCGTTCCACTCAGTGATCTCCACCGCGCTGCCAATGAACTCTGTGTTGCCGGCTGGACCATCTACATCGAAAATCAGAAGCTGCAGATCACCGACGATTTCTCCATGAACGTCAGTTCCAACACCGACTGGTTTGACCTGCATCTCGAAGCCAGTTACGGCGACAACGCGATTTCACAGGCCGATCTCATGGCCGCGCTTGAATCCAAGAGTGGCCTCGTCAAGCTCAAGGACGGCTCTCTCGGAATGCTCCCTCAGGAATGGATCGACCGCTACGCTTCCCTCTCCCAATTTGGAGAGATCACCGGTGAAAACGCGTTTCGCTTCAGCAAATCCCAGGGCCTCATGCTCAACAACATGCTGACGGACCAGACTCACCTCAAAGCTGATGACGGCTTCATGAACTTTCGCGAACGCGTCAGACAGTTTGAAGGAATTGAGACCGCCAAAGCCCCTGCGGGCTTCAACGGCAAACTCCGAAGTTACCAGAAAGAGGGACTGACCTGGCTCAAGTTCCTCGAGGAGTTTGAAACTGGCGGCATTCTCGCCGACGACATGGGTCTTGGTAAAACCATTCAGATCCTCGCCTTTCTGCAGAGCCGCAAGGCCACGAGAAAACGCCCGAGCATCGTCGTCGCTCCGAAGAGTCTGGCGTTCAACTGGATGGACGAAGCCGAAAAATTCGTCCCCGACCTCAAAGTGGTTCGTTACGCCGGTGCCGGCCGCACTCAGCTCCTGAAGGACATGCACGAAGCCGACCTCATCGTCACCACTTACGGGACCTTGAGAACCGACATCGAAAAGCTTCAGGAGTTCGAATTCGAAGTCGCCATCGTCGATGAAGCGCAAGTCATCAAGAACGCGAAATCGCTTTCGGCAATCGCCACGAAGAAACTTCGGGCACGCCACCGCATCGCCTTGACCGGAACTCCGATTGAGAACTCGCTCAATGACCTGATCTCCATTCTGGGCTTCAGCAATCCCGGGCTCCTGAACTTCTCCCAGCAGAAGGACATGAAGCAGGACACGCAGCAGATTCTGGCTCGCATGCTCCGCCCTTTCATGCTCCGTCGCACGAAGGAGAAAGTGCTGACTGAATTGCCGGACAAGTCTGAACAGGTTCTGTTCTGTGAAATGAGCACGACCGAAAGACAGTACTACAACGCGATCCGGGATAAATACCGTGCTTCCCTCGCTGAAAAAATTGAGCAGGGGGGCCTCGGCGCCTCCAAGATGCATGTTCTCGAAGCCCTTCTCAGACTTCGTCAGGCGGCCTGTCACTCGGGTCTCATCGATCCCAAGAGAAAGTCCGAACCCAGCGCCAAGCTTCAGCTCCTGCTCAGTCATATTCAGGAAGTCACGCAGGAAGGCCATAAGGTCCTCGTATTCTCCCAGTTCACGAGCCTGCTGGCCCTGGTCCGGACGAAACTCGAAGAAGAAAATATCGTGTACGAGTACCTTGATGGAAAGACGGAAGATCGCAAGACTCCAGTCGAGCGCTTTCAGACGGACCCCAAGGTTCCCGTATTCCTCATCAGCCTGAAGGCGGGAGGCGTCGGACTCAATCTGACTGCTGCTGATTATGTCTTCATCCTTGATCCGTGGTGGAATCCAGCGGTCGAAGCGCAGGCCATCGGACGAGCACACCGCATGGGTCAGTCCCAGAAGGTATTCGCTTACCGGATGATCGCCAAAGGGACCGTCGAGGAAAAGATCCTCGAGCTGCAGAAGACGAAACGCGACCTGGCTGAGTCCATCATCTCGGAAGACGAGAATTTCATGGGCAAACTCACCCGTGAAGATCTCGAGTCACTCCTGACCTGATTTTTTCAGCAACCGTCTCGCGAAGCTGCCGGAGTTCCTTCAACGTCTGAGCAGTGACGTTACCGCCTTTTCCGAAACGGATCTCGCGGTAACGGGATTGCCAAAGGGCATAACTTGCGGACACTTCCGGATGGGCGGACTTGCGAGCGGACTTGAAACCCGCTTTCAACATCTTCTCCATCCTGGCTCTCTCATTCCGCAGTTGCCATGGCCCCTGACCGGCGCGGTCACGAGCCAGAAAGGGCGCAGGAAACCAGGTTCGAAGGATGAAGAAAAGCGCAAACCCCAGAGCCAGAATCCCACCCAGCGTGATCGCGAAAACTTCTTTCTGCGTTTCGATGAATTGCTGAAGAGTCTCGAAGAACGGCCGGATCTTCTGCACGCTGAAGGAGTCCTTCCAGTCCTTGAGCCACGAAATCAGGGTACTGGATTCGCCGTAGGTCAGGATGTAACGAGACCAATAGGCGTCGAGAAGCGCGTAGGCATTCTTGAAGTGACGCATTGCGGAACTGGGGCCGCTCACCCTCGGAGTGGGATCCAGTGCGATCCAGCCGCGGTCAGGATTCCAATACTCCACCCAGGCATGGGCATCCGAGGGAGTGATCATCAGCATCCCCTGAATGGATGAATGCGTGAGCCGGAAGCCCGAAACGAGCCGGGTCGGGATGTGCGCGCTCCTGAGCAGAAGGGCCGTCGCCGTGGAGAAGAGTTCGCAGTGTCCCTGTCGTTCAATGAAAAGAAACTGCTCCAGTGGCGTGAACCGTTTTTTGAGATCGGCAGACAACTCAGAAGTCGGCCCGCTGGTCGAGCCCTGAAATTTTTCACGATCAAAGAACCGCATCAGGGCCGAGAGCTTCTGCTTGTCCGTCCGCAGACCCTCGAAAATTTTTTTTGAAAGCGTGGCGAAAGGTCCGGACTGGTATCGTTCCGGCACGAAGAGTTGCCGGTCCGTGGGAGTGTCGTTCTGAACCAGCTCGCGGTATCCGCGGTCAGAAAGTTCCGACATCACGATCTTGTAGTGAGAGCGTGTGTGCGCTGAATTGGAAAGAGACCAGTCTCCATTGGTCAGCAGATTCACATTCTGCCACTCAGATCCCTGCTCCTGAACGGGGCTGACCTGAAAGCTCCCGTAAGGGACTGGCAGACTGTTGGTTCCAAGCGGTTCGCGGATGGCGTCAAAAGTGACGGATTTGTCTGGATTTCTCACTGAAGTCGGAATCAGGTTTCTTGCCGGGAGAGACCCCGCCGAACGCCAGCGTTCGCCGTCAAAGAGATCCAGGGTCCGACTTCGAATCAGGCCCTTGCCGATGTAGAACTCCGGAGGCAACTCCTTGTCGGAATACAGAATGAGGGCGGAGCCCCCCTGTCCAGAACCCGTCATGGGCCTCCAGTCGGAAATATTGACTTCTTCGGTGTATCCAATGGTCTTCTGGTCATTTCCGAAGTTCATGTGGCCCTGCGTGCGCGGCAGAAACGGAAAGATGATCGCCGCGATGAGAAAGATCAGGCAAGAAACTCCCAGCATTCTTGAAATGTAGCGCTCTGGCAGCGAAAATCCCGATGCGTCTGAAGACCGGCCTGGCACATTCAGACTCTGAGACTCAAGCTCCTTGGCGAGAAAATGACAGGAAAGACCCACTGATCCGAGCAGCCCGTAGATCAGGATGGATACTGGAAGGAAAAGCGAAGTCGTGAGACTCGAAGCGAGAATCAACTCGACGAAACCCAGACTGAGTCTCCACCCGCGAGCTTCGTAGAGGGCGGGAGTGAACCAGAGAAAAACATGAATGAAAGGGGCGGTTGAAGCTGCGGCGAGAATCGGGTGACTCCGCGTGTAGAGTGCGATGATCACGGCTCCGGCGATCAACAGTCCATAGGCCACAGCCGCGCCTTTGGGAGTTGCTTTGAAAGGTTTCACCAGCCGCAACAGCGCGAGGGCGACCACTGCGATCATCACCCCCATCTGAACTTCTTCAGTCAGTGCGAGTGTGCCCAGAGCCAGCGCATCCAGCATGAAAATCAAGGCATTGGCGCGACTGCTGGCGGTGGGCCGCAATTTCTCGGCAGTCACTGCGAACTCCCGCAGGCTTCGAGCGTGGCTAGCTGATCCAGAGCCTTCCTGTTTCCCTGCACTCTCCGGGTGCCGCTCCAATCGGTCAGGATCAGACTAGCGATCTGAGAAGTGGGCGCATAGAATTTCTGAGCGACTGCGACGACGGTCTTTTCAAATTCAGCGGTCGCTTCCACGCGCAGGTCCAGGCGGACCTGCTGCCCACCTTTTTCAGAACGCCTGAGTCTCACGATGGGATCCTGTCCTTTGACACTCAACGGCCAGACGATCAGACGATAATCATCATCGGGCTGAAAGGGACGAATCTCGCCTTCCGCGAACTCGTTGCCCTGCGACCGAGTCGGTTGCGCAGCCGCATTCTGTTTTGCGCGCGCTTCCGACGACATCCCTTCCGGCCAGATCAGGCGCTTGCCGCCACGCGGGAGCAATTTGATCTTTTTTGCGAAACCATAGGGATAACTGGTTGCGACGGAGAGACCGTCCCACTCATGGTGTCCCCGATGTTCGAAAATCTGAGAGGAATTCAGGCGCACGGTTTCCAGGGGCGCCAGACTCGGAAGGTAACCCAGGACCGTATGCTTTCCGTTCCGGTATTCGCAGATCTCGATGCAGAAAAGCGGGTACTTTTTTCTGTTCTGGACCGTGATCAAGTCACTGCTGGGCATTCGCGCTGAAGCGGGCTTGCGATTGATCTCGATTTTCACACCCGAGACAATGCGCTCTGAAATGTAACCGGAGAGCACGAGGCCACTCAAAAGCAGGGATTCCGTGATGTACAGGGCATTGTTCCCCGTGGTCAGGGCGAGCACGCCGAGTCCAATGCTGAGTGCGAGAAACCATTTCCCGCCGGCAGTCACTTCGAGTTTTCTGAATCCGTGGTTCATCTCAATGCCCTTGATGTACGCACGATCAGCGGGGTGCCTTGATTTTCTCGAGAATCCGGTGGATCACGGTCCAGCGCTGCTCCTGTTCAGGCTCTCCGCCCGAAAAGCACAGGCGATGAGCGAGAGTCGGGACCGCGAGATCAGTCAGATCCTGGGGCAGTACATAAGTTCGGCCCCTTACCATGGCAAGAGCTTTCGCGGCGGCGATATATTGCAGCCCCCCGCGAACGGAAACTCCGAAACAGACTTCAGGTGAAGCTCGAGTCGCGCGAATGATGTCGGTCGCGAACTCCAGCACGCTGGCTTCGATATGAATCTGTTCCGCCGTCGCCTGGAGATCAAGTGCCGCGCTCAACTTCGCACGCTGCTCGTGCTGCGCCTGAAGGTCTGGCGACTGGGAGGGAGCGACGGATTTGAAGTCACTCGAGTTCTGGTAAATGTTCAGTTCATCTTTTCTCTCGGGCGAACTCAGGTGAAGCTCGAGCATGAAACGGTCCAGCTGACTTTCGGCCAGAGGAAAGACTCCCTGAAATTCGAGGGGATTCTGGGTCGCAATGACGAAAAAAGGATGGGGCAGGTCGTAGGTCATGCCGTCTATGGTCACGGTTGCCTCAGCCATCGCTTCAAGAAGGGCGCTCTGGGTCTTCGCACTGGTGCGATTCAATTCATCGGCAAGCAGGACATGACTGAAGACGGGTCCGCGGCGAAATTCGAATTCATGAGTGCCCGGTTTGAGACGCAGAAATCCGACAACGTCGCTCGGAAGCATGTCACTGGTCAGCTGAATCCGTCGAAAGCTTCCGCCCAGTTCAGTTGCCATCGCCTTGGCGAGTGAAGTCTTCCCGGTTCCGGGAGGGCCTTCAAGAAGAAGATGGCCCCGAGCGAAGAAACACGCGAGAGCGAGTTCGACGATCTCGCTCTTGCCTTTGAGCTGTTTTTCCAGGCGTGCGCGCATCTCGTCAATTTTTTGATGAATTTCAGCCGCACTCGAAGCCTGGGATTCGGAAATAGATCTCATGATGGGGTGTCCTTCTTCCCTTTTCGGAGAAACACCCCGGCATCTTAACGTCTAGAAATAAAATCCCGCTTTGACTCGAAGCCGGTATCTTTCAAAATCATTGTCCACGACATAGCCGTTCACGACACCGCCGGGAACCGTGGCCGAGTGCTCGGTTGCCCAGGGCATCTGCGCCAGGAAGACGGTGGTCAGGAAGAAGGACTTCGCGCCATAGTGAATGCTTGGGCCGAAGTAGTAGCCACTGTTGGCCAGCTGGTTGATGCCGAGGCTTCCATACTCTCGTTCGTTCAAAAACTCAAATCCAGCGGACCAGTTCGGAATGAACCGGTAAGATCCTGCGAGGGCGAAATTCATGTCCGTCTCCTCCTGCCAGGCATTGCCGCCATTATCATCCGGCAGGAGTCTGAACTCGGGTGCATAGGTATAATTGAAGCCGAAGATCAGGGTATCTTCCAGGAAGTTCTTCTGAAGAATGAGTCGAGTCTCCAGCTCCACGAACTGGCCTCCGATGGTCGGCTCAAGGTAAAGTGCCAGTCCCACGGGATCGATGTATGGGCTCAGGATGCGGTAGATCTGTTCGACGGAAACCCCGACAAATCTGGAAGCCGAATAACTGTCGTCCGAGCCGACTCGGTCTGAAGCGAAAGTCTCCGGGGCATCGGTCGCCCCGAAGGGGCCGTTATGAAAGGCATGTGCGTAAGCATAATTCAGATAGATGGAGAGTTGATAGTTGTCGGCCAGACCGTATTCAAACGAAGTCCGACCCTGCAGCAGGTTGAAGGTGCCGCCATTCTTCTTCGTCCGCCAGGTGACCCACTGCTCCACTTCTTTCTGGTCCTTGGGCAGGAGATCAGTCGTGTAGACGAATCCGAACTGACTCTCGGAGGCGAACGCTTGAGATGAAAAAAAGAGGAGACCTGCCAGCACGATGAAATTCAACTTCACGACGATCCTCAGAATAGTTTTGCAAACCCATTTGCGGTGGTAATCGAAATAATACCAAATCCGACAATAGACAAGACAAAAATGAGAATGACTCTCATTTTTAAAATCAGGCCTCTTTTAGTTCAATTGACCGCAAAAGGTCCAAAGAAGGCCCCCTGCCTGAGCCCCACACTCGAGCACTGAACGCTGCGGAAATCAAATCCACCTTTCACCGGGAAGCCCTTGAACTTCTCAAGACTTTTGAAATTGCAAAGGACAGCGCGGATTCGGCGAAACGGATCAGTTCTCGATCTACAATACCTTCGGCGCAACTCGCAGCGAGATGTCACGCATGACTCCGATGGTTCCCAGAGTGCGGCCATCCCTGACGAGAGGCTGCACCGAAATTTCCACGGGGATCATCTTTTCATCGCCTGTGTGAATATGGGTCGTAGAAAGAAGGGCGGAATTGTGTCTCGCGCTTTCGCCAAAGTGAAGCAGCACTTCTGGCAGATCTTTCTCATCAATCAAGGGAACGAAGGATTTCCCTACCCAATCTTTGGCCGAAAGACCCGTCAGGCGTTCAAAGGCGTAATTCAGTGAAGTGATGACTCCCGAAACATCCACCGTCGCGATGATTTCCTGGGCGCCTTCCACGATCAGGCGATAGCGTTCTTCGCTTGCAATGAGTTCTCGAGTTTGCCTTTCGAGAATCGTAGTCTTTCTGAACAGGTTTGAATAAATCCCCACTTTCGCCTTCAACACTTCAGGATCAAACGGTTTGCCGAGATAGTCCTGCCCACCAGCTTCATAACCCAGTCGTACCGAAGGTTCCTCGCGGTAAACTGCCGTGATGAAAATGATCGGGACATCTCGAGTCTTCGGATTTTTGCGGATCTGACGGGCCACTTCGTAGCCGTCCATTCCGGGCATCTGGATATCCAGAAGGACCAGTGCGACTTCCGTTTCTTCGATGAGCTGAAGCGCCTGCTCACCGGAAGTCGCTTCGATCAGATGATAAAGCGGATCCGTGAGCACGGCGGAGAGTGCGACCAGATTGGCAGGATAATCGTCGACGAGCAGAATATTGACCTTGGGATCCATGTTCAGACACTACCCTATAACGCGCCGCTTTATGGCTTTAAGTTTTTTGAAGGGGGGCTAAAATCAATACGGATTCATGTGTGGATGACCCTGCGGGCGCGCGAGCCTCGACCATTTCTTCGGAAAGTCTGTGGATCGCGAAGTCGTGTCCGTAAAGGTGCTCCAGTTCGGTCAGACGAACTGAAAACGGAGGGCCATCTTCATCGTGCGGAAATCTTTCGAGGACAATCTGCAGGAAGGAAAACTCCGGCTGAGCGAGGGAGGATCCAAGAAGATCTCTCAGTTTCAGCGCATATCGATTTCGCATTTCAGGAGGCTGAGCGATCAATGCTGCCCGGTCGTAGACTGCATCGACGGAACCGAGCTGCTCCGGAGTCAGATCGAAGAAATCTCCGTTGAAAAGCGTGAGTCCATCGGCGCGATG
>JACMNQ010000001.1 GCA_014378465.1 Oligoflexia bacterium | reverse complement strand
CCAGAAGGAGCGGTTGCCGTGGATCGGCATCGGGGTGGAGAGCCGGATCGATTCGGCGCAACTTCTGAATTCCTCCTGGCGAGTCGAAGGCACGTCCACCATCAAGCGACAGGCGCGCATGATCGGAATCGCATTTTTCCCCTGGCGCGAGTAGGTCCGTCCCATGGCACTGATCTCGATGGCCTGTCTTCTGACCAGCCACCTCTGTCCATCCAGAATGAAATTGCCGAGAACCTCGACGCTGTTTTTTGAAAACTGAAAATCCGTACCCACCGCGATCCGCATCAGGCGAGGGATGCTCATGGAGAAGTCCAGACCATAGGCCGCAGACTGAAAGACTTCACCATGCTGAAAAAAGCTGTTGTCCCACTGAATGCCTTCGGGCTGATCGCGCGTGATTTCCTTTTCAATGCGAGCAAAAGCCTTCCGAGCGGCGGCCACATCATCCTTCAGGGTGGCCCGCGCGATGACGATTTCAGCATACCAGATCAGATTCTGCCCGGTTTTTTTCTGATGGGTTTCGTCCAGGTTGGCTCGTGCGAGAATCTCGAGCACTTTCTGTTTCTGGGCATCCGTCCATTGTTCTGGGGCGAGAATCAGAAGTGGATAGAGTCGAAGTGGAATACCGATCTCGTTGTTCCACCAGTTGTAACTGACGTAATCGTGATTGAGCCAGAAATCCAGGGCTTTGCGCGACATCGCGAGGATCTGCGGGTCATGAAAAAAAGGACTCTTCGGATAACTCCAGGCCTGAACCGCGCTCAAGATCCGGGCGATGTGCACGATGGGGCCCCAGTTCGTGCTGACATTCGCAGTATAGTTGAGATCCTTCCACGAACCATCAGGTTGCAGGGCAGTCAGCGAGCTGCGAATCTGCTGGATCTGCTTCTTCTTCGCATCAGTTGAAAGCTCTTCCCGTTCCTGCAGATCAATCTGGCCGAGAAGTTCAGTCCGAAAGCGCTGCCGCAGAACAGTGAGGTTTTGAAGTGCCGGAGAAGGTGGGGCCGGTTCAGCCACGACAGATCTCTCGGTTGAAAACAAAAAGGCCGTCACGATGAAGATCGTGACGGCCCTGGGAAAGGTCCTTGAACTGAGCTCCGCTGAGGCTTTTCCTGTTTCAGAAGTCATGATCTGAAAGAATTAACATTGAGAGTCAGATTCAGCAACAAAATGGCAGGGATGCCGCGAATGGTTTTCAGTTTTTCAGAGCGGCTTTGACCTGATCGGTCTTTTCAGTGGCACGGGCGAGGTGAGCCTGAACGCCGGGATCCTTTTCAACTCTGGCTTCCATTTCGTCTGAGAAACGCGCGACGATTTCGTGAAGACGTGTTTTCACTTCTTCCTGTGCGGTCCCGTACTTCTGCTGGATCAGTCCAGCGATCGAAGTGAGGTTCGCCTTGTTCTTCTCAATCTCATCGTGAGACAGATTTCCCCACGCCTTTTGAATTTCGCCTTTGATTTCAGTCCATTTGCCTTTGATGATGTTTTCGTTCATGCAGAATACCAAAGCAAGATCGGGACCAAGCGGCTTGAATGGTCTCAGCCAGCGCTGAGGGGGAGGGTCACGGTGAAAGTCGATCCTTCGCCAGGCCTGCTTGAAACGGAGATGCTGCCCTGATGGGCGTCGAGAATCTGGCGAACGATGTAGAGGCCGAGGCCCAGTCCGCTGATGTTGTCCGCGGAGACGGCGCGTTCGAAACGATTGAAGATGCGGTCCTGGTTCTCCGCGGCGATGCCCAGTCCTTGATCACTTACGGTGAGTTGGGCCGTCTTCGAGACTTCGCTCAGCTCGATCCGGATTGGCTTGCCCTCGCCATACTTCATCGCGTTGGTGATGAGATTGGTGACGACCTGCTCCATTCGGTAGCGGTCGCACTGAGCCATCACCGGATCCTGAATCCGGGTGTCAAGGCGCGTTTCCGTGGCACGAAGCTGTTCCGTGAATCTCTCGAGCACTTCGCGCACCAGGGAAGCGAGTTCAACGGGCTCGAGAATCATCGAGAGGTTGCCTGAAGAAATTCGAGCGACATCCAGCATGTCCTCGATGAGTCGGCTCATGCGGTCCAACTGACGATTGGTCGTGTCCACGAGCTTTCGAAATTTCTCCGGACTGTAAGCATCTGGATCATTCTTCTGGATTCGTCTGGCAGCGAGCTGATTTTGCAGCTTCAGGCTCGTGACCGGAGTTTTGAGCTCATGGCTGCAGATGCTCAAAAAATCGTCGCGGGCCTTGACCGCTTCCTGAACCTCACTGTAGAGCCGGGAGTTTTCCATGGCCGTGGAGGCTCTCCTTGCAAGTTCTTCGGCGAGTTCCAGATCCTGAGTGGTGTACTTTCGGCCCGATTCGGCTGAAACCAGACTGATCACTCCCACCGTGCGCCCGCGAACCTGCAGAGGCACGATCATGACGGACTTCAGCCCCAGCTCGCGCATCGCCTTCAGATGTTCGGGATCCGAGGTGGACTGCGTGAGCATTTCATCCGTGATGAGCGGATGGATTTCGGAGATTCCGGTGCGAAGCACCTGAGGCGCTCCCGCCCTGACAGACATGTCTCGTGGAAATTTCTTCTGATAGACATGAGCCAACTCGATCTTCTTCGGATCCACATGCGTGACCGCAAGATTCTCCAGGGCCCGGGTCTGCTCGTTCATGATGTCGATCGAGCACCAGTCCGCCAGGTTTGGCACTGCGTGGGAGGCGACGGCACTGAGCGTGGTCCGGTAATCCAGGGATCGGCTGAGAATGGTGCCCGTTTCGGCCAGAAAGGAGAGGCGACTCGCCGCTTTCTCGGCTTCGACGCGAGCGGCCTGCTCCTGAATGAGGTTCAGGCGCTGCGCTTCCTGGACCTTGTTTTCAGTGACGTCCTCGGAAATTCCGAGCAAGTACTGGGGATTTCCCTCGTGATCGAAAATCGGAATTTTGCGAGTGTGCAGGACTCGAGTGCCTTGAACCTTCGTTGAAATCGTTTCTTCAGGAATATCGATTGCTCCCTTGCCAGCCAGGACAGCGCGATCCTTGCTGATGAACGCATTGGCCTCTTCGGACGGAAAGAGATCATGATCGTTTTTGCCAAGGAGCTCCGACTGTGAAACGCCCAGCAGTTCTTCCCCTGCTTTGTTCAGCCGGACAAACCGAAGATCGTGCGCCTCCTTCACGAAGATCATGTTCGGGATGTTCTGAATCAAGGAGTCAAGAAAGACTTCGGATTGGCGGATCACTTCGGCGGACGTGATCTGCTCGGCGTTGAGTTTCTTGAGTTCCTTGTTCACCAGATAGAGTTCTTCCGTACGCTGCCGAACCCCCACCTCGAGCTGTCCGAAGGATTTTTCGAGCGCCTGCTCCGTTTCCTTGAGCTGCGTGATATCGTGACCGATCACGACGACGCCTCGTACCTGACCTTCCTCACTGAAGTCCGGAACGTAATTGACCTGCAGGTGCCGGATCTTTCCTTCGGAGTTTGATACCGTGTTGTCGAATTGAATTTTTTCACCTGCAAGAGCCTTGGCAATGGGTGACCTTGATTTCTCGTAACTCTCGGCACTCATGACTTCTTTCATCGATTTTCCAAGAAGATCTTCATCATTTCTGTAACGAAACCAGTCGAAGTAGGTCTGATTCACGAAGCGGTACCTCTGGTCGCGGTCAATGTAGGAGACCAAGGCCGGCACGGCATTGGTGATCAGTCGAAGCTGCGCTTCGCTTTTGAGTTTTTCTTCTTCCGCGCGTTTCATCTGAGAGACGTCCACGGACAGTCCTCTCAATTCAAAGCCGGGTCCGGGACTTTTCGGCGTCAGCCGGATTCCGGTATGAAACCAGAGAATGCTTCCGTTGGCTCTCTGAAACCGGTGTTCCATTTCGACGTCATTTCTGTTCCCGGCGAGCTGCCGAAACAGATCCAGCACTCGGCTCCGGTCAGAAGGATGAAGATGGTTTGCCCAGAATTCACCGTCTTCAAGCCAGGTCTCAGCCGGAAAGCCCGTGATCTGCTCGGCCTGTGCGCTGACGAAGGTGAAACGCAGGGTGTCTGAGTCCGCAGACCAGATGATGCTGTGACTCATGCTGTCGACCAGATCTTTGTACTTCTGAAATGTCGCTCGCTCCAGCGACTGCATCTCGGCTTTTTCAGCCAGGTACTCAAGATCCCGTTTTTCACGTTCGTGGCGCTGGATCTGCTGCCTGGCCCGATACAGTTCGACGAAGATCGAAACTTTCGCGCGCACGGTGTCGCTGTCGAGCGGCTTGAAGAGGTAGTCCACAGCTCCGACCTGATAGCCTTTGCGAGCATAGTCATCATCTCGGTGCAAAGCGGTCACGAAAATGATGGGGGTCGTTCGGGCTCTTTCAATCTTGCGAACCAGGAGAGCGGTACCGTAGCCGTCGAGAGTCGGCATCTGGACGTCGAGGAGGATCACCGCACAGTCATGCTGTTCAAGGAGTTTGAGTGCCTCCGTACCTGAAGCCGCTTTGAGCAGTCGGTAACCCGGATTCCGGAGAACCGCGTCGAGCACCAGAAGATTCTCTGGCAGATCGTCCACCAGCAGGATGTTGACGATCTCTTCTTGAGAGCCGGATTCAGCCATGGATGGAGGGTAAGCCCAAGTGGCTCCATTGGGCAATGCAGAATGGAGGCACTTTGGGCTTCATGAAAAAAGTTTTACCGCGCGACGTTCAGTCGACAATTGTCGAAAAGTGTACTTCGACGCATCAAGTCAAGCATCTCGGTCAACTCTGACGGAAAGGTGTGAACTTCCAGGTAAGAACCTGTGAAAGTTTTGAAGTTGAAAGTCAGATACCCGAAAACGGCCTCGCACTCATAGCTGAATCTGTAGAACGCGCCGGGATCACTTTCAGTCGACGCACTGCAATCGCCCCGGTTCGAATGGAGGATGCCTAAAGTCGTCAGGGTGATCAGGTCTTGCCTGACTTCAGAAGTGCTGCCGTCTGGTTGCACGTAATGGTGCAGCAGCGTGACCCTGGGTTCAGGAAGAGAAATTTCAAACTGAGTCGGCTTCTGCAGGGAAACACCTTCTGGCGCGGCAGCCCTTTTTACGTCACAAAGCCACATTTCGTCGGCGCGGGAGATCTGCGAGAGCCCGGTGCCTGAAACGAGAAGCCAAACGACGGTCAGGAAGGATGTTCTGTTCATGAGTCACTTTCTATCACCGCGAGCGGCTGGAACCGAAGAAATAGTCTGCAAACCGGGCAGTCGGAATGAATTGGAAATAAACGGACGAATCCTGTAACTTTTGGCCATGGGGGAGCGAGTTCTGACGCGTGCGAACCGGTTTTTGCACCGGATCGTTTAAATAAGCGCGCAAGCCGGTCTCAGGTCTCAGGGATGAGACGTCAAATACCAGTTCAAGCCGTTGGAGGTGATCTCAAATGAAAAGTTCAATCGCCCTGTCTCTCGCGCTGTCTTTTTCGCTGATGTTCATGTTCAGCTCTTTCACTGCTTGGAGCCAGGAAAAGAGCCAGGAAAAAATTGCAGGGAAGGAACACTACGCCATGAAAGCCGACTACAAAAAGCCCTCCCCCGATGAACTGAAGAAACGACTCACGCCTGAACAGTTCAAGGTGACTCAGAAGGAGGGAACGGAGTCTCCCTTCCACAACGCCCACTGGGACAATCATGAGGCGGGGATCTATGTCGACGTGGTTTCTGGCGAGCCTTTGTTCAGCTCCCGGGACAAGTATGACTCGGGGACGGGATGGCCCAGTTTCAGCAAGCCTCTGAAGCCGGAGAATGTTTTCGAAAAGAAGGACCGCTCTCTCTTCGGTTCCCGAACTGAAGTGAGGTCAAAGCACGCGGACTCTCATCTCGGGCACGTCTTTGATGACGGCCCCGCTCCCACTGGACTCCGTTACTGCATGAATTCCGCCTCATTGCGTTTCGTCCCGGTTTCGCAGCTCAAGGAGCAGGGCTACGAGGAATTTGTGAAACTGTTTTCGCCCGGTGCGGAAACGAGTGGCAAGGCAGGAGTTTCCCGATGAAAAGTTTCCTGCGACTGTTCGTGCTCATCACCTCAGTGGTCAGCGCTTCGAGCGGCGCGGCTGCAACGGCGCATGCGGACACCGCGATCTTCGCAGGTGGATGCTTCTGGTGCATGCAGCCTGCGTTTGATCACCTCAGGGAGGAGACTCACGGGCAGGGGGTCCAGTCAACTGTCGTCGGCTACACGGGCGGTCACAAGGACAAACCCAACTATGAAGAAGTCTCGGGCGGTCAGACTGGGCACCGCGAAGCGATCGAAGTGAAGTTCGATCCCGCGAAGGTTCCGTATTCACGTCTTTTGGACATCTTCTGGGCCAACGTGGATCCGACTGATGCTCATGGACAGTTCTGTGACAAAGGGGAGCAGTACACCAGTGCGATCTTCTACCAGAATGAAGAGCAGAAGAAGCTGGCTCTCGCCTCAGCTGAAAGAGTGAAGACTCAGCTCAAGGTGGCGGAGCCCATCGTGACCGCAATTCTTCCGGCGAAGAGTTTTTACGCGGCGGAGGACTACCATCAGGGGTACTCCCGGAAAAATCCGGTCCGTTACCGCTTTTACCGCTTCAATTGTGGCCGGGATCAGCGCCTCAAGTCCGTCTGGGGCAAAGCGTCCGGGCACTGAAAAAGTCCGCAAGTGAAACCGCTGGTTCGCTTTTCAATTGGTTTTGAAAAGTCGTCCCAGTCGAAGAATGTCTTCGGCACTGAGTCCGTCGGCAACGGGCTGGATGGGATCGGCCGTGAGTGACTTCATGGTCGCCAGGCCAGGATGGGTGGAGAAGGTGTCCGTCCGGTACATCATGATGGAATGCGTGTCGAACCGGGAGCCTCGGAAGGCTTCCATCCAGATCTCCGGCAGTACCGAATATTGATCGCGGTACCTTTCCTCGATGTTCGGCCAGAGAATTTCAACGTACTGATCGCGGTCACGCCGGCTCTGTTCGTGTGGAAATCCGAGAGAATGCATGATTTCATGCAGAACCTCCTGCGTTCCGCAGTCGCGGTCGAGACGAATGGGCTGGAGCCCACCTGCTTTCCCGAGAACGGAGATGCAGTGCTCATTTCCCGCTTCAAAGATGATCGCGTCGCGCTGACCCTCGTAAGGAATGAGATGCACGGGAGTCTTCTGTTTGAGATAGGCGATCGCTTTTTCAATCTTCTGGCGCTGCGGTTCCGGAATTTCGGGATGGATCGAGTAAGGAATTTCGGGAGTTTCCCAGAACCGGACCGGTGCCGCTTCGGAGTGGCCCTTCCCTCCGGGAAGGACTTCGTCGGTACTCCCCAGAAGCAGATCGCCTTGTGCGATCGCAAGGCCATTCACGACTTTGAATTCGACCACTCCTTCATCGCGAGAGCCCGCCGGTGCAATCACCGGATTGCGAAGCGCGGGCGCAGGTCGATCCGCCCTGGGTTGAACGCGCTTTGAATCCACTGGCGACGGACTTCCCGCCGGTTTGACTGCATCCAGGCCCGAGGGGCTGAAAACCGGAGAAACTTCAGTCATGGGCGTGAACGGCCTGACTGCGACCAGGATCGCCACCAGGATCGCTATCACGAACAGAATCAGCAGAAGAGGAAAGGCGCGCGCCGACTTCACAGTACCGAAAGTAACACGAACTCCCGGAACTTCTCCAGTTTTCCGTAGCCGGAGAATCCGGGAGCACTTATGATGAGAAAATGAAGAGCAAGGCGCCCGCCCCGGCAAAAGCTGACAAGAGGGACAAGACTGATAAAGGAAAAAAATTTGAAACCGTCGCCGAAGCGGTGATGTTGATTCTCAATCAGAGCGGAATCTCCGCGGTGAATCATACCCAGGTCGCCAGGCTTGCCAAAATCTCCCGTGCCTGGTTGTACAAGTATGTCGGAGCCCGGCCCGAAGATCTGATCGAGTTCGCGCTCGATCATTTCGGCAAGCTCTTCATGGGACGCGGCGGTCCGATCGCTGGTGCAAAGCCCGATGAACTCCGTCAGCAGTTCGTCGAAAATACGTGGCCGATCCTCTCATTCCTTGAACAGAAACCCGCGGTGCTGGGACTTTACTTTCGGTACCTGGGAACTGCCAATGCGGTGGGCAGAAAAATTCATGAACTCGAATCGAGGCAGCTCGACCTCCTCGCGAAAGCCCTGAGCGGTGGCTTCAAGCTCACTGCAAAAGAGGCGCGCGCCGTCGCTGAAGTGATGATTTCGTTTCGCCTTGGACTCAGCTTTCGCTACTCGCAGACGAAGATGAGCACGCGTTATTCTCAGGAAGAAGTTGACCACGCGCTTCACCGCGTCGTGAAGCATGCGACGCTCGTCACCACGCTCGCTCTTGAAAAGAAGAAAGGCCGGGCTGCACCCGTAGTGCGGCCCGGCCCAAAAACGGCTCGCTGATCCTTTCACGGGTCCGCGAGATTTACTTGAAGTACCTCTTCGCGATTCCGGCAGCGTAATCATTCAGCGTTTTGAGTGATGAACTGACTGCCTGGGTCGCGGAGTCGATGGCCGAAGGTTCCGCCGACTCTTCTTGTGGAATCGGGTCTGGCTCGTTCACTGAAGAAGGCAGCGGAGCGATCTCCACAGTTTTCAGAACCGGCGCTGCAATCACCCCTGGCTCAACTTTCAGCTGCGGCGCGACCGGTGCAAGCGTCGCCACTGGATCTGGACGCAGGATGCGGGTCGGTGCCGCGGGGTGAGCTTTCACGCATTGGCTGATCATGTAGTTGGCGTGACGCTCAAACAGACCTTCATTCACGACGTCTTCGTAGAGCAACAGAGAATAAGGCGTCCGCGGATTGAGTGAGAAGAGGCGTTCGCTCTGCTCCTTGAAAGTCTTGAATTCCTTGAACGGATGAGTGTAAGTCTGCAGCTGAGTGAAGAGCGCGTCCGAAGCATAGATGCTTTCGACCTGCGCGGCAGTCGCCTCAATGCGCGCCTGGGCGGCGGAGGCTTCGCCACCCTTGCGATTCTTCTTGTCCAACCAGTCCTGGTCCTTCTTGATCTGAGTATTGAGTTTCCAGACCTGGAGAAGTTCCGCATTGAATTTCGCGAGGCCTCCCGCTTTCACGATGCTTTCGCTCGCTTCATGGTCGACGGACACGATCATGAGATTTTCGCCACGGTCATCTGGAGCATCGAGAAATTTTTCACCGTAGAGGTTGCCCAGGTAACCGGTACGTCCAACGAGAGCCTTGCCGCCCATTTTCGCGGACTCCACCGCTTCCGGATCTTCGATGGTCTTGCCAGTGTGGGTTCCGTGAGTCGCACTGTCGGATTCGTTCACGATATCCCAGGCACCCAGCGAAAGTTCTGCATGGGTGAAGGCCTGGTCGAAATCCTTGCGGCCATAGAGTTCGTATTGAATGGCGTATTCAGCCAGCTGCAGACCCGCTGCGCATTCGAGATGTGCCTTTTTCGTGTAAAAGCTTTCGATGCTGTCTGAATTGCTCTTGCGCGGCTGATAGAGAGTCTTGCCTGCCGCCATCTGTTGCCAGCCCATGCGCTTGCCGCCGAAAAGGCCCAGATCCACGAATCCCAGGGGCAGGAACTTCTTGGTGAACACGAAGTTCGGATTGTTCTGAATTTTTTCGAGTGCGGCTTTCGCCGCCAGTGAAACCTTCTGCTTGTAAGCGCAACGGGACGCGCGGCTCTTCACGATTTCAGGAAGCTGAGAGAGCACCTGAAGGAGTTCGCTCGAGCTCACGTCCGTGGGCAGTCCGAGGGTCAGGGCTCCAGCGTTCTTGGCGTCTTCGATGGAATCCACCTGGCAGGGTTCGCCGCCGTTGATTTCGAGTTTCCCGGAGACGGAGGGAACGATCGTCCAGCCCAGACTCTTCAGGTAATCGATGGAGCAACGTTCAGTGGTGTCTCCGGAGGCGCCGACCAGGAGTTCCTCGAGCTGAGGACCACTCAGGGAATCGGCATGAGCCAAAGCCGAAGCGACGGTCAACGCGAGCGCGATCAGGGGAAGGGCAATCACTGCGGGACGGCGACGCCAGATACTCAAGTTACCCGCGGAACGATTCAGCTGCTTTTTCATATTTTTTCTCCACTCACTTCGAACCGTAGTGAGCAGGGTCTGTGCCACGCTGAAAGTGCACCCCAGTGCTTGCAAAACACGAGCAGAGGCATGAAACGGCTGCAAATCGTTCGAGAAAGCTGAGCAGATGTAAAATTCTTGTACAGTCTCGCGAGCCGCTCCATGACCTTTTCATGAAGCTCGGGGAAAGCTGGGAGGGGAAGGGTTGGAGAAGGGGCGGGGAGAGAGTTAGAAAAGTGGTGCGAGGAGGGGGACTCGAACCCCCAAGCCGAAGCATACGCCCCTCAAACGTACGTGTATACCAATTCCACCATCCTCGCACAGAGGTTGTCTTGAAGCCTTTTGAAGGGCTTCAACGGGGCATTGAGGGAGATCAAATTTCTAAACTGCATCACCGGGACAGTCAAGCGTCATTTTAAATGATGCGAAATTCTACTCAGTATTCGAAACGCAGTCCGACATAAAGCCCGGTTCCGGACAGAAATACCCGAGGCGCACTCCCTCTCAGAAATTCAGCCGAGGCGATCAGGTAACTTCGGCAGATCGCTGAGTCCTGGTAAAAGCTGGCGGCGGTTTCTTCGTCCAGACGATTCAGAAGGAACATTGCGCCCACTGAGGGTGCATATGCGAACATCCCGCCTCGATCCTGTGTCTTCAGATAATAGCGCAGGTACAGAGCTTCCATTCCAAAGGTCGGGACCACCCATTGTTCGCGGAGAAAGCGGGCCTGATAGCGAAACTGGGCGCCGGCACCGTAAAGCGAAATGCGCATCTTGTCAGGAAAGGGGATCCCGAGGACGAGAGAGGGGCCCAGGCCGAAAATGCCGTAGCGCTGAGCATGGAGAGGTTGATATTCGGCCGAAATGGCCAAAGTCCTGTTTTGAAAACTTTCGTTCTGCAGCACGCCTTGCCCGGACCGAACGGGCCGCACCGCGGTGGCGAACTGAAATCCCCAGGAAGGTCTGATCTGCTGATGGATCGGAACTCCTCGTTCATAGCTCTGCTCGAGATAATCATTTTCGAAGACATCGTCTTCATCCGACGGCGCCGGTGGAATGATCTTGTCCCGAGGCACCGGGGTTTGAGCAGTGGCCACTGAACCGAAAGAGGGGAGTAGACTCGCCGAAAGGAACACGAGAGTCAGTGCGGTGACCCAAGTCATCACCGAAGGCGCATTCAAAGTCCGCAGATAACTTCGCATATCCTTCTGCCGACCCATTGGTACAATCACAGCTCCAACCACGACCACGCTACTCACCCAGATACGCCTTGCGCACTTCGTCCGAAGCCAGAAGCTGGCGAGCGGGGCCCTGAGTGACGACTTTCCCGGTTTCAAGGACGACGCCCTGATGGGCGATCTGAAGGGCCTGAAGTGCGTTCTGTTCAACGAGCAGAACCGTTTTGCCTTCCTGATTGATCTTCTGGATGATTTCAAAAATGCGCTCAATGATCTGAGGTGCAAGTCCGAGAGAGGGTTCATCGAGCAAAAGCAGTTCAGGATGACCCATCAGCGCGCGAGCGATGGCGAGCATCTGCTGTTCACCGCCCGAGAGCGTACCTGCGTTCTGCTTGCGCCGCTCCTTGAGCCGCGGAAAAAGTTCAAACGAATGCTCAAGGTCTGCTTTGAGTGTGCTCTTGTCCGGAGCGGCCCAGGCACCGAGATCCAGGTTCTCCTCGACGGAGAGGTTGAGAAAAATCCCGCGTCCTTCGGGAGCCTGACAGATGCGCTTGCGGACGATCAGGTGCGCGTCCAGGTTCGAAATGGTTTCGCCCTTGTAGGTAACCGAGCCCTTTGAAACTTTGACAAGTCCGGAGACCGCACGAAGGGTGGTCGTCTTGCCCGCGCCGTTCGCGCCGATCAGAGTGACGATCTCACCCTTGCGAACGTCAAAGGTCACGCCTTTGATCGCTTCGATCGCGCCGTAGTGCACACCGACGTCCTTGAAGCTCAGAAGAACTTCGCCTGTGGCTAACGTGTTCACTGGGGTATTAGTGCTGCTCATCTTTGGCTGCTGCCTTTCCGAGATATGCTTCAATGACGCGCGGATTTTTTTGAATTTCAGAAGGAGTTCCTTCCGCGATCTTCACACCGTAATCCAGAACCGCGATGCGCTCGCAAATTCCCATGACGAGTTTCATGTCGTGCTCGATCAGAAGGATCGTCATCTGATGTTCATCTCGCACTTTGCGGATCGTGTTCATCAGGGCTGAGGTCTCGTGGGCATTCATTCCGGCGGCAGGTTCGTCGAGCAGCAGGAGCTTGGCCCCGGTGGCCATGGCGCGGGCGATTTCGAGCCGGCGTTGGTCGCCGTACGGGAGATTGCGGGCCAGAGTGAATTTCTTTGAACCTAGACTGAAGATCGCAAGCAGAGCGTCCGCGTCCGCTTCCTTCATCGTTTCATCTTCGATGACGGCTTTGGTGCGCATCACGGAAGGGAGTATCGCATGCTTCTTTCGCTTTGGATCGTTGTCCATGGCGATGCGGATGTTGTCGAGGACGTTCAGATCCTTGAAAAGGCGGATGTTCTGAAACGTCCGGGCGACTCCGCACGCCGTGATCTCATAAGGCTTGTAACCGACCAGGCTCTGACCAAAGGCGGTCACGTCGCCTGACGTGGGACGATAGACTCCCGTCAGCATATTGAAGGCCGTGGTCTTGCCAGCGCCATTCGGGCCGATGAGTCCGAAGATCATCCCTTGTGGGATCTGAAGGGTGAGCTCGGATACGGCCTTGAGACCGCCGAACTGCATCGTGAGCTGATTTGCGTTGAGAGCCAGAGTCACCGCGGAATTTTCGCCCGTGCCGGAAGCGGGTGCTTGCGTGCTCATGCTGCACCTTCTTTAGGTTTGTTTGAGCCCGTGATTTTCTTGCGGAGACCTTCGGGCAGAAAGTCGGAAATCTCACGAGTTCCGAAGAGGCCATTGGGCTTGGTCAGCATCAGGATGATCAGCATGAGCGAATAGATGACCATTCGAAAGTCCAGGCGAGTGAGTTCCTGCAAAGGCCTCAAAGCTTCCTTGAGCACGGTCAGAAGTACCGCCGCGACGATGGATCCTGTCACGCTGCCCATGCCTCCGAGCACCACCATGATGATGATTTCAAAGCTGCGGTTGAAGTCAAAAGTCGCTGGGTTCAGGTACCGCAGGTAATGGGCGAAAAGCCCGCCTGCAACCCCGGCGAAGAAAGCGCCGATGACAAACGCGCGGACTTTGGTTTTCGTCGTATTGACGCCCATGGATTCAGCGGCGATCTCGTCTTCGCGAACGGAGAGAAACGCTCGGCCGTGAGCGGAGTTCACGAGTCTCCACACGGCAAACGTAGTCACGATGACGAGTGAGTAGACCCAGCCAAAACTCGTGAGGGAGGGAATGTTCGGCATCCCGCGGGCGCCCCCGATGGCGTCGACGTTCAAGATGATGACTCGAATGATTTCACCGAAACCCAAAGTGACGATAGCGAGGTAATCTCCCTTGAGGCGGAGGCTCGGAAGTCCCACGATGTAACCGGCAATGGCAGCCCCGGTTCCACCCAGCAGAAGAGTCCCGAAAAGGAGCAGGTTCCCCTGGACCGGGTTGTTCATGATCTCAGGATTCGCGGAGACGACGTGAGTGGTGATGAAGGCCGCCAGATAACCGCCGACCGACATGAAGCCGGCGTGGCCCATGGAGAATTGTCCCGTGAAGCCATTCACGAGATTGAGGCTGACGGCGAGAATGATGTTGATCCCGGCGTACATCAGGATCGTGTAGAAGTAAGGGTCCATCTGATCGCCGATGAATTGATTCAGGATGAGAATCACGGCGAGTGGCGCGAGCCAGACCCAGAGTGTGCGAAGACCCGATTGGCCTTTGGGGTGTGTGGAAGGAGTCTTCGTCATTTCTTAAACCTTTTCAGTCCGTTTGGATCCAAAGAGCCCCGTCGGCTTGAACAGGAGGATCAGGATCAAGATGGCGAAGGCGAGAGCGTCCCGGTAAGTCGGAGCCCAGTAGCCGACGAGCATTTCTTCGGCAAGGCCCAGGGTGATCGCCCCAACCACCGCGCCCGTGACATTTCCGATGCCTCCGAGCACAGCGGCGACAAAAGCCTTGAGACCAGGCATCACGCCCATCAGGGGTTCAATCTTCGGGTAGGTGAGACCCACGAGAACACCGGCGGCGCCGGCAAGTGCTGAGCCCAGCATGAAGGTGCAGGAAATCACCTGATTGGTGGGGATCCCCATGAGACTTGCGTAATCGTGATTGAAACTCACCGCGCGCATCGCGCGTCCGAGACGAGTTTTGAAAATGATGTACTGAAGTATTGTCATCAGAGTGATTGAAATCCCAAAGGCGATGACCTGCAGCGGGTTGATTCGCAGTTCACCGATGGACCAGTCACCACTCGGGCGGTAGATCTGCGGAAAAAACTTCGGATCGGATCCGAAGAGGAGCTGGCCTGAAAATTCCAGGAAAAGTGAAACTCCGACTGCAGTGATCAGGACGTTGATGCGTGGAGATTTACGAAGCGGTCGGTAAGCCAGGCGTTCAATCAGGTAGCCGACTGCAGCGCAACCGACCATCGCGAAAAGGATCGCGATGAGGAGGGCTCCAAGCGATGGATTGTCCGCGAGCCTGAAGTAGCGCGCACAGTACATTCCAATGAATGCTCCCAGCATGTAAACGTCGCCGTGGGCGAAATTGATCAGCTGAAGGATCCCAAATACCATGGTGTACCCGAGGGCGATCAAGGCATAGATGCTGCCCACGGATAAACCATTAACAAGATGCTGAATGAATTCTAGCATGCGACTCGCTTTGTAAAATTACTGATTTAAGGATTGACGGTAGTCTGGTATTTGAACACGCCGTTTTCAACCTTCAGCACAACTGCGGACTTCACGGCATCGCGCTTGTCGTTGATGTTGATCTTGCCCGTCACGCCGGGAAAATCCCGGGTAGCCAGGAGGGCCTTGCGGACATCTTCGGTATTCAAGGTCGGTGCGCGCTTCATGGCGTCCGCGAGGATCACGACTGCGTCATAACCCATCGCTGCCAGACCATCCGGCACAACGCCATAGTCGGCTTTGTACTTGGAAATGAAATCCTGAACCACGGGTGACTTGTCTTCTTCAGAGTAGTGGTTGGAGAAGTAAGAGCCATCCATTGCGGCCCCGCCGATTTCCTTGAGCTTCGGAGAATCCCAACCATCGCCGCCCATGAGGGGAACCTTGAGGCCGAGTTCACGAGCCTGACGTCCGATCAGACCCACTTCGGTGTAATAGCCTGGCACGAAGATCGCTTCCGGAGCCTTTGCACGAATTGCGGTGAGCTGGGATTTGAAATCGATGTCACCGGCCGAATAGCTCTGGTCAACGACGATTGTGCCGCCCGCCTTCACGAACGTTTCCTTGAAGTAATTGGCCAGGCCGACGCTGTAATCGTTCTTGACGTCGCGAAGGATGGCGACTTTCTTCAGCTTCAGGGTTTCGGTGGCGAACTTCGCCATGACGGTGCCTTGGAATGGGTCAATGAAGCAGACGCGAAAGATGTGATCGCCCTGTTCAGTGACTTTCGGATTCGTGGAGCTTGGGGTGATCATGAGGACTTTGTTCTGCTGGGCGATCGGAGCCATCGCAAGACTCCGGGAGCTGGCCACTTCACCGAGAATCGCGCTGACGTTGTTCTGGTTGATGAGTTTTGTGACCGCGGTCGCGGCTTCTTCAGGCTTGCCCTGGTCATCGAGCGAAGTGACGGAGAACTGCTTGCCTTTGACTCCGCCTGCCGCATTGATGATTTTCACCGCCAGAAGAATTCCCTGGTGAGTGGAGGTTCCGAAAGTCGCTTCAGATCCAGTCATCGAGCCGACTTCCCCGAGCTTGATCACGTCGCCGGCCGCGGAATTGTTGTTCTGGCTGATGCCATTCACGGTGTTCGCGGATTTCTTGCAGCCACTGATTGCGGTCATCGACATCGCGAGCGCCACTGCAATCCACTGATTCTTTCGACTCATCTTTGAATTTCGTGAAACTTGGAAAATTGATTTCATCTCGTCCTCGTTGCTTGAAAATCACTTGTTTGAAGTCACTGGGACAGATCAGGTGATTTTTAATGTTGCAGTGCAGCTTTTAAATTGTCGAAAAGAATACCGTCATTCGCTGCGTTATTTTCACATTTGAGAAATGCTCAGAAGGCAAAACCCCGCGTTGACATTGACAAATCTACGACAGTAATATCAGCCCGTGGCACGTTGTCAACGAAAGCATCAGAAAAAATTGGACTTCGCCTATGCGCTTCGCAGCTTCACGGGATATCTCGAAGGCTCCGGAAAATCCGCGCACACGATCAAAAATTATCGTTCGGATTTAAACAGTTTTCAGGAGTTTCTCGAGAAGGGTCTGGGATCCGCTCTCGTGCCTCTTTCACAGGTCAACCGCACTGACTTGGAGCAGTATCACGATTATCTGAAAGCGCAGGGACAGAAGACCAACACTCGCCGCCGAAAAATTCTCACGGTTCGCAGGCTCCTGACTTTCCTCACCAAACGAAATAAAATCTCGTTGGATGTCGGCAAGAAGTTGCCGACTCCTCATAAAATGGAGCGGGTGCCGCTCACAGTCAAAGCACCGGAGCTCTTGATCGCCGTGCAGAATCTGAAGATCGAAAATGAAATTCAGCTCCGAAACCGCGTTCTTCTGTGGATGCTGGCGGAGACCGGTGCCCAGGTGAGTGAAGTGGCTCGCATGCGTTTTGACGATCTGAGCATGAACGCGGGCTCGGCGCTGCTGCAGTTTCGTGGAAAGTCGGAACGTCAGATCACGGTTTCGAAGGCCCTTCACGATGCGGCCATGGCTCTCAGCCAAAGCTCGCCTTACCTTTTTCTCGGTCACAACAAGTTCGGATCGCTTGGGTCCCCGATCACTCCTCGCGGAATCGAACTTCTTGTCAAAAGCTACGCTCCGAGGCTTGGGCTCGGGGAACTGACTCCTCGGACTTTCCGTCATTCCATCGTGGTCCAGTGGTTTTCAGAAGGGCTATCTCGTGACGAAATTCAGAAACGTCTCGGCCTCAAGACGGCCTATGCGTTTCGAATCTATGAACCCCTCTTCATGAAAACTCAGGGGACGACTGATGTGGTGACCGGAGACGCGCCCGAAGTCAGATCCAGGAATTGAGCCACATCCAGCGCCGGAAGGTTTCGGAAGGAATCTTGAGACCGGCCAGAACTGGAAAAAAGAAGATGAAAATTCCCGCGGCGAGCCCGATTGCCACCAGCTCATAGGGGAACGCGCGCTCAGAAGTCGCGCTGACGGGAGAGAGTCTGGATGACGGGTTCGTCAGATTTTCCGAAAGTCTCTGGCGCCCCATGAGGACGGAGGTCAGAGCCAGACTCAACGTCATGCCGGCTGGATAATAGTAGTAATAGAAAGCGACTTTTCTGGGAATGGCCATCCAGCAGAAGACGAATGCGGCGTAGATCACCGCGATCAGAAAATCTTTCCGGGAGCGATCGGCGATCCATTTCCAGACACAGATCATCCAGGCCACCAGGCCCGTCCACATCATCAGTGGATTTCCCACGAGCAGCACGCCCCTTACCCACTCCTGGGCGGGACCTTCCTTGTCAAAAGCATACCAGATGGGCCGGGTCATGAACGGCCAGCTCTTCCAGTCACTCATGTAAGGATGAGAATTCACCACGCGCTGCTGCCCTTCCCACATCTTCATCTGCATGCCGAAGAAATCGAGCACTGTGTAGGTGGGGGTGCGGTTGATGAAAAGGTAAGGGATGAAGGTGGCGAAGTACGCGAGCACCGGGATCACGCCGAGTGCCAGGAGCCAGCTCCCCAGGGTGACGCTCTTGAACAGATCGGGTTGGTACCAGGGCGTTTCGGGCGGGAGTGGATTTGAAATTCGGGAGCTTCGGTTTCCGTGGGTCGAGCTGGGGGGGCTTTGGAAGACGATCCCCCAGTGTTGAAAAACGCGCACACAGATCATCAGACCGATGCAAAGAGCCCAGGGAATGATGCCAATCCATTTGCAGGCGCTGGCCAGCCCGAACATCAGGCCTGCGAACAGGAGGAGGCGATTGAGGGTTTTCGGCGTCAGGCGCGGATCCCAGGCCGCGCAGAAGGCAGCAAGTCCCCAGACGATGAAAGCGAACATGAACGTGTCCAGCATCCCGATTCGGGCCTGAACATAGAGGAGCTGATTGAAGAGCGTGAGAGCGGTCACTGTCCAGGCCGCTCGCCAGTTTCTGAAAACCGCCAGTCCCCAGAGGAACATCCCGACCAGGGTGAGTGAACCGAAGACGGTGCTCATCAGGCGCCAGCCCAGTGGGCGGTCGCCCCCGATCGCGATCCCCCCTGCCATGAGGAGTTTGGCCAGGGGAGGATGTTCCCAGTTCTGGTTTTCTTTCAACTGCAGGAACTGCTTGGCTGATGGAACGTAGTGAAATTCGTCGAAGTTCTGCGTCCGGGGGAACTGGATGTTGATCAGAAAGAAGACCTGCGCGAACCAGTAGAGAAGAACACAACTGAGAAGAATTTTTTTCAGAGTCCGTTTCCGGTCGGCGGATGGCAAATTGGAGGATGAACTCAAGAAGGCGAGACTGATTTCTGGTTCGGATTGCATGTGGGGTTCCCGTGATTCCTGATTTCGGTCTGATTCCGTATTGCCGCGCGCTATCAAGTTCACCCAGATTAGGCTGCAGATTTTAAAGGGTCAAGATGACAAATCTCCCCGCATTGGTTAATACGGTGAGATGGACAACACCCCAGAAGAAAATAATGTAGATCACGCTGCCCCCAGCCTGGGCAGAAACGAACCTTGCTCTTGCGGAAGCGGCAAGAAGTACAAGCGCTGCCACGGTGTCAATGCCGCTCCAAAGCTCAGCATCCCTTCGATGGGAACCGGAATGTCCGGAATGTCTGGAGCGATGGCCGGAGCGGGAAGCGCGGGCGGAATGCCAGGTGGACTTCCCTTTGATGTGAACAGCCTTGATCCGCAGTGGATGATGCAGTTTTCGCAGGCCCTTCAGCGCTTGCCTGCGGGTCAGATGCAGAAGCTGCAAGCCATCATGCAGAAGGCGATGGCCGGTAAAGACGTCACGCGCGAAGCGGCTGACTTTGAGAAGCACTTGCCTCCTCAGTTTCAGTCCCTTCTGAAATCCTTCAAGATGCCGGAAGGCGCAGCAGGCGCGCCTGGTATGGGAATGCCCGGCGGAATGCCTGGATTTCCTGCGGGAATGGAAAATCCGCTAGCGGGCATGAGCCCTGAGGAAATTCAGAAGCAGATGGCGAGCTTCATGGAAAGCTCTCAGGCGATCGAAGCGGAGTCGGCGCCTGCCATGGATGAAAATGAAGCCAAGAAAATCGTCGCCGCCGCTCTTGCGGAAGGCAAGATCTCTCAGGAACAGGCGGCATCAGTTCTCGGAAGTGGCGAGTCGAATGCGGCAGGCGGAGAATCCGGATCGAAGTTCTCCAAACTCTGGAAATCCGTCAAAGGCAAATAGACCCGTCCATCAGATTGAAAAGAGGCAGGAAGACTTCGCATCTTCCTGCCTTCAGGACTTCCGCTTCACCCAGACGTAGCCCCGGTTGAGCTTGGCGTCGGAGTCCTGCGTGGCCATCGCTTTGATGAGTGCATCCGTACTCACCCAGTACGGTTCGTAGTACTCGCGGTCCGGATCCAGAATCAGCACCTTCTCGTTCCTTGCGTCGTAAGCACCAATTGGGGAAATATGCCCCACCATTCCTTCGGGGTCTCCGGTCAGCTCGCCCTGGAGAAAGTTGGCGAGGATGAAATCTTGAGCAGACTTCTCGTTCTCCGAGAGGGCCTTCTTGAGTAGCGTCCTGGCTTCGGCGGCCTTCTTTGGATCAGACGTCATGTGCACGATTTCGACTTCATAGACGTGGGCAGGATCCCAGGTCTTGAGAAGTTCGCGGAGAGATTTGGCAAGATCTTCAAGCGCGACTCCCGCTCCTCTGGGACCGACCGCGTTCTTGAGAAAGGCATTTTTTTCGGCCACGAGGGTCTCGGAAACGAGAAGATCCGAAGCCTTCAGGTCAGTTTGAGAACGCAATCCATTGAGCATCATCGTGATGCTGGCGACGGAGCAGGATTTGTGAGTCTGCTGGGCAGTGTAGTAGGGCATCATCGCCCAGAAATCGGGAGCCGCGTGAGTCCTGATGAACTCATGGGACCGCGCGAGCCGAGTTGCAGCTGGACCGAACTTGGGTCCACTTTCAGCGGCGAACGCTGCCCCCGCGAGTCCGAAAATCGAAACGAAGATCAATGCGAAAATCTGTGCAGTGTCCCGTGCGCAACCGGTCAGCCGACAAGGGAGATGAGATTTTGATTTCATGCTTGAAGTTTACCTGAGGAAAGTGGGCAAGGGGAGTGACAAACGAGGCGGACTCCATTAAAACTTTCCCATGGCTTCCAAGAAAACCGGTTTGCAGACAAGACTCCAAAAAATTCCCGGTCTCATCGGCGTCATTCACCTGCCTCCTCTCGGCGGATCACCGGGTGCGCGTGACCTGCATCCTGCCGAAGCCCTTCAAAAGGCGGGACTCTGGGCCGTCCGAGAAGCCCAGGCTCTCACACGGGCCGGGTTTGAAGCGATCATTCTGGAAAATTTCGGTGACATTCCTTTTTACAAGGATCATGTCCCTCCCGAAACCATCGCCAGCCTTTCAGTCATCGCAGCCGCCGTGCGTGAGGCGACAGATCTCCCGCTAGGGATCAATGTCCTGAGAAATGATGCGCGCTCCGCGCTGGCCATCGCGGCCGTCACGGGTTGTGAGTTCATCCGAGTCAACATTCTTTCCGGCGTGGCAGCCACGGATCAGGGCTGGATCGACGCCAATGCGGCTGAACTCATCCGTGAAAGAAATCGGCTTGGAGTGGATGTCGCGATTCTGGCCGATGCTCATGTCAAACACGCGAAGACTTTCTCGTCAGACGATCTGGAACTGGCGATCGAGGAACTCGCACTGCGAGCGGGCGCCGACGGTGTGATCATCACCGGTTCGACGACCGGACGTTTTGTGGAACGTGAGCAACTTGAACGCGCTTCGCGGGTCTCCCGGCGCCATCAGATCCCGGTCTTTGTCGGCAGCGGATCCACCGTTGAAACGCTGCCCGAGATCGTGCAGGCCGGAATCGGCGTGATTGTGGGCTCCGCCCTGAGAAAAGGCGGGAAAGCCGCACAGATCCTCGACTTGAAGCGCACTCGCGACTTCGTCAAGGCCTACCGCCTGGCGGTTCGCGAAGCGCTCAAAGGAAAATCGCCGGTCCAGGAAAGTTCGAAGAAGCCGGTCCGAAAGAAGCCAGTTTTGAAGAAGCGCAAGGCATGAAGAAGCTGAAACTCGGGAGCCTCCTCCTTCGCGGTTTCAGCGGTTCAAGATCGCAGAACAAAAAGAAGAATGAACGTCTCGGCTTTTTCACGGGTTTTTCCGCGCCCACCAGACGAACCCCTCGCCGCAAAGCAGTCAGCCCGGGCAAGCTCAGCAAATTTTTGGGACGCTCGGCCCCCAAAAATCTCAGTTCGGTTTCCACTTCTTCATTGCTTCCCTCGATGCCGTCTGCGACGCGCAAAAAGAAAAGCTCGGCTCAAGCTGAAGTGCCGGGAGGTCTGCAGAGCGCGCAGGTTGCAGCCGTCCACTCCGTCTCTTCGTTGCCCGTCCTGTCAGCGCCCGTCCAATTGACAACTCAGACCATTCCGCCCCATGCTTTGCCCCATACCTTGGCCACGGCGGAACTCATCCGGCCTGGAGACCGACTCCGGCAGAGCATCGAGGGCTTCATCATGGATCAGCGCTCCGAGCACACGAAGCGTGCTTATGGAAAAGACCTGAAACGCTTCATCAAATTTCTGCATGCTCGAGGACTGAGCCAACCGAATGCGCTTGAACGGCTCGACCGCGGAGTGCTCATCGCTTACAAGGACGCTCTCCTGGTGGAAGGTCTTGAACACACCACCATTGACCGGCACCTGGCCACTCTCCGGAGCTTTTTTCGCTGGCTCGTGGATGACGGGCACCTCGACAAGAATCCCGCCGAAGGGGTGCGTTTTCTCAACCCGAAGCGCATGTCCAAGACGATGGGCTTCAGCGATCTTGAGGTCACGCGCATCCTGAAACTGCCCAATCTCCACACCCGTACCGGCGCTCAGCACTATGCCGTTCTCATGGTCCTTTTCTATTGCGGACTTCGGCGCTCCGAGCTCTGCAGTATCCGCACGTCGCACCTTGCGGTGGAACGAGGGCATCACATGATGCGGCTCAAGGGCAAAGGCAATGCCGAGCGAATCATCGTCGTCACGGCGCCGGTCTGGAACGCTCTCCTGCATTACTTCAAGATCACGCACAGGGATCCACTCAAGGACCAGTTTCTATTTTCTCCCATCCGCAACAATCGCACGGGAGAGAAGGGCAAGGCTCTGGACCCTTCGATGATTTTCTACATCGTCACTCGTTATGCGAAGGAGGCCGGGATCATGCACCGGGTGTCTCCGCACTCCTGCCGTGCGACGGCGATTTCCAATGCGCGCGATCACAATGTCCCCGACCGTGCGATCCAGGAATTTGCCGGCTGGGCGAGCCCGGACATGATCACTCGCTACGACAAACGGAAGAGTTCTCTCGAAAAATCCGCAGCTCATTCCATTTCCTATGGTTCGGAAAACCGAACGCTCCCGTGGGTGAAGACGGAGATCACGCTGCCGATGGCGCCGGAGTCTCATGACTCGGTCCCTGATGTGGATCAATCGCGCGAAAGTTCCGACGCTCCAGCTCTCGTGCCTTCAAAGCAGGAACCTGAACTGGAGTGAGCTCGCGTCTCCTGGAAAGGGCCATTCAAACGTGATGGAGAGTGCCCAAACTTTGGTCACTCCGGGTTCAGCAAGACACATCTCTTTTGCGAGGTGATTTATTCCAAGCGGATATCACAGCACATTTGGCAATGTGTCATCATGGCCCCACTCTTGCTTTTACTGCCCTCGAAGCCCACGTCGGGGCGAGCTCACGAGAGAGAGTTTTCAATAGAAGAGATGTAAAAAGAGGAGTGACCATGACCCATTTCAATACCCTGACCGTGACCCGAACCCGGTTTCAAGCCAAGCCTGGCGTGAAGATCCTTCTTTCAATAGCCCTTGTCGGCATCCTGTCCACAGCTTGTGGTAAAAACAGAGCCGGCAGTTACACCGGGACTGAAAGCGTTTCTTCCCAGGGAAGTGCCGCTTCCGCATCCACCCTCAATCTGGTCGTGACCGAATCTGGCTCCGATCAGGTCACGGGGACCTACTCCAGCACCGGCGTCGCCGGCACCGTGAGTGGAACTTTCACTGGAACTCTGAACGGCGAAAGCATCTCCAATATGGTGCTGACCACGGCACCGCAGGCGAATACGGCTTCCTATTCACCTTCCATGTCGCCTTCCATGATGAACAACTGCGGTGCCACCCAGTACACCGGCACCCTGGTTCTGAAAGATGACAAGATCACGGGCACCCTGACGAGCATCCAGACTGCTGCGGCCGTGACCCCGACCACCAACAGTTACCCACAGTACGCTCCACAGTCGGGCTACGGTGGTTACCCGACCTCTTATACGGGAGCCACGGGCTGCGTCGTGACCCGGTCCATAGATACCACCCGCCTGAAATAATCCGATCTTCTCCCTGCTTCCGAGTCACTCCTTTTGAAGGGGGCGTGATTGCCCAGGGTCCCCAGTGTCGATGGGACTGGCGGCTACGCCCCCTTTTGAGAGTGTGAAAGTCGTTTCTTGACGCTATGCGTTTAAAGTGTCATGAAGGCGCATGCGATTCTTGATGTTCCTTTGTCTTGGTTTTTCGTCAGCGGCCCAGGCCCAGCAGACGATTCTCATCACGGCCTTTGATCCTTTCGGCGGCGCCTCCGTGAACAACTCCTATGAAGTCGCTCTTGAACTTCAGAATCAGTTGCAGAACTTTCACGCCGAGATCTGCCTGCTTCCCACGATCTTCGATGTGGCTTCCGACGAAGCCAGAAAATGTTTTGAAGCCCTGCCGTCACCGCCTGTCGCGGTGATTTCCCTGGGCGAGGCCGACTGCCGGTTCCGCTTTGAAACTCAGGGCCAGAATCTCGACTGGAGCACGGACGAACCCGATAACCGGGGCGAGACGCGAAAAGATCATGTGATCGATCCCACCGGGCCCGAGTTCTCTCCGACCACGCTTCCATTGCAGGCCATGTTTCAGGGGCTCAGTCGCGCCCAACGGTCGCGAATCGTCATTTCAAGTTCCGCCGGAAATTTCGTCTGCAACAATACCGCGTACCATCTGTCGCGGTATTTCAGCGGCTTGAACATGCCTTACGGGTTCATTCATGTGCCCGGTCACGCCTGCTCAAAACGCAAAAAAGATCCCGTTCGAAATGCGGAAGTGCTCGCTCGAATGATCGACCTTGGAATTTCGGGAAGCCAGACGAACGTCCGCTGATGAAGTTGAAATCGGGTGATGCTGTCGGCGATTTTTCTGAGCCCGGCTGCTTCCTTCTCCAGCTTCAAACTGAGGGAGCGCCCGAAGTGGATTGGTTCGCGATAACTTTTCTTATCGCGAATAAAGAATGGGCAGATTGACCTGTTGGAGCGGTTTGAAAGTCCTGACAGGCTAAAGACGTCCTTTATTCCGAGGGCCGCTTCCTTTAGACTGGAGGGATGAAATGCCCGCGCTGCCAGTCCGCTCTTCAGGTCGCCACGTACGAAAATGTTGAGGTGGATCGCTGCGCTCAGTGCCAGGGCGTGTGGCTCGATCAGGGTGAGATTCGGCAGATCGTGACCACGCAGGATGAAAAATTCACGCCTGAACTGGTCCAGGAAACGCTCAAAAAGGCTTTGACTGGAGTGCCTCGGGACGAGCAGGACTCGGTGGAGCTCTGCCCGAAATGCAGCACTCCGATGAATCCCCAGAATTACAACTACAGCTCCGGGATCATCGTCGACGTCTGTCCAGGTGGGCATGGACTCTGGTTGGACCGCGATGAACTCGAGAAGGTTCAGGCTCATGAAGAGCATTGGCAGGCCAAGCTCGAAAAGGAACGCCCGCAGTGGAACAGACTCGCGGCCTCAGCGGCGGGGGAGCTCGAAGAGTACCGTCATCTGCAGGATGTGAAGAACAAGGCTCCCCATGGGTTCGTCTGGCGTCAGTTTGATCGTCTACTCGCAAAGCTCGGAAAATCCTGATCCGATCCCGAACTCAGCAGGGCTCAGAGACCCTCACTCATCGGTGGAGCATTCGGGGCTCGGCGCTGGGAATGGGAATGGGAAGGATAAGGCGCGAAAGACGCTTTTTTGTGGATTGCTCGAAGCCTCACACCTCGCCCCTGAAGGATGCCTGAAGAAACGGATGAGGGCGGAGAGACACTGAGGAACTGTCCCGCTTCGAAATGAAACGGGGGGGCTCAAAGCGCAGCGTGAGGACCGCTCGGTGTGCGCTGAAAGTTTCCTGTTACCGTGCAGATGAATTCCCGAGCGGGCATTTCCCCAGTTTAAGGGCCCGAGGACTCTCGAATCAATAAAATCTATTTATAAAATGGAGCCGGTCGGCGAGGAATGATCTGTTTTTTCAGCCTCAGGTCCGTTCCTGTTTTTCTTCTTTTTCACTCGGGGTTTGCCCGGATTCCGTCGAAGCTTCAGGCGATATTGCTGAGCAGCTGTCAAAACATTTGACGGGTCATTCTTGACGCCTGACGCTTAAAATTCATTGATTTCGAAGGTTTACTGGCTCTAAATGCATAGTGTCATAATGGCACCGACCTTGCTTCTTAGCTCTGCAGAGAGAGTTCGTAAAACCAAGGAGAGAGTATGAATCAGATCCCTGTAATCATCGTCATCGGATCCATTTTAGCTGGAGGCGGATGTTCTCGCCATAAGGACACAACCCTCGGCCTGAGCAATGCGGAAACGGCGACTCTTGCCAGCTCCCCATTCAAGGCTGAAGATCACATGACTGGCATCAACTCGAGTGAAGAAGATGCATTCAGACCGGTCAACGGCATCGAAGCGACGAGCCAGACCGAAGTTCGCTATGTCAAACGCTGCGCTCCGGAACAGTATCAGATTGAAAAAGATGCCGCTCTCGCTGAAGCTGCCGCTGACCCCCTTCACAAGACCATCGTCGTTCGTTACTCCATCTCCGTCGGGACCCTCGTGGACCACGGCGCTGAAGTGGCTCAGAAACGCGCCGTCCTTCGCAAAGGCGACAGCGGGATCACTCCTGTCTACGTCGGTCCCAAATACAACTTCGCCATCTCCGGCGGCGGTGCCTTTCATTACGTCGCCGATCATTCCAAAGCTCGTGATGAGTACGCCAGGGGACAGAAGTGCTTCTTCAACACCATCCACGTTCAAGCCTCCATCAATGATGCGATCCTGGCAAATCACGGGTTCTATGACTCCCATGGATCTTACGACCACACCTTGGCCGTCATGTTCTACGGAGATGTCTACTCGGGCGCGAGCGAACATGCCGCCGAATGGTCTCCACGACTGTTCCAGAAGCTGGATATCAGGCAGGACCAGATCATTCCTCTCTACGTCGCTGACTTGAGAGAGCCTGTGATGAACCCGAATCACGCCTTTGGTGGCGCGATCCTCAATCCCAACTTCGTATCCAGTGCAGTTCGACGCGCTGAATATCAGATCAACTACAAGGAAATGCTCGACCTCCGCAAGATCGTCACTCACCGTGATGAAATTGAGAAGTCCTTCCTTTCCAATGCAACTTTGAACTCCGAGTTCACCTTGCAGCCGATCGATGCCGCTCCACAGTTGATCGAGAACATCATCCACTCCACCGACAAGCTGATCGTGATGAGCACTCAGTACACCCCGATCGTTCTCGATCTGGGCCAGAAGGGCATCATGACCTCCAGCCTCGATGAAGGTGCATTCTTCAACGTTGGCGGTCTCCTGGATCACCGAAATGGCGCTTCCATCAGCCATAAATCCGCCTGGCTCGGCGGCACGATCCAGCATGGCGCAGCTTACGGATATCAGCGCATCGCTGAAGACGGCCTCCTTGTCATGCCTTCAAGCACGGGATCCATCGTCTCCGGCAAGCAGCTCTTCGGCAGTCTTCTTGAAGTCGGCGGAGTCTCCTATGCCAACGGTTTCGAAGCCCTCCGCGCTCTGGCCCACAAGGACTGCAACTCTGCCCGAGTCCAGGATCGCTACTTCGGTCCATGGGATGGCGAACTCTACACCTCCAAGATCAAGATCTGGGTGGATGCGAACCGCAACGGAAATGCTGAACCTTCTGAAGTCAGCTCGCTTCAGTCCCAGGGAGTTCTCGCTCTGAATACCTGCAACATCGTTGCAACTTCGGCGCAGGATGCTCACGGCAACTCCACTGAACTGCGATCCGCATTCCTGATGAAGGACGTTGCTGACCTTTCGTCTCCAGCTGAAGATGAAATCGTCAACCGCATCGTCACCGGAATGAAAGTGGACGGCAGCGAAGCTGAATTCAGACTTGCCTGCGACATTCTCTTTCAGGCTCATTCGAACCTGTACCTCGAAGATGTGGATTCCCACTTCGTCTTCCCGGCTCCAGCCCCTTCGAACACTCCTCCACCCGCGACTCCCTAGTCGTTGAGCCCGAGGCTCCTGGCAAGAAAACGAACCTACTCTGAATGACCGGAGGGACATTGATGTCCTTCCGGTTTTTTCTCGTGCTGCGTGAACGCAAGAGATCAGTGAGGCAACAGGGCCATCTGGACGGCATTCTGAAAGTCTCGGGCGACCTGCACTTCAGCCTTGCGTGAGCAGACCTTCTGCCGGACGTCGCCGATCCTCACGACCCAGGTCTTTTGCCGAAAACAGTTCGTGTCGGGTTGCCATTTCGAATAGGGAAGCTTGCCCTCCACGAGAACGTTCGTCAGCTCTTCAGCCAGCGCCCGAGAGATCTCCGTGTTCGTTCGAGTCCAACTGCTCTGTTCGAGCTTGTCATAATGAAGATTTGCGCGGCCCGGTGAGCCGGCGGTGATCTGAATTTTCACTGTGTCCTGGCGAGGAGTTTCGACGGTCATTTCGAGGGGGCTGAGAGGAGTCTCCTTCGCGACTGCGGCATTCGGGGTACCCGCTTCTGTGGTTTCAGCGAAGACGTGAAGTGGAGAAAGCAGGACCACCAGCACTCCCGCACCCAGCCACAGGGCACGAATGCTCTTCAATGCGAAATTTGCGGTATGGAATTGAAGAGTAGAATTCATGTTGATCATTTCAGTCATAACCCTTTGCAACTCATGCCGGCTCCGGCCGTGCTGGGAGGCGGGGCCCCGACTGAGCAGAAGGCTTCGCGAAAGCGCTGACTGCCCATCATCACCCGGTCCACCCGGAGAAAACCGGGCGGATGAAGGTCCGTGGTGTTTTCGGTCTGACAGCCGCCGTGAAGATTTGAGATATCGACGGCGATGGCGCTGAGGCCGTCAAGTTTTTCGGAGTCAGAGATCTTTTTGTGACCGGCGCGGTCCTGCATGAGTGCTCCCAGAACCTCTGCACCCATGAAATCCGAAAAGGTTTCCTGAATCTGATCCACGGGCTGAGAGTCCTTGCGGTAGGCACTGAGGTCGGAAGGGTTGTAGTCTGGATCTTTCTTTCCCAGAGGACAAGTGGGTGTGACACTCACTTCTGTCAGGCACTGCTTTGCGACTTTTTCTCCCGCTTTGGAGTCGGGTGACAATCCTTCCTTCGTGACCTGCTCGCTGCAGTACTCTTTGATCCCTTTTGATGTATTGCAGTGGAGTACGGAGTTGCTGCAGCCGGTGGGGCCTTTGCCTCCTCGAAGACATTGGACGAGCCCGGGATAAGTGGTCATCCCGATCGCGTTTTCGGGAGCCGACTTCGTCACTGCGACTTTGCGTTTCTCGCGGTAGGCATTTTCCTCAAGAGTGCAGGGATCAATGGAGTGCGAGAGTTCATGCCCCATGACGAGCAGCAGATCCGAGTCATCCATGTGATCCAGAAGGGACATCGCGCCGATGCAGACTTCGATTTCACCGTTGTAGAAAATGCCGGTTGCCGGACCGGTGGGCTCCGTATTGGCGCAGGCAGACGGGTCATCGAGCTCATTCCGAAGTTCCGTCACCTTGAGATTGGCCAGAAGTGCAGGCTTCGCCTCTGGTCTGATGAGCGCCGATTTTTCCACCAGCTCCAGGTATTTCGCTTTCACGGAGCTGAAGAGATTTTTCAGGCGCAGCACGCGTGCCGGAGTGTAAGCCAGTTCTCTTTCGATCCTGGACAGCTCATCATGATATTTCGCCCGAAGTCTGGCCTGGCAGGCCTCAGTGCTTTCTCTGGATCGACATTTGCCTTGATGCGCTTTGAAAAATTTCGCTTCCTTCACCTGGTAGTCGCATTTCACGGAGACATAGTCCGGGTGATTGATGACTTCCCTGGGGTCGGCCACCGTCAGTTGGCACTGGGAGTTGAAAACTTTGCCCTTGTTCATTTGGCAGACAAATGCGGACGGAGCCTGACAGGCACTCTTGAGACTGATGTCAGCGCTGGCGTTGCTCTCGGGATTGGATACGGAACAGTAACCACAACCCCGCAGTTCTTTGAGAAACCCTTGAGATTTTTCAGGGTCTTTGGAATTCTTCGCACCTGCGCAAACTTGATAAGCCTTGTAAATGGGCGTTTTTTTCTCCGTTTCACCGCAGGCCGCCGCGCCGGCATGAGTGGGGTTCATGACCGTCACCAGTCCCATGCTGAGACCCGCGCCCAGGCATGCCCTCAGTAGAATGTTCCGACTCCTGGAGAGAGGAAAAGTCAGAGTGGGGGTGCTCGCCGCTTTGGAGAAGAGTGCCATCTCTCAAAGTATGTGAGGGCGCGCCGCAATTTCAAAGTTCTTTCAGCCTTGAAAGTCCTGGGAAGTGCTGGTCTGAAATCGCGGCGTCAGAAATGTGTCACTGAAGACGGCGACCCGGGCAGGGGAGTGCTTATCAAAGAAACGGGCCAGTCACTTTGCAGTGCCTCGCCCATCTTCTTCATTGCTCAGCTTTCAAGCTTTTGGTGGATTCGTCCGCGGTTCGGATTACTTGAAGTACCTTTTGGCAAACTCGGGAACGTAATCTCCCAGTGAATGAATTCCGGGAGAATGCGCTTCAGCGGGAGCCGCCTCCTCTGAGGGGGTGTCCTGAGCTGGAGCGTCATCCGTGGCACCCGTCGCGGCGTCTTCTTCCTGCATCTTCTTGATTTCTTCAAGGTCCTCAGCGTCGAGCGGGATTTCGCCCACAGGTGCTGGGGCCAGAACCAGCGGAGTCAACTGAACGGGAAGCGTGGTCTTGAGCGGTGGGACGATCAAGGTCGGTTCAATGGGAGCGACCATTTCGATGTTTCGAATGTAACGACCATCGACGGTGTCAGGAGCCATCTCATCTCCAGAGACGGCGATCAGATTTTCGTGACTCATTCTGCCGGCGAGCGTCTTCCAGTTCGGGGCATCCTTGTGGCGCAGATAGGCCAGAATCGCGGTCGTCATTTCAAGTGGAGTGGCTGCATTGTAGGTGATGCCCGATTCAAGCGCGGCCGAGATGATCTGCAGATTCGCTTTTGGATCCAGCCGATCGAGCTTGTCCTTGTCGGTCATCTTGCTCGCTTTGACCTGAAAATAAGGCTGCTGATAGTACGTGTAGGTGCTGCAACCGTCGAGAACCCAGATCTGATACCGATAGGGATCCACGTTGAACTCGCCCAGTTCTTCCTGGATCATCTCAGGCTTGAGGTTCCAGCCCAGGCCTGAATGTCCGCTGTAGATGGCGACAGATGCGTGTTCGATGGCATCCTTCCAGAAAAAATGCATCGGTCCGGAATCATCTGCTGCACTGACGTTTCCGTAGAAGTAACGGATTTTGACTTTCACGCCCCCTTCGGTTTTCTCGTACTCGCGGATGTAAGGAAGTTTCTTGTAATAAACTTCCTTGCCTTCCGGCTGGACCGCCATCATGTGCAAAATTTCATTCTTTGACAGGGTCTTTGCGCTGAACTTTTCCTTCTTCAAAAGCGCATCGTATTGCTTGAAAGTCGGTGCCGAATCATCGAACGAGAAAACTGGCTTTCGCGTCGTCTTGTCTTCATTCTTGCCCATGAGGACGTGAATGGTGATCTCGCCGTTCTTGTCGATCAGACGTGAATAATCTGGAAACGTCTGCGGAGCATCTGGAAGTCTCTTCACATCGGCCGTGATTTCAAAATAGTCGCGCTCTTTCTGGAGGCGGCAACCTCGAGCGGTGGGGTTCCAGAAGTAGAAATAGTCGCCCGCGCCCTGGTAGTGTGGATCGGTGCAGGGAACTTTTCCGTCCGGATTGACGGAGGCCTGATAGACGGTCTTTGGGTCTCTTGGCAGGGTGAATGGATAATGATTGCCGACCTTGTTGTCCAAAAGCGCTTTACCTTTGTAGTGGTAGTAGATGAAATTCTTGTCTTCGCGAGTGATGACGGCTGTGTCATCCGTACGGCGTCCACCCTGAACGGGGTTGTTCTGAAAAGCTCCTGAAAGAAAGGTCAACTGAAGCTGAACCTGTTCGTCGGAGGTCAAGGTTTCGGGGTGAGCGGGCACGCCGTCTTTGGCGGGAACCAGGGAGGGACTCGGAAGGGCAACTTTGCCGTCGTACTCCAGGTCGACTTCGATTCCGTCTTTGGAGCTGAAAGCCCAGCTTTGAGAAACTCCGGCAAGGGTACCCAGGCAAGTCACCAAACTGACCGATAATGCCAAGCGCCGCGACGACTTTTTAATCCAAATGCTCATGGGTCATTTATAACACACCGCATTTAAGATAGATAACTAAAATAGTCAGGTATTGCGATGATGCCGGATTCTGGGTTCAAATCAGCCGTGATTTCAGAGGGTTCGAAGGCTAGAGAAACCCTGCATTCCTTGCGACGAATCGACTCAAGTCAGTTGAGGTGAAAGCTCCTGTCTTGGCGAGCAGGACTCAAATCGACTGGAGCGAAGATGGTCAAATCATTCGGAAAGAAGGTGCCTTTGCAGTAAGAACCACGTCGCGATCCAGAGGTGGGCTCGAGGTTGAGAAAGACTGTCGCTGGAATACGGCTCCTGACCTCTCACCTCGGGATCTATTTTAGGTCTGATAATAAATATTATGTCAACCCATTGGTCTCGAATGCGCAGCCGAGTCTGTCCAAGAGGCATTTCCAGTCAAGTCTGCGGCTCAGTCCCACGGTCTGAAGTCCGAGGCCGTGGAGTCATCAAAAGGCAGGGTTCCGGAGAGCTGCAGGCGAAGGGCAACTCAAGTCGAAGTCAAACCTTAGAACCCGCTGGTCGCGGCGTAAGGACTCGTCACGCCATGAGGACGGATTTTTTTGGGAGGGGAGCTGAGTTGAAAGGAATACAGGTTCCCGGCACTCGAGAGCATGTAGAGCCTCTGATGAACGGAATCAAAAGCAGGGGAGCCGGAGAATCCACTCCCCTCACCCACATTGAATCGATACAGGCCCTTGCCCGTCTCCTTGTCGAGGACGTAAAGGTACTGACTGCTTGAACCGACCATGACGTAACGATCCGTGACGACGAGCTGAGTGGGCACGCCGTGATCCATTTCAAATTGCCAGAGGACTTTGGAGTTGTTCTTCTGGAGCGAATAAATGGTGCCGTTGGAAGAGGGTACAAAAAGCCGGGTTTCGTCAGCGACGACCTGTTTGCTGCCACCCACATCATAACGCCAGATCACTTCGCCATTGGCCCGTTTCAGTGCATAGAGGGCGCCGTCATAGGAGGGAATGTAGAGAATGGAATTGTCGAGGACCGGGTGAGCGTCCACATCAGTGAATTTGGTCCCCTGGTGGATTTTTCTCTCCCACTTGAGTTGCCCGTCATTGACGGAAAGTGAAACGAGAAAGCCGTCAGTCATTCCAGTGATGACTTCCGCGCCATCCACGAGTGGACTTGAGGCACCGAGAATCGTTGCGGTCGGAGAAGTTCTTCGGCGGTAATGCCAGAGCCATTTGCCCGTAGCCGCATCAAAGGCGTAAACCGTGTCATCCGAAGTCGTGATGAAAACGCGACCGCCGGAAACGGTAGGCTTGGAGATCAGGGGATTCTTAAGGTCATAACGCCAATTCACGCGGCCTGTCTCAACGGACACTGAGTAGAGAAAACCGTCTCCCCCGCCGAAATAGACTTCAGTTTTTTCCTGCGCCAGTTCACTGATCACGCCGCCTTTGATCGGCAGCACCCAGCGAGTCTGGAGCATTCCAGGATAAAGTGAGATCAGGCCAGTGCTCTGGTTTCCAAAGATGACCGTGTTTTCAGTGACCACCGGATTGGAGTATTCGTAACCTTTGTCGCCGGCTTCAAAAGGTCCATGAGTCTGGAGCGTCCAGCGACGAACCAGAACCTGGGGATCCGCGGTGAGATCCTTGTGAATGTTATGGCCCGCGCATGCGCTGAGGGCGATGAGAAAGGCTGCGGCAATCAGTGCGGGCAGAGCGCGATGTGAAAAATCAGAACGGAAGTGCATTTTTTTCACTGAGCTTGCTCCAGTCGAGTCTTGCGGATGTCAGCGGACTTGGAAACTTCCGTGTTGGGAAATTGGGTTGAAATCTTCGTGTAGGTTTCCTTGGCCTTGGCCTTGTCACCCGCTTTTTCCTGGGAGCGTGCGAGACCCAGCATGATTTCGCCTTGCAACGCCGGCTCACCCTGATTCATGCCTTTTTCGTAGGTCTTGACCGCTTCCGGAAACTTTCCGGAGTTTTCATAAGCGTACGCGAGGTCATACAGAGAGAGTGCGCGGTCAGATCCATCAGTCGCCGTATCCACGGCGGCCTGATACCAGGTAATGGATTTTGCAGCATCACCGTGGTTGTAATAGAGGTCTCCAAGCATGAGGTTCGCTTCGTGAGCTGCGCGAGTTCCGCCGTACTGCTGAGCCACGTTTCGGAGCTCCCCCGCACCTTCGATGAGCTGAGTGTCCACGTCGAGCTTCAGGTAGGCGACGCTTTCAGCCTGCGCGGGTTTCATTGATGCAGGAGGCGCTGGAGGTGTTTTGGACTTCGCTGCCGATGATTCTGAAGTCCCGGTTGCAGCCGGTGCAGGTTGCGCAGCTGCGATCGCCGTCAAGTTCTTGTCAAGTTTCTGGCGAGCTTCAAAGAGCGCATTCTCTGCTTTCTTCGTGCGTTCCGCTTTCTGACCGGAAAACACGGTCACTGCAATGCCGAGAGCCAGGAGCACTGCGGCTACACCGAGAATCGGCTTGGAAAATTTTTTGATTTCAGAAGGGATTTCCGTGTTCTTCGATGAGGTAGGCATGACTTCGTGTTTAGAAGAGTCTTCAGGGGTTGTCAAAAAGAAAGGTCACGGCTACCCTTAGAAAGAATGAAACATTTCGCAAGAGTTACCTACCCTTCCCATTCTTTAATGCGCCGCACTCTGATCACTTTCGGCGCAGCTTTGACTCTCTTGCTCTCGTTTTCGAGCGCGCAGGCTCGGGACCTTCAGGGACGACTGGGACTCGGTTACAACTCTGAGTTCGCGAACCTGAACACGTACTATGGCGTGCCTGGCGTCAGTCTGAAGTATGCTTTGACCCGTGATCTCGCTTTCGAAGGGGTCATCGGGATCGCGACGACTTCACCCAGCAACACGGTCACTGCGCTCAAGCTCTTCAAGAATCTCTTCTTTGAAACCAATCTCAATTTCTACGGCATGCTGGGAGGCGGAATCGTTTCCGCAAATTCAAAATCAGGAGCCCAGTTCATCGGGGGCTTCGGCGCCGAATTCTTCATCCCGGGAGTGGAGAGTCTCGGCTTTTCCATGGAGACGGGTGGATCCTTTGATCGCTTGAGCGGAAGTTACGTCTTCAGAACTCTGGGCGTGAGTTTTCTGAATGCGGGGATGCATTTCTATTTTTAAACGGAACCTTCCCTGGAGCAGGACTCCCCCACGGACTGCCAGCGTTTCATTCAACGCTCCCGGAACTTCTTCTTTGAAGTTTTCCTTCAAGTCGACTTTGGCTGCGGCCGCGATCATCTGCGTTGCGCCCGCCTTGCTGAGCTCTCAGTCCGCACTCGCCCAGAGTGCGCCGCCTTCCGCACCTCCAGGTGCCGCTTCAGGAGCGCCTGGCACTCCCAAAACCGAAGTTCCTGAAGAGGATGATTTTTCATCGACCCCTTTCACCGAATACGGTGAGTTCAATGAAGAAGCCGATGAAGCGGCGGAGACGCGGTTCTTTCAGACCGGCCGATTCTTCGGCATCAGTGCGGGCGCGGGCTTCGAAGGAGTCGCCGGCAACCGCGGTTCTCTCTGGCAGGGTGGTTTTCCCGCACTTGATCTGCGCGTGCATTACTGGTTTGATTTCAGTTTTGCGATGGCCATGGCCATCACCTCGGCCAAACATTCCTTCTCGGATTTTCAGGGCAACGCGATTTCAGTGAATCTGCTGCGCCTGGGTCTGGATCTGAAATATTATTTTGACGTGCACAACCTCGCTTCAGCGATCACTTTCGCGAATCCCTACCTGGTGATCGGCGCCGGAAATTACTCGAAGACCCAGAGTAATGAGAATCTGCCGGCGGACAGCGACAGCGCGCTCGGTTTCACGGCGGGAGCCGGCTTCGAATTTCCCGTCAAGCCGCGAAAAGTCTACTTCAACCTCGAAGGCAAGCTGCACTTCGTGACGTTCAAGGACACCGATACGACCAACTACGTGAAATTCGGCGTGCCGAACCTGAACGGTGAATTTTACACCGTCACGGGCAGCTTTCTCTTCACCTGGTAAGTCGGCCCGGGATTCCCGAGCCTATTTCTTGGTCTTCTCGCGGTCCCGCACACGCCTTGCGGCCGTGACCTGGTACTTCATGCGCTTGTGAGTTCTGCGTGGCGGCACGCGGTTGCTCTTGCCTTCGACGAAGACCATGCGCACGGGGCTGCCCATGTAGCCCCACTTCGCGCGGATGGCATTGACGAGGTGGCGTCTGAGGCTGAAGTGGACCTTGTCCGGCTTGCTGACGTGACAGACGAAGGTCGGAGGACTTCTGCCGGATTGGTGGGAGAAGTAGAATTTCGCATTCCCCGGATTGTGAATTTCGGATTCATCGCGCACCCATTCGGTGAACTCACGACTCGGAACCTTCACCCGGCGCTGAAGGAGGATGTCGTCGATCAGATCGCCGATATCCTCGTAACCCACGCCATTGAGCGCGCTGAGAAACAGGATCGGGGCGTACTTGAGGTAAGCCATCTGTTCACGGACATGGCGAGCGGCCAGTTCCCTGGTGAACTTCGGATTCACTTTCTGCGTGTCCCATTTGTTGACCGCGAGAATGACTCCACAGCCAACTTCTTCGATCAGACCGCCGATTTTTTCGTCCTGATCCGTGACCCCACCGGAGCCGTCCAGAAGCAGAATCGCCAGATCGCAGCGCTCAAGCGCTTTGCGGGCCTGAACCACCGAGAGAACTTCGACACCCTGTTCGGTCTTGCTCTTGCGGCGAATTCCGGCAGTGTCGATGAAGATGAAATCCTTGCCGTTGAGCCGAACGGGAGAATCGACGGCATCGATCGTCGTGCCAGCCATCTCGCTCGTGATCATGCGGTCTTCGTTCAGGATCGCATTGGTCAGCGTGCTCTTGCCGACATTCGGGCGACCGACGATCGCGATGCGAGGGACTCGGCGCTTGAGGTAACCGTCTTCAGAATACTCGCCATCTTCGGAATCTTCGGAATCCAGGGCAGCGTCGTAATCTTCGGGAGTTCCCTCGCTCTGCTCAGAATCGTCATAGAGATCTTCGGCAAGTTCGCCAGCGAGCTGCCTGGAGTGTTCTTCTTCGTCAAATTCAACTTCGGACTCTTCATCAGAATCCGCATCCCAAGTAACGTCTTCTTCCGAGTCGCTATCGTCGGAATCATCATCAGATCCTGAAGTTGCGTCGACTCCCTCAACAATCTCTTCACCGCTGAGTGAAGCAGGAGGCGGGAGTACCGCGGCTTTGGCGCCCTTTCTCGGGGCAGCATCCTTTTGCGAGAGGGTCTGGCCTTCGATCTTCAGTAGATCTTTGATGAGAATCTGCAAGTCCTCGATCCCACGAGCATGTTCGGCCGAGAGCGTGACGATTGGATCCAGGCTGGACTGAAAGAAGTCATTGATGAAGGGTTCATGGATGTTGTCATCGACTTTGTTGACGACACCGATGATCGGGACTTTCTTGTCGAGGCCGGAGCGTTTGATCTGCTGAACGACTTCGGCATCACCCGGAGTGTAACCGGCCTGCCCATCGAAAAGGACGAGAACGATATCGGCTTCATGCAAAGCCACATCAACCTGTTTGGCAATCTCATTGGCGAACTTGTCGCCGCCGAGGCCGCCCGTGTCCACGAGCATGACGGGAAAATACTTGGCCTGAACCCACCATTCGGCCTGAAGCTCGAGGCGATCGCGCGTGACTCCAGGCTCGTCATGAACGAGGGCGCGTCTACGACCATAGAGGCGATTGAACAGCGTGCTTTTGCCGACATTGGGTCGACCAACGATGACCAGACGAGGCAGGGGTTTGGACGGGCTGTTCATGCGGGCCTCTTGGTGCTGGTTACTTTCGGAGATACTTTCGGAGTTACTTGTGAAGCCACTTTGGGAGCTGCAGTGCCCGCCTTTTCACCTGATCTTGCACCTGTGTCTGCAAGGGGAGTCTTCTGCGTGGGCTTGTTCTTTTTCTTCGAACGCTGGGTCGGCTTGTCCGAAGGGAGCACGTAGCCCAGGCGCTTGAGCGTTTCCGCATCGCGGGACCAGTCCTTCAGAACGTTGACCTTGAGACCGAGGAACACTTTCTGTCCGAGAAATTCTTCGACCTCAGCGCGTGCAGCCTGTCCGATGGCTTTGATCTTGGCGCCACCCTGTCCGATGACCATTCCTTTTTGCGAATCGCGCTCGACGTGAATCGTCGCTTCGATTCGAGGTGGCGTCACCTTTTCGTCAAAGCGGTCGATTTCGATCGCGCAGCAGTAGGGGATCTCATCCCCAAGTTGCAGGAAAAGCTGTTCACGGACTTTTTCGGCGACGAAGTACTTGGTTGGGCGATCTGACAACTGGTCTTCATCCGGGTAGTAGAACTCCCCTTCTGGCAGAAGATTCCAACTGGCCTCGAGCACAGGGTCGATGCCTTTGCCTTTCAGCGCTGAAATGGGATGAATCCCCTGAACATCGATACCGAGTTCCTTGCAGGCTGCCTGAAGTTCATTTTCGAAATTGACGATGTTGGAGACCGCGAAAGTCTTGCCCGTCAGATCCATCTTGTTCATGAGGATGAACACGGGAGCTTTCACGCCTCTCAGGAGATCCAGCACGGGCTGTTCATGTTTGGATGCGGAGGCCGGGTCGACGATGTACCAGACCGCGGAAACGTCTTTGAGCGCTTCTTTCACTTCCGCCATCATGTATTCATTGATGCCGCCCTCTTTGGCGCGGTGGATGCCAGGTGTATCGATGAAGATCATCTGTCCCTGAGGTTCGGTGAATATTCCGAGCACGCGCTCCCGGGTGGTCTGCGCTTTGGGGGTGACGATGGAGACTTTGCTGCCGAGTACGTGGTTGAGCAGCGTCGACTTGCCGGCATTCGGACGGCCTGCGATCGCGATAAATCCTGATTTCTTCATGAGTCTTAAAACCTTACCTGATACCGGAGGCAAGCCTTTTGAGACCTACCCTACCGTTTGAATCGCAGCCCGAGCAGCGTTCTGTTCTGCTTCTTTTTTGGAAGAACCCGTCGCGTTGGCGAGGATCTTTCCATTCATCCGCACTTCGACTTCGAAGATCTTAGCGTGATCGGGGCCGCGGGTCTGCAAGAGGTGGTAAGAGGGGGTTACCTTCCAGCGAGCTTGAACCATTTCCTGAAGCTGAGTCTTGTGGTCGTAAAAAGCCATCAATTCCCTCTCCTCGGCGAACAGAGGAGCAAAGAGATGACGCACTACTGGATAGACTGCATTGAATCCGCCGTCCAGATAAATAGCTGCAATCAAAGCCTCAAGCGTACTGGAGAGGATCGATGGCTTGAGGTTTCCGCCCGTCTGGGTTTCACCTCGCCCGAGGCGTACCACATCCTGAAGATTAATGGACTTGGCGACTTCAGCGAGGGTCTTTTCGTTGACGACTGCTGCCCGCATTTTGGAGAGCTGGCCTTCATTGGCGTTGGGAAAGGCTTCGATCAGGATATCGGACACGATCACGTCGAGAATGGCGTCGCCCAGAAACTCCAAGCGCTCGTTATCCCGCAGTGCAATCGACTTTTCCTGCAGGAACTCATGGCCATAGGACGTATGAGTCAGGGACTGGAGCAGGACTCCCCGGTCGCCGAATGTGTAGCCTAATCGCTGTTGTAAACGTTCCACGTGTTCCATAGTGCCGCCGCTGGTTTTACAGTACCTGTCTGTTTCTGTCAACTGAAGAACGTTACCTTCTGGTAAACCGTTCAAAGTCCCCCGTAAACTCGCTTCAGCTCCACGTAATGCCGTTCCTGGAACTTTCCCTGCCGGCTGCACATGAGGTTGGTCGTGTCGAGCTGGTAGTTGATCATGGCCTGCTGGTCCTCGTCGTAGAACTCCTGGTAGCAGTCCGGGAAGCCCACGACGTGTCCGAACTCGTGACGAATCGTCCAGCGGGCCGCATAATCCGTCAGAGGGCGATTGGAGTCCATCGTGATCTGATTGCCTCCCAGACCATTCACGTGGGCTGTGGCGCCGGGCTGAAACGTCAGGTGGGGAATGCTCTCCGCTCCCAGTGGAGGGAGATCGGCGAAATTCAGGCGCAAGTGCCAGTTTACCCAGCGCCACTCGTCTTCGATATTCAGGAGGAATGTCTGAACGGCTGAGGTCTCCCCCTTCAGAAACGGGAGAGTGAAGATTTCAGGAGCTGAAGTTCCATCCCAATTCGTATCCTTGCGAGGGTTTTTGATGATGAAAAAGCTGTCAAACACGGCCTGCGCTTTCAAATGGTAGAGCTGGTAAAAGGCGAGTGCGTTCCCCTCTTTCGCCAAAGAATCAGAAAAATGCTTCTGGCAGGGAACCCTGCCTTCCCTGGCGTTCAGGCACTGGCCCACAAGCCGGGTCTTCAGGTCGGCCCGCGCTTCGGAGTCGAGATCGCGGTAGTGCGTGAGCTTTGACTCAAGCTCGAGAGTGCGGGAAAGAAAGTAAAATCCCCGGACGTCTTTCCAGGCGAGTGCTTGATATCGCCAGAGAAACGGCTCTTCGAGAAGCCACCGGCTTGCGCTTGAATAGATCTTGTCAAGTCTTCGAGCCAGCTCAAGAAACTGCTCATCGGAGAGTGCCAGTGGCGGTTCTTTCGGATATGCTCCCGCTCCAGTGAGGACTGAGCCCATCTCAGCAGGCACCGCGTTCATGAGGGAATGAAAGCGGGCCATGACGAGCTTCGCATTTGAGACGCTCGGGGATTCAATCGGAAAGGCGGCTTGCGTGGCGGGTGAATTGAGCACGAGCTCTGACTGCTGGCCAGTGGACTTGCGCGCTTGATTGATGAAGCTGATCCACTCGAGATTTCTTTTGCCTGCGGCCAGAACTTCCTCGAGAGGAGCGTCAAACTGTCGTTCGGAAAGCTCAGCCTCGTTTTGATGCTGTCTGAGTGAGTCCAGACGAGCCCGAAGTTCAACACTGGTCATTTCCGGATCGAGGTCTTCAAGTTCCGCAGGTACGCCCTGTATGAAGCTCGGGTCTTCGAGTTGTGGACGGTTTTCGTGATTTGCGTGCCCTCCTCGAGCAGCGCCGTGACTGAGCTGAGGAAGACTGGTCAAAGCAGCCAGAGCCAATATCAGGAATGAAAATTTCAACTCGACGTCCCCTTATCAATGAATCAGATGGAAGTAGCAGCGTCGGTGAGAAATTTCCAGAACAAGCGCAAAGTCAGGGGTTTGCAAGTTCGCTTTCAACCTCACTGATTGAGTCGCACCCGAGCCTCAGGCGACTTCTGCGTCGCGCGCAGAGCGCGCTTGAGATGAGCCTCAGGCGAGTTCTGCAATAAAAGCCAGATCGCCTGCCGCTGCATCTGCAATGAGCCCGGTCGGGCGCACTGACAGCAGCTGGTTGTGGAGAGCCCGCACTTGCGCTTCAGACTCGAGACGAACCAGCACTCGCAGGTAGTGTGGGGTGTAGCCCGCGATCCAGTTCTTCGTTCCATCAGGACCTTTGGTCGGGTTCTCGACCAGAACCTGAGTCATGAGTCGCCCCGTCGATTGATGACTCTGAAGGGTCTCATGATGAATCCTGCGAAGCCGTTCAAAACTCAGCTCTCGAAGCGCGTGAGCTCTTGCCACACGTTCATGCTGATGGACGGAGTTCGGCAGGCGTGTGGCCGGAGTGCCAGTACGCTCGCTGTAGGGAAACACATGGAGACGGCTCCAGGGGAGCGAGCTCAGCGCCTCTTTCGTCCATTCAAAATCTTCCTGAGTTTCACCTGGAAATCCCGTGATCACGTCCATTCCGACGAAGGGTCCGCCCGCAGGTGCCGGGATTTCAGCAATCCGCTTCAGGCAGGCCTGCACGTGCTCCCAGGAGTATTTACGCTTCATGAGTTTCAGGATCCTGGCATGAGGACTCTGAAGCGAAACGTGAAAGTGTGGGCAGAATCTTGGGTTGGATTCCATCAACTGCAGCAGCTCTTCGGTGATCTCGGTGGGGTCAAGTGAACTCACTCGGAGTCGCTCCAGCTTCGTTTCCCGGAGAATGGTGTGAAAGAGCGGCGCAAGCTGCATCGTTCCTGCCGTATTCTCCGGCCAGTCCGTTCCATAATCCCCGATATTGATGCCCGTGATGACGACTTCACTGACTCCCTGACTGACGAGTTCCTGAATCTGGGCGACGACTTCGGGAATCTTCAGGCTTCGGCTGGGCCCGCGCCCATAAGGAATGATGCAGTAAGTGCAGAAGGAATTGCAGCCTTCCTGAATTTTGAGAAAGGTGCGCGTTCGTCCGGCCTCACCCTGATGCTTCGGCGGGGGAACCATGAAGGAACTTTCAGGCGTCGCCCACTCACGGTCCATCGGGTGACGTGAAAGCATCTGATCGTAATTCTCTGCAACGCCCAGCACTCGGCCTTTCGCCTTGGAAGAGTGAGTGGAGCTGGCGTCTGACGATTCAGCACGTTCCAGTTTGTCGCGCTCCAGAGTTTTCAGGACCAGCTCCACCAGCTGGTGCTTGTCGCGATTGCCCACGACATAGTGAACCCCCTGCGTGTTCGAGAGTGTTTCGGGATCCACTTCAGCGGAGCATCCCGTGACGACGACTCGAGCCGCAGGATTGTCTCGTGAAAGGCGTGAGGCCATCTTGCGACTTTGCCGATCGGCCTCGTCGGTGACCGTGCAACTGTTGACGATGCACAGGTCAACGCCGATTTCGGAGCCATTTTCAGAAGGAAGCCAGCCCCTCTTCTGAAGTTCCGCTTCCATCAGTTGGCTGTCATAGAGATTGGCCTTGCAGCCCAGAGTCTTGAGGAGGTAGCGGGATTTCTCTAGGGTGCTCATGGATGTTCATTGCCCGCACGAACTGACGCGTGAGTGCCTTCGGTGCGCTCGATCACTGCCCCACCCAGGACTTCCCCCGCCTCATAAAAGACGATGGACTGGCCGGGGGCCAGGCCCCAGCGGGGTTCGTCAAACTCGACTTTAACGGTGTTGTTTTCAAAAACAGTGACTCGGCAGGCACCTTCGGTGGACGGGTGAGGACCTCCGATGATCTTGGCTTCGCAGCGAAAGGGTTTGACGGCGTCCACTGGGCGAATCCAGCTCGCCTCAGATGCGGTAACTGCCGCTTTCAGAAGGTCACTGCGTGCGCCCACGATCAAAGCCTGGTTGTTGGCTTCAAACGAGACTACAACGAGCGGTTCCGAGTTCGTGCCGGAGAGTTTCATTCCTTCATGCTGACCGATGGAAAATTGAAAAAGTCCTTCATGCTCGCCGACGATGCTGCCATCAGTGGTGCGAATGATCCCGGGGCTTCTGAATGCCTGAGCGGAGTGCTCAGTGACGTAATCGATGTAAGTTTCCTTGGTTCTGAAGCAGAAAGTCTGAGCCACATTCTGCGCGGCGGCGGGAGACACGGTTTTTTCGATGCCCATTTCGTGCGCAAGCTTTTCCACCATGGAATGCGAAAGCGTCCCCAGCGGAAAAATGCATTGATTCAGGGTTTCTTGATCCAGGTCATAGAGGAGGTGACTTTGATCCTGAGCCGCGTCGGCAGCTTTGGAGAGAAACGATTGACCTGTGACCGTATCCTGGACGATCTGTGCGTAATGCCCGGTCGAAATCTGCTGACAGCCCAGTGCTTTCGCACGTTGAAGAAGCAGTTTGAAGATGATGTTCTTGTGACACTTCAGACAGGATCGTTGGCTCTTCTGCTGCAGGGAAGCGTGAACGAGATGGTCGATCACTTCTGCATGATAGGGACCGTGAGCATCGAAGATCTGCAGTGGGATGTCCAGTTGGTGGCAGGCTGTTTTCGCATTTTCCAGTTTGTGGCAGGCGCAGCGAGAGCAGTAGTCGCCGAAGGGCTTTTCACCCGGCGGCACCATCTGAAAATAGATTCCCTGAAGTTCGAAGCCCTGATTCTTGAGCAGCGTTGCAGCTACCGCACTGTCCATCCCACCGCTCATCGCAATGAGGACTTTGGTGGAGCGCCTGCTTTTCTTGAGATCAGCCGTGTATGTTTTCTGCAATCCGCCAGTTCCTCAATTCAAACTTCAACTTCGATTCACTCAACTGCTGCGAAAGCGCGCGACTGCGTCTTCCAGGGCATTCACGAACCCTTTGAGTTCTTCTCTTCGTATCCCTCTGCAAAGAGAGATGCGAAGGCTCGCTCTGGCCTGCGCTTCGCTCCTTCCCATGGCCATCAGCACATGCGAAGGACTCGCAGTACCACTGGCACAGGCTGATCCCGAACTCACGCAGTAACCGGCGAGGTCCAGTCTCTGAACCAGTCCTTCGCCCTGAAGGTGATCAAAGGACAGACTGAGGGTGTTGGCCACACGAGCCGAGTCGACTCCATTGACCCACACCCCAGGGATTCGTTTGGAGATAGCATCCTGAAGTTCGTCTCGCAAGGGTGCGAGTTCATTGCGGTAGGAGTCAGGATCCATCGCGCTGGCGGCGGCTCCGAGAGATACGATGCCCAGCAGATTTTCCGTCCCACCGCGCAGTTCGTTCTGCTGTTTACCCGGCATCAGGGGGCTGACGTCCCTTCTGGAGCGTGCCCAGAGGACTCCGGTACCTGCCAAGGCGCCGATCTTATGACCGGACAAAGTGAGGTAATCGATCGTTGAGCAGTCTGCTTCGCCCCTCTCCCGCAAAACGATCGGCAGTTTGCCCCAGGCTTGAGCCGCGTCGACATGGAGCCGGGCTGGACGAGTCTGAGTTTTCTGATGACGCTGAAGAGTGGCGATCAGTTCAGTGAGAGGCTGAATGACCCCGGTTTCGTTGTTGACCCAGAGAATGCTCACGAGCGCAGTGTGCGGCTTGAGCAAAGCCTGCAGTGATTCAGGATCACTGACGCCGTCAGCGTTGACGGGCAAAAAATCGACTTCACCCCCGGCTCCCCGGAACTCCTCAATCAGCTGGAGGACGGAGTCGTGCTCCACCGCGGTGGCAATCCAGTGCGTTTTTTCAAATGGAGAAGGAGGAACAGTGCTTGAGCGGGCGTGACTGAAACTCTCGCGAAGTGCTGATCGAATCGCCATATGATTGGCTTCGGTGCCTGAGGAAGTGAAAACCACTTCGGACTGGGCAAGGGTTCCTGCTCGGCTTTTGTCCTCGCCGGGCAGTCCCAGTGACTGAAGGATCTGCGTGCGCGCCTGATTGAGCGCTTTCCTCGCCTTGCGGCCAAAGGCATGAAGACTTGAGGGATTGGAGTGGACGAAGTTTTCCGACGAGCTTAGAAACGGCAAAAGCGCCGCTGCAACCTCAGGGTGCAGCGGCGCTCCAGCGTTTGAATCAAGATAAATCGCGGGTCTTGCCGACATTGGCGGTCGCGGCTGGAATCTGGAATCCGGTGGCATCGAGCAAGCTGCCCGCGCCCTTTGGAAGTTCCTGCGTTCCACGAGCCTTGCGGATCAAATCTCCCACGGAAGTGGTGGTAAGATATTCCTGCATGATGAGGCCCAGGTTTTCGAAGTAAGTTTTCGTCAGGATGAACTCAACCGTGTCGCTCTTGACATCGGCTGAACCGACCAGGTCACGAGCTGGGTTGATGTTCTCGCCAACGCTCACAAGCACGTCGCGAATGGAGATTTCGTCCATGGTGCGAGCGAGCACATAGCCGCCGCCTGGTCCGCGAACACTTTTCACAACGCTGCCCTTGCGGAGGCGTCTGAACAGCTGTTCCAGATAGTGAAGCGAAATTTTCTGTCGCTCCGAAATCTCCTGCAGACGAACAGGTCGCCCGTTGGAGTTGAATGTTAAATCCAAGATGGCTCGGACGGCATACCGTCCCTTAGAGGTCAAACGCATTGTATAATTCTCCCTTTCCCTCTCACAAATCCTAGTAAGGGGCGTATCATGCTGTATCTGGTGCGTCAACTACTATCCTGTATTATTTAGTCACCCATTCACTCGACTTTCGAGAGAATGTCCTCAAGTTTTGGAATGAAGTCGCCGATGAGCCTAGTAGAAAGGCATCGAATGACTATCATTCTCAACACTTATGTCTGACGAAAAGAGTAAGAAGTTCAGCATCGATGTGGAGCAAACGGGCATTCATGAGATGCCCAGCGTCACTCAATTGCTGAACCGAAAGACCTTGGGTTTGCCGCCTGCCGCTTCCAGACCCCCCACTTCGGCGCCTTCTTTTGGCGCTTCCTCTCCCGCCTCGCAAACTTCTTCATTCCAGGACGCACTGAAAATCAACAACAGTCACCCTTCTCAAGAAGTTTCAAGTGGCCAGGATGTTGTGATCAACATCCTGGCCGGAGACATGACTTTCGAACTCGAATCCAGTGGGCCAAGCCAGAGTGCGCTCGAAGCGGCTGAATCACAGATCAGCGAGCGCACGGTTCCTGAAGTCAGAAAGACTTCCAGAATCAGCGCCGAAGGAAAATTGATTTCCTGGGTACGGCTTCAACTCAAACAGAGCTCCGACCCCATGGGGAAATCTCTGTGGACTCTCATTGAAAAATCCAGTTCTCAAGCGGCGCTGAAAAGCGCGCTCTTTCTCTCCGCTCAAACCAGCGGTGCAAAAACATTTGCTGCGACTGCCTCTTTCGAAGGCAAGGATCGAAGCGTTCTGTGGGCCGGCATGGTCTGGGATCCGGTCATCGTTCCTGAGCTCTGGACCATGCTTCTGAAGCTCGGCTCAGTGGAGCTTTCTCCCCCTTCACAGGTCACGGATGCTCTGAGCGACCGAAATGTGGTTCGAGGGGCATTTGGAATTCAGGCGAAAGAATGGCTCACGCTCGTGCGAATCGGGTCTGCTGATTCTTGCCGAGGAGTCCTTGCGCTCACTTCAGACGCCAGTCTGCAGAGTCTCCTGCGACTGTCGATGGCCGGTTTCGGCGCGGCGTTGGCCGTAGTCCCTGCGAAAAAGGCGGCCTGAGCCTCCCATTACGGCAATCCGAATTAAATTTTCGAGATCTTAATCGCTCTTCGATTTTCATCGGTCAAATCAAAATCGAGTTTCACCTTCCAATTCACCCGGAGAGTCAAACTTCCGGGCCTCGCCTGCGGTTTGAGAACCGCGGTTTCAAACTTCGGAAACTGCGAAAGCCATTCCGTCAGGGTGATGCAATCCCGGTCCCACAGGTACGAAGATATTCCCGCTTCTTCGAGTTCCTCTTCTGATCTGAGACGATAAAGATCCATGTGGATGATGGATGAAGCTCGTGCCTGGTATTCGTGAGCGATGGCGAAAGTGGGACTTCCCTCCGCCGGCTGTTCGATCCCGAGCCCACGCAACAGGGCCCGCGCAAATGTTGATTTGCCAGCCCCCATCGCTCCCTCGAGAATCACACGGTCACCCGAGACCAGCTCAGCCGCCAGTTCCGCAGCCGCTGTTTCAAGCTGGAACTCAGAGCAGCTTGGCTCGGCTTTCCAGAGGGAGGGCGGGTTCGTGGTGAGTTTTGATTTCTTTGAAGGCATTGCTGATGTTCTCGATGATGTCAGGTGCAGTCATGCTGCGATGACCATAGTGTTGGGCCGCAAAATCTCCAGACAGGCTGTGGAGGTAAACGCCAAGAAGGGTTCCTTGAAAGGCGTCCATCCTCTGGCCAAGAAGTCCGCCGATCATGCCGGCGAGAACGTCGCCGCTGCCCGCAGTTGCCATGCCGTCGTTGGGATAGTGATTCAGATAAAGAACATCGTCCGTGGATGCGATCAGAGTCGCGGCGCCCTTGAGAAGTACGGTTGCATGAGTCTTCTGCACGGCGAGTTTCAGGGCCGCGACGGGATCGCGACTGACTTCTTCCTTCGAAATTCCGAGAAGTCTGGCCATTTCACCCGGATGCGGAGTGAGGACCGTGGGTGCGCGACGATTGATGAGCATGTCGTGCATCTTGTGATCGGCAATCAGATTCAGCGCGTCCGCATCGATGACGAGCGGTCCCATGTATGCGCCGAGCAAAGCCTGCAAGAGGACCTTGCCTTCAGGACGCAGTCCAAGCCCTGGCCCCACAACGATGCTCGAGTAAGTCGAAAGGGTCTGTCGATAAGCTTCGAGTTCAGCGGGAGAAGTCTTCATCGAGGAAGCCATGGTCTCGCTCGGCAGCTTCATCAGAAGCGCGTCCATGGAATCTTCCCAGCTCGCTACCGTCACCAGTCCAGTCCCCATCTTGTGACAGGCACGCGCTGCCATGTCGATGGCTCCGATTCGGCCCGGCGAGCCCCCGATCAGAAGGGTGTGACCGAAAGAGTTCTTGTGGCCGTAACGATCGCGCTCTTTCAGGAGATCGCTCATGGGAGCACGCATCAGGAGAAACTTGTCCCCTTCCTTTCGGAACTTCGGAGGCAGGGAAATGTCGACATTCACCAGTTCTCCACGGCGAGCGGCTCCTGGAGGGAGAAAGTGTCCCAACTTCGGAAAACCAAAAGACACGGTCAGAGTCGCCTGAATGGAATTTCCGTGCACGATGCCGGTGTCTCCACTCACTCCGGTGGGGATATCCAGGGCAACCACTTCCGGGCAGCCAAGCTTGTTGATCACTTCAACGACATCGTAATAGACGCCTTCAAGATTGCCTTTAAGTCCCGTGCCCAAAATCCCGTCCACAATGGTGAAAGGTCCAGGCGAACTGGAAAAGAAATTTTCCAGATCCGCACCTGAATCCAGGTGGGTCATCTTGGCCTTCATCCGGGAGAGGATTTCAAAATTTTTCAGCGAAGCGCCGGTGTAGCGAGCGCCTGAATCCAGGTTGAACACTCTGACCCGCCGATCCAGACACATCAGTCTCCGAGCGACGACAAACGCGTCGCCTGCGTTATTGCCTTTGCCGGCAAAAACCAGAATCTCCGTATCCAACCCCGCATGAGGATAGTGCTCAAGGAGAATCTGACTGGCCGACCTTCCCGCGTTTTCCATGAGAAGGGTCGCATCGATCAAGTAATCCACTTCAGCTGAACGGTCGAGCTCGCGCATTTCACTGCTGGTACAGATTCGAATCGCTTTTTGACGGAGTTTCATGAGTTGGCCTTTGTCTTTTTGATCAGTCTATAAAACAGTTACAAATCAGGGAGCTTGAATGGCCGAAAGCATTTCTCTCACTGCCCGCTCCAGTCCCACGATTGCCGCCCGGCAGACGATGGCATGTCCAATGTTGTATTCTTCGATCAACGGGGCCTGCAAGTCACCTGGATCTTCGGTCAGTAGTTCGACGACGGGTCTTACATTCACGTAATCAAAGCCGTGCCCGGCATGAGGGCGCATTCCGAGTTTGCGGCACAGCAAGGCAGCCTTGCGGATTCGTTCCAGTTCCATTTTTGCCTTGGCTGCGGATCTGGGTCCGAGAGCGCTCTGAGAGGCGAGACAGAACTGACCCGTGTGAAATTCCACTGCATCTGCCCCAAACTCTGAACTCAACTTCACCGCCTCCAGGCTGGGCTCGATGAAGAGGCTGACTTTGATGCCGGCTTTTCTGAGTTTTGCAGCGGCGCCCGCGATGCGTTTCTTCTGCTTCGCAAGATCCAGTCCGCCTTCCGTGGTGACTTCATTTCTCTTCTCGGGAACGAGACACGCCCAATCCGGCATGATCCTGGTCGCAAAACGAAGCATTTCCTCTTCCGCTGCCATCTCGAGATTCATCGGGATCTTGAGTTCAGCTCGCAATTGTTTCACGTCCAGGTCCTGAATGTGTCTGCGGTCTTCGCGCAGATGAACCGTGATCTGATGAGCTCCGGCGGTTTCAACGATGCGCGCCGCTTCAAGAAGATCCGGATAAGGCGTGTTTCTGAGCTGTCTGAGGGTTGCCAGGTGGTCAATGTTCACCCCGAGTCTTGGCATCAGCAGGAGTGACGGGGTCGAAGGGGCCCGTCCAGTCCCGATCGATTTGCGCATTTTGGGTTTTGCAGTCGTGTTCTTTGTTTTCATGACGAATCCTAAGCCAGAAATTTCTGAATTGCGGTGGCAATATTTTTGGCGTGGGCGCGGATCATCTCCAGGCTTTCACCTTCCATCATCACTCGAGCCAGTGGCTCGGTGCCGGAGTAACGAACGAAAACGCGACCTTTTCCGTTAAGCTCTTTTTCAGCCGTCTGGATCGCAGACATGATCTCCGGATGGGATTCAAACGGATCCCGTCTTGAAACTCTCACGTCCTCACGAACCTGAGGGAAGAGTCGAATCGCCTTCTTGAGTTCTGAGAGAGGCTTTTTGGTCCTCCGCATGGCCTCGAGCACTTTCAGCGCCGCCAGGATGCCATCGCCCGTGGTGGAGTGATCCAGAAAGACGATATGGCCGGACTGCTCACCTCCGAGATTGAATCCGCCTTTCCTCATGCTGTCGACCACATAGCGATCGCCCACTTGGGCACGGATCATCGAAATGCCATGTTCCTTGAGAGTGACTTCAAGTCCCATGTTGGACATGGGAGTGGTGACGACGGTGTTGCCCTTGAGAAGTCCTTCCGACGCCATCTGAAGTGCGCAGAGTCCGATGATCTGATCTCCGTCAACAATCTCGCCGTTTTCGTCAGAGAGGATGCAGCGGTCCCCATCTCCGTCGAGTGAAATGCCGATATCGGCGCGGTACTCGAGTGCGGCGGCAGAGACGTGCTCGGGATGAAGGGCTCCACACCCATCATTGATGTTGATCCCGTTGGGGTGCACCCCCCGCTTCACCACTTCCGCCCCGAGCTCTTCAAAGACCAGTGGAGCCACTTTATAAGCAGCTCCATTGGCGCAATCGAGTGCGATGCGCACGCCCAGGAGGTCCAGATCCTTCGGAAACAGCGATTTGAGAAAAACCAGGTAACGGTGGTGAACGTCATCAATTCGAAAGGCTTTTCCAACGAGATCCGCGGTCGGCCTGATCTTCTGAATTTCCTGTGAGAGGATCAGGTGTTCCATCGTCGCTTCCATTTCATCGGGAAGCTTGTAGCCATCGGAAGAGAAGATCTTGATGCCGTTGTCATAATAAGGATTGTGAGAAGCCGAAATCATGATGCCCGCATCGGCGCGCATGCTCTGAGTGACGAAGGCGACTCCCGGAGTGGAGAGTGGCCCGATCAGGATCACGTCAGCCCCCATGGAGCAGATTCCGGAAGCCAGCGCCTGCTCAATCATGTAGCCGGAGAGACGGGTGTCCTTGCCCACGACGATCTTGGCCCGTCGCATGGACTTATTGGACTCCAGTGGCTTGAGCCCGACCGGGAGTGAGCTCTTTCCGGGTGTCGCCGGGCGAGTCTGAAGCACGTGAGCCACCGCACGGCCGACAGCCATCGCGATTTCTCCGGTCATCGGATATTCGTTTGCAAGTCCTCTGATCCCATCTGTTCCAAACAATTTTCCCATAAGAAAGCGGTCCTTCTTGAACATTAACTTGACTGTCGACTAATAGAGCGTCACGCCCACCTTTTCAGGAAGGACTTTCACCAGCCCGATGTGGTCAGGCAATGTAACCTTGACCAACTCGTTGTACTTTCCTTTGGGCTGATCTTTCAAATCAATCACGCCAAAGACGCGGGTGCGGTCCAGAAATTTGAGGTCCTTGGGATCCACCCTCACCATCACGGTCACGGTCTTTTCATCCAGCGTGTACTTGTGAGCGGTAATGACCCGAATATCCACGTTCTTGATTCGGTAGTTGGCCGAAGTCGCCTCGACGAACAGGGTGACCGTCGGCATTCCCCCATCAATCTGAATGCCTTGTCGACTCAGATCCAGTGGCGCTGTCTCTTCAAGATTCTGATGGATCGCAGAGAGATCAATGGGCAGGGTCGAAACTTCAGAGACGCTGGAGACGCGACTTTCTGGACCCTTGATCTTGACTGTGGCCGGTCGAACGACCGTTTTGACGAGCTTGTAACCTTCTGGAAGAACTCCTCTGAGTTCCACACGCACGGGCACTTCCCGTTTCTTCTGCGGTTCAAGCTTGATCAGAATCGCGGTCGGATTGACCGAAATCACTTTAACGCCGATCGGAAGTCGAATGTTGTCTGCAAAGAACCGGTAAGTCACAAGTCCTGCCTTGGCCCCCGAGAGATTGACCCGAATCGGTTCTTCGCGACGATCCAGGATGGCACGAAGGAAGGCCTTTGGACCCGCCAGGCGAAACGTGATCTTTTCCGGGACGTCGTTTGACGTGACCAGATCAGACGGCGTCACGATCTCAAGCGGGATGTCCTTGCTCACTTCAACATTGCGCGAGCCCAGCACCACGACCCAGAGGACGACTGCAATGATGATCGAGATGATCTTGGTGCCGAGGTTGGAAGAAATAAAGGCCCAGAGCTTGTCCGGAAGATTCATGGACCGCCTCCCCTTCTGTTGCGAGCGGAGAGCAACCAGCCGCGCATGCGTCTGGGGAGATTCATCTGACCACGGGCAATGTCCAGCAGTGCGGCCAGGCTTTGCCGGAGTTCCTGCTCACTGAGGTTGGTCGTGATTTTGCCATTCTTGACGAGATGGGCTTCCCCCGCTTCTTCTGAGACGAGAACCACGATCGCATCAGAATCTTCCGTCAGTCCAAGCGCAGCACGGTGGCGAGTGCCATAACGTTTGTCGATATTGGGATCCTTCGAAAGGGGCAAAAAGCAGCCCGCTGCCGCAAGTCTCCCACCGGTGACGATCACAGCTCCATCATGAATGGGCGAGTTCTGAACGAAGATGGAATAAAGAAGTTCCGCCTTCACTTTGGAATCGAGCTTGGACCCCGTATCGATGAAATTTTTAAGGCCAGTTTCTCTCTCAATGACGATGAGAGCGCCAATGCGCTCCCGGGCGAGCCTTGTGGCAGCTCTTGCGATTTCGTCCACCATTTCACGTTCTTCTTCAGCGGACGCCCCCGAAAAGAACGGATTCTTCCCGACGTGAGTCAGGGCACGCCGAAGGTCGTCCTGAAAGAGGACAATCACGATCAAAACCAGATAATCAAAAAAGTGAGAGAGTACCCAATGAGTGGTGAAAAGTTCGAAAGTCGAAGAGAGAAAGAACGCGATCGCCAGAATGCCCAGGCCAGTCAGCATCTGCATCGCTCGCGTGCCCTTGATGAGCAAGAGCACGCGGTAAACGATGAAAGCGACCAGACCCACATCCAGCAGGTCGATCAACCTCAGGCTAGACTGCAGGTTTGCGAGCAGGTCTCTCAATGAACTCTCTTCTTGATGAAAGCGGGGTCGTCAGAGGAAAACTTGATCCAGCCACGATGCTCAGGCGTCAAGCCGGCATCGGCGCAGGAGAAGCCCCTCCTCCAGTTCCTGATTCCGTAAGTCCCGTGACTGGGGCAACGACGGTCGCTGGAGTGGTGGGAGGTGGGAGGTTGCTCAATGTTTCAGGAGGAGTCCGTTCGATCTTCAGGCCTCGGACAATCCTTTCGACTTCAGCGCCGTCCAGAGTTTCATATTCAAGAAGCGCTTTCGCGAGTTCATGAAGAATATTCAGTTTGGTCGACAGGATTTCGCGTGCACGGCGGTAATTTCTTTCCACCAGGTCACGTACTTCGCGGTCGATCGTCTGTGCGGTCTGTTCAGAAAAATCCCTGTGCTGTGAAATTTCCCGGCCGAGGAAAATTTCCTGTTCCTTCTGACCGAAGGTCAGAGGACCAAGAACATCGCTCATGCCCCACTCGCAGACCATCCTGCGTGCCAGGCCCGTCGCGCGTTCGATATCGTTCCCGGCTCCGGTGGTCTTCTGATGAAACACGAGTTCTTCAGCCACTCGTCCACCCATGAGAAAGGCGATATTGTCTTCAGCGCGATCTTTCGAAAGATTCGTGCGGTCTTCGCTCGGCAGGGTCTGAGTCACACCCAGTGCCATTCCCCGAGGAATGATGGTCACTTTATGAATCGGATCCGTCCCCACCAGAAACTTGCCGACGAGAGTATGGCCGGCTTCATGATACGCGGTCACGCGTTTTTCCTGTTCAGTGAGTACCATGCTCTTGCGCTCCACGCCCATCATGACCTTGTCCTTGGCATTTTCGAAGTCGCTGAGTTCGAGGTACTTCTTGTCTTCACGGGCGGCCAGAAGTGCGGCTTCATTGACGAGATTTTCGAGATCGGCACCCGAGAACCCGGGAGTTCCACGAGCGATGATCGAAAGATCCACGCCTGCCGCCATTGGAGTTTTCCGTGTATGAACTCTCAAGATCGCTTCGCGTCCCTTCACGTCCGGAATGGAGACCACAACACGGCGATCGAAACGGCCTGGGCGGAGCAGGGCCGGATCCAGCACATCGGGCCGATTGGTTGCTGCAATCAGAATGACGCCCTCATTGGATTCAAATCCATCCATTTCAACCAGGAGCTGATTCAGGGTCTGCTCGCGTTCGTCGTGTCCACCGCCAAGGCCTGCGCCACGGTGACGACCGACAGCGTCGATTTCATCGATGAAGATGATGCAGGGAGCGTGCTTCTTTCCTTGTTCAAAAAGATCGCGGACGCGGGAAGCACCCACACCGACGAACATTTCCACGAAATCGGATCCGGAGATGGAGAAAAAGGGAACGCCGCCCTCGCCCGCGACGGCGCGTGCAAGCAGGGTTTTGCCGGTGCCGGGAGGGCCCATAAGAAGGACTCCCTTGGGAATTCGGCCACCGAGTCGGGTGAACTTTTTGGGATCTCTCAGAAAAGCGATGATTTCTTCGAGTTCCTGTTTCGATTCGTCAGCTCCCGCGACATCCTTGAAGGTGATCTTGGTTCCGGATTCGGTCAGGAGTCGCGCCTTGCTTTTTCCAAATGACATGGCTTTGCCACCACCCACCTGGATCTGGCGCATGAAGAGAAAAAAGAAGACGAAGAGGAGCAGCATCGGAAACCACGAAATCAGCACTTGCTGCCAGATCGGAGTTTTTTCCGCGCGCTCGTAATTGGGAATGATCTTGTTCTGTTCGAGAATTTCAAAAACCTTGGGATTGTCAGTGGCGCCCACGGTTTCAAAATTCTTTTTGCCGTCTGCGCCGGCTTCCTTGAAAGTGCCAACGATGAGGTTGTCCGCTTTGAAAGTCACATCATCAACTTTGCCTTCTTTGACATAGCCGACGAACTCGCTGAATTTGATCTCGCGTCGATGACGGTTGCCCGGATCAAAGACCTTGAACAGACTCGCGAACAACAGGATGAGAACAAGCCAGAGTGCTACGGTTTTGTGCGATGGTTTCATTATATAAATTCCGACCCTCTTCTAGCAGTTGAAGCTAGCATGGGCATTTTAAACAATCAATGCAGCCGACCCCTTATATAACACCTTATAATTCGGGGTTTTCCCAGACTTTTTCGCGAGCGACTTCACGGGGAGGTCACCGACTTAGACTTTTCCCTTCACCAGTTTCCAGCCTTCCGGGAGATGGATCTCCCCTGTCCAGTCTTTGTCTTGGAGTTTGCTACGGAGCGCCAACCAATGCGGACGTCTGAGTTTCAGCTCTGTGAGCGAAAAGAGAGATGACTCAAACGCTTCAGTCCCACGTATCCGGTTTTCCTCTGAACTTGCAGCTTGATGTGCCAAGGCTTGATTTACTAAGTGCGTTACGGCCTTTGGGAACAACTTCTCGAGATTGGGCATCAACTCAGCCCTCATTTTTGAGCGAAGAAATCTTCCCTCGTGATTGGTGTGATCCTCTCTCCAATCCTGTTCCTCTTCAGCCAGGAACTTTTGAAGCGCCTTTTTTCTGACTCGAAGAAAGGGGCGAATTTTGTTTCCATTTTGCGCGAGTATACCTCCCCCGTGAGTGTCGCTGCTTCCGGTGAAGAGCCTCCAAAGTGCAGTCTCAGCCAAGTCATCCGCGTGATGAGCGGTTAAGATCAGAGTATCAGGGCCGAGCTTCCGGGCTTCCCTCGCGAGGAGCTCCCTCCTTTTCGTTCTTCCTTCTTCCTCCCAGGATGCGCCCGGCGCAATCGGTTTGCCTGGAATTCGCAGTATTTTTACCTTAACTCCCAGCTTTCTTCCAAGCGATCGAACGAAGCTTTCATCTTTTTTGGCTTCATCTGGCCTCCAGCCGTGATTGACGTAGGTCAGTTGAATCCGGTCGGTCTGGCCCACCTTGCGGCCGTATTTTGCGATGAGTGTTGCCAATGCTGTCGAATCTGAGCCGGCACTTTGCGCGATAAGGATATGCGAAGTTATTGGAAGCTTCACTTTTTGTGCTTTGAGAAACTGAACGACTTCACGAATGAGTACCCCACCCTGCTGTTTCGGCTTCGCATACCCAATTTTCACGCCACTCTCCCTCATCAAAGCAGCATTTCTCTTCAGCTCAGAAAAAGCAACCACCGCGCCTTGGAGTGCACGTCCGGGTGGATGAATCCGTACACTCCAGAAGCGGAGCTCAGGCGACTCAACCCTTTTTAATGTCCTCTTTCATTCGAAGCCTCTTGACCTCGGTGCTTCTTCAGATTATTCAAAATGACTCATTCATCTGTCTGGGTAGCTCAGCTGGTTAGAGCGCCGCATTCATAACGCGGAGGTCGGCGGTTCAAGTCCGCCCCTAGACACCATTTTCATACCATATCTTTCATAATTTCGAGCAGTTAAGAAGAGGTGCCGCCGACCTGGGAGGTCGGTGATGGTGACCTTCCCGGTGCGATCGTGACTAATCCCTGCAGACTTTATTCCGGACAGAACGAAAGAGGTCCTAGGTAAGTTACCGCGTCAGCTTTCGAAAAAGAAATGGCAAAACCAGTTGGGGCGTCATCCATGAACAGTTGAAAGTCGGCAAGCGGCACGATGCACGGATTTCGAAGGACCACCTCCCTACTCTGGGAATCCACGCTGTCATGAAGATCGAACAGGCCAGAGAGCGAGCCCGCAGCCTTAACGCTCAGGCTACCCTTTTGAAGCTGGATGAGAAGAAGAAAATCAGTACCATTATACCCCTTCAGAACCAGAAGTGGATCGAATCCGCATTTCTTTCCGCTGAACTTTTCATCAAATTTGAGTAAGTGAGGCTCCTGAAGCTGTTCGCCCGCCTCGGTGATCAGGAGTCTCCCCGCTGTCTTAAAGCACTAGCCCAGTGGGCCTACGTTCAGAAGATGATCGCGACGGTAAAACTCGAACCATCGCACTGGGCCAAGGAAGCTGATCCGCATGCTCAATCTGTGGGGCCAGTTTCAATGCCTGAACACCGCTAGATTCTTTGACCCGCTCCCAAACCCGAGAGGAGCCGCGAAGCAACGCCTTGCCAATACCTACTTCGACTCGGAAAGTGAAGGCGGCCCGGCCGCTGCACTGACCCCTGAAATGCTCAAATCAGCCCGCAGCAAACTCACTGTGCCGGGCCAATATGAATTCTTTTTCATCGGTGTATCCTTCTGACTGCGGCCGCACGAGATAGACAACCTCCAGGACCCGAATTCCTGGAAAGGAGTTAGACTTGCAGAAACTAAGCCGAAATGATGTTCTTAAAACAAGCATATGATCAATTCCCGAACGACATTCCCCATTATTAACAACTGGTCTGGAAGAGCGGCATTCGCCATTGCCGTACTTTGTATTTGTCTCGCCTTGGCAGCGGCCACGCAGAGGTTTCTGCATATTGACGAAACATTGTTCATCTTACTTACTGGCACCGTGTTGGTATCTCTCGTGGCGGGATTCGTTGCAGGGAGCCTTGTCGCCATGATCGTGGCCTTCGGACAGAACCTTTTCTTCCAAACACCGCGTATCACAGTCGGAACGGCCTCTTCTGCCCAGGTCTTCGAGCTTGTTCTATTTCTAGTCGCCTCGTTTTTCCTAGGCTGGGTAGGTTCACAACTTAGGATAGCTTTCTCGATAGCCAAGACGGCCAAGGAGGAAGCTGAAACTGCAACGCGTGCAAGAGAAGATTTGCTGGCGATTGTGTCACACGATTTAAAAAACCCACTAGCCGCGGTCCGATTAAACGCACAGCTTTTAGGAAAACAGCCAGGAATTGACGACAGTGAACCGGCATCAAAAATGGTTAGAACCATCATTCGCTCTACCGATCGTGCAACTCGATTGATCCAGGATTTACTCGACTTTGAAAAAGTTCGTTCTGGCAACCTGTCGGTAGATTTAGGTAATGCGACACCCCTCGAACTATTGACTGAACTACACGAGCTAATGGAGCAACTTGCTGCTCAAACGACGTCGATTATCTCAGTAATTGAACCAATTCCAGAAGTTCCTTTCGCGTGTGACAAGCACCGATTGATTCAAGCGTTAGGGAATTTGGTAGGAAACGCTGTCAAATTTACTTCTGAAGGTGGAACAATCAGCATTGGATGCCTTGAGGAACACGGTTCACTGCGATTCTTTGTTCGTGATACAGGCCCAGGAATCCGCACCGAAGATCAGCCCTATTTATTTGACCGCTATTGGCAGGCAGCAAAGACCGCACGCCAGGGAACCGGCTTAGGATTGGCAATCACAAAGGGAATAGTTGAAGCTCACAACGGCAGATTATGGGTCGAGAGCGCACCAGGTGAAGGATCAACCTTTTGGTTCGAGATCCCCAAAAAGATGGAAGTATTGACACTTGGGCCGAAACGGCAGCCTGCTGCTGAAGCAAACGATTCCAGTACCGGCCTCAAAGGAAAGAACTAGGCCCTATCAGTTCCCAACACTTCCCTTGGCCTCACAAGGTTCGTGTCGCATGTGTGGTGCAGGTCAAGGATGAATCAAGTCTACGCGATTTTTTTCGCCAAACAGGCAAGTACTTACGAGAGTTTTTGTTCCTCTTCCAAATAAAAAAAGGACCAATTCTTTTGAGGAGAGTTATCCTTTTCAATTTCATTGGGGAGCTAAGGATAGGCGAGTGCCCCGCCTGCCGCTGCCGCTGCCGCGGCCACACACCCGCGTGAAAAATTCCTAAGAGTTTTTTACGCGCTCGTGTCCCTACGTCTTCACCGGAAAAATCAGGCTTGCCCCCCCCTTCTGCGAAATTTAATGGACCAACGAAGTCGAACGCCCCGACGGGTTTGCCTTTCAAATGAAAAGGCGACTTCCTGAGAAGTGGGCAATGTCCTTAAATATTGGCAAAGTTGTAGTTCAAAACATCTTACACGGTTTATTTGAAACGATTTTCCTCCTGCGGCAACGCTGAAATTGGCTTCTATATCGCTTCGACAACATCCTAAGCCCGCTTTTGAAGCGTCTGAAAATTGCCTCTGTTGTTTAATTTTTTCGACTTGAAGTGGAAAATGCCAAGTTGCATGATGGCTGCAATGAACCTGAGTTTAATCGGGATTTCGTGCATAGTTTTATTTTCCTGAGTTGTGTTTTGCGAGCGAAAGTAAGATGGGGTAGATGGTTCTCAATTGCTAGGCAGACATCGATCGAACAATTTTCATGCACTCGGACAATAGATTCTGCGGCATCGCGACGTCCTGAGATGCGAACATTTGATAGGTGTGCTGGGTAGTAACGGTATGAGGGAAGCAGTTTTTCAAGGTGGCACTCAACTGAGGCCATGATTCCGGTTCAAGGACTAGAGATGGGGTTACAGGGAGAGGAACTGGACTTCAATCATTTGAGGTCCGCACCGAGTGCCGTATTCGGCAATGAATGAAACCTTCAGGGAATTTTCGTCCTTCTGGCCTGACACAAATTTAATCTGATCAGGAGCGCCCTGGCAACCTTTGGTTGCAGCAACTGATTCGTAACCCTGCAAAGTCACCTTTTCGGCAGTGACATCCAGAGACGAAACATCCGGAACCACAACAAAACAGACTTGCATCGAACCCTGCTCCGACAATTTGGCGCACCCTGGACGATCTCTGAAGTCTGCAATGGCTCCTGGCTGAGGGGCTGGACCCGCGGGAGCGCCTTCTTCCCAGATGATTGGAGAAATAACGGAGCCCTTCGAGCTCTGCACTTCGGCATTGGTCACATTGACTTGAGCCTGCAACTGTCTTTCGAAAAACTCACGGCCGATTCTCAGCGGGATATGAGGTACACTGGCAGGTGCGGAAACACTGCCTGAGTTCGAAGCTGCGTTTGCTCCCGAAGGCAGTGCAGATAATGAGCGGCTGCCGGCATCGGCACTGCCCGGCTGGCCGTTCTGGGCTGGGGCACATGCAGTCATTGCAGAAGCAACCAGAGCAGCTAAAGTGAACAGGGGGGCCACTGAACTTTTCTCAACTCTATTTCCATGAGTTTTCATTTGATCTCTCTCTTTGCCAGTATCTACCGGCTCTAGTTTTTCCGTCACCTTCTCTCAATGGCGACGACACTAGTCAAAGCAAGTCACGGACCATTCCAAGCAGGGGGCTTGAAATAGTTTTCAACATGACTTGATGTAAGCTCTGAACAGCTTCAGGACCCGGATCTCAGCTGATTGAGCCAGACAGGGTCAATATAAGGATTGCTGAAGCCTGTCGATTTCATCACTGCATGAGGCACCCAGAGGTAATCCGGGTGAGAATTAACTTCGGCCAGCCCTCCGTTGCGCCACGCTCCTCCAGTTACAGTTCTTCCTTGACGAGGAAGGATGATATTTCCCGAGGATTTCAGGGTCGTCCCTTGAAATACAAGCGGAGCGTCCAGCCAGACTTCCATCTTCAAGGTTCGGCTCTGAAAAGAAGCGGTGTCCGCAAAACTGAAAGCCTCCGTCACATGCCCACCTTCGACATCATCCCGCGACCACCAAAGAGTCACAGTGACCAGCGCCCGGTAAACACCGGGAGCACGGCTGTCAGAACCAAGGGAGTCAGACGGCTGAACTGGAGCGATTTTATATCCGGCAATCGGATGATTCCAAACTTGCTGCCCCGTGTAGCGATCCATCAGAAGCGGAAAGCCATGACCGACGTAGTTGGTCAGCACCAGAAAGAACTGATTCGGAAAGACATCCTGAAAGGCGGGATCTGACGAATCATCGCTATTGCTGCGCGTACCAAAGAAGTCGGCGGAAACTTCCATGGCTGCTTCGCTGTAGAGAGCCTTTTGTTCAGCCACTCCAAAGCTGACCGCATTGACCGCTTTAGATGACTTGGGTTCCTCAAAAAGCACGGCAGCGGCCGCCCAACCGTTGCAATGTCCCCACCACGATTGCACGCCCGGCACACGGGAACCGTGATGCTGCGCTTCCCAGCTCAGCGCTCCTGATTTTCCAATTGATCTCTCATAAAGTCTGGCGGCAATTGAAATTCCGTCATCGAGGTACGGCCACCAATAACCCGCCCAAGGAGACGGCCGGACGCTCCCCTGCGCTGCCGACTGCATGAGCTGGGCAAAGTTTTTGTCGCCCGTCACTTCGCCACTTCCTTGTGGAACCACGGGATAAGGAAGATCAGAATTGTTCGAGGCGGTATCTGAATTCTTCGCGCAGGAGGCGAAGACTGAAAGTGCCGTCACGAATACTGCACTCAGTGAGGCTCGCAAGGCATCTCTGGATAGGGTCACGGTAGCCTCACACTTTCTTGGGCCGAAGTCGCGTCTCTCGTTTCAATCAGGCGGTGCAGCACTCCATGAAGCCGCAATCAGATCCGAGATGTGATGCACTCGACCCTTCACACGCAGCAAGCAGTGTACCACCTTCTGGCCATCCCACCGGTCATCCCGGATCTATTGCATTTCCTGCCAGAAGCGCGTGAGGAGTCGCTGCCGCTCCTGATCTTTCGCGCGGTCCACTCCGACGGTGGAAACATGATCCAGATCAAACTGCCCCAGATTTTTTCCAAACAGCTGAGAGCTTGACGGAATGACGCCGTCACCGTCCGGAACAGGGATCCATCGGCTCAGCAGTCGCAGAAGTGGATGACAGTGAGTCTCACACACGGCCTGCGCCGAAGCATACTGAACTCCATCCAGCTTGGAAAAATGGCTCTCATGCCGAGCCAGGAAGTCCGGGGTCATCTCTCCGGCAAATCGCAGTTTCTTGAAGTCGTACTGAAAAACGAGTCGAAAGAGCCAATACGCCAGCGTTTCCTGTTCCCTCTGCTGGAGTACCCAGCTCGCCAGAGGTGTCCCCTGATGAGGCACTCCCACTGAGAGAAGCGTCTTCACCTGAGGCATCTTCAAGGTTTTCAAGGCGAAGCGGGCGTCGAGTCCGCCTTCACTGTGAGCGATCAAAATCACAGATCTGGTTTCACTCGAAAATCTTCGCACCTGATCCCTGAGAAGCAGTGAGCGCTCTTCGATGGTCAGATCGGCGGGCAGGATCGCTTTACCTGTCAGGCAGCCTTTGGATTTGAAAAAGGTCTCGTACTGCGCGAAATAATTTTTTTCCTGGATGAAAAGGCCTGAGGCCGCATCATCTCCTCCAAACGCGCCCGGCACTAAAAGGACTCGGCACCTCTGCACATTCGCGCCTCCGACTTCAGGTGAAACCATTCCGAGAAGACCAAAGATCAACACCACCAGGCCCAGAGCTTTAACCAAACCGTATCCCCTCAAGCGGATCAATCAGGGCGGCGCGCTTGCTGGGATAGAAACAGGCCGTGATGACGATGATCAATGCGCACACTCCGACAAACGCGTAGTAGGACGGCTGAAAAGTCACGGGCAAGGTCCGGTCGTAGTAGATGTCCGGGAGCGTGATGAACTCATAGCGTTTCAGAATCGAGCAGATCAGAGCGCCTGAAATGAGTCCCAGTCCGACGCCCGATCCTCCGATGAAGATTCCTTCAGCGAGAAAGATCGCTGCAACGGCCCCATTTCTGGCGCCCATCGCTTTCAAGATGGAAATCTCCCTTTTTTTCTCCAGAACCATCAGAGTCAAGGTCGTCACGATATTGAACGAAGCCACGATGATGATGAAAGCCAGAATGATGAACATCGCGATCCGCTCCAGCTTGAGTGACGCAAAAAGATGAGCATTGAGCTGGATCCAGTCCTGAACTCGAAATCCTGGAGCCAGATCTCTGAGCTTCGTTGCGACATCAGGAGCGTCATCAAAATTCTTCACGGTGACTTCCCACTGCGAAACCACCTGAGTGCGTCTCAGAAAAGAACGGACTGCCGAATCAGCGGCGAAAACCGTGTGCAGCTCCTGCTCGGGAACTCCGCTCTTGTAGATGCCTTCGACCACGTAGCGCTTGAGGCGCGGCACGGCCTCGAGAGGACCTTCCGTTTCCGTGGGCGAGATGAGCGTGACTTCGTCTCCCGGAATCATGGAAAGCTCGTAAGCAAGCTCCTGCCCCACGAAAACGCCGGGCAACCTTGAAGTCTCGGCCCCTTCCCGTTTGATCAGCATCTGGGGTTCGGCTGACTCGGTCACTTGGGATTTTACCTTGCTCAAACGCTCTTCAGTCACCCCTTTGATGACCACACCGGTCACCTTCTTTCCCGTTTTCAAGATGGCTTCGGTCGAGATGACGGGCCAGTAATGATCCACTCGAGAGTCGGACTTCAAAAAAGCCTCCGCGCGCGTCTCGCTGAGGGCATTCGAAGGAGCGAAGTTCTGTTCAACGCCCGGCACTGCCACCGTCGGCGTGATCAGAACATGGAGTTCGGTCGACATCAGTCGCTTCTTGAGCTCCGCTTCAAAACCATCCATGACCGAAAGCACGACGATCATCGCCGTCACACCCAGCGCCACACCCAGCACCGAAATCAGCGTGATGAAACTCAGGAACTTGGAGTTCTTCTTGGACTTGAGATAGCGAAATCCCACCCAGGCCGTCCATGGACTGCCCATGAGGTGAGCGATCGCGCCCTCCCCGCTGGCCGTCTTCACGGGAGTGTTTTTCACCGACGACTGATTGAGGGCCAAACCTGGCTTAGGAGTAGAAGAGTTGGTCATTTTGAGCCCGTGCCAAGAGAGCTGGCGCGGGTTCGTACCTTGCTCCAAAACGTTTTTGATATTCCTTCAGCCGCTCAACGATTCGCTTGGCTCCCACTGAGTCCGCGTACCGAAGAAGGCCTCCACGAAAGGGGGGAAAGCCGGTTCCCATGATCATGCCCAGATCGACTTCCGAAGCCGTCGCCACCACACCTTCTTCCAGACACCGACTTGCTTCATTGATCATCGGAAAGACGCAACGCTCGATGATTTCCTCGCGACTCACTTTACCCAAGTTCGGAGTCACGCCCAGGATTCCGTAAATTTCCGATTTCAGCTCCTTGTTGCGACCCTGAGCATCGTAGACGTAGAAACCTTTGCCTGACTTCTTGCCAAGGCGTCCGGCCGCGAGAATTTTCGAATTGTAGGGAGCTGTCAACATTCGCGGCCCAAATGCATCATTCAGGATATGTGCGACCTTTTCACCCACGTCCACGCCCACCTCATCGATCAGCTCCATCGGCCCCATCGGCATCCCGAACTCGAGCAGTGCCTGATCAATCTCCTCAATTCCGGCGCCGTCTCCTAGACACCACGTGGCTTCGTTCATATAGGGAGCGAGCAGGCGATTCACGAGAAATCCGGGAGAATCCTTCACGACAATGGGTGTCTTCCCCAGCTGTTTACTGAACTGATAGATCGTTGAAACGGTCTGATCACTGGTCTGGGCTCCACGAATGACTTCCACCAGGGGCATCTTGCTGACCGGATTGAAGAAATGCATTCCACCGAAGCGCTCAGGTTTCTTCATGACTTTCTGCATTTCTGTGATGGAGAGCGAAGACGTGTTTGACGCGATCACGCAGCTTTCGCTGACCTGCCCCTCAAGCTCCTGAAACACCTTCTGCTTCACGTCCATTTTCTCGAGAACGGCTTCAACCACGATCTGAGCCGATCGAAATCCGGAGTAATCCAGAACCGGAGCGATGAAATTCATCTTTTGCTGAAACTGACGTGAATTGATTCGCTTTTTCTTGAGCTGTCCTTTGAAAACTTTTGAGGCGGAAGCGATTCCGAGTGCCAGCGCCTTGGAGTTGAGATCTTTCATGCGAGTATGAATGTTCTTCTCTGCGAAGAGCTGCGCGACGCCGCCCCCCATGACGCCCGCGCCCAGGACTGCGGCACTTTCCATTTTCACACTTTGAACTGAGCTGCCCGAAGTGACGCCTTTGGATTTCTTCACCGATTCCGTCAGAAAGAAAAGACGGATCAGATTTTTTGAAATCTCAGTTGCGGCCATCTTGCCAAAACCCCGCGCTTCACGCTTCATGGCCTTGTTCCGTGTTTCGCCCCGGAGTTTGGGTCCGTAAGCAGCCCCGTTGGACTTCATGATCTCAATCACTTCAAGAGGGGCCGGATATTGCCCTCTCGTCTTTGAAAGCACTCCGCTCCTGGCTTTCTTGAAGATCACGCTTCGACCCATCGGGGTCTTCTCGAGCAGCGCTCCCATGATCCCGCCCGCTCCGCCGAGCTTCGGTTCCTTCGCGAGACGACTTCCAGACTGCAGCACTTTCAGATTCTGCTTTACCCAGGCTACAGCCGATGTTTCGAAATCTTCTTTCGGAAGGCACGCTTCGATCAGGCCGGCCTTGGCAGCACGCTCGCCATTCAGCGTCTTTCCGGCAAGGATCAGGTCCAGTGCGGTCGCGATGCCCACTTTTCTCGGCAAGCGAACACATCCGCCCATCCCGGGCACCACTCCAAGCAGGGTCTCAGGCAAGCCGATCTTGACGGCAGGGTCATTGGACATGAGGATCGCCGAGCAACCCAGAGAGAGTTCGCACCCCCCTCCCAACGCATTTCCATTGATCACCGCGACTGTGACGAAAGGCAGGTCTTCCCAATGATCGAGCAAAACCTGACCGGTACGAGACAGTGCCTCAGCTTCTCCTGCATTTTTCGTGGCCTGGATCATCTCGATGTCCGCACCGGCCACAAAATTGCCTGGCTTGCCTGACTTCAGGATCAAAGCATCGATCTGGCCCTTCATCTTTTCCAACTTTTCGATCAAGGAGCCAAACTCCTCGATGACGGCACGACTGAGCTTGTTGACCTTCTCGCCCGGCAGATCAAAAGTCAAAGTCCAGAGCTTGAAACCTGATTTCTGACTTACATCCGCCAACGTGAAGGCAGGCCCACCCGTTTTTGACTCTGAAAAACTGTCCGATGATTTGGCTGAAACGGCTGATCCGGTCGGTTGGGTGTGCATGCTGGGGATCATAAAACGAAAAAGGGTGAGTTCTCAAGGACAGCCTTGAAAACTCACCCAATTGTTCGTGCTATCTGGCCCGCTGCCTTTGCTGCAAGCAGTCGCGTCCAGTGCCTGTCAGGACCTTTCAGTTCGCTTCAGCTCACTGCAGGACTTCAGCTCAGAAAATGAAGCTGACTCCCACGGTAATCGAATGAAAACTGGAGTCAGCCAGCGAGTTGCCAGCCTGTTCTTTTCCAGGATCCGCTGAAGTCACGCCGTAGCTGTTGTATCCACTGTAGTTGCCGTAAGCACCGTAGTTCCCGAAACCTGCGCCGTTCAGACTTGAATTCTGACGTGACGAAAGAACCGAGTATCGCTTGAAGGCCGCGCCAATCGTGACGGACTTGCTCACTTTGACGTCAAAGCCCACTGCGAGATAACCCAGGTATGCGGAGCTTTCATAGTCCGGAGACATGCCTGGATTGTACTGAACGAACTTCGGGTCGTAATTCAGGAAGCTCTTGCTGTAAGCACCCCCGCCGCCCACGAATGGACGGAACTTGGAATCACGGCCGAGCAGATGAAACTTCAGGCCCATTTCGAAAAGATTCTGTTTCAAAACCTTGTCTTCAAAAGTCGACATCCCAGGGTACGAGTAGCCGCCGCCGTTGATATAACCGACGCCATATTCACTGTAAGCGTAACCGGTCTCGACCGTCAGCTGATCAGACACGCCCATGCCGAGGCCAATGCCTGCGGTGAAGCGTGGCTTGACGGAATAGACCGAGTTGTCACCCATGCTCGAAACTCCACCCTTGGGAGTGATGGTGAACTGAGTTTTCTCTTCATCGCTCGAACTGTTTGCAGTCGTTGCCATCGAAGTGCCCATGCCCTGATTGGTGACTGGAGCAGCCTGGGAAGTCAGAATGACCTGGCCGTTCACTGGAGCCGGTGGAACTGCGAATTCCGGGGTCTGCTGCAACTGAATCGGCTTTTCGGTAACAGGAATCGAAACAACTTCTTCCTTCATGACTGCATTTCCGACTGGAATTGCTGCGGGAGTTTTGTCCGGATTCACGAGAACCTGGTCAGTTCTGTGCTGTTCATCTCTGAGACGAAGCTGTTCAAGTCTTTCCTGAATCGCATCTTCGTTCTTCATTTCTTCCCTCAGACGCTCGCGGCGCATGAGTTCAGACCTGGAAAGATTCTGGACTTCCGGACGAGATCCTTCGATCACGACCGGCGAAGTGGCAACTTCAGACTGCTGAACGACGACAGGGGCCTGCTGTGCGTAGAGGGGCTGATTGACCTGCGTGACGACAGGCTGCTGCGCCTGCACGACATACTGCGGCTGCTGAATCAGCTGTGGCTGTGGAGCAACCTGAGTGGTCGCACGAGTCGTGACTTGCGCCTTCTGCGAGGTCTTGATCACTTGGCGAAGCGACTCACGGTCCTCAATGCGGGCTTCGGTAGGCCTCTGCTGGGTGGCCTGACTTGCTTCATCGTCATAAACTAATTCGGCTTTGGCTTGGGAGAGCAAAGTCGCTGAAGCAAGTAACCCTGCTCCAACTACGACTCCCCACTTTTTCTGGTCGCGGTATTTCATAAGAGAACACTCCTGATAGGCCCGTCGTGAAACGGGGAAACGGCAATAGCAATCGAACAGCGTCCCATAAGCAATAGTCGAGCCAAGAACGTCAGGTACTTTATGATCTAAAATATTCATTTAATTCAAAGACTTCCGCAGCAACAGGAACAATAACGCGCAAAATCAATCAATGCAGTAGTGGATATGACGGCACCACTTTAAAAAGAGCCGAAATAAGTCCTTGAAACAATGCGTTATTCGGGTATCATGTCCCGCCTGGTGAAAGCACAAGCGATAAAAAAGATGCGTGATTTCAGTCTTTTGCGAGTTTAGCTCGGGTTTTTCATGAGCCGAATCCGGGCTACAGGTGTGAAAATTTTACTTGAGTTGTCCAAGGAGTAGGCAGGTGTCAGTGTCGTGATCAGTTTTGATCATCTTCCGATATTGAGGTGATGCATGCCCTCCTTCGAAAAGAGCATCCGGTCAATTCGACTGAGAGTTGAGCTGATCAGGCGATCATAGAGGGGTCTGAGAGTCTTGAAGACGAGAAGAAGCAGACTGATGGCCACTGAGAGCATTAGAATGTACTCAGTGGTCGCCTGCCCTTCTTCAGAATTCCAAAAGCTCATGCTCCCATTATCGACGGAAACTCAGCCGCCACGCAAGACTTGCCGGTAGATTTCCTCTACGTGTCGGAGCTGGTACTGAAAGGTTCCAAGTTTTCGGATTTCAGCGGCCGAGAGCAGAGCCCGGATCCTTTCGTGATTCTGCAGAAGCTCAATGAACTCTCCCTCACCTTCGAAACTTCTCAAGGCGCAGTCCTGTACCCAAGCATAAGCTTCCTCACGCGTTGCCCCTTTTTCAACCAACTTCAGGAGATAGTGCCCAGAGAAAACGGTAGCTCCCGCTTTCTGCAGAGTTGCCGCGATCTGGTCTTCTTTGACCACCAGGCCGGAAAGCACACCATTGAGTCGATGGAGAGCGTAGTTCAACAGTGTGAAAGAATCTGGCAGAATCACCCTCTCGACTGCGGAATGACTGATGTCTCGCTCATGCCAGAGCGCCACGTCTTCGAGTGCCGCCTGAGCGTAGCTGCGAAGAAGCCTCGCACAGCCGGTAAGATTTTCAGAAGAAATTGGATTGCGCTTGTGAGGCATAGCGCTCGATCCTTTCTGACCCTTTGCAAATCCCTCCATCACTTCTCCCACCTCCGAGCGCTGGAGATGCCTGAGCTCGACTGCGATTCTTTCTATGGAACTGCCACAGAGCGCGATGACATTCATCAGCTCGGCGTGGCGATCGCGCGGCAGGACCTGAGTGCTGACCAGTTCGCGTTTCAACTCAAGGCGCTTCAAAACCTTTTTCTCAAAATTCGGACTCCAGTGGGGATTCACTCCCACTGCGCCGGACAACTTGCCATAAGCGGTGGCTTCGAGAGCTCTTTCGAGCCGGCTCAAGTTTCTCTGCCACTCCGTGTACCATCCAAGAAATTTGAGACCGAAGGATGTCGGCTCTGCATGGATGCCGTGAGAGCGTCCGATCGTCGGAAGGGCCTTGTACTTCAACGCTTTTGCCTTCAAAGTTGCAAGCAGGAGCTCGATATCAGCGCGGAGAATTTTTCCAGCCTCCTGAATCACCAGAGAAAGAGCGGTATCCACCACATCGGATGACGTCAGTCCGAAATGAATGTACCGGGAAATGGGCCCGATTTTCTCCGCGACTGCCGTGGTGAATGCGATGACGTCGTGGCGCGTGATCCGTTCATGATGCTCCACACGTTTGGGTTCGACCCCTCCGTCACTCATCAAAGCTGCCGTCTTCTTCTTGAGCTCGAGCCAATCTCGATTCGGGATTTTCCCTTCCGAAGCAAGCTCCTCGCATACCGCAAGCTCAACTCGCAACCAGGTGAGGTACCGCGTACGCTCACTCCATATGGCTGACATTTCGGGTCGACTGTAACGTTCAATCACTGGCCATTCTCCTGCGGATCCGCTCTGAGTTGAAGCACTTCAAACTTTTTTACTGCATCACTGGAAAAACTCGAAGCACTCCGTGTGATGGGAAAATTTTCATGGAGCGATTGGCCGCTCATCACCTTGCGGTAATACTGTTCATATGAGGCTGCCATCACTTGAAAATGAAAAAGCTTCATGGCACGTTCACGACACGCTTCCGGCTCCCATCTGGCGGTCCCCTCTCTCAGTTGATCCCTCCAGGCATCCTGGTCCCGCCAATTCAGAAGTATACCGACATCGGAAGTCACGAGCTCTGAAAGACCGCCTTTTGGGGTTGCGATGACAGGGGTACCTGACATGAGCGCCTCAACCACGACCAGTCCGAAAGGTTCTTCCCAAAGCACAGGAAAGAGAAGCGCTTTTGCCCTGGCCAGGAGTTCCGCTTTTCTCGCTCCAGAGACAGGCCCCTCCCAGTGAAGGTCCGCACCGAGAAGCGATCTGCATCTGACACCACTTCGCACGAGCCATGGACGATTTCCTCCTGCGATGCGAAGCCCCACTTTCGCACCACGGCAAACAGAAACTGCGCCCCGAAGATTCTTCACCTTCCAGCTGGTCTTGGAGAGAAAAAGGTATCGATCATCTTTACGCCGAGGTGAGAAATCATATTCAGAAGGATCGATCCCGTTATGAACATAAGCCTGTGCCCCATGCCTCGCTGCATGATCTCGGCTCAAAAAAACTGAATTCAGCAGAAATTTCTCACCGGGTTTGCCATTTCCATGGACGGTGAGAAGATGAGCGGAAGGCAAGCTCGCGAGCGATCCCGGTTCGGGAGGCGCCATGAAGTGAACGACATCAGTCCCGGCTGGAAGCCTTTTCAGAAGCGCGAAGGCCGATGAATCGTCGGGCGCCATTTCAAGGAGAGTGACCCCGGCTGGAAGTCTGCTTCCAGGATAAGCGGCCACCCAGACCTGATGACCTCGGTCTCTCAGTCCCTTCGCTAGCCAGAGAACCACTCGCTCCACGCCACCATAGTCGCGAGGAGGAAGGAAAGTCGGGTGAAAGAGAACGATCTTCATCAGGAGTGCTCAGATTTCGCTACCATCGTTGCTGCGGCGGCGAACGGCCCGGGCAAACCGCAGCGATGGGCGATCCAGGCACTGGCTTCAATCGCGGCAAGGAAGCCCCCAAAACTTCCAAGACTGGGAAAACTCTCGTATGAGGAAATGAAAAGCCCTTCGATCCCGGTACGACAGCCAACACCCTTGCCTCCAAAAATCAGAAGATGCGCAGGAATTTCCGCGATATCCTTCCAGCGATGACAGGGTTCCGACTGTTGGAAGGAGGAACTCTGGTGAACTTCCGTGCGAAATTCAGGCTCGATGCCGATGACCGCCGACTCCAGAAAAGGAAGGAGCTCCCTCAGCTTCTGAAACATTCTTGCCGCGGTCACTCGTTGGAACTCCGGGTCCAAGGACTGACTCGCGTACGGGACGACCGTCCGCAACATGAGCAGCATTTCGTCTGGATTTCCGGGATCAGAGATCAATTCGAGATCCAGACTCGGAGAATCGGGTTGTTGCCAGATCATTCGGGATGTCATGCCAGGAGGCAAGCTGATGGACCTAACTCTGATTCCAATTTGAAATGACCAGCCGACGGGGGTGAGCGGTGACTTGAGTCGATCCCAAAAACGGCGTTGATCAAAACTGATTTCGGACTTCACTTCCGAAAGGGACGTCCCACTGAGAAATCCACGAGTGGAGACAGGCGTTTCGAAACCTTCGATCTTCACATGGGTCAATCTGCCTGCGGTACTGACCAGGCCCACGCAAGCTGCTTCGGAGATCACCTGAGCACCAAAGCGAGCTGCAGCATCCAGAAGCATTTTTTTCAGCTGGCCGGGCCCTCCAACCAGTGCGCTTCCAGACTGCGCAAGAATCACGGCATGCAAGGATTGAAAAACGGTCCAGCCTTGCAACTGTCGACTTCGTGACGCCGCTTGAGATCGCGTGAGTGGAAAAAAGAGGCCCGCAAACAGCCCCTCCAATAGGACATTCAGTTCGCCTGAAGCATTTTTTTCGCCGCTGAACTTCTTTGACTTCAAAGTTGAACCGTCACCGAACCCGTTCTTGAACCAAAAGCGCACTGAAGACTTCGAGGCGAACTTTTGCTTCAACAGCTGACGGCAGAGCTGATTGAAGGACTGAGCTTTTCTCAGATGCTTGGGCTTTTTCTTGAGAGGCCACCTCTGTCGCTCTTCAGATTCGGGAGCCTCAGCGGTGAGAGCGAAAGTGAAGCGTTCGGGAAACGTACGCCAGTATTCCAGAACTTCGACACTGGATTCCCGAACCGCTTCGAGCAGCCCCAGGATCAACTCTGACTTTTGTCCAAACTCTCGATTGAACTCATGATCCAGAGCTTCAGAGGTCTCTTTGATTTGAACTCGATGTTCGGGAGTCAGGATCTGAGGCAAATGCCCTGACTTCAATTGGTAGGCCAGTTCCGCGTCCGTGATCCCCAGCGACTTCAAGCTGTCATTCAGAAGTCCACTTCGGAGAGTCAGATAGAAATTGGGCTCTTCGTTCAGACGTGAAGTCACTCTGTCAGAATACACTGAAGGTGCCTTCTCAGGCGACTTTTGGGATGACTTCTGAGGAGGCTTCTCATGGGAGTGCATGGACAGGAGCGCACGAAGAGGCCTTTCCTTCGAATCGACAATCAGTACGGAAAGTCCGAGCTTGGCAACCAGAGCGGCACTGAGAAGAGCGGCTGGATGATCTCCCGCGACAACCCAGTCATAATTTTCTTTGAGCTTGATCAAGATCAGTCTCGTCTCTGTCTTAAACTGTTTTGGAGAACCGTTGAAGGGCCAGTGGAGTGACACAAGTCCCGACCGCTCTGCAGACTACCACCGGACTTTGCAGAACTTCAGCGGAAGAAACGTCCGTTCCACCGTTCTTGACTGAAAGAGGCTGGATCACTTTACGAGCTTCAAATTCCATTTTGCGAGAACTCTTGCCCATGTGAATCAGCTTGCCCACTGCTTCAATGTAGTCGCCTGCAAAAACCGGCGCCAGGAATTCAATTTTTTCGTAGGCACGAAAGAGGCCCTCATCGCCATCCAGGCGGATCAGTATCTCTGTGGCAACGTCTCCGAAAAGGGCCAGCATTCGAGCACCGTCCACCAGTCCGCCCGCATAGTGAGCATCATGTGAACCCATACGCAATCGAAGCATCACTTCAAGCCCCGCTCCATCGCCCGAAGTCATCAAAGATGAGTCTGAAGATTTATTTTGCATAGGCTTGAAGGGTATCACGAATTGCTGAATCAATAAAATCTAAGACTCGCACTGACGCACCCAACCGAGAATCTACTTGAGTGAGCCATCGTTCGCTCAACTCGGGTATTTCCTTTTCTACTGAAGCCAGCCACGCGGTCAATTCCGCGGGGGCGTTGAGCACTGTGAGCTGATCGGCTTGGCGAAGGATTTCAATCTCATCAAACTTCAAAAGGCCTTCCGGACCCGTGGCAATGGGAATACCCTGGATGGCCGGTTCGATCGTACTATGGACACCGCTGCCGAAGCCGCCCCCGACATACGCCCAATCCATGATGGAATACAGCTCTGACAGGAAACCCATTTCATCGACCAGCACGCACAGCTGATCCGAAACCTTCAGCTCCACGGGATCTGTAGTCCTTACCGGAGTGAGACCCCACTCCTTGAGCAGGATCTGGATTTCAGCGACCGAACGTGAATCCACCTTGTGAGGGACAATCCAGAGAGTCCCATTGACCGGCGGCTTTCCAGACTTGCTCCAAAAGCCTAGATCACTGGGCCATGCACTGCCCAGAACGCCCCAAGGTCTCGGAAATTTCATGAATGTCTTTTCAAGCTCCTTCACCCTGCTGTTGCCCTGGTTCTTTCTCTGAATCACACGGTCCCATCGTGGATCATCTTCTCTCAGGACTTGGGCCGCGGGAAAAAGATCGTGAAGCAGTTTGGCATTGGCTTCGGTCTGACTCAATAAGAGCATCCGGGGGAGACGTGCTCCCAGAAGTCGGCACAGAGCGCGGGCCACCTTCAGTGAACGACGAGCTTTCGCGCTGACGATGACCAGCGGAATGCCAAGCTCACTGAGACTGCACCAGAGCTCGGGCCATGCTTCGTACTTTGCAGTGATGAATACGTGAGGCTTCAGTTTGATCAAAGCCTTCTGCCAATCGCCCTCCCATGGCGAATACCCCGCATATACAACGCTCGCCGTCTTTCCCTTCAAAGTGCGCGCTAGCCTCTGTAAGTGCATCGCCGCTGACTCACTGAAAACACTCAAGACAATCTCGCACTCCCGGTCAGCAAGAAGCTCAATGATGCTCCAAAGGCTTTCGAGTTCGCCTACGCTCGCTGCATGAAACCAGTATTTGTGTCGTGTCCTCTGGAAAGAGCCATATTTGGCTGATTCCACTTCCAGCTGCTCCAAGCGATCCACACTGACTGTGTCAGGTTCAAAATTTTTTTGGGCTGCTGCTGCTGAAGGAAGATTGCGAAGCGTACGCCCAGGTCCAGGTCCAGGTCCAGGTCCAGGTCCAGGTCCAGGTCCAGGTCCAGGTCCAGGTCCAGGTCCAGGTCCAGGTAATAGAGGAGAAGCGCGTGTAAGAGTACTTGCAATTCCATTCTTTCGCGACTCTTCTGCGCGAGTGGGCGAGATCATCAGCGGCAGCACCATGCGCCCCACGAACTCGGACTGAAATAAACGATAGAGCCTGAGCCTAAGGGAGCTGCTGTTTGCCATTGACCACCGAATTAACTGCAGATGTAAGCCCTGCGGGCTGAATTTCGCTTAGACAGCGATACCTCTTGATTGGCCTGAAACATGCGCGACCATCCTTGCTGCAGGGTCGACACCAGAGAGGCGAATCAATGACACGACTTTGCTCATGCCACGGGCCAAACCCCATCTCCGGAACTGTGGGGCCGAAGATGACTAGAGCGGGAACTCCTACGGCTTCTGCAAGATGCGCTAGACCTGTGTCGTTACCCAAATAGCCCATGGAATTCCCCAAAACCATCGCAACTTGAGGGAGCGTCCACTTCCCAACTCCAGAAATGAATGGCAATTTGCTCCGTTCAAGAAGATCCACCAATTGCAGACTTTCTTGATCCGTTGCCGTCCCTAAGATTACGGGAAGAGGCTCCGTCTCTTTGATGGCCCTTAAGAAAGTTTCAACGGGTAACCGCTTGCCTTCCCAAGCTGCACTGGGCATGACACAAAGATAATTACCTCCGGCAAGCCCTTCTCGAGTCGTCTTGCTATTCATCTTTGCTAAAAAATTTTCCCACGAGTGGCAACCGTCCCTTCCAAGGAGCCACTTGAAGTCAGGTGTTTCATTCCCAAGTCCTCCGCCGAGCAGTGCAAAACGTCTTCGATACGGAACGGGCCTCAATATGGACGGCCAAAACGTTTTGAAAAGAAAGAGGCCGACCGATTTCCAGCGGGACTTGGCGAGTCGCCGCCATCGTGGAAGCGACCGCCCATCTCTCAAAGCCAACCAGCGGAAATAAACCTTGGCAAGCCGAGTGCGCAGGCTTGAATGGAGATCAAGAACTTCAGAGTATCCCTCTTTCCAAAGTTGCTCACAGAGCTCAAGCCACCCAAGAAGTCCCGATTGACGATCAAAAGTCCAGACACGGTTGATGCGTGGATGCCCCTCCAGAAGAGAAGAAAATTCACGTGCAACAACCCAGTCTGCCTGCCCCTTGTGGGCAGACAGGACCGATGTTGCCAAGACCACATCACCTAAGCTACTTAGCCTAAAAATAAGGGTTTTAGTCGATTGATACTTTCCTTCGGGACTGGTTTGGCCTCGAACTTTCATTATCGTATCACACCACAAGGATGCCCCCTTCACAAGGCAAGGCAAAGGAGAGGACAAAGAAGGAGAAGGAGAAGGAGCCGGAACAGGAATAGAGAACAAACGAAGACCAACGAAAAAAGGCCTTACTTCAGACTGACGATGAGATCAGTAAAGTAAGGCCTTTT
>JACMNQ010000013.1 GCA_014378465.1 Oligoflexia bacterium | reverse complement strand
TTCTGGTACGGCGCCACGACCAATCCGGTTCGTTGGTAAAGCGGTCGTTAAAGGCAGAATACAGGAAATCGCCGCAGTTGGGATGGGGGGGGGCTATCGCAGTGGCCTTGCGATCAAGGGGCGGCTCATTGAGCTTGAGCGCGAAAACTTCTGATCTTTCGGGGCAGCCGTGATGCCAAAGTCCGCGATTTACGTTACACTGAGAGCAGATGAGCGAGCGAGAACTTCGAATCTGCGAATTCAACGTCGAGAATCTGTTCATTTCGATGGATTACTACCAGGGACAGGACCTCACGAGTCTGGCTGAGGGGGCGTGGCGGGAGCTGGCGCTCGTTCAACTGCAGCGCAAACAGAAGCCCATCGCGAAAGTCTGGGGTCTGGCGCACGCCATTCTGGACATTGATCCCGACATCCTGATGCTGACGGAAGTCGGCGGCAGGGACTCGCTCGTGAGTTTCAATCAGCATTTCCTGAATGACCAGTTTGAGGTTCACTTCGTCGAGGGCAATTCCCGCCGAAACATTGACCTCGCTTTTCTCGTGAAAAAGGGCCTGCCTTACCAGATCGAAGCCCATTCCAATCGCGATACTCCCATCGAGGTCAACACGTACCAGGGTCGTTACCTTTCGAAATTTTCGCGAGACGTGGCTGAGCTCCGTCTCCTTCAGTCCCCCAGATCCTCCGACTCCAATCCGGAAGTGCATCTGATTCTGCTTCTCGTGCATCTCAAATCCAAGATCACTTCGGATCAGGACTTCAAGGGCAAGGATGTGAGGATGGCCGAAGCCGTCGCCCTGGCCGGACTCTACAACGAGCGACGGGTTCACTATCCGGAAACTCCGATCCTGGTCGGAGGTGATTTCAACACGGATCTCGCGAGTCTCGAGCTGGAGCTCCTGAAGCGGACTGACCTCCAGGACTTTCATGATCTCCTTCAGACTCCGGAGGCGGAGCGGATCTCACTGGTCCACTTTGATTACGCGGGCGTTGCCCATCCCTCCGTCCTGGATTACCTGTTGATCTCCCCGCATCTCGTGGACCGAGTCGTGGGTTCAGGTTCAGGGACTTACCGCTACAAGGGCTTCTACGGAATTCCGGAGCCACTTCCTCAGACTCCGACGGCTCGGTACCAGATGCCCTCGGATCACTATCCGCTGGTGCTCACCGTGAAGTTTCCTGATGTGCTTCTGAAGAGAGTTTTATGACCGACGGAATTCCGATCCGCCCTCATTGGAGAATCATCCCTCCGGGCGGAACAGTCGAGGGCGGAGAAATCGGCATCATCGTCAAACCTGGCGCCGGGTGGGGAACGGGTGCGCATGAAACCACTCAGCTCTGCCTGCAAGCCATCGCGATGATGGTACCCAAACATGATCCGCAGTCGGGCTGGAGCCTTCTCGACTTCGGCAGTGGTTCAGGCATTCTTTCGATCGGTGCCGCCAGGCTCGGCGCCTGCGTGACCGCGATTGAGATTGATGAAGAAGGCATCGCGAATGCCGAAGAGAACGCCAGGCTGAATGGCGTGGGGGACCGGATCCAGAGTGCCCGGGCGCTCGAAGTCAAAGAAGAACGCTTTGATGTCGTCGTCGCGAACATCCTGCGGCCGATCCTTCTCGATTTCGCGAAATCCCTCTGCGCTCACCTTGCTCCCGGTGGCACCTTGATTCTTTCAGGTCTGGTGGCCACGGACCTGCCTGAAGTGGGCACGCGCTACGCGTCTTTCCTGAGCGGTCGTCAACCGGTGATCTACAAACGGGGCGAATGGCGCGCCCTGATCTGGCGGACCCGCGACGCCTGATTCGTTCAAAGCTTCTTCGACATGATTCGGTTGGTCGTGTGAAAGCCCATCGACTCATAGAGATGAATGGCCAGGGTGTTGTGTTCGAAGACATGCAGCACCACGGATTGCAGACACTGGCGGCGAACTTCTTCTTCCATCAATCGCATCAACTGCCTGCCCAGGCCTTTTCCTCGGTGCGCAGGATTCAGGATGATGTCGTAGATGTAAGCGTAGTGCTTTGAGCCTTCCCGTCGGCACGCGAGCCACAGCGTTCCACAAGGCACGGCAGAATCATCGTCGAAGACCGAAAAAAGAAAGTGATCGGGTGAGTGGATTCCCTTCGGCAGAAGCTCTTGAAAAGTCCTCTGCGCGAGGGCCAGAGCATCACTGTCGCTCAGGCCTTCGCTCTGCACCTTGCCCGCGTCGTAACTGGGGATGGCGTCCTTCAGATATCTTGAAAACTCATCGTCCGTCATCGACTTGAGGTGGATCATTTCGCATCCTCGAACCAGACGGTAGAGGCGGCCATCCTGCCGGAAAAAAGTCGATCCAGATAACTTGCCGGCCAGATCCGGGGCATCTGCCAGTTGGGATCACTGACGAGAATGAACTCTTCCCCTTGCGCTTCGAACGCCGCGAGCAGCACGACGACGTGAGCGTCATGCGATCGCGTCGTCGTGCTGCTCGCGGGAATCCAGAGATTCTTGGAGGATCTGACAATTTCAGGCGAGTCGTGTTCGAAGATGGAATACGCCGTTTCAACCATCTTTTCAGGGACACTGAAGCTGGTCAGCACCGGCCACCCGGAATTGAGATCCCGCAGAATGCTGGCCCTGAATTCTTCGATCGTGGAGCTCGGGTGAGTGAAGGTCCTGAGCTGATGTTCGGTGGCGAGCTTTTCGATCGCACCTGGAAGTGCGTTGCCAAATTTTCCGATATAGATTTCATTGACTGCTTTCATGAGCAGCTTGATGCGGTGAGACTCATCCGAGACCGCGAGTCGGACCCGGTCCGGAGCTTTCTCATCGAGGGCCACCTGCCGCAGGCAATTGAAAAGGCTGTAAGCCGCGCAGGTCGGACCTTCCTGATTTTCGGATCGCACGTAGAGTTTACCGCGAGATGCCTCAATGGCTGAGCCCTGGGCATCGGAAAGGGCGACGCGGTCTGCTGGGATCGAGTGAATTTCCTGAGACGCGGTATCGTAGAAAAGGTACGAATGAGAGCTGCCGCCTGCATTCTGAATTCTGCCGAGAAAATGGGTTTCAAGTTGCTGGTCCAGGCTCGTGTGCGTGAGGACTGCAAGCGATCCGGGCTTGAGTTTCGAAACCCTCTGTTCAGACTGGCTGGAGAATTTCGCATGGACGAGGCCCGCACAGAAGTCCGCCGCGAAGGCCACCGTAGGGAGACCCCAGAAGGCGAGCGCGAGAAACACACGAGTGTTTGAAAATTTGATTCTGAATTCAGGTTTCAGTTTCAGCGACCTCTTCATCCTTATCGGCACCCGAATTTCGAAACTGAATGGGCTGAGAACCTAAAGAATGGCGCTGCACCCAGTGGCCGGGCCAGTCTTTTAAGTTCCAAGCTTTAATTCATGATTCCGTGGGCTTGGATGCTCCGGCGTCGACCCGGGCGCAGGCATGCAAGCTACCAAAAACTTTGACAAAATGCGTGACGGCTGCTATAACGCGACGCAATAGGATAGGTATCTGAATGACTTTGAGAGTTCAACGAATTACCCAGCCTGCCGATTTCATCGCTCTGGTCCAGCTGCGCAACCGCGTCTATTTCGATGCTGGGAAATCCCTCTCCGAACACGGGGAGTCCTTCGAAGTGCTGCGCGATCCGAGTTTTCACATGCTCGGGCTCTACATCACTTCTCGGTCCATTCTGGATTATGGGACCTCCACGCTGGTCGGTGCCATCACCGTTCGAGTGCCCGAAGTTTGCTCGGCCACTCCTTTTCACTGGATTCCCAAGGAACTTCAGACTCCCGAAAGCTTTCGGCACAATCAGATACCTCAGCCATCCGAATGCATTGAGATCGGTCGCCTGTTTCTTCTGCCTGAGTTCAGAGGGACCCAGGCCGTGATCGAACTCTTCCGCGCGGTCCACCGGGTTCTTCGAACCCATCAGCGCAAATACCTCATCATCACTTCGGATGATCGACTTCAGAGACTTTACCGAAAAATCTGTTTCAAGGTGACTGGACTTAGTTATGAGAAGAAACCCCGAAGAGAAGACAAGCCTTACCTCATCACGGTGATGAAGGCCTGTCATCAGCATTTCGGAGTCTATGGGCTGCTCGAGGGCCCACTGAAATGGTGCCTCTTCATGAAGCCGGTGATTGATTCGTTGCAGGCTGAAGCTCGTCGCGCCGGCTCCGAGTATCCACTCAGCTGGAAGGAAAAGCTCGTCTACCGCATCTACTCCCTCTTTGCGCCATTGGCCAGTCACGCGCTTCCGCGTCCTTCTATCCCGCAGTTGAGCTTGAAAGCTTCACGGAATGTGACGAATTTCTCCGAGAAACTGTTCAGAGTTTAGGATTTCCTGAACCTTCTGAAGAAGGCGCACCGCCGCGCCAGCGTCGAGCACTCGGTGATCCAGTCCGAGGATCAGTGGCAATCGGCCTTTCTTCGCATTTCCCAGCGACAGATGGATCGGGCAGTGGAGCCCACGCACGACCAGAGGAGCAAGCAGGACTCCGCCCAGCGATCCCAGGTTGCTCATGGAGATCGAAGGATAAGAAAGGTCCGGCATGAACCCGGGCCGCCAACCGAGTCGATTCTGACTCCAGTTCTGGAAGTCCCAGATCCCCCTAAGCAGAAGCACCGGAAGTGCTTCAAGAACTCGACTCATCCGGGGATATCTTGCGTCCGAATTTTCGATCTTCTTCTGATGCCGCTCAAGATGAAGCGCGATTTCCAGAAGGCTCTTCTCCTGTGTCCCGCGCAGGTAGCAGGCCCAGAGCGAAGCCGTCCCGGCCGGTTCCTGAACGTTCATGCGAAGCAGCGCATCAACATTTCTTCGCGTGTAAAAGACGTTTTTGCGTACGAAGACATTCAACTCAGGATTCTGCTGAAGCGCCTTGCACCAGGCATGGAGCAGGACAGGAGTCCAGGTCAGTTGGCGGGTATTGCCGCGGTCCTTGCGCTCTCGCAGAACTCCCTCAATTCCAGCGACGACTAGCTCGATCACTCCCGTGAAACGAACCGCTTCGACCGGACTGCGCCACAGCACCAGGGAGAATTTTCTCCAAAGTCCCGGCTGATTCAACTTCAGCCAGGAAGCGGAAGTTTCGGAGGACTTCGGTTTCACTTTTCACCCCTGTGAGCTTCTTCAGCCGGTTTCGTTTTCGAAAGTTGCTCTTCAACGACGGCCACGGCTTTCTGCAATCGGCCTGACGACTCGATTTCCAACGCCTGTGCTTCGAGATTGGCCAGATGAAACGCCTGCCGAGAAGGCTCCAGCATCCGTGTCAGTCGAGTCTTCAGCACTTCACTCAGGTTCCCAGACGCCATTTCGGCTGATGTGCAGACTTCGCCCAGTCCCAGCTCCCGTACGCGGGCTGCAACTCCGAGCTGATCGTGTTTGATAGGGAGCACCAGCATTGGGGTTCGAGTGAGAATGCATTCCTGCACCGAGTTCAGTCCGCCGTGGGTGACCATGACTTCGCTGCGAGGGAGCACCTCGAGCTGCCGGACATAGCTTTCCACTCTCGCACCAGCGGGTACGTGATTGGCCAACTGGCTCAGAGTTTCCGAGACTTCTCCGCTCGCACTTCCGAGCGAGATCAGAAGACTGCGGTCGATTTCGCACTGAAGCAGATCGGAGAAGATGCGCTCCTTTCTGGGCAAATCCACCAGAGTCCCTAAACTGGCGTAGATCCCCGAGCGCATTTGCGGAGTGGGGGACCGGACCAGTGAAATCAGAGGACCCGTGAAATGAAAGTGACCGGGGACCTGGGATGCAGGTGAGAAGCTGCGAGCATACGGAAGAAGGTGAGCCTGAGAGGAGAAAAAGTCACGCAGGTGGCGTTCAGTGCGCAGGCCATTCTTCTGTCGGAAGCCCTGAAGAGGGAGAAGCAGCAGGAACAGGTAAAGGTCCGCGAACATTCGGGCGAGCTGAGACTTGAGCCAGCTGGAATGAGCAGGATCCACAAATGGCGGGAGGTCGCTGCCCTGAGTGCCGGGATAGATCGACAGCGTCTGACTGATTCCGATGAAAGGTATCTTCAGGCATTCACCCAGAGTCTTGCCGCTCAAAATCAACTCATCGCCAAGGAGTACCGACAATTTCAGTGTTTTGAGTTGAGGCAGCAGGTCCTGCACGGTCCCCATCAGAAGCAGCTGGTGAAATTTGAGCCCATGCACAATGGAGGCATACGACGAAGTCTTCACGGTTTTTCCCGCGAGTCGCTTCAGGGATCCGAGAGGCAGGCGCGGTTCGCCGTACAGTACAGGTTCAATTCCACGAGCTTGGAGGAGTGCTTTGCCATCGGCGATCGAAAAATAGACCACTTCATGCCCCTGGGCTTCGAGAGCCTGGGCCAGCGCGACGATGGACTGAAGATGGCCAGCTGCTGGGAAGGTCAGTACTCCAATCCGTTTTCCTGTGGTTGACTGATTGCCAGAGTGATTCATGATCTATTCACGCTTGAAGTGCGGGGATCTGGAGGAGTTGACTGACCAGGGCCTTGTCCTTGAGCTTGGAGAGACTCTCGCGCAGGCGGTGCACCCGCTTTTTCATCTGCGAATGTAGATCAATGTCCCGCGCGATTCTTTCCAGGAGTTCCGGCCCAAGCACGACGGAGTGTTTCTCGGCAGTCTGCCGAAGAGTTTCCATCAGCATGCGGCCCTGGTGCACGAGCATGTTGGAGACGGTCGTGGCGACGGCCGTGAGGCTGACCACCTGTTCGGCTTCGAGAGTTTCCTGGTTCATGAGCACCAGTCCCGAGCCATGATGAGCGGACTCGTCCCGAAGGACCTGGGCAATCGCTTTCTTCAGGCCCTCGTCCAGACAGGTTTCGTGCAGGGTTTCATAATGGCTCAAGGCCATGCCTTCGAGAAGGACCTGCGCCACGAAGAAACTCGTGATGCGATCATTGTCCTGAATGAGGTCTGAAAGCGTGCGAATGAACGGAGTGATGAAGTGAGGTTGCTCGGGATCAAAGGCGATGAACTTCTCAAATTCAAGAAGATGGCTCACTTCTTCATTTCCCATGGCGAAATACAGAGCTTTTTCGTCCATGGACTCGGCCATCATCGCCATTTTCCCACAGAACGAGATCGCCCCTTTTTCTATGTAGTAGGAAGTCAGAAGACTGTGGCGGCTCAGAAGAGTGAGCAGGTCCGTCCGGATCGCCTGTGGCAAGGCGAGATAGTCCACGGATTTTCCCAATTCGAAGCGCGCTTCATCCCAGAAATAGGGTGCACTGGACTGGGGATACTTCTCTTCGGTGATGCCGGTCATGACCGAAAGCAGTTTTCCGATGCGCGCATCCGGCGCCTTTCGGGCGAGGGAGATCACCTTTTCCTGGGACAGAAAAGGCTTCAGGAGTTCATGTTCAGGCGGATTCGGTGATTTCTTCGACATCCACGATCTCCTGTTTCTTGAATTTTCCATTGATCGTCATGTGGTAGGCGGGGAGTTCAAAGCCCTTCTTGAGCAGAGTGCCCGGACCCAGGACGCAGTGAGTGCCGACGAACACCTGGTCTTCGATGACGATCGGCTTGAGCAGGAGCAGAAACCCATCCCGGGTTTTCTTCACGATGTGAGGGGACAGGTAGGAGGCATTTCCGATGAAGACGTCATTGCCGATGTTCAGATGCGTGCGATCCCCGATGAGAGTGTGCGGAGTCCAGTAGACCCTCTTGCCGATCCTGCTTCCCCAGAGGCGCAGCCACGCGCTGTAGGCGCCGGGAACCACGCGCAGGATTCTCTCCAGACTCTCGAACACACTGAAGAGAATCTGAAATCGGTGTGCGACGGCCCAGCCATTGAGCGGACGATTTCGACCGAGCCTGCTCGCCCCCGTGTGAATGGGGAACAGGGGTTCGATCAACCTGTAACTCGCGACCGGCAGGAGGTACACCGCCGAAACAAGCAGAGTCCCCGAACCCACGCCCGGATGCAGGATGAAGTGGCGAAGTGCGAAGAGCCAGCTTCCGAGCAGAATCACTGGCGCCAACTTGGTCGCTGGTCCCAGAATTTTGGTCGCAAATGCTCTCACGGCGGCCTCACTCATTCGAATTTCCTTCAGGCGGGCTTCTTGAGCAGGCGGTCCAGAATGCCATAGCGAGTGGGCTGTCCTTCGAGATGCAGGAGGTATTGACCGATGACCCTGTCCATCATGGTCGCCGTCAGTTTCAAGCTGTGAAGCATGACTTCTTCAAGGGCTTTCCAGTCGGCTTCGGTCTTGACGAAACGGTTGATCGCGAATTTCACTTCCTCAAAATGGGCTACGTCAATGGCCGCATGAGCCTCGAGAAAAGTCATCTGATGGGTCTTGAGATCCAGCAGTTCCTTGAAGACGGTCTTCGTTCCGTCCGTGTAACCATAACAACTTTCGGCCCAGTAACTGTAACCGAGGCGCGCCATGGGATTTCCCGTATCGGAAACCCGGTAGAGGTAAGCGATCAGAGTTTCGGTTTCAGGCAGGGGAGGAGGCAGCTCGCTCTGCAGGAACTCCACACCCATGCTGTTGAGATCAGCGAAAGCCATGTATTCGTGGCCCGCTTCTTCCATCGCGTGCTTCAGGCAGAACTTCATGTAATTGATGTCGAGCAATTCGTCCCGAGTCGCCACTCGAGCCTGATTGCGGGCATTGTGACGAGTGTAATGAAACGTCTCGATGAGGAACATCCCGTAGAGTCTGCGGTCAATCTTCTCGAGGTGATTGAGTCGCTGGGTATTTTCACTGTTTGAGTGATTCTTGAAGGCTTGGGCAAGGGTTTTCTGCAATTGACTCAGGCGATCCATGGTGGCTCCTCGTGATACGAGCGAAAAAGGCATTCAACTGACGTTTTTCACGTATCGGCAGATCGCGGAAAAACTTGAATGGAGGAACCCGGGGCTGAGCAGAGTCTGAGTCTTTTCTGACAGCAATCGGGTGTTCAGAGTTTTCGGGAACCCGTTGCTTCCTTGGAGACTCTGCGACGGAGAATGAGGTAGTGATGGTAGAGCATCGGCTTTCCAGTGCCCGCGCACATGAGCGATTCGTGAGAACAGAGTTTGATGCCGCCTCGGATGACACTGCCGATGTACTCATGTTCATCATCAAGTCCCAGCATGTGTCCGATCTCGTTGGCGTAGAGGAGCCCATTCGTGTTCTCGAGCGGGATATGACGATTGTAGAGCGGGTTCTTCATGTGATTGAGCTCGACTACGTAATGAGCGGTCGAGGGATCCTCCACGATCTGAAAATGGTAGCGCACATTCGCCGGCGCGGTCGAATTCCAGATCCCTTCGGCTTCCTTCACGTACTGCGGCACGAGTGCGATGAGTTCGCCCGCTCCGGCTTCAGCGAGCACTTTTCTTGAAGGTTCATAGTGAATCCGGATCGTCACATCGGTCGAACCGTCGATGTGTCGAGTGATCTCGTAATGGTAGTCCCAGGGAATCACGCCTCCGTAATTGAGGAGACTGTCCACCTGGAACGTGCTTTCCTCACGACTGCCGCTCAGATTGAAGGCTTCGTTCACACTTGGAAAGGCCTGATGGTGATCACGCTTCAGACCGCGTGAAAGGAAATTGCAGTTCCAATCCCCCAGTGCCCGGTCTGTTTTATGGGACCACGGCTTGTAACGGCATCTGCCCTCTTCGTCCGCGGAAACTTCCAGCGCAGCCGCTTCATTCTGAAGAAGCCCCTGAATCATCTTCGTTTTTTCGGATGCAGAAGCCTTGGACAGCAGAGTGAAACCCATCAGGAGGGTCGCGAGAAGCAGAAGAGAGGTGCTGGTTCTGAAGTCCGACATCAGGAGCTTATAACCTCTCGTAGACCTAAATGCAACGCGCTGAGTTAAAATATAAAGTTATCAGTTTCGATGAGTTATGTGGATGTCTGGGATGATATCTTCGATCAGGGACACTCGGGGCATGATCTGGCTCCTGCATCCCTCCCACTCACCGCGCCGGGGCCTCTTGCAATGAGGCACGGTCATCTCCGAAATCCGGTTCATCACCGTCGACAAGAATCCCTTTTAGGAGACCCGTGCAAGCATTGTAAATCGGGCTTCCGGAATTTCCATTTCCCCGCTGACATCGCCCTCTTTCATCATGAACTGCCCATTTTAAACCGCGAATTCCGGCTGAAGAGATTACTTTCGTGGTTTCAGCCTATGAAAGGCCGCTTCACCCTTTCAATGGCGAACTGATGGTCCTGCGTGAGCGGGTGAATCTGGTTCGCACAGAGAAGGTAAGCCCGAGAGTCCCCCCACAGTTCCCTATTTCGAGCTTTTGACCGCGACGTAGCGTATCCATAGAAAATCGCGATCAATCCTTCTGATCGATTTGATTCTGAATCGCGTGGCCTTCCTCCCGGCAGAGTCATCGCTCACTTCGAAAACGGAGGGAGAGCCGGTCCTGCCGTCGGCCAGCGGACTGAGTACCAGGCTGAATTCATCGATGAGTCCGGCTTTGAGAAAGGAGCCGTTCACATGCCCTCCACCATCAATCCGGAGGCGCCTGATGTTGAAACATTTACGCAGCTTCCGGAGGACCAGTGCGAGATTCAGCGCTGTTTTTCCGCCGAAAACATAGGAGACACCGCTGGAACGCAGGTGGTCCAAGTACTCGGTCGAGACCTTTTCTGTGAGGACTTCGATGATGTGTTCCGATGGCATGGACTTCGAATCCCAATGGCACTTGCCCGACGGATCGATTGCGACGGCGAACGACTTTCCGCGGTGCTCGGCGACAAAGTCGGTCTTCGGCAGGTTGAATCTGCCTTTCCGCCTTCGATAAGGCTTCTGACTCGAAAATTCTTCCATGGTCGTGCGCCCTGCGAGCCACGCATCAACCTTGATCTTCGCCGCCTGATCCTCAAAGTACTTCGAGGCGTTTTTGAGGCCCCAGTGAGCTGATTTGATTCGTCCGTCGAGGGTCCCCATCATATGGCAGATCACATAAGGTCTCATGTTGCACCAGTCCTTCGGCTCAGAGTGAAAACAGTGCAAGTAGGATTCCTGGCGACTCTGCCGTGCAGCAGTTGGAAGGGATCAGGTGTACGCGGTCGTCCGGTAATGAGGATCGTCTTTGAGCAGGCGCTTCGCGCGCTTGAAGCTCTCGTAACTTGCGTATTTGAGCGCATCCAGCATCGGGCTGCGGCCAACGACCTCGGGCTGATAGCCCTTGTTTCGAAGGGTGTGGTTGACTCGATAGAGGTTGCGAATCCGATCGGTCACTGCAGTGTGATAAGTGACACTGAGTGAAATGGAGACTTCATCTCCATTCTTGACCCAGTGAGGATTGGTGTAAGGCATGTAGGCACCGTCCCCGGCACGGAGTTCAAATATCCTCGCCTTGGCTTCGAGCTCCGGACGATAGATCGTGGCTTTGAGGGTGTGAGCGCCGTGAAAAGTTTCGTTTTCGGACTCTGAGCAGACTTCACGATCGCGCGCGTCCCACACATGCACGGTCTTCTTGCCACGGACCTGACAGAGAAAGTTGGTTTCGTGGTCGCGGTGGTAGGGAGTGACGGCCCCGGGGGAGGAAATGAAAATCCAGCCTTCACGACGCTCCAGTCGATTGCCTTTTTTGAGCCCTGGAGTTTGAGCGATGATCATCGGCTCGATCTGGTCGAGCACTTCATCAACCAATGCCTTGTAGACCGGATCCGTCTGGACCTGTCCGAGGAAGACATAGGAGCCAGCAGTATCCATGTGTTTCATGGTGTCCGCGAGAGTCATGCCGTTGGAAAAACGTTCGGCCACCGTCTCGAGGCTTTGAGTGATCGGCACCTGGCTGCCGCTGTAAAATCGGACCTGATCCGCGGGCATGCGAAGTGCGAGATTGAGAAGTTCGTCCATCTGAAGAAGCGGGTGATTGGACAGACCGTGTTGAACGGGAGCGAGCTCTTCACTCTCGAACCGCTTCTCGGGCAACTGAATCCACGTCTGCTGGGTCATTACAGTCTTCATTGTTCTCAGGTCTCCCCCTGCATCAAAACTCAAGTTGGGCTGGTATCATCTTCTTTCACGAGTTTTACAATGAAAAAGTCCGCGGTGGACAGACGGATGCGCCAGTCCCTTTGGAGCTGACATTCCTGCTCAATCCCAATGGTCCACGCAACCTCATTTTGAGCCAGCGCTGTGCCGGCAATCCAAATCCCCGGTAAGCCAGGTAACCGACCGCAAATGAAATGGGATACGAAACCGACAGAAACCACGGGGAGTACTTCAGTGGGGTCTTCTGTAGCACCGCGTATACAACGATATGAAGCAGAAAGATCTCGTAAGTCGCCTTGCCGATCGTCTGCATGAGACGGCTTTTGAGAAGGCGAATGGGAGGCAGGTTAGAAGAGTCAAACTCGCAGATCATCCGGACCAGGAGCGCGAGAAGGGGTGCCCTGATTGTCGAGAGCATCGCCCTCGAGAAGTCATCTGTGGCAAAACTTCGGAGTGCGATCGAAAGGATCAGGAGGGAGAGGATGACTCCGGTACTGATCCAGGCGCGTCGCGGGCGGCTCCAGAGGAATGAAAGGTGTTCGTAAGCCAGCCAGGCGATGCATCCCCAGCCCATTGCATCCAGGTTGAGATGAAGAAAAGTCTCCAACTGAAAGGCATGACCCGTCTTCTCTTCAAAGCGAAGAGTCGTGAGCACTCTGACAAAGATCGATCCCAGAGTCGCCACAATCAGAACCGGAACCCAGCGCTTCCTGTTCAAGGCGAGGAGAAGAAGAATCAGGAGGTAGAACTGCTCCTGATACGATATCGACCAGTAGGCCTGCAGGATCAACGGAATATGCCCATGGACCGGAGCCATCGTGTAGTTCGCGAAAAACAGCGGAAAACTGATCAGGGAATTCCCCAAGACGATCAGCTGTTGATGAAATGCGCCTTGGGAGAAGTAGCCGAAGATCCCAAGAAAACCCAACATCGCGAAATAGGGCGGCCAGATTCGGCTGACTCTTCGAACCAGATACTCAAGCACTGCAGTGCGATTTCTTCCAAGTCCTCCTTCGACGTCGCCCCATCGATTCTGACAGTCCATGAGGCTGCGTGTGACCAGAAAGCCGCTGATCGCCAGAAACCCATCCACCCCAAAAGTCCAGTGGGTCTGAATGGATCGAAGAAATGGAGGCACCACTTCCGTCGGAGCGTGGGAGAACATCACCCAGATGATGAAAAGGGTGCGAAGTCCGGTCAAGCTGGAAAAATCTCGACCTGATCTGAGAATCGCACTCATGGATGCACCGCCGGCTCCGTTCCGGGTACAGCGCGAAGCGATTCGCCGAATTTACGCGCGATTTTGACTGGATCGAAGCGATCTCTGATGTGGAGGCAGGCCTTCTTTCCTCGCTCCGCCGTTTCCAGGTTGCTGAGACTGACCAGAGTGTCGATCCACTCCCGTGCGTCTTCGGCGCGAAAATAATGGGTGTCACCTGAGAGATCAAGACCTTCGACTCCCAGCGCGGTACTGAGACAGGGCTTTTCATGGATACAGGATTCAATCGCTTTCACTCGGGTACCACTGCCATAGAAGATGGGGACGAGAGTGACATCACACGCCTGGTAATGAGGCACCAGACTGTCCACTCGACCCAGGAAATTCACCCGCGGCATTTTGAATTTCTCCGCGAGTGTGGCGGAAGGAATTCCAGAGCCGACGATCGTGAGTTCAATGTCAGCGCGAACGCGGCAGACTTCTGGCCACACTTCCCTGAGGAACCACAGGAGTCCATCGCGATTGGGTGCCCAGTCAAGCTTTCCGACGAAGAGCAGGCGGAGCGGACGTGATCCATCGACTTCTTCCTCTGACCGGACTGCTGCCGTTGCCATCCCGATCGGGAGGGTGATGACTCGGGACTCGGAGATCCAGGATCTGAAGATTCGGGCGTCCACATCCGAAACTGGAAAAACGCGGAACGAGTCCTGGGCAACTTTCCTTTCAAATCTTTCCATCAGGATTTTCTGGAAGCGCAGAAACCACCCGAATGGAGAGGACCAGGGCCTTTCCTTCGCTGCACTTTCCCACAGAGCGCTTTCGACGTTATGCGCGCGGTAAATCAGAGTCGGCCGAGTTCTTGCGTCTTTCTCGAGCCGGCGAAGAGTCCAGCCGGCGCAATGGAGACCGTCGTGCACGACGAGAGCATCGGGAAAACGATCGATCACGTTTCGGATCTGATTCGCAACTTCACGTTCCGCAAAGGGAGCCAAGGTCAGGGCGGTAAATGGATTTGACAGGAGATGAAGAAATCTTCGCAAGACGGTGGTCGAGGGACGGATGATGGGAGTGACGTCTGTGACCGCCAGGTCCCTCTTCGCACGCTCGAAATCGATTTCCAGTTCATGTTTGGTGATCAAAGGGCAGAAGTGAATGACCTGCCCCTGGAGAGCAAGATTGTGAATCAACTGAGTATTGGCCTGTTTGGCACCGTCATCGGCCGGGAGCGGCCACTTGGGCGTGATCCAGATCAATTCTGATGAGTCCGTCTTGGATTTGTTCAAGTTGAAGTTCACTGCTGAGTCCACGGCCGCTTATACTCAAACCAAAAATAAATTGTGCTACAAAATGCTTTTGTAAAGTCTGACGTTTTAGTTTAACACGGGCCATCGAAACTTGATTTTCCAGTGGGGTAGTACAGAAACAGTGTCGTGCATGCAATCCGAGGGTTCGGCAAAATGCACGGATTTTTCTCATAGAGTTATGAATAGCACGCAGTTCCTCTCCATCTCTCTCCCTGTCGGCTTCGCATCCGCCACCGCTTTTGGATTGATTGCAGTCGGTGCCTTCGGACTCTCATGGAGCCTCCTGGGAAGCCTTGCACCGGTCCTCTTCGCAAAAGTAGTGAAGCGCCGACCGTTGCAGGCGGCGTCCTCACGGGAGTCACTCACGTTTGAAGTTCTTGTCACTGCACACAATGAAGCGGAGGTCATTGAAAGGACACTCGAATCTGTTTCAGTGTCGATCAGCTCCTTCGTTCAGAGTGAACATTTCGGCTCTCGTCTCCAGACGAAAGTCACCGTTGGACTGGACCATTGCACGGACGGGACAGCCCTGAAAGTCGAGCAATTCTCCGCACGACATCCGTCGCTGGAAATAGCCACGGTTCCGAACTTCGGGAGTGCCGGAAAATGGACTATGCTGGCTCTCCTGGCAGAGCAGAGTCAGGCGACCTGGATCGCTTTCGTCGATTGTGGAAGCATCTGGCATCGTGATTTAGTTCGAGAAGTTTCCAGGCATTGGTCTGACGACGCTGTTCTGGCGGTGGCCCCGTCTTATCTCCCGGAACGTGGGTTAGCCGGCGGGGGTGCCCTGGAAAGGGCCAACTGGAAGCTCGAACAGCTTCTCAAGAGCCTTGAAAATCATGCGGGTGGACCGACCAGTGTTCACGGCGCTACCGTATTTTACCGGAAAGAAACGCTTCTGACCGTTCTGAAGACCTTGAAGAACCGCACCTGGTTGAACGACGATGTCGTGATCCCGCTCAGCCTTCGTCTGCGTTTTCCTACTCATCGGATCGTTTATCTCGCGGCCAGAACCTCGGAGCAGGGCGCTGGCGCCGTGGATGGCTGGGTCACCGATGTCGGTGTTCGCAGCGAGCTCGGCCTCGAAATTCGTCGCCGCAGGCGTCTCGTCCTTGGAAATCTGCAGTGGGTTGATGGAATCTACCTGGCAGATTTTTTCCAGTCTTTCGTTCGGAGTCCCTACGCGATGGCAGTGGCTTCGCGTAGAATTTTTCGTCTTTTCTGGGCCTACTGGGTGCTTTTTCTCGGTCTTGGCATTGGTATGACAGTTGCTCTCCTCGCTCCTGCTTTTCGAAATGATGGAACTGGCATCATCGTGGGAATCTTTTTGAGCTCGACCCTTTTCGCATTTGTGTACCGTTCGAATTGGATGCGCCGATTGCTGATGGCGTTTCTATCAGGACTTGACTGCCCTCGACTGTGGCTCTCGTTGAAGAACGAGAAGGAGATCTCTTGGAACTGAAATACCTGTTTGTCAGAATGAATTCGACCCGTTTCATTTTCAAAGGACTCCACAAGAACCTGCTTTTCGTGATTTTTCCTGACGAAGAAGTCCGCCTTCGGGCAGTCCTTCAGCAATATTTCGGAAGTCACAAGATTCTGGTTTCCGGCACTCTTGCAGGAGACGAGCTGGGCAGTCCGGTGGACATTGAAAAATTGAACCAGCTGGTCTCCCGCACCAAGGCCCTGGTCGTCACTTCCAAATCGATCACCCAGAGTGAAATCATTCAGATCATTTACAGAGCCCATCTCGATGGCAAGCGCGTTTTGGATTTCGAAGGCGCGCTTCTGGAAATTGATCCCGTAGTTTCTTCAGATCCCTCCGAAATGATTCGCAATCTGGCACAGAAGGGGACATTCCAGGATCCTTCACTTCGGCTCTATTCCGCAGTCAAATATGCGGTTGAGCCCGTTCTCGCGTTCTTCATGCTGATCCTTCTGAGTCCCGTGTTCCTGCTGGTTTCCCTACTGGTGAAGTTGACGAGCGAAGGGCCCATTTTTTACAGGCAGACCCGGGTCGGCTTGAAGTCCCGCCCTTTTGAAATCGTGAAGTTCCGGAGCATGCGGACGGATGCCGAAAAGAACGGTCCGGTCTGGGCCAGTGCCGCTGCCGACGATTCCCGTCTGAGTCCTGTCGGAGCCTTGCTCAGGGCCACCCATCTGGATGAACTCCCTCAGCTTCTCAATGTCGCTCGCGGCGAGCTGAGTTTCATCGGACCTCGTCCGGAACGCCCGGTGTTCGTTGAACAGCTCGAAAAGGAGATCCCGATGTTCTCCCTCCGCACCCTGGTCAAACCCGGAATCACGGGTTGGGCGCAGGTGAGACAGGGTTACGCCAATTCAACGGCTGATTCGCGCCGCAAGCTGGAATTTGACCTTTTTTATCTGATGAAGCGCTCGCCCTGGTTGGATGCCACGATCGTCTTCAATACCACTTCCGTGATGCTTTCCGGTGGCACTGAAGGTCGCAAACGTCGAATTCAGCAAGCCGTGCGTCGTAAAGGGCTCGAAAAGATGCGAAGCGGCGAGATCGCTTCCGCCTGATTTCCATTCAGCCTGCTCCAGTTCTGTTCCAGTTCAAGCGGGTTTCAGGTGAGAGTGGCGTAAATCTCTTCAAGGCGGTCGAGCCACGCCTTCTGTGAAAAAGTGCTGCATACCCGTTCCTGATAGCGCTGACCCGTTTCTCTGAGAAGGTGAGGATTGAGAAGCAGCTCACTCATCTTCCTGCCGATGAATTCGTCCGTCTGGGTCTTTTCCACCAGGAAACCCACGCTGGGGTCCGGAATGAGATCAGGAATTCCCCCCACACGCGTGGAAAGCACGGGAGTTCCAGTCCAACCGGCTTCAATCAGGTTGACTGGAATGCCTTCGCCGTCCGAGAGGCAGAGAAGCAGATCAAAGCCCGCCATCTCTTGACCGATGGTTTTTGAATATCCCATCCAGTGGACTGAATCTTCGACGCCGAGTTCATGAGCCAGTGTCCGCAGCGCCTGGTCTTGATCGCCGATGCCAAAGCACACCAGAGAGATCGGCAGTTCGGGGTGAAGATTCCGAATCACTTTCAGCGCTCTCAGCATGCGGTCATGACGTTTCTCCGAGCTCAGGCGGGCCACTGCTCCTAGAAGAAGCCTGGGCTTAAGGTCGGGCAGGGGGAGCCCTGGCACGGCGATCTGATTCCACCGCTCCCGGATCTTGAGCTGGGCGTCCGAACGTTCCTCAGGCGCAACCCAATCTCGGTCAGCACCGTTGAGATGGAGATGCAGCTTTTCGGCGCGCAATCCGCGGCGGAGCAGGGAGAGGCGGTCGCTTTCACAGACGCAGAGGGTGGCATCAAAATGCGGGAGCAGCATGCGTACGTAGAATTCTTCGTAGAGGCGTATTTTGCCCTTCCGCGCGGCTGCTCCGTGATGGGTTGAGATGAGCTTGAATTTGCCAGTTTCGACTGGCTTGCCGATCTTGAGTTGAGAAGCCTTCAGAGCGTAAAGACTGGCTTTGACGTCATGGGCGTGGACGGCGGCAGGCTGGATTCGGTCGAGCAACTGTCTGAGTTCGAGAAACGCTTTCCGGTCCCAGCGACTTCTTACCGGAACTGAATGAACCTCATGCCCCAGCTTGCGGGCGTACTCCACGGGAGATCGCTGAGCATCCTCAGAAAGGCGTGATTCGGCCAGAAAGACGATGCACACTTTTTCTCCCCACTCCCGAAGTGCGGGCAGCACGAGAGTCTCAGGTCCGCTGACCACGGAGGAGTTGAAGAGGTGAACGATCATGAGAGAGGCACCTCGCCCAGATCACGGGCCGGGTTGCCGCCGTAAATACGACCTTCGGGAACATCCCGAGTGACCACGGATCCGAAGGCGATGACGGAATGCGAACCGATGGTGATTCCTTTGAGGACTGCGGAGCCGGCCGCAATCCACACGTTGCGGCCGATCCTGATCGGGGCGACTTCCGGACGCATTCCCGGCAAGTTTCGGTTTCTGTGGACCGCATGAAAGTCCGTATCCATGATTCGCGCGTCTGCGAGAATGCACTCGTCCCCGATATCGATCCGCTCGGAGCAGCCAAAACGGGTCCCATTCACGAAGCAGCACGAACCGATCTGAATGACGGCTGTTCGCGAATGCGTGAAAGGGGTGCACACGGCGTCCATGATCACGTCATCGCCGAGGATGACGGTGCCTGGCCCACTCAGTTTCAACTGACCCTGGAGGGAGAAGCGTTTGCCGATCTGAAGGCGAGTGCCGCCGAAGTGAGCGCAAAGCTTCCAATACGGCCTCAAAAGCCAGCCCTTGATCCAGCCCAGTCTCCACCTGAGGTGCAGACCCTGCTCCCCGAAAGTGGGATGCTCTGGAAAGGGGAGCAGCCCAAGGCTCAGACCCATTCCCATTTTGATGGACTGGCGTAAAACGGAATTCATGTCAGCACTTCAGCTTTCTCCAGAAGGGACCGGATCACTTTGGCGGGGATTCCGCCCAGAAGGGAGCCGGCTGGATAAATGCCTGCAGTGACTACGGAGCCTGTGGCGATCACGCAGCCGTCCCCGATCTGAGCGCCTTTGAGAATGCTGACATTGGCGCCGATCCAGACGTCATTTCCGATGATGACATCCTGAGCGGGAAAGTCCCACTTCAGCCGTCGAACCGGTTCAGTGTTTCCCCCGAAGCGAGGTCTGAATTCCGCGCACATCTGCTCAGTCTGGATCTTTCGCAGGGACGGATCCACCGGGTGCGGGTCAAAATCCTGAATGAAGACATTCCAGCTGGTCACCACTCGGGAGCCGAGCTGGACTCGCAGTCGGCTGTAGATCCTGGCGTCACCGATGATGCAATTCTCACCGAGAATGAGTTGTCCCTGGCCATAGGCTTCGAGCTTCGCATTTTCGTAGACGATCGAATGGCTGCCGATTTTGATGGTAGCTGAGGGGCGTTCGGCGCTCAGGCAGCGCAGCCGCTGAAGGCGCACATTCTGGCCGAGGGTGATGCCGTGGTCTGGCCTGAAAAAGATCCTTCCGAAGAAATGCGTGACTGAGAACAGGATGAAGCCCCTGGCCGTCGGATACAGCTGGAGAGGGCGTGTCTGAATCAGGCGGATGAGCTTATGAAGGAGAGTGTTCATAGAGTGCCTGGTAGCTTGCGGCCATGAACTCAAGCGAGTACTGGCTCCGGATGGTTCTGGAACTGGCGAGCAGTCCTTCGTGAAAGGACCGAGGTTGAACGGAGTCCTCGGCTGCATCAACAGACGCGGCACCGAGAATCTGTTCAATGCAGTGAGCTCCTTCAGCGGGGAGTTTGAGGTCAAACTGTGTACTGTGATCCCTGAGAAGTTCGTGGCCGGGGATTCGCGAAAGCAGAAGCGGAAGCCCGGTTCCTGCCGCCTCGATCGGCCCCAGAGGCATCCCTTCGAATTCGGAACAGGAGAGGTAAAGGTCAGCGGCCTGAAGCCAGCGTTCCGGATGATGGGTCGGTCCCGCAAGAAGAATTCGCTGCGGATCCGCAGCTGACTGGATCTGTTTTTCGAGTCGTTTCAGTTGACCGGGGTCGGTCTCGGGGCCGACGAAGATCAGGGTGCTCCTGGTGCGGATCGCCGGGGACAGTGCGTTCCAGACCGCAACGGCATGATCCTGACCTTTGCCTGCATGGATCCTCGCCAGGTAGAGCAGCCAGTGATCGGACTCATGGTTCAAAAGTTTTTCCTGAACTGCGGCTTGAACATCATTCTGCCCGGCGAAAGCGAACTCCACGAGTTCGCGTCGGACCTGGAGTCGCTTGCGGACATCGTTACGAGCTCCAAAGCTCACACCGTTTCCAATGATGTGAATTTTCTGCGGACGCAACCCGAGGCTGAGGTAGGTCTCTTTCAGGTCTTGAGAAACGACACTCAGTTGATCCACGAAGTGCGTGAAAAAACGCTCATAGAGCTGATACTTCCAACTCCGGCTCATGTGAACGAAGCTGTGTTGCGTGTGAATCAGGCGGACCTTTCGTCCTCTCAGCCAGCTGAACGCGAACCAGCGACCCATCACCCCGTAGATCAGCGCGCCCAAGTCATGGGTATGAAGAGCGTCAATCTGTCGTTCACGGATGAGCCGGGAGATCTGGAAAACAGTTTCCCAGGAAAAGCGGGGGGGCTTGGAATGAACATGGACTGGAATCTCACTCTTCTCGAAGATCCCGATCAGATTCTGCTCGGCCGAAGAATTGGATGGGTGATCGAAGACCACGACTTCGGGAGTCCAGGCGGTCCCAATTCGAAGGGTGCGACAAAGGTTCAGGATCATGCGCTCAAGTCCTCCAATGCCGAGAAATTGAGTGACCATCAACACTCTCATTGGACAGTCTCCGCCGGGGCAGAAAGGACCGTCGGTTGGTGCGCAAGTGGGTAGGCGGCTGGAGCCACCTGATCGCAGCGCCTCTGAGAATAGAGTTTAGGCAAGGCGAGGGACGACGAGAACAGGGGGATGCTGTCCGGCGCGGAGATTCTCCGGATGTCGAATCGATTCAGGCTTTCGGTGGAGTTCACGCCCGTGTGGTAGCTGAAGCCCAGTTCATAACCGGCACTCTGTGCGAGGCCGAGGGTTTCCCGATGAAAATGTTCATAGCCCCCGACTGGATAGGCGATGGAGTGAATGGTCTGTCCGAGCTTCTCTTCAAGAATCGCTTTGGAAATAACCAGTTCCTGCCTTTGATCTTCGAGGTCAAGAGTCGCCAGCACACGATGTGTGTGGGTGTGAGACCCGATACTGATTCCAGAGCCCGTGGCTTCTCGAATCTGCGCCCAGGTCATCAGCTCCTGGCTGCTTTTTTCACTGTCAGGGAGCGCAACTCTGCAGGCGGTCGAAAGCTCGGCCACCAGCTTTTCCGTCCGAGAATGGGGCTGCAATTTCATCATCCGGTGCAGGCGTGAGATCACTTCGGCTCGGCGAGGGTCCTGCGCCGGCCCGAGGTCGAAACTTTCACCTCGGAACTGCAGAGTCTGCAATGGGGTCTTCTTGATCACGAAGGCTGTCAAATCCCACCAGCCAAGCTGGCGCTGTTCAATCGCCCCTGTCGGGATGAAAAGCAGAGCTGGAACTCCAAGGTCTTTGAGGATGGGAACCGCCAGGTCGGCATTGTCGGAGTAACCGTCATCAAAAGTGACCATCACGCTGCGAGGCGGCAGCTTTCGCCCCGTGCGAACGGACTCCAGCAGCTCAGCTTCCGAAAGGACCTGCGAATTGGACTTCAGCCATTTCATGTGGCCGTGAAACTGATCCTGAGTCGGACCGAAAGTGGCGGAATCAAATTCAGTGAAGCCCGACCGCTCATCCCTTCTCAGACGATGGTAATTGAAAATGACCATCTGGTCCCGATGAATCCATCGAGCCACATTGGCCAATCCGGTTCTCAGCAGCAGCTGAGAAAGCAGTTCTTTTTTTCCAACCCGCATTGGCATCCAACCCCAAAAAAGAACTCATGAAAGACAGGAGGCGAGCCGGTTGATTCCCAGGTTCGCCTCCACACCATTGGACTCAGATCACTCGCTGGACAGTTTCACCGCGTGAACTCCGCCGTTCAGAGCGGTGTAGGCCATTCCTGAAACTTCCAGGCGCTTGGAACCCACCGTGCGCTTGAAAAACAGTGTGAGCTTGATGCGATTGCTTCCTGCTTGGCGTCCAACCAGGGTCAGAACGCCCATCTTCGGATAGAAACGAGCAGTCTGAAAATGAATGCGCTGGTTCGGAAAAGCATCAAACGCCATCGTTGCGGCGAAAGTCCCATTTTCCACGAAGTTTCTCAAAGTCAGCGAAACTGCGCGGCCTGCAAAATCGCCACGGTAGACCTGATTGAGAGCCTCGGCTGAGACGGCCTCCGCATTCTTGTTGGCGGAGGCGGTATCGAATACCGCGGCTGGAGAATCGATGAGTTCGCCGGTGATCGTGAGATTGGCAAGCGAATCCGTATTCATGATCGTACCGGTGATCTGCTTCGTGTCGCGGTTCAGAACGAGATCCAGTTTGGAAATGCTCGCAGAAGTGCTGGTCGAAGTGAATTTCGTTCCACCGTTGGTCAAAGTGGCGTTGCCGAAGGAGTAAACCACGGTGCCGGTCTGCTGGTTGACGATGGAAATGGCAATTCCTTCAGCACCCAACGTGTCCATCACGATCAGACGGTTCATGAACTGGTTGTTGCAGAATGAGGGAATGCGAGCTCCGGCAGGTCCAGCTTCACACTTCACGGTGATGGCATAAGTGCCTTCGAAGTAGGGGTAGAGTTCCACGATGCGGGCAGTGATGATGTTTTCACCGCTTTTCGCTTCGCGGGCGATGTATTCAGGATCGCCGGAGGCGGTGCTGATATCGGCCACTTTGCCGAAGAAAGTGATTAATTCAAGGAGAGGAGTCTTCTCTTCGAAGTCCGCGATGCGGGACTTCCAGAAAGTGACGACCTGGTAGCGGTTTCCTTCGCCTTTGATCTGGCCGTAGAAGCCTGCAAGCTTCACGGCATCCAGTGCAGAGTATTTGGCCAGCCCCATCAGCATGTCACCGGAGAGGGATGCAACTTCGCGCATCATGTAGTCTTCTTCGCCGACTTCCTTGAAGAGAGGAGTCAGGCCAGCCGCAAGGTCTGAAAGATTCTGAAGCACTTTCAGGTCCCTGGAGGACTTGTAGGTGGTGCGGTAGTAGCTGAGCGCCGCAAAGCGTGCGCCTTGCTTCATTTCCTTAAAACGAGAGAGTTCCACAGTGACATCGCAGACGGGCATTCCACAGACGGACATGCCGTCGACGGGGACTTCGGCGCGCACTGGATTGGCATTCACATTCATGCCTGCCATCAGCAGAACTGAGGTCAGGGTGAGCAGATTCAATTTGAGTTTCATCATTTTTAGTTCCTTCAAGATCATTTAATTTTGAGTTCGATAGTCCTGAGCAAAAGAGGATCAGAGTTCGCCGTTCAGCATGGCCTGAAAAGGGCCTTCCATGCCGACGCGCTTGAGCGTGATCCGGTTGCCAACCAGAGTGGTGTGAGTGCTCATCGCTTCGATCTTGGCCTGGGAGATGGCAGCCATGGTGTCCAGGACTTCCTTCACGGAAACCTGACCCAGTTCAAACATCGCCATCTGCTGTTCCAGCATAGTTTCGGCCTTGGCAGCAGTATCGAGAGAGAGGGCTTCGCGCTCACTTCCTTCCTTCAGAGTTGCACGAGTGGTTTCGATGACGCGGCCGAATTCATAGCCGAGTTCGCGTTCGCGGATTTCAATCTCCACCACGTTCTTCCTGGCGAGACGAATCGTCGGGAAGTATCCGAATCCAATGTTTACGTTGGCGCTGGTGGACGCAGCGAAGGCACCGGCTCCAATGGTTCCCTGGTTGCCGGAACAACCGGACAGAAATGCCCACTGAGCGCTGTGAACTCCTGCACGTGCGGACGTGTGGAGGTACATCAGCTGCTGGAGTTCAGGAGACTGATTGAGGGCGTCGTCCACGCTCTTGTTCATGTCAGCAGTCTCGATGGTGGACGGGCCGAATTCGTGAAAACGGAGGTCGAATTTCTGATCCAGATCAAAGCCGAACATCTTGCGCAGTTCCGCATGTTCAGTGATGACCAGCTGTTCAACCTTGGAAACGTCTGAGTCCAGGCGATTGAGTTCAATTTCGCCACGAAGCTTTTCATTGTTCGGGATCAGGCCGAGCTCAGCTTCAAGCTTCAGCTGATTGACGTAATCGGAGAGCTTCTGGCGCTGCACAAGTAGAACTTTGTAGATGGCTTCATCACCAGCGACACTGGACATGAGGGTCGCGGCAGTGGCGTAGGTGTTCAGCTTTGTGGTCAGGTAACCCTGGTATTCGGCCCAGTAGTTGGCTTTCGCGGCCTTCTTGTTGAACCAGTTGGTCGGGAACAGGAAAGGTACCAGGCAGCTGATGGAGCTGACGAGGAACCTTGGATTCATGGTCAGAGGCAACAGAATGTTGAAACTGAGTGAAGGCAGGAGATTCGCGCGAGCGATGGACAGGCGATCTCTGGACTTCATCACGTTGTTCATCTGAAGGGCGATGTCAGTGTTTTCCGCATAGAGGTAGGCGGCCAGATTTTCTGGAGTGATAATCAGCGTGTCTGAAACCGAGTAAACTTCATTGGCTGCGGCATGCGCTGATGAGAATGAAGTGAGGCCCAAAGGGCCGAGCAGGGAGATGCACAGGGTGAGAACGAGGGTGGAGGTCAATCCTCTTTTGAGTGGGGTCGCTGATTTCATAAATTGCTTTCTCTTTCTTTTACGTACGGGCTGTTCATGTAAGGACTTCTAAGGCGGTTGATTCTAAAACTTCGGTAGACCTGATTTGGTGCAACATCTCAAGATGGTTTTGGGCTCCTATGCAAATGGTTGTCCACCGCGTCTGTGGAAAAAATTTCATACAATTGAGCCAGGCCTTCTTCGAGACTGCAGTTTGGCGCGAAATCCAGCACAGTCTTGGCCCTCTGAATGCTTGCCCGGGAATGTCGGACGTCGCCATCTCGCGCCGGAACGCAAACCAGTTCCGAGGAGGCACGGTAAATCTTTCGGACCATCTCGGCGAGCTGGCGGATTTCGATCGTGCGGCCGGATCCCAGGTTGATGGGCTTTGCATCCCAGGCTGATGAGGGAAGTGAGAGTGCCGTGGTGCAGGCGGAGACGATGTCGCGAACTGAGATGAAGTCTCGAGTCTGCGTTCCCCCGTCATTCAGCGGCATATTCAGGCTTTTTTCAGCGAGACGCGTGAAGAGAGTGATGACTCCGGAATAGGGCGACGACGGATCCTGGCCTTCTCCAAAGACATTGAAGAAGCGGAAAATGATTGAATTGATTCCGTAGGAAACTCTGTAAAGCGCTAGCGCCTGTTCACTCGCATGTTTCTGGGCGGCATAGAAGGAATTGAATTGAAGTGCGGTATCTTCTTCACGCAGGGCGTGTCCGTCGTCGCCCTGATTTCCGTAAAGGGCGGCGGTGCTGGCGAAGACCAGGCGGCGATTTCCGCCCAAGGTTCGGAGCGCTTCGAGCACATTCAGCGTGGAGATAAAATTGTTGGAATAGCTTTCAACAGGGTTCATTTGACAGAGCGGGACACTCACGGTTGCCGCGAAATGGTACACGGTTGAAACTTCAGAGATCAATTTTGCGAGGAGTTCTGAATTTTGGACGTCGCCCTGGACGTATCGAACGCCGGTGATCGGCAGTTCAGGAATCTTCAAGTCGATCACGATGACGTTATGACCCAGACGTATGAGCGAAGCACAGAGATGGCTGCCAATGAAGCCGGCTCCGCCGGTGACCAGTATGGTTTCAGACAGGCGTTGCTTACCATTGGCAGTGGTAGGCGTTTCCTGATTTTCAAAACTCATCATCATTCAGCCCTCCCTAATACACAGGCTAGCGGTAATCATCGGATCGGCGGACCTTAAACCATATTCCACAAAAAAGCAGCGGAAATTTCGCCAGTCAATATTTACGGAATGCACTGAAGATTGCTTCAACCACGTGCGATCTGCGCCGGTACGAACGATCAATTTACACCTGCCGAGCTGAGGTAGTCGCCCATTTTTTCACGAATTTTCTGATAGTCGCGGTCGGACTTGCTCCACTCGTGCGTGCTCTTGACCATTTTGTCGAAGTCAGGTTTCCACCAGGCCGGAGGAGACTGAAGCTGATTCATCCATTGGATGTATTCCGCGTCGTACGAGGACTGGCGCCACAGCTTGAGTCGCAAAGACTCCACAGGCTGGTGTTCAGTCAGGCCGTGAAGTCCGGGGCGCCCCGGATAGTAGAGGGTCCCATCTCCATGCCCGGTGAAATCCCAGAGAGTTTTCCAGGGGTCCCGGGCATCCGGGCCTTCGCGATTGTACTGAAAGGCGTTGTCCACGCTGTAGTAAAGGAGTCCGTTGGCTTGGTAAAGCATGCCTACCCAGGCTTGAGCCCGGACGTAGGGACCAGTCCGATCAATGACCCAGTCCGGGGATCCTGAATCCTGATCATTGGTGCAGCCATGGCTCATGCAGCTGGTATAAAGCCAAAATTCCTTGCCGGCCTTCTTCAGCTTGAGATAGGTCTCCGGCGTCGCGTAACCCTTTCGGTCGAACAAATCCATGACTGGGACGAAAACGTCGATCAGACTGTCGATGGAAGGCTCGTAGTTCACGGTTGCCAGGATTTTGATGCCTGGAGCTGCCGCTTTAATCTGCTTTGCCAATCGCTTGAAGGCGGGAAACTCTTCGTGGGTCGGTTCATCCCAGAAATACAGGAAGGAGCGGTCCAGAAGGTGCTCCCGTCTGAGGCTTCTCTCAAAGACGCTGAAATAACTCTGAATTGCGGCAGGCGAGGCCTTCTTGTCGACCATCGGGATGGTGAAGCTGGCCCATGCCGGAAGTGGCTTCACGAGGGTGGAATAAAAAGTGTCCCCGGACGAATTCGGCGCACTTTCCTGACTCAATTTTCTGGGATCCACGTCGCCGACCCAGTTCTTCAAGGGAAGCATGCGATGTTCGAGCATGTTCTGAATGTACTTCTGTGCAAGGGCCGACTCACCTTCATGCCATTTGCCGTAATGACCGAGTAAGAGAAACCAGGTGGTCAGCTCCGAGTAGAGAGGCATGCTGGGACGATCAGGCATCGTCATTGGCCAAACTTTGACTTCGACGGGAAGGTCAGTGGGATGAGTCAATCCTCCAGCCAGGCCCGAAGCCAGAAAGGAAGCGTAGACCTTTCCAGTATAGGTTCCCGGTTTTGCGTCCTTCGGAATCTTGAATTCCCCGAGGATCCACGCGGTGGGTCCGCCGCCTTGCGGATTCACTCCGTTTGGGCAGTAACGATTCATCGGTACCAGCGCGTCCCAATGCGTCCCGATTCTGGCGGCTGCAAATGAGCGCTGGTTGGACTCATAAGGCAATACCCGCTTGAAGGTGGCCGGAAAAATCGCATGAGCGGCAGAAGTACCGCTGAGACTGAGCGACGAAAGGCTCAGTTCCACACAGTCCTGGGTTCGTATCTGGAGCGTAAAATTGAGAGTTTCACCGCGTGCGCCCGAAAGCTTGAGTAGCGACCCCAGATCTTTTGCATCGACTGGACCGGAAGGCTTGAGGCCATTCTGATAGGTTTCGATGACGAGTGGGGTGGTACTTGAAGTGGTGCTGGCGCTGGTTCCGCATCCCAGAAGAATCGCGATCGCCAGGACGGGGACATTGTAAGGTCTCCATTGAAAGTTCATCACGCAAAAACCTCATTGGAAAGTGGCTGGACTCCCGTGACCGGAACTGCTGTTGGCTGGGTGGAGTAGACTCGACTGGCCACTCCGATGAGTGCGTAGAGCAGGTAGGGGTAAAGCAGATAGCTGTGTGATAGAAAAGTGATCGCGATTCCGTATCCGACCAGCGAGAGAAAGAATTCAGGAGCCTGAGGAAAGATCTTCCACGCCTTTTTCCAGGCGGTGACGAACATGGCCACGAAAAGCGCGAAACCCAGCAAACCCGTTTCAGCAAGGACCAGAATCCAACTATTGTGAGCGGTCCGATGGCCCCACTCCAGCACGATCTCAGTTGCGTAACGCTCAAAGTTCTCAGGATAAGCCTGAAAACCCACTCCCAAAACCGGATTTTTGGCCGCCATCACCAGACCGGTCTTGATGTAGGTCATCCGGCTGGTGCTCGAACCTTCGAGGTCAGAGGAATCTCGACTGGAAATCGTCATGTAAGCCGGGACGGCGAGGACGCAGAGCGTGACTGCCAGAAGAGTGATGAAGCGGTTCTTGATCGTGAGAACAGTGTAGATGCCGATCACGGCCATGAGACCGATCATGGCGCCTCGGGACTGGGACATGTAGACTGCGACGAGGGCGACGGCCATCACCACCAGCGACGTGAAGCGGCTGAGAAAGGACTCTGTCCGTCTCAGAAAGTTCATCATGCAGAAGGGAAAAACGAAAACCATGAGTGCCGCAATGTCATTGGAGTTCGAAAAAGCGCCGATCCCGATCAGGCGAGTGTCCGTGTCCCGAGTGGCATCAATGAGTTCACGAGTCTGGTAGATGGAGATCAGCCCCACGGCCAGAAAAGTGATGATGAGGGTACCCACCAGGAGCTTGAGATCCTTTGGGCTTCGAAGGGCGTTGAGGATCATGAAGAAGAGAAAGCCGCTTTTCATGATCGTCTCCGAGAACGCGAATTGCGCCGCGGCTGGGTCAGGAGTCTTGAAGGTGGTGAGTAGCGCCCAGGCGCCAAACACGATCATCAGGACGAAGGTATTGTTGACCACGATTTCAATTTTCCGGGTCTTCGCGAAGATGGTGGCATAGATCAGAATCACATGGGCGATGCACAGGTTGAAGGTGAGCTTGGGAAGCATCGCGAAGTAATCGTTTTCCTGGATCAGCTCCCATGGACGAAGAAAAAGCAGTGAAGTCAGAAAACAGACTGCGGCACTGGGATGAAGGAGCGCCAGCGTCAGAGAAGAAGCGATGGCGACTGCGAGCACGAAGTACTCATTGCCCCAGTCCAGCAGGAGCATTCCGAGGAGAAGACAACCCAGAACTCCGCAGACGGTGGTCCACGCGAAGTCAAGACGGCTACCGGTTGCGGAACCGGTCTTGCCGGAAGTCGCGGGCTGAAGCGCAGCACGGAGTGCGGGGAAAAGCGCGATGAACCAGTAAAGAATCAGACTGAACGAGATGAGGCCCTGAAGCTGAATGAGCTCCTGCTTGAATCGCAAGGTGAACTGGGCGACCGCAAGTTCCGTCAGCATTTCATGCGGTCCTCATGCCGTGCGAAGATAGCCCTGTTTCAGGCGCTTCTTTTCAATGACTTCAAGTCCGAGAGCCAGCAGGGAACCGACCAGAAAGCCGGTAGCGATTCCCCAGATCAGAAACAGCGGGCGTTTCGGCCACATCGGCGAACGCGGGATGAAGGGTTCGTCCAGCAGAGTGAGGTAAGTGTCACTGCTCTGTTCATCGAGTGAGATGACCACTTCAAGAAAGTGGTACTTCTGGAGCAGACTTTCAAAGAGGACTTTTGAACTCGGATCGACGTTCGCTCCCGAAAATGATTTCGTTCGGGTCATGGCACCGGTCACCGGGATTTCCGCGGTATTGGACTGCAGCCACTTGGCCAGATTCTGCACCCTCTTTGTGAGTGCGGCGACTTTCGGATGCTGGTCACTGTAGCTTGCACGCAGGGTCTTCAGTTCGTCCTGAAGCTGATCATACTCTTCGCGGACCAGGTCCGGTCTTGCGGCCATGATCTTGGCGCTGGCTCCGCCTGATTTTCCGAAAGCGAGAGATTCGAGCTGGTCCTGAATCGCGTCATGAATCTTGGCGAGCTTCGCCCGGCGCGCGTCAGTGAGATTCCTTCTCAGGTGAGTGAGCAGGTCCTGAACGACTTTGTAGCCGACTTCGGGATCACTGTGAAAAAAGCTAATGAGGAAGCTTGAGCCGCCGAGCGGGACCACTTCGAATTTCTTCGCCAGTTCATCGATTTCATAACTGCCGACGTCGTCAGCGGTCCTGCGCGGAAACAGGCCATATTTTTTTCCGATGGAAGTGATGAATTCGTGATTCATGCCCTGTTTGATCAGCGATTCGCGCTGCGAGCGCAGTTCGGATCCGTCGTAGGTTTCGGGCATGAAATCCCTGACGAGAGGAATTTGAAAGTACTGGGTTTGAATGCTGATCGTCGTCGCAACCTTGTATTTTTTGGTCGCGTACTTGAACTGAAACATGGAGAGGACGGCGCAGGCGAGAATCGAAATCAGAATGACCATCTTCTGCCGAATCAGAAATCCGAAAGCTCCATTTTGAAAAGTCTGCATGGGAAAGTGTCCGTTTCGATTATTTGTTGAACTGGCGAACCGCGATCACGCTCACGAGCGCCGCGGTGAGAATGGAGGCGACAAGTGAACTGGATTGGAGAAATTTATTGAACTCGGACGGACGATCAGGATGGACGATGAGAATGTCGGTCTCCTGGATTTCCCTGAGTTCAGAAATCAGGCCGAGGTGAACGATCTTTCGTTCACCTGTCTTGCGATCCGTGCGGATCTGCTCGACTTTGTCGAGATCCGCGCGCTCAGTCGGGCCCCCGGTCCTGATCAGGTAGTAATATCCATCCGCTTTCCTGCGAAAGGTCTGTTCGCCCGGTGCGCGAACTTCGCCCAGAACGTGAATTTTACCCGTGGAATCGTTGTTGCCCGCAGTGTCGCTGTCCGGACGTTCAGACTGAAAAAAGATCCGGTCAGCACCTTTCCAGAGAGGTACGTCCCTGGACTTTCCGAGTTTGAAGTACTCGTGCAGATCCACGACGTGCGTTTCCTTGCCCTGTTCAATTCGGACGAAGCCAGTGGTCACATCATCAGCGAGACCCCCTGAAAGTGCGATGATCTCATCGAGAGGAGCATCCTGTTTGACCAGGTAGGTGCCAGGGCGCTGGACGAGTCCGCGGACTTCGATCCAGAACCTTTTCTGTTTTACGGAGACTTGAACGTTGGGAGTTCCTTTGAAATACGGACGATAGACTTTCAGAATCTCCGACCGCAGCTGGGCCAGGTTCATTCCGTTCGTGTCGACTCTCACTTTATAAGGCAGGTCCGCCACACCGTCCGGCTGAATTCGAAAAGTCCCGTTGAGGTTTTGATCCTGTGCCGAAGCGACCTGGATGAGAAAGCCCGGGGAGAGTTCCAGATCTCCTGCAGTTCCGCCTGGCTCCACGCCGATCGAGTCTTCCCGGTTGGTGGGAGTTTCCGCTGGCTTCGCTTCCTTGGAGGGTGTGAGCGCGACGGCTTTCGTGGGAACTTTTCGTGGAGCGGAATGAGCTTCGGAGATTTTCAGGAAAGGTGGCAGAACAATTGAGTAAATCAGAGTCCACGCCACCATTTGTGCGTAGCCGACCCGAAGTGAAGCGTTATTTAACATGGCGCGATAGATATCCGAATGAGGAACGCACTGCAAGAAAAAGCGGGTGGCTCCTCAATCGATTTGAGCGTCCGTGCAAACGGCAATTCGGAATTCAATTGAAAAGGGGAAAATCTCTTTTGGCGCCGTGCAAGCCGCACTTGGGAGATTTTCAGAACCACATGTGGAAAATCGAGAAGGTGCGTAAAATCCGGACGAGTTCAAGGCGCCCTCAGAAGTCATTCGAAGCTGATTCTTATCAAACGTCAATCCACTGCCAAGCAAGGGACATTCAATTCAGCTATAAGCGCATCTCACAGTTTTTATTGCGCTACTGCTCTCTCCTGCTTGTGAAAAGTATCTAACTTCCATTTAATATATCTTCACCCCCATCGAAAACAGGAAGTCATCGATCCAGGGGGGTATTTTTCAGCACCCATATTCAAGGAGAGAATAGATGACAGTATTTCCAAGGAAGTCTGCCTTGCGCAGACCTCTGCCCTTTGCGGCTATATCCGCCGCGATCGCCCTGACCAGTATCACCGGCTGCAGCAAGGCTCAGGATTCATTCGCGCTTTCAAAGCCGGATGCGCCGAGCATTGATGAAGCAGGTGCAACCAGCACGACCGCCAATCTTCTGGCAGATCCCGGTTTCGAATCCGGAGTCTCCGACTTTTCAAAACAGACCGCGACTGATGTCCTGGTCCGCTCGACAGTCAATCCGATTGCCGGAAGCGCCAGCCTGAAGACCGTTCTCAAGCAGTGGGGTAACAACATCTGGTGGAGCAAGACCGTTCGCGGGACCACTCAATCCAAGGCGAGTTCCCTCACGGTCAGTGGCAAGGTTCGCGGCGATGTGACGAGTGCGAATTCGAACTTTCAGTTCTGTGCTTATGCGATCTACTCGGGCTCCAGCACCTTTCAGCAGAAATGCGTGACTGCCAGCAAAGTGCAGGGACAAACCAATGTCGTGGGCGTCACGCTTCCTCTGGATATCACTCGGGAACTTGCTCAAGTCAGTATCCACCTGACCCTCGACGGCGGCACTCCAGTCACTTACACCCTGGATAACGTCAGCGCGGTCCTGGCTTTGGGAGCCGCAGCTCCGAGCCCGACTCCGACTCCAGTTCCCACGGTGACGGCAACTCCAACGGTGACTCCAGTTCCCACGGTGACTCCAGTTCCCACGGTGACCCCGACTCCGACGGTGACTCCAGTTCCCACGGTGACCCCGACTCCGACGGTGACCCCGACTCCCGTCCCGACGACGACGCCAGTTCCCGGAACTCCGGTCGCGCTGACTTCCGTCTGGGCCAATGAAGGGGGCGACAAGGTCGCTCGCGAAGAAACCCGCGGGAGAAGTCCTGCGAGCACGATCAACTCCACCTGGAATGGCTCAAAGATTCAAGTATTTGGAGCGAAGAATGAGTCTGTGAATTTCAATCTGGTGCTTGAAGCTGCGAACGCCGCAGCCAACAACGTCAGTGTGACTTTCAATACTCTGACGGGTCCTCAGGGCGCTCAGATTCGTTCAGTTCCGGCCATCGGAAACGGCGTCTTTGATTACACTCAGAGAGACATCGAGCTCTTCTATGTTCGCTACCTGAAGATCCAGGGCCTGAGCAAGATCTCCTATGAGACTTATGATGAACGTCATGTGCCGAAACGCATGCGACGCCCCTACACTGGAGAAGGTTATGGAAGTGGGACCTGGGCCGATCGCCCCGATCACGACAAGTCCTATCCAGACATCGCCGTTCCGATGGAAGCGGTTCCAACCTTCAACATCGCTGCTGGCCAGAACCAGAGCGTCTGGTCGGATATCTACATTCCAAAGACTGCAGTTCCGGGTATTTACACCGGGACCGTCACGGTCAAAGAAGGCACCAACGTCTCTTACCAGGTCCCTGTGCAATTGACGGTCAGGAACTTCTTCCTCCCTGATACTTCTGAGTCCAAGAGCATGGTTTATCTGGGATATCCGGATATTGGCAAACGCTACACGGGCATTGACTGGCCGAATACGGGCTCCGCTCAGGAAACGGCTTTGAAGGCTGTCCGCGATCGCCACTTTCAGATGGCTCACCGTCACCGCATTTCCCTGATCGATGGAGATCCGAATCGTTCAGGCGATGCTCCAGCCGCAGAATGGACTTCGCGACTGAATGGCAGTCTCTTCAGCCCCGCCCAGGGTTACCGTGGGCCGGGAGAAAATGTTGGAAATGGCGTCTATTCGATCGGCACCTACGGTCAGTGGACCTGGAAGACCGAAGGCGAAGCCGGCATGAGGACTCATTCCGACAACTGGGTCAATTGGTTCAATGCCAATGCGCCCTCGACGGAATACTTCCTTTACCTGATTGATGAATCGAGCGATTACGCTCAGATTCAGACTTGGGCGAGCTGGATCAACAACAATCCAGGAGTGGGCCAGAAGTTGATGTCGTTCGCGACTGCCAATCTGCCCGACACTCGGGCCAATGCTCCGGCTCTGGATATCGCTGCAAGCTGGCTGGTGGTCGGAGATCGCTCCACCTGGCAGAACGCCGCCGATGGAGTTGCCGCCTCACCCGACAAGCGTTTCTACCTCTACAATGGCAAACGTCCCGCCAACGGATCTTTTGCCACTGAAGATGACGGAGTCGCTCTTCGTGAATTGCCGTGGGGACAATACAAGAAGGGGATCGATCGCTGGTTCTTCTGGGAGTCGACTTATTACAACGACTACCAGTCCGGCCGTGGCCAGACCAACGTGTTTCAGACCGCGCAGACCTTCGGTTCAGTCACCGGAAACGACGCTTCAACCGGCAAAACCGGCTGGAATTCGTCCAACGGCGACGGAGTTCTGTTTTACCCTGGAACGGACACGCTCTTTCCGGCTGACTCCTACGGCCTGGCAGGCCCTCTGGCCAGCCTTCGTCTGAAGGAGTGGAGACGTGGGATCGAAGACGTGGACTATCTGACTCTCGCGATGAAGGTCAATCCGACTCGCACAACTCAGATTCTCAACTCCATGGTCCCCAAAGTGCTCTGGGAAAACGGAGTTTCAGATCCGTATGATCCGACCTGGGTTCGCACCGACATCAGTTGGCCAACCGATCCGAACGTGTGGGAATCCGCGCGCAAGGAAATGGCTGACATGATTGAAAGTGGTGGCGCAGGACAGCTTCCCTGAAAGTCATCGCATTCTTGAGAAATCAGGCCCGGTCTTCTGCGCAGGCAGGGGACCGGGCCTTCTCTTTTCAGATAGGCCGAAGTCGGCAGCGGTGCTAGAAGGCCCGTAGATGATCTCCTTTTCGCTTAAACCGGGTGAAATACCCACCGAAGTCGCTGATCTTGACCTGCTCAGACAGATCGAAGGCAGCCCTGAGTTGGCCGAGGCACTTCAACCCATGTCCGCGAAAAGAAGAATGGATTTTTTACTGGGAAGGTACTGTGCGGTTCGAGCCATTCAAAGACTGCTCGGGACTGAAGCTGTTCCCTTGGTCGCCGTCTCGCACGACCGGGCTCCGATCTGGCCTGATGGGATCGTGGGATCCATCACTCACACTGTGAACTTCGTCAGCGCTTGTGTCGCCAGATCGACTGAAATCAGGGGTCTCGGGATCGATTGTGAAGCCCGGATTTCGATGATTCCAGAGAAGCGGGAAATGAGCCTGCAATTGATTCAGGATCTGGAGCAGCTCGCTCTCGTTGAGGAAGAGAAGGTCCTTGCCAGCACGCTGGAAGGTGCCCTGGAGTACCGGGACTTCGTCCTTCTCGTCTTCTCCGCCAAAGAGAGCGTCTATAAATGCTTTCAGCCCCTGGTCAGGCGCTATATTGATTTCAAGGAAGTCGCCATTTCGAGCGTGAAGTTTCATGAAGCGGTCCATCCCGCTGAAATCACTGGGACCTTCACTTTTGTTTTATTAAATGACCTCGATGTAAACTTCCGCCGGGGCCGGACCTTTGCAGGATCATTCACTTTCAGCGCGCAGTTTGTTGAAACTTGCTTCCGTGTCGCTTGAGTTCATCCACACTTGTTTCCCGAGAATCAATAACTTCACTTGAAAAACTGAACGGGCCAGTCTACATACTGTGTCGCACTACGTTAATCTGTGATCAGAGCCGAATCCATTGAGTTTTATCGATTCTTTCGAACTTAGGGTTGATGCACTTTCCAGAGTCTCGTGAGTGTTTGAATCATTTAACGGAGAGCAGGTTCCATGTCCCTGGGTGAGTCTCTACTTTCACTTGATCGGCTCTTCGAGTTGCAGGTGGCCGCTACTCCCGATGCTCTCGCACTGGAGCTGGGTGACGTGACCCTCAGCTATCGTCAATTGGATCGACGCGTGAATCAACTCGCGCACTTTCTCAGTCACCTTGGGGTCAACGCCGATGTTCCGGTGGGGATCTGTCTTGAAAGATCCGTGGAGACGATCGTCGCGGTCCTTGCCGTCGCCAAAGCCGGTGGCGCTTATGTACCGCTGGATCCCACTTATCCGCAGTCGCGACTGGCCGTGATGTTCAAGGATTCTCGGGCATCGGTCCTGCTCACTCAAAAGAGCCTGCGAAACACTTTCAGTTCTCAGTTCTCACATGCATTGGCGGGAGCGGATGTCGTCTGTCTTGATGAAATCGTTCCAACACTCGAAAACGAGTGCGAAGAAAAACTGACTCAAGTCGCGGCTCTCGATCACCTCGGCTATGTGATTTACACTTCCGGCAGCACCGGTGTGCCCAAGGGCGTGGCGCTCACCCAGAGAGCCTTGAGCAATCTGATCGAGTGGCAGAAGTGCGCATCAGGTGCGGGAATTGGATCGCGCACGCTTCAATTCACGCCGATCAGTTTTGACGTTTCGTTTCAGGAGATCTATTCGACTCTCGCGACGGGCGGCACACTGGTCCTGATTCCGGAAGAACTTCGCCTGGATCCGGAGAAGCTGCTCCGCTTTCTGTCAGATCGGAAGATCGACCGCCTCTATCTTCCTTTCGTGGCGCTCCAGAGTCTCGCCGACACCTTTGCCATCTTCGTGAAATCGGGGCAGGTGTCTGAACTGAACTTCTGTCTGAGCGAAGTGATCACCGCGGGAGAGCAACTCCAGGTCAATCCATCCCTGATCGCGTTTTTCAATTTTCTGGGCGCTGCAGAAGGGCATTGCCGACTTTCCAATCATTATGGACCGTCAGAAACACACGTCGTGACTGCCCTCGATCTCACGGGCGCCCCCGAAGCCTGGCCAGCCTTGCCTTCGATCGGTCGTGCGATCCCGGGCGCACGGACTCATCTCATGGACGAAAATCTGAAGCCCGTGTCGGCTGGGACGGAAGGAGAGCTCTATCTCAGTGGAGTGTGCCTGGCGCGGGGCTACCTGAACCGTCCGGACCTGACTGCGGAGAGGTTCATCGAAAACTCTACGATTGAAGGACTCCGAGTTTACAAGACAGGTGACCTGGCACGTGAACTGCCGGACGGCACACTGGAATTTCTCGGGCGAGCTGATCAGCAGATCAAACTTCGCGGCTACCGGATCGAGCTTGGCGAGATCGAAATCGCACTGGCGTCCCTCTCTGGAGTTCGTCAGGCAGTCGTCAGCACGCTTTCCGATGGGGGCGACCGACGTCTCGTCGCGTATGTGATTGCGGCGGATGATCTGGCTGAGCTCCCTGAAGCCGAACTCTTCAAGAAGCTGCGTGCGGAACTGAAAAAAACTCTCCCCGATCACATGGTCCCAAGCCAGTGGATGAAGCTTGAAAATCTCCCGAAGACCCCGAGCGGAAAAGTCGATCGCCGGGCATTACCCATCCTGGTGACTGCTGCCGCACGGATTGAAAAAATTCCGGCCGCGACTGCGCCACAGTTTTCACGCACTCACGATCCGAGGAGTATTCAGGCCTTGATGATCGCACTTTGGAAAGACCTCCTCAGGATCAACGACCTGGGTGTGGACGAAAGCTTTTTTGATCTGGGTGGCAACTCTCTGCTCTGCGGGCAGATGGTGGCCAGACTCAGACAACAGCATCAGTTGGATATATCAATTCTGAAGGTTTTTGAGTTTCCAACCATCGCGCAACTGTCTCGCATTCTTTCGGCCTCCCCGATACCGAACCTCGGACCTGAGATCAGGGATGGCGTCGTCTCCGTCTCCAACTTGAAAGTTCAGGCCGAAGCTGACGGAATCGCCATCATCGGAATGGCTGGACGATTTCCGGGTGCGGAAACGGTGGAGGCCCTCTGGGCAAATCTCGTGGCGGCGAGAGATACGGTCACTTTCTTCAAAGATGAAGAACTTCACGGCAGCATTCCTGAATCCTTGAAACGCGATCCCCAGTACGTCAAGGCGAGGGGAGTGCTCCAGGGCGTCGAGTACTTCGATGCCGCCTTTTTCGGCATCAGTCCAAGAGAAGCCGAGATCCTGGATCCGCAGCAGAGAATCTTTCTTGAAACGGCCTGGCAGGCTCTCGAAGATGCGGGTCACTCCGCTGAAAAATTGAATGCTGCTCGGCAATCGGTCGGAGTCTTCGCAGGCGTTCATAATAATTCCTACTATCCGAACAACTTGAGCTCTCAGTCCGAGCTGATCGACAGAGTCGGCGCCTTTCAAGTGATGGTCGGGAACGAAAAGGATTACGTCGCCACGCGCACAGCCCACAAGATGGACCTGCGGGGTCCGGCGATCAGCATTCACACCGGTTGCTCCACTTCGCTGGTGGCCATCGTTCAGGCCTTTCAGGCCCTTCGCAGTGGCATGTGTGACCTTGCGATTGCAGGCGGCGCCGCCGTCACGGTTCCGATCCAGAGTGGCCACCTCCATCAGGAAGGTGGCATGCTCTCCGCTGATGGACACTGTCGACCTTTCGACGAAAAGGCCACGGGGACTCTTTTCAGTGACGGCGCCGGGGCAGTGGTTCTTCGCCGACTTTCGGATGCACTGGCCGAGGGCGATCAGATCTACGCAGTGATCCGCGGGGTCGCCCTCAACAATGATGGTTCGGAGAAGATGAGTTTCACCGCTCCAAGCATTTCCGGGCAGTCCGAAGTCATCACCCGTGCACAAGGGATGGCGAAAGTGGATCCTTCACGGATTTCTTACATCGAGGCTCATGGCACGGCCACGCCGATCGGCGATCCGATGGAGATTGAGGCCCTCACTCGGGCTTTTCGACGCAAGACCTCCGGACGCCAGTTCTGTGCGGTGGGTTCGATCAAAAGCAATTTCGGTCATCTGACGGCAGCGGCGGGAGTCGCCGGAGTCATCAAAACCGCACTTTCGCTCAAGAACCGGATCCTGCCCGCGAGTCTTCACTTCACGAAGGCCAATTCGAAGATTGATTTCGTGAGCAGCCCGTTCTTCGTCAATCATTCCACTCGTGCCTGGAGTCAGGAATCAGGAACGCGTGTCGCAGGCGTCAGTTCTTTTGGAGTCGGTGGAACGAATGCTCACATCGTGCTCGAAGAAGCGCCAGCTCGCAAACCCTCAAGCTCATCGAAACCTCAGCAGCTTCTCATCCTGTCCGCGCAGACCCCTCAGGCCCTGGAGCGAATGAGTGGCAACCTGATTTCCGCTCTGGGAGGTTTGGGCACCGCTCTGGATCCAGCTTCCGGAACTTCCGCCTGGGCAGACGCTGCTTTCACGCTTCAGACGGGCCGAAAGTCCTTCAAGGAGCGTCGTTTCGTCGTGGCTTCGAGCGCGGCTGAGGCATCCCAGGCCCTTCAGACCCTGGATGTAAAATCAGTCTTCACCCGGAGCTTTCATCGCAATCTGATGTCTTCGGGAGTGGCGTTCATGTTTCCCGGGCAGGGAACTCAGTATGTGGGGATGGGAAAGAATCTTTACGACCTGGAGCCCGCTTATCGCGCGGCCTTTGATCAGTGCTGCGAAATCCTCAAACCGGTCCTCGGGCGCGATCTCAAGGACTGGGTCTTTCTCGATACCAAGGATCCAGCCCTGGCGAACGAAGCCGCTGCAGCACTGCGCTCCACCGAAATCACTCAGCCTGCCCTCTTCGCCCTCGAATACTCCCTGGCGCAGCTCTGGCTGAGCTGGGGGATCAAGCCGACGGCTTTGATCGGGCACAGTGTGGGCGAGTTCACCGCCGCCTGCATCGCGGGCGTGTTCTCTCTCGAAGATGCTCTCGGACTCGTCGCCCTGCGCGGGCAGATGATGAAGGTTCTTCCTCCCGGCGGCATGCTCTCGGTGCGCCTGGGTTCAGCGAAAGTCCTTCCGATCCTGGTGGAGCTGGGTGATGTGGGTTCCAGCCTTTCGATCGCCTCGATCAACAGCGCCACGCTTTGCATCGTTGCCGGGCCATCGGACAGTCTGGAAAAATTTGAAGCGAAGGTGACTGCTCGGGGAGTGATCTGTAAATCTCTGCACACTTCTCATGCCTTTCACTCGAGCATGATGGATTCGATCGTGGAGCCGTTTGAAACCCGAGTGAGAGCCGTGAAGCTCTCTCCTCCGAGAATTCCGATCGTTTCGACGGTGACCGGAAAATGGCTCGAAGAAGCCGAAGCTCTCAGTCCTACGTACTGGGCCAATCATCTGCGCGCGACGGTCAATTTTTCGGAAGCCGTCCAGACTCTCTGGGAGGATCCGACTCGGGTTCTTCTTGAAGTGGGCCCGCGCAACACGCTCAGTGTTCTTGCCCGACAGCACGCGAAAGACCTCAAGAAGCAGGTCGCCATCTCAAGCCTTTCCAGCAGCCCGGAGAATTTCGAAGAGTGGAGTTCACTGCTCAAGGCTGTGGGCCAGCTCTGGCAATCCGGCTTCGAACTGAACTGGGAAAAATTTCATCGGAATGAAGATCGCAGGCGAGTCTCGCTGCCCACTTACCCTTTTGAACGCAAGAAATTCTGGATCGAGCCCGCCCAAGGCAAGTCGCCCGGCCAGGCTCCTTCTGACAATGAGAAACAGACCCTGACTGGATCCGCTCAGTCTCCGATTCGCAGTAAACCCGAGGTGAATATGTCCGCATCCTTTGAAACCCATGCCCCCCTTGCTAGAAAACAGGGTTTGATCCCGCAGCTGAGAGCCGTGCTCGAAGAGAGTTCAGGGATGGATCTGGGCAGCATGGACGACCGGACCACTTTCACTGAAATGGGCATGGACTCCCTTTTCCTCACGCAGGCCGCTCTCGAGCTGGGCAAGAAGTTCAAAGTCAAAGTGACTTTTCGCCAGCTCCTCGAAGATTTTTCCAACCTCGATGCGCTTTCCGGTTACATCGATTCGCAATTGCCCGCTGAGGCCGCAGTTTCCGTTCCGGTTCCTTCAGCGCCAGTTTTCCAAACTGTACCCTCGCTTCAGCCTTATTCTGCATCAGGGCCGCAAGCTCCCATGTCGGCCGCGATGTCCGCTGAACAGTCCCAGTCCCTGCAGGGTGTGATTTCTCAGCAGCTGCAGCTCATGGCAAAGCAACTTGAAGTTCTGAGCGGTGCCGGCGTTCAATCGGTATCGACCCCGTCAGCATCGATTGCTCTGACCCCGGCTGCGGCAACTCCTCCTGTGACTGCTGTTGCGGCTCCTTCAGCTCCTTCGGCTCTCACTTCGGCTCCCGCTGTACCCTTCGGTGCGGCTGCGCGAATCAGTCTCGCAAAAGATCATCTGTCCGAACATCAGAAAGCTCATCTCGACGCCTTCTCTGCGAAGTACACAGCGAAAACAGGCAAATCCAAAGCCATGACTCAGGCCAACCGTGCGCACCTCGCGGATCCTCGCGTGGTCTCGGGCTTCAGGCCTCTCACCAAAGAAATTGTCTATCCAGTCGTGGTGGATGGATCCTCAGGATCCCGACTCTGGGATATTGACGGCAATGAATACATTGATCTGACCTGCGGCTTCGGATCGAATCTTTTCGGAAATTCCGCTTCGTTCATCGCTGAGGCAGTCCAGGCTCAGCTCAAGAAGGGCTATGAAATCGGTCCGCAGCATCCTTTGACCGGAACATGTGCCCGCCTGTTCTGTGAACTCACAGGACTGGATCGGGCCGTTTTCTGCAACACGGGTTCCGAAGCCGTGCTGGGAGCCATGCGTCTGGCTCGAACGGTGACTGGCCGTGACCTGATCGTCACTTTCAACGGTTCTTATCACGGAATCGTGGATGAAGTGATCGTCCGCTCCGGTCGAAATCTGAAGTCATTGCCTGCAGCCCCGGGAATTCCGACCAGCGCCGTCGAAAACATCCTTGTCCTCGATTATGGCACTGACGAAGCACTCCGAGTGATCCGTGAACGCGCTTCTGAAATCGCAGCCGTGATGGTCGAACCGGTTCAGAGTCGTCGTCCTGACTTCCAGCCGCGCGAGTTTCTGCATGCCGTTCGGAAGATCACGCAGGAGTCCGGTTCCGCACTGATCTTTGATGAAGTGATCACGGGTTTCCGTGTGCATCCGGGGGGCGCTCAGGCGCATTTCGGAATTCGTGCCGACCTGGCGACTTACGGAAAGATCGTCGGCGGCGGGATGCCGATCGGAGTGATCGCAGGAATCAACAGTTTCATGGATGCTCTGGACGGCGGAGCCTGGGCCTATGGAGATTCGTCGTTTCCGGAAACGGGAGTGACGTATTTCGCTGGCACCTTCGTCAGACATCCTCTGGCACTCGCGGCAGCGAAGGTCGTGCTTGATCGTTTGAAAGAAGCAGGTCCGGCTCTTCAGGCAGGACTCAATGCCAGAGCCGACGCCTTCGCCCGGGAATTGAATGATCTTTTCAAGAAAAGCGGGGCGCCCCTCAAGCTGAAGAATTTCGGTTCGATGATGAAGCTCGTGTACACGGAAGATCAACCTCAGGGTGATCTTCTCTACCCATGGCTGCGCTTCAAGGGACTGCACATCTGGGATGCGCGCCCGATTTTCATGACCACGGCTCACACGGATGCTGACATGAAGGCCGTGATCAAAGCCTTCAGAGAAGCGATCGAAGAAATGCAGACGGGCGGGTTTCTCCCGGCAGCGGTTCACGCCGCGATTCCCGGGCTTGTGACTGAACCCCCGACGGCAGGCGCAAAGCTCGGCAAAGATGCCAGTGGAACTCCTGCCTGGTTCATCCCGGATCCCCAAAGGCCCGGCAAGTACATGCAGGTTCAGGCACGCGAACAGGTCCTGAACTGAAGAACCGGGAACTCATGATGCAAACACTGACTGAAGCTGAAATGCCCGGAACTCCCGTCAATGCCACTTCGGTGGACTTTGATCCGTTTGCCATTCGCACTGACTGCACTGAAGCTCAGAAGGAAGTCTGGGCCGGAGTTCAGATGGGCCAGGCGGCTTCTTGCGCATTCAATGAGTCCATCACCTTGCGCCTGCACGGTGAACTGAAAGAAGCGGCACTTCAGTCGGCGATTCTTGCACTGGTGAATCGGCATGAAGCGCTTCGAATGACCTTCAGCGCGGATGGGGAAACGTTCTCGGTGGGTGAGACGCTGCCGGACCTGCAAAGCCTGAGTCTTGAGAAGATCAATCTGAGAAATCTGGAGGAGAACGTCCGGAGGGAACAGTGGAACCGGATCCAGAACGCGGAAGTGGACACGGCTTTTGATCTTGAGCGGGGCCCGCTCTTTCGCATCAAGCTGGTTCAGATGAAAGATCAGGAGCAGCTCCTGGTGTTCACTGCCCACCACATCATCTGTGATGGCTGGTCCATCGGTATCCTGGTGCGAGACCTCGCCGCGCTCTACACTGCTGCGGTGACGGGGAAGGGATCAGACCTCCCGCCCCCGGATCGCTTCATCGATTACGCCGAAGAACTTCAAATTCAGAAGAATTCGGCCGAAGCCATGACCGCTGAAGCCTTCTGGCTCCTGAAGTTTTCCGGTGACATTCCGGTCCTGGACCTGCCCACGGATTTCGTTCGTCCCGCCCTGAAGACCTACGCTTCCAAACGAATCGACTTTGAACTCAACGCCACCGTGGCCCAGGAGATCCGCAAGGTCGGAGCCAAAGCCGGCTGCAGTTTCGTCATCACTCTTCTGGCCGCCTTCGAAGTTCTACTGCATCGCCTGACCGGCCAGGAAGACCTGGTGGTGGGAATTCCGACTGCGGGACAGTCCGTCGCCGGAAAGAAGAATCTGGTCGGACACGGGGTCCATCTCCTGCCTTTGAGAAATTCCATTTCCGGGGACCTGAGTTTTCTCTCGCATCTGAAGAACGTCAAGACTGCGATGCTTGATTCCTACGACCACCAGCAGCTCACTTTCGGAAGCCTCCTCCGGCTACTCCCCATCGCGCGGGACGCCAGTCGTTTGCCTCTGGTTTCAGTTCAGTTCAACATTGATCCCGGCATTGACGGCGCGAAGCTCGATTTCCGTGGGCTCGAAGTGGAACTCTTTTCGAATCCGAGGAATTTCGAAAATTTTGAACTGTTTCTGAACGCCGTGGATGACGGCAGAAAAGTCGTTCTCGAGTGCCAGTTCAATACCGATTTGTTTTCGGCCGAAACGGTGCTTTCGCGTCTGCAGTCTCTTGAGGTGATTCTGGCTGGAGCGGCGGCGAATCCCGAGTCTCGCATCGCTGATCTGCCCGTTCTCACGGCCCAGGATCAGAAGCGTCTTTTGAAGGATTGGAATGCCACGGCGGCGGACTTTTCGAGCACGCGCGGAGTTCATGAGCTTTTTGAAGATCAGGTGACCGTCGATCCCTTTCGTGCCGCCGCGGTCTGCGGGAATCAATCGATCACTTACGGAGAACTCGACGCAAGAGCCAATCAGCTGGCCAGACATCTGCAGAGCTTCGGTGCGGGAGAAGGTAGCCTTGTTGCACTTCTCCTGGATCGTTCGATTGAGATGCTGATCAGCATGCTCGCGGTCCTGAAGTCCGGAGCGGCTTACCTGCCGCTTGACCCGGACTACCCTGAGGACCGCGTCAGCTCCATGCTTCAGGACTCAGCAGCGAGCATCCTGCTCAGTCGGACTTCGCTCCTGGATCGGCATTTTTCCGTTTTGCCTGGAGCTTCGTCAGGAAAACTGACCATCGTGGATCTTGATCTCAACGTGGACGTCCTGCAGAAGGTCTCGGCGACGCCGGTCCCGGGTTCCAAAAACTCAGAACGCCCCGCTTATGTGATCTACACTTCGGGATCGACCGGCCAACCCAAAGGCGTCGTCGTCCCGCACCGTGCAGTGGTGAATTTTCTGGAGAGCATGGCACGCGAGCCTGGGATCACTTCTTCAGACACGCTTCTCGCAGTGACGACGCTTTCGTTTGATATCGCGGTACTGGAACTTTATCTGCCATTGACCGTCGGCGCGCGGACGATCCTGGTCGAACGTGAGACGGCAGTGGATGGCGCTAAACTTCTCGCGCTTCTCAAACAGACTCAGGCCACGCTTCTGCAGGCCACGCCTTCGACCTGGAGAATGCTCCTGGCCGCGGGCCTGAATGCCCAGCCTCAGCTCAAAGCACTCTGCGGTGGCGAAGCATTGAGTGCTGACCTTGCCTCTCCACTTCTGGACCGGGTCGGAAGTCTCTGGAACATGTTCGGTCCGACTGAAACTGCAGTCTGGTCGACCTGTGCTCGGATGGAAAAGGGGTCTCCGATCACGATCGGTCGTCCAATCGCGAATACGGAAATCTATCTTCTGGATACCCGGATGGGGCTTGCGCCGATCGGAGTCGCCGGCGAACTCTACATCGGAGGGGCCGGGCTCGCACAAGGTTACCTCAATCGTCCAGAACTCACGGCTGAGCGTTTCGTCGCTCATCCCTTCAGCCCGGGGCAGCGTCTCTACCGTACGGGCGATTTGGCTCGCTACCGCACGGATGGTCAGATTGAGTACCTGGGACGAAATGATCATCAGGTCAAAGTGCGTGGACACCGCATTGAACTTGGTGAAATTGAAGTTGCCATCGCGACCGCGCCAGGGATCCGCCAGTGCGTGGTGATCGTGCGCGAAGATCGGCCCGGCGATGCCCGGATCGTCGCTTACTTTGTGAAAGACGGCGCTCAGGGGCTTTCGGAAGTCGAATTGAGACAACGACTCTCCAGTCGATTGCCGGCCTACATGGTCCCCCAGCATTTCGTGGAGCTTCAGAAACTCCCCATGACTCAAAATCTGAAATTCGACCGCAAGGCACTTCCTGCACCGGTAACGGACACGGTCGAATCCGTTTCGGCGGCTGAAATCCAGCCCGAAACCGCGGTGCAGCTCCAGCTTTCGCAGATCTGGCAGAACATCCTCGGCCGTCAGCGGATCGGACTCGATGCGAATTTCTTCAACCTCGGCGGCCACTCGTTACTTGCGACCCAGGTGATGGCTCGCGTGCGTGAAGAGTTCAAAGTGGAGCTCTCCCTCCGCCATCTTTTCGAAGCGCCGACTCTCGCTCAACTCTCCCAGCTGATCGAGAATCAGAAACAAGATCAGCAAAACACCGGAAACGCGTGGTCTGGTCCCGTTCGGCTGACTCATGCGGACGCTCCACCACTCACTCTGATGCAGCAGCGACTCTGGTATCTGGAGCAGCTTAACCCGGGAACGGCAGTTTACAATCTTCCCGCTGCGTTCCGTCTGGTCGGTGCACTCGACTCTTCTGCGCTGAACGCAAGTCTCAATGCCATGATCGCTCGTCATGGCTCACTGCGGACCACTCTGGACCAGGTTTCAGGTGTCCCGGTGCAGATCATCGCTCCAGAACTTCTCGTGGATCTTCAGCCAGTGGACTTGACCCTACTCCCTGAGGTGAACCGTGAAGCGGAAGTGCAGCGCCTGACTGCACTCGAAGGCGCCCGCCCGTTCGAATTGTCCCAGTTGCCGCTTTTTCGGGTTCAGCTCTATGCCCTGTCATCCTCCGAGCACGTCCTGTTCTTCATGCCTCACCACGCCATCTTTGATGGTTGGTCCTTTGATGTGTTCCTGAGGGAGTTGAGGAGTTTCTACGCAGCTTTCACCCAAGGTACGCAAGCCGTTCTGCCCGAGTTGCCGGTCCAATATTCCGACTACGCAGTCTGGCAAAAAGACCGTGTTCAGGGCAATCGACACGGGCGTGAACTCAATTACTGGAGTCACCAGCTTTCAGGTGACCTCCCGGTTCTTGAAATCCCTTCGGACCGCGTGCGTCCGCCGGTCATGAGTTTTCGCGGTGCCGCCGAAGAGTTTTCACTTTCGGCGTCCCTCGTTCAGAAGCTCACCGAGCTTGCGCGAACCGAAGGCGCCACCCTGCACATGGTTCTGCTCAGCGCTTTCAAGACGCTGCTCTTTCGCTACAGTGGGCTGACTGACTTGATCGTTGGTTCACCCGTCCAGGGGAGATCGTTCCGCGAGACCGAAGACCTCATCGGCTTTTTCGTGAACACTCTGGCACTCAGGACTCGACTCTCGGGCGATGAGTCGAGCTCGCCCATGAGTGTGACTTATCCTTCCTTTCGCGAGGTCCTGAAACGAGTCCGCGAAACCTGTCTCGATGCCTATGCCCACCAGGAGATGCCTTTTGAAACCCTGGTTGAAGAACTGAAGCCCGTCCGCGATCTGAGCCGCACCCCTGTTTTTCAGGCTTTTTTCACTTACCAGGACGTGACGAACCGGGAATGGACCCTGGGCGATCTTGAAATTCGCCAGTTCAATGTGCAGAACACGGTCAGTCCGACGGATCTGAGCCTTTGGGTGAAAGAAACCGGCAAGGGGGTCACGGGTGCGATGGACTACAGCTCGGACCTCTTTGACCCGGAGACCATCCAGGCTTTCCTCGCTCAGTACGCCGCTCTGCTTGAATCGGTGGCTCGTGCTCCCGAGACTTCGATTGATCGTCTCGAGATCCTCAGTCAGGAAGAAAAGAATCTCCTCAAGTCCTGGAATGAAACTTCACGACACTTCGCACCGGATTCGACAGTGCATGCCCTGCTCGAGCAACAGGCACGAATCTCACCGGACGCGATCGCCGTCCAAAGTGCCGGGAGTTCTGCTTCTCTGACTTATTCGGAACTCCAGTCGAGAGCAGGGGCGCTGGCCAGAATCCTGATTTCAGAAGGAGTCACTCCGGGATCACTCGTGGGTCTGTGCGTGGACCGCACTCCTGATCTGCTGGTGGCACTGCTCGGCATTCTGAAAGCGGGGGGAGCCTACGTTCCGCTGGACCCCGAATATCCAGCCGATCGACTGGAACACATGATTCAGGATTCGGGCATGTCCGTCCTGATCACGCAGACTCATCTCTATCGGGATCTGCCCCCCAGTGTGAGTGAACTGGGAACAGTCCTTCAGCTGGACCAGCTTCCAGGGTTTTTGAGCGGCACCGAAACCAAGAATTCAAACCCGAGCGAAGGCGATGCAAGTTCACAGGAATCCTTACCCATCGTGCCGTTGGAAAGTCCAGCCTACGTCATTTACACTTCCGGCTCGACTGGAAAACCGAAAGGCGTCGTAGTCCCGCACCGTGCAGTCGTGAATTTCCTTCTCAGCATGAAGGAGCGTCCGGGCATTCAGTCCAGGGATGCTCTGCTTGCGCTGACCACACTTTCCTTTGACATCGCCGCGCTTGAACTGCTTTTGCCTCTGGTCGTCGGCGCGCAGGTCGTGATCGCGACTCGCGAGCAGGCTTCCGACGGGGCGGAGTTGAAACGCCTGATTGAAACTCATGCCATTTCGATTCTTCAGGCCACACCCTCGACCTGGAGGTTTCTGCTGGCGAGCGGTTGGAAAGCTGCCGGAACTTTCAAAGTCCTCTGCGGCGGTGAAGCCCTGTCTCAGGATCTTGCTCGCGACCTGATCACGGCGGCCGGAAGTGTCTGGAACATGTATGGTCCGACTGAAACGACGGTCTGGTCCACCTGTTCAGAAGTGACTGACGCCTCGAAGCCCGTCGTGATCGGACGGCCGATCGCAAATACCCAGGCCCATGTCCTGGATGCTCATCTCAACCCGGTGCCGGTCGGAGTACCGGGAGAACTTCACATCGGCGGGAGCGGAGTGACGACTGGATACCTTCATCGTCCGGAGCTCACTTGCGAACGCTATATCCTGGACCCTATGGACTTGACCGGAAAGTCCCGCCTCTATCGCACGGGTGATCTGGTGCGCTTCCGGCGCGATGGAAATCTCGAATACCAGCGCCGCAACGACCAGCAGGTCAAAGTTCGTGGTCACCGGATTGAGCTCGGTGAGATTGAAGCTCGCCTGCAGGAACACTCGAGCGTGCAGCAAAGTGTGGTCTTGGTCCGCGAAATCAAAGCGGGGGATGTGCGACTGATCGCTTATCTTCAGCCGGTCGCAGGCCAGGAGATTGAACCTCTGGCGATTCGAAAGTTTCTGCGCGGAGTTCTGCCTGAGTACATGATCCCGCAACTGATCATGGAACTTCAGTCCCTGCCTCAGACTCCGAACGGCAAACTCGACCGAAAGGCGCTGCCGCTTCCTCCGGAATGGAGCACGCAGTCGCAGAGAAGATCAGTGCCCCCGCGGAGTGCTGCTGAGAAGTTCCTCGGTGACCTCTGGGTCAGGACCCTGGGACTTGCCTCGGTCGGTGTGGATGACAACTTCTTTGACCTCGGTGGACACTCACTTCTGTCGATGCAGGTCATCAGTCAGGTGGAGAAGAGTACCGGAGTGAAACTCAACCCCCGGTTGCTGCTTTTGAACTCACTTGAGCAGATTTCAAACCTTCTGCCCGAAGTGATTTCAGCCGAGGCGGCTGAAGTTTCCAGCCAGGATTCCCGGTCACTCGCAAAACGGGTTCTCGGACGCCTGACTTCCCGCTGGGCGACGTGAGGGAATGGTCGTGAGTGAAATGAATCCCTTCTATTTCGATGCCGAAGACCGTCGATTGTTCGGGATCTATCATTCCCCTGACGAGGGCGATGGCGACGACGGCAGCGCAGGTGCAAGTGGAGTGAAACCGGGCATCCTGCTCTGCTCTCCAGTCGCGCAGGAATACATGAGGTGCCACTGGGCTCTCAGAAAACTCACCCAACTTCTGACTCGTTCTGGATATGCCGTGTTTCGTTTTGATTATTCAGGCACGGGTGACTCAAGCGGAGAGTTCTCGCAGGTGACCTGGGAGAACTGGAAGACTGACCTGCGCATGGCCCTTCATGAATTCAAAGCGGTCTCGGGCGTACGAAAAGTATCCCTGGTCGGACTTCGCCTGGGAGCGGCTCTTGCCGCCGAAGTGTGCGCGGAGGGGCCCATTTCTCCGATTCAGGAACTGATCCTCTGGGACCCGGTCGTGAAGGGAGCGGATTACCTGGCTCAGCTCAAAAAAATTCACCTGCAGTCTCTCACCGTTTCTCGAAAATCGCCGCCGACTCTGCTGCCAACGGAATCCTACGGTTACGAGTTCAGCAGTGCACTCATCGAGTCCCTTCGAAAGCTTAAGCTCCCTGTGGATCTGAAAGTGCGAAAGATCCAGGTCATCATTTCTGAAGCCTCCCCGGCGTGCGCTTCCTGGGCTGCGAGAGCCGGCATCCCGGCTGCGCAACTGCAGGTGATCGCGGACGATGGACAGTGGGATGAACTGGACAAGGCTACGGGCGCGCTTCTGGCTTCCAAAATTCCGCAGGCGATTCTGGGTGCTCTGAATGCACGGGGGAGCAATTCATGATTCCCCTGGAACGTGCTTACCTGTTTGGAAATGAGAAATCATTGCTCGGGATTCTCACCGAGCCTTTGGTTTCGGCTCCTGCCGAGCCGCTTCCGACTCTGCTGCTTCTCAACGCCGGGCTTCTGCACCGGGTGGGTCCTTTCCGCATGCATGTGGATCTGGCTCGTCGCCTGGCGAAACTTGGTTTTCCCGTCTTTCGCCTCGACCTTTCAGGCAAAGGTGACAGTGAGCCTCGCCGTGGTCAAGGTCTCGATGAAGATCGTGCGATTCAGGACATTCAGGAAGCGATGGATTTTCTCGCCGCGAAAAAGGGCCATCAGAAGTTCATCCTGTTTGGACTCTGTTCAGGGGCCGACAATGCTCACCCGGTCGCACTCCGAGACCCACGTGTGGTGGGCGCGGTTTTTCTCGACGGCTTCGGCTATGCGACGCAGGGTCATCGACTCAGGCACTATGGGCGGCGATTGCGGGATCTGCCGAGCGTGAAAAGATTTCTCCTGCGAAAGCTGTCGCGACTGCTTCCGGGCATTTCGGTGCGGGCAGCGGCTCCCTATGTGCTGACTTATGTGCGTGAGTTCCCACCGTGCGGGCAGGTGGAGAGGGAGCTCAAGCAGATGACTGATCAGGGAAAGAAGCTGCTTTTCGTCTACACGGGCGGGGTTGAAACCTACTTCAATGATCCCTGCCAGTTCGATGAGATGTTTCCTCGGCTGAAAAACGGTCGAACTTGCATCGAAGTGGTGCATTATCCGGATGCCGAACACACTTATCCCCGGATTTCGGATCGGGAAAAGCTCCTGAGCCGGGTCACCGACTGGGCAGTGTTGAATTTTTCTACTGCGGTTCGAGAGTGAACCGCTGATCGGCGATGTCGAGGAGCGATTTGCGATGAGTCACCGCGACGATCGTGATCTGTCGCTTGAGGCCTTTGAAGGTCGCCACGAGTTTGGACTCGGTCTCTTCGTCCAGATTCGATGTAGCTTCGTCCAGAATCAAGGCACGGGGCCGTCTCAAAAGCGCACGCGCCAGTGAGATGCGCTGTTTTTGACCTGCGGACAGTCCCTGGCCCTGCTCGGTGAGGACATGTTCGAGTCCTTGGGGAAGCGAGGCGAGAAAGTCACAGCCTGAAAGCGTCAAGGCTCGTTCAATTTCCTCCGCCGAGGGTGTGAAGGCGAGGCCATAGAGAATGTTCTTCATGATGGTGCCTTCAATGAGAAAGCTTTCAGGTCCGACGTATCCAATATTCCGGAGCACTGAACTTTTGACGTCGGCGAGGGCCTGAGTCTTCTGATTGAAAGTGACTTGAACGTCACCCTGTCCCGGTTCGACACCGCCGAGGATGAGATTGAGCAATGTGCTTTTTCCGGCGCCTGAGGGTCCGAGAATGACCGTGGCTTCGCCAGGGGCGATCGTGAGATTCAGTCCGTTCAGAACAGGTTTCAAGGCACCCGGGTATTGATAGACGATCGTATTGAGGGACCAGCCGATGGGGGTTTCCACGTCAATCATCTGCGCTTTCGACTGGCTAGGGGAGCTGTCGGAACCTGCCTGGAATACTCCCAGGTCCTCGCCCGCTTTCCACCAACTGAAGAGCTTGAGCAGGGGAGTGCGGTAAGTGATGAAGCCAGAAACACTTTGAGCGCAGATCGCCAGACACTGAGTGAACCGGATGAAGATGTAGAGGTACGAAACGAGCATCCCGGACGAAGTGCTCGGAATTTTCCGGGACATCAGGGCGATCACGCACACGACGACGATGCCAAAAATCTGCGGGAGCGAGTATTTGAGGCCAGTGATGAGAAAGTGTTCCAGAATCGCTTCTTTGAACTTTCTGAGGCTGGTCTGCGCCTTCTTCTCTTCACTGGTCTGAGTGCCATAGATCTGCATGAGCAGCAGGTTTTTGATGCTGGATAGAAGGCTGCTGTTGGTCTTTTCCCATTCAGTCCAGAGCGTGTTGCTGGAGCGGTGAATGCGAGTGTCGAGACTTCTCAGGGGCACAACGAGGAAAAAGAGCATCGCAAAGGCTACGATTGAGATTCGTTGAGACAGTACGAAAAGGGTGACGGCGAGAAAGAGAGCGCTGGTGATCTGCACGACCAGGGTCTGGATGTTCATCAGCGCGAAGCCCGCGCCATTGGTGAGCTCACTGAAAAGCGTGGTGGTCTGGGAGCTGCTGACGGACTCGCTGTGAAAGGCCCACTTCAGGATGCGGGAGCGGTGTTGATAGCGGCTCTCCTCAAGCGCTGCCTGAGGCATGTATTGCTGAGCCCAATAAAGCAGGCCGCGTACCAGTCCGAGGATGAGAAGAAAGCTGAGGACCGCGGCAGTGCTCGATTGAGGCACCCAGCCCGGGAGTTTCACACTTTGAACATTGGCGATGCCCAGGGTGAGAAAGAAGGATTGAAGTGCGTAAGCGAAAGCGAGCTCAATGCCGAACAGGAGAAACCCAGTCACTACACCTGCAACCAGGAGAAAGAAGACTCGTTTTCCGAGAAAAGCGTGAACGATTCTGAATTGTTCTCGGAGGGGTTGTTTTCGCATGGAGAGAATCTGAGGCATGGGCCTTCATTAACAGGTTTGGATGGCCTTACAAGACTATTATGGCTCGATGGGTCAAAGTTAGAGATAGGTGGCTGGATCGCTGTATGCTGAGCGATTCAGGGCGCGCTTCGCCTTCAGGAGATTGCGGTAGGCAAGGTATTTGGCCGAATCCAGCAACGGGGATTGTCCGACCGTGTTGGGGGTCATCCCCCGCTTGCGGAGGGCGTGATTCATCCGGTAAATGTTCCGAATCCGGTCCGTTTCCTGTGTGTGGTAGGTAATGCTCATTGAAATGGAGACTTCGTCACCATTTTTTACCCAGTGGGGAGCGGTGAACGGCATGAAAGCTCCCTGGCCGGCCGACAATTCGTAGACTATCGCTTTCGGCTGGTAGTCCGGACCATAAAGCGTCTTCTCCAGGGAGTGTTCCCCATGCAGAAACTCGGATTCTTCTTCCGGGCAGACGGAACGGTCGAGGGGATTCCAGACGTTCACGTTTTTCTTGCCCGAGATCTGAAGCAGGAAATTGGACTCGTGGTCGCGGTGATAGGGGGTCACGGCTCCGGGCGATGAAATGAAAACCCAGGCTTCCGCGCGTTCCACCTGAGGCTTGACTTTTTTTCCGGCTATGGCACCGATGCTCGACTTGTGAATCAAAGCTTCGATGTCCTCGACCACTTCGTTCATCAGGTCGCGGTAAAGAGGGTGAGTGTGAACCTTTCGGAGGAAGACATAGGAACCCGCAGTCTCCATGTGCCTGAGAGTCTCTTCGAGCGAAAGTCCATTGGGATAGGTTTTGGCGACAGTTTCAAAGTTCTGCGTCACCGGAATCTGGCAACCGCTGTAGTACCGCAGCTGTTCTGGAGGGAGTTGGAGGGCCAGCTCAAGGAGTCTCGGCATCTGAAGCAGAGGGTGCTTCGCCAGTGAGTGACGAACCAGGGCGGACTCAAGTGGTTTGAAGTTCAGAGTGGGATCCAAAATCGACATGGCTCGGGGCACCTTTGCTACCAGAATGGCTCCCTCGATATGGTCTGATTGTGGCAAGATTTCAATGAAAAATGGAATCAATGGCGTTTATGTATGGATTTTTACAGCCTTGGCTGTAAGACAGGCGACGGTGATCTCTTGGTTGCTGCGAATTTCAACAGTGGCCGGGTCCAGAGGCCGCTCAAGTTCAAAGGTGAAATGGAATCATGAATTTCAGAAGTATTTTTGCCGAGCCCATCATCCTCTTTCTTGCTCTTCAGCTTCCTTTCTTGATGGTGCTGCTTCGTCGGCGGGGCTCGCGTCTGATCGCTCTTGTCCTGCTGGTTTCACTGGGCGCACTTGGCTACTTTTCAACCCCAGGCGGATCAGAGTGCCTTGAGAGTCATCTCAGGTTCGAAACGCGCGTGAAGGCAGAAAAAGCACCTCAGATCATCACGGTCCTGTCTGCAGGGTTCTATGCCGGAAAGCATTCTTACCAGGATGTCATCTCCGATGAAACGGTCGCCCGACTCCTGACCGCCATTGAGTGGTGGATGCAGAATCCCGAAGCCCTCCTGGTCATGCAGGGTGAAAGCGGTCTTCTGCCCCAGCAGTTTGTCGAAGGTCGAACCGAAGCGAAGAAGACCGAGCTGATGGCTGATTTCGCCCAGAAGCACGGCGTCCCGGCCAACCACATCCTGATCGAGCCGGTCTCCAGAAATACGCATGAGCACCCGCTCTTCCTGGCCAAGATCAAGGAAGTCCGTCCTGATCACGTGATTGGGGTGGTGACCTCAACTCCTCATCTGCGCCGGGCGATTCTCGAATTTGGAAAGGTTTTTGACCATGTCGTGGCCTGCCCCATTTCTCTCGACAACGGCAATCCGACAGTAGGTCTGAAGCGCTGGTTGCCCTCGTCTGATGGACTTTTTGCGACCACGATCATGCTGCATGAGCTGGTGGGGCTGCTCTGGTATCACCTGCGGTTCTGATTCGGCCTGATCATCGGATCGGGCCGGGGGGACGTCCATGGGATCGGAATGGGAAGCCGTCATCTTCGGACAGAGCTTCTATCGCAGGCGTTAGCGCTCGGGACCCGGGCCGGGCAGATGAAGAAAGGGACGAGCCTCGACGACGGGTTCTTCAGGGCCTGCAGTTCGATAAATGGATTCGGGTAATTCGAGTCTGGCAATCGACTGAGGCTTGCAAGGTCCATGGCGTAACTCCGAGTCAGCGCCCCAACCCATTCAAAATCAGTTCTGAACTTTCCCGCGCTGCCTTCGAGTCCATCCAGGTTGGAGCGACGGACCGTTTTCAGCCAGTCGAGGGAAATCCGGACAGGGCTGGCCTGTTTGAATTTTTCTTCAGCGCCACTATCCACGAATTTTCGTCCGGACTCCCATATGAGCCTGGTGAGGGGCGCCGGTGAGTAAACCAGCCAGGGGCTCAGGTTGAACTTTTCTCGGACTGAGAGCCAGTGCGCACGGTTGATGAAGTGAGGTGCGAAAACGTCGGAAGTGCGGCGCTCGCCCAGCTCTTTGACTCTGTTGGGCTTCCCACTTGGCGATCCGCTCCTTGTACTCGACCTGGCCTTTGTCGTGTCCCGTTCCGTAATCCTTGCGAACGGGGTCCCGCAGATCATCCCGGCACTGAAAGGAGTACTCCGTGTCCGGGTTCAAACCGGATTTTCCTTCGCTGTAGCCGCCGTCAAAGGCAGCGGAATCGTGGCACAGGCCATTGTTGAGAGAATGCCATGAAAAGTTTCAGGGTTCCAGTAACGTGTGAACCCGGTCCAGGTAGTACTTCCAGAATGACGGAAGCGTATCCTCGTCGGTCATCCCCAGTTTGCTCCATTGGTCCATGATCTTTCGGGTTTCCTTGAGTACGCCGGCTGTCGGATCAAGTGACAGGATCTGCTGATATTTCATTCCAAGCTCAAGAAGCTTGCCCGAAGCGAACTGGCGCACTTCTTCTTCGCTGAAAGGCAAAGGGAGCGGCGGCGTCTGCTTTGCTCCAGCCTTGGGTTTTCGAAAGCGAGTCAGCGCTTCGAGAGAATAGATCAGTTCTCTTCTCTTCTTGCGCTGATCCGCTTTTGCCGCAGACTCCGCCGAATTTTCACGGCTTGCAAAGCGGGATTGATGGAATGCTGAACTGTTGTCGAAGAGTGCGGTCAAAGCCGCGTCCCGCGTCTGGCTGGATCCGGCAGAGGACTTCCAGAGGTTTCGAAGTTCTTCGAAGCGGGCCGGAGCAGTTTCCCATTCCGTCGTGATCGCGAGCTTTTCCATTTCCTCAAGGACACGAATCCTGGCCTGGGACCGTTCCTGAACCTGTCGAGTGACTGCGTCTCTGCAGTCCTGAAGGAGAGCCGCAGTCACTCGACGCTCATTGTTGAGGGCAGGCAGCGGAGGCTGAAGCGGCGTGAAAAGAACGATCTGCTTTTCAATTCCCTGCAGTTCAAGCTCAAGTCCCGAAATTTCCTTCGTCGCAGTTGACCCCGGACTTTTGCCATTTTTGATTTTCTCGAGGAGCTCCTGAACCCGGGTCCGGACTTCACTGGTGAGGAGCAGGTGCTGTTCGGCAGTGTCACTCAGCTCTGCGGCAAGTCGAGCCTGGTAGCCCTCAAATTCGCTTTGCAGTTCAATGGCGACCGAAGCAGCCTCTGGTGCTTTGATCCACCGTTCGGCGATCCCCAGGGCAACTTTCGCGCGAGAGGGCAGAGTGGACTTGCCTTCGCAGGCGATTTTCATTTCGTTGAGAAGTTCCCGCCGAGTCTGAATGGCGGTATTTTCGACGCGCTGGATCTTGCCCTGCTGCAGATTGATCTGCCGGAAATACTGTTCGAAGAGTCGTGTGAAGACGGCTTCGAGTTCGCGGTTCGCATCACTCGGCCTCGAACCGATCTCGATCCAGAGAGCCCGAAGTTCCTTGATCTGCGCCGGCACATCGTCTTCGAAGGCCGAGGATTCGAATGTGGGTGCGCCACTAGGTTTGGAAAGCGCTTCTGAAGTGAACTCGATGGGCTGAGTCGCATGTTCAGACAGGACGGCTTTGACTCTCTCAAGCACGAGCCCGCGCATGCGATCGCACACAGCCCAGCCGCGGTCACTGAGGGATTTGAACTGCTGCCAGATTTTGTGATCTTTGCCGCGCTCGAGACTTCCGAGCTCTTTCAGCTCTTTCGCGTAGTCATGAAGCTGCCCCGTGAGGCCGATGGAATTCTGAAGAGCGATCACAGGATCCGTCTCGGTCTCCAGCGAAGTGATGAGCTTTTCGAGCTGTTTCTGAATGCGAACTGCCAGATCGGTCCGGGCCCACGCTTCCCAGCGCGCTTCTTCGACCACCTCGGTGCGTTTGCTCGAGAGGGTCTTGAGAAGTTCGTCGATTTCAGTGAGTTTTTCCGGAAACTCGCGTCTCCAGCGACGAAGCGCGGTGGCTTCAGCCTGCAGTTCGCGCAAGACTGGGCCCGCCTGGCGATGAGCAAGATTGTCTTTTACTTCCTGAAGGCGGTTCAGCAGAGAGTGGATGTGAGCAAGACGAGTTTCGCGATCCGCCTGGTGCTGCAGTTCCTTCTTTTCGCTCTGCACCTTCTCCTCGAGCAGCTCCTGTTCGCTTCTTTCTGGGCGCTTCACGGGAGAGAGTGTGGGAGCGAATACGACGGGAGGCTCGGCCACAAGAGCAGGCGCCTCCGGAATGGCCTGGACTTCAGCCGTCGGTGCGGGTCTGTGGGCTCGAGCGGCCAAGGCCTCGTCGAAAGTCTGCAGGGGCTTGAAGTTTTTCGGAAAGGAGTACTTTTCAGTGAGATCCTTGAAACGTTCCTGAATGCGCGACCGATTTTCCTTTGAAAGATTGCGCGAAGGATCCAGTTGGAGGCAGAGCTCCTCCATTTCGGTTGATGTGCGCTCGAAAGCTTCGACCTCTCGCTTCAGGCGACCGCGGAGCTCCTGGAACTGTCGAAAAAGCGAACTGTTCTCATCCACGGGGCCCCCGAGCAGATCGGGCTCCGTCACTCGGAGCAGAAGTTCCTGTGCTCGTTCCCAATCCGGCGTTCGAAGAAAGTTCTGCATCCTTTCGTTGAGCGGAGTGAGCTTCTGAAGCCTGAGTTCCATTCCGGAACTGCCGGTTTCCTTGAGCTTGCGGTCGGCGATGCGCCGGATCTTCTTGTCGAGTTGGCTGCGGCTGATGCGCTTGAGGACCGCTTCGTCGTGAACGCCTTCGATGACTCGCAACTGAAGTGTGAGGTCTGTCAGTGATCCCAGAACCTTCAGGATGGCCCGCTCAGGCTGCCGTGTGAGAAATGCTTCGAGCTGGACTGAATCCAGAGAGCGAAGTTCCGTTTCGCTGATGATGGGCGCGGCCGCTTCGGCTTTCAAAGAACTGGATTCAGTTGAAGAGCCGGGTGGAGGGACAGCCTGGTGCTCCAGTCTTCCCTTCGGTGCAAGCTTCCTGAAGATCGTCGAAAAGATGCTGGATCGGTCTGCCATCGGTGTACCCCTGTATGCTCGATGCTCCATAAAAACCGGGTAAAAGGGAAGAGGCTTCGTTGATTAAATGCGAAGCGTCACCTTTTTCGGCTCTCTGTAAAAGATGAGAATGGAGACCACCAGAATGGCGAGCAGAATCAGTGAAGAGTAACCCCGACCGAAATTCAGTCCTCCTTTGTCCGTTGCCTTGGTGAGCACGTCGCCAAAGGTCGCGCCGAAAGGACGAGTCAGGATGAATGCCACCCAGAACAGGACCACGCGGTTCAGGCGCGTGAGAAAAGTGAGGGCGACGATGACGGCGAGCACAGCGGTGATGCAGAGCCAACTTCCAAGAAATCCGAGCCCTGAGTCGTCCGAAAGAAAATCACCCAGTGCAGTCCCCAGGGTGTTTGAAAATAAAATCGTGACCCAGTAAAAGATCTCGGCCTTGCGCGTCTGAATGTGCGTCACTCTCAGGTTGCCCACGCTGAAACGCCAGAGAGCGAGCATCGAAGCCAGAATGGTGACGAGAATAGCCGCCCCTTTGGCATAACCCAGTCCAAGCGTGCGATCCATGTAGTCTGACATCGTGGTGCCGGCAGTACTGGTGGCGATGATCACGGTCCAATAGAGAAACGGATGGTGCTTCTGTGACGCGAGCTGGGCTCCGAGCGCCAGAACAAACAGGGCGAAGAAAATCAACGTGCTCTGGAGGTAACCGATGTTCATCGTCATGGACAGCCAGTCACCTCCGGTCTCGCCGAGAGTGGTGGCGGTGATCTTCATGAGCCAGAATGCGGCGGTGATGGCGGGAAGTTTATTGACGAACGGAGTCGCTTCCGCGGTTTCAGGTTTCAAAGCGTCCATGACAGATATGCCCCTTGTGTGGGAACCATGACACCGGCTGGAGTAAAAGGTCAATTTCAAGAAGTCTCATCGTGGGCATGACATTGCAAGCCACGCTGTGGTCCGGCAGCTGCCGCAGGACTGCGCTTTATTTTTCGACGAAGCGTAGCTTTCAGAACATCTCTCCGTGAACTTCACCTTCGCTGCTGAGAATCGATTCTTTGATTTCAAGGGTGGCAGAAGCCGTCCTTGGAAAGTTTATTGGGATCGCCGGGCTGGTCTGAGTGCTTATGGTGCAGTCGATGACGGTTCACCCAGGCGATCGAATCCACATAAAGACCAAAGGTAGTGTTCACGATGGTCACGACTTTCATGAACCACTCCTTGTAGTCGAGTGAACGATGGGCGATTCCCAGATGGAGAACATCAGGCAGATACAATTCTGCAAGAAACCAGCAGAAGAAGTAAACGCCACCGATCACCATTCCTGTCCAGGGACTCAAATTGGCCAGGCCGAAATGCAGGCTGGCCAGCAGGTAAGCGGCAATGATTGAACAGCCGACGATATTGCAAATTTGCACGTCAAATACCCTTTTTGCATTCATTTGAAGCGAAATTGTGGCCATTTGCAAACAAGTGGCGAAAGTGAGTCTGTTCAGAATGATGCTTGAATTGAGCGGCTCGGGTCGACAGGAGTTCGTGACAGTTTTACATTGAACAGGCGCCGCTTTTCACTATAGTCTCCCTTCACCGATGAAACTCGAGAACTTCCCGAAAACAGTCTTCCTGACTGGCGCCACCGGCGTCCTGGGGGGGCGTATCCTGAAAGATCTTCTTCAGTCGACTTCATCGCGCGTCTATTGCCTGGCACGCGGTGATGACTCTTTGCACTGTCAGGAGCGCGTCCGCTCGTTTCTCCGTGTTTACGATGCTGATGACAGTTTGCAGGCTGAGTTCACTTCTCGTGTGAACGTGCTTCAAGGCGATGTATCTCAGGAGCGACTCGGGCTTTCCGAAAAGGCTTTCACCGAACTTCAAGGCGCTACAGACATCACGATTCATGCGGCGGCCAATACGAGCCTGCTTCTCAAATACAAACGTCTCGCGCCGATCAATGTTCAAGGTACCGGTCATGTGATTGATTTCTGCCTCGGAACCGCAGAAAGGATCCTCTCCTATGTATCCACTTACACGGTGATGGGAGACAAGACTTTCGATGGCGGCGTCAATTTCAGAGAGACTGACTACGACCTTGGGCAGGGATTTGAGTACATGAATTACCAGCGCTCGAAGTTCCTTGCCGAAGGAATGGTGCGGGGAGCTCGAGAGCGTGGCCTGAAGTGGCGCATCTTCCGACCGGGCCAGATTTACGGCGATTCGGTCACAGGGGCATATCCGCTGTCCGAAACTCGAGTCACGGGATTATTCTATGACGTCTTCAGGACCGCGATGGATACGCTGGTCATGCCCGAATCCTGCAGTCATTACGATGTCGTTCCTGTGGACTACGTGAGTCGCGGGATTGTCGCTCTCTCCGACGGAATTGAGAATTTCTTCGATGTCTATCATCTGACCAATCCCGACGCGAAAACCTTTTCCGAGGTCATGGGACTTCTTCGGGGGATGGGTTACCCGATTGAACTCCTGCCGGAGGAAGTCTACAAGCAGAGGCTTCGGGCGGGAGAGATCACGAAGAACGGCGAACTTTACACAAGCACGATGTTGAAGGCTTTCAGTCTCTGGTTCTTTGTCTCGAAGATCAGCTTCCGTTCCAGTGCGATGACGAATTGCGAGTACACGCGTCTGAAGCTGGAGAAGTTCGGAGTGAGCTGTCCACCGGTTGATCACCGATTGATAAAAACCTACGTTCATGCCGGGATCCGCGAAGGCTACTTTCCCCAGCCTTTCTCAGCCGATTTTTCAAGTGCATGCCCAATCCCGTAGACCTTTCCTTCGCGATGAGGGAGTGGGGTTGGGGCTATCCGAAATTGAAGTTCCCGATGGCCGCCAGGCCGAAGCTGTGGTGCTCGGAAAGAGCGTCGGTGAGACCTCGTCAATGGACAAATTCAATATCACCCATCTGCGGGATGATCTCCTGGACTAAGGCCGGATGGGACCAAAATCAATTACCCAGGCGGTAGCTTTTGACGACGAGTGAGTGCAGCTTTTCGAGATCGGGTGCAGTCACTTCAGAAGTGATCTGGTCCGCGATCCGCGGCATTTCGAGAGAGCTTGAGTCCGCGTCTGATCCCGGGCGCAGGCGAAAGGTCAGCTCGAGTGAAGTTTCACGGAGCAGGCTTGCAACAGCCGGGCTGTGCAGAGTGACCGTTTTGGATAGCAGATAAGCCACTTTTCCTTCGTCACCCGAAAACCCGTCGTAGGAACATCCAACCGCCTGTGCTGCCTCCACGGCGCAGACTTCTTCCCGTCGCAGTCCGGTCAACAGGAAATACAGGTGAGCGGCATTCAGATCTCCAGGAACGAACTCCCGTGCGCGCAGGGTCTGGGAGCTGCCGAAATCTGATTCAAGGAAGCGCCACAGGCGAGCTTGTTGCGAAGGAGATAAGGAATTCGCTTCTGTACCGGATCGACTGAGCAATTCGTAAATCATCAGGAGTCCGTATTTCCTGAAGTGAGGCGAACTGAGCAGGCGATTTGCCGCACGTCGTGCGGACCACCGATTGATCAACACACTGATGCGCTGATTGGGTGAGACTTCGGCATCTTTTTGAGGAAGGAGCCTGCGGTAGCGCTGTACTTGAGGTTGCTGCTTCATGAAGTTCAGGAAGCGGGATTCCTCTTCAGCGGGAGCCGATCTCATTTCATGCGAGTTGCTGGCGTAAACGCCGGGCAAAGCGGGATACTTTCCCCAGATCGGGGCGGGGTCGCTGCCATGACAGGTGAGGCAGATGCCAGGATTCGTTTCGGGACGCTGAACGTGTCCGTCGGCATTGAGCCGCAGTGGAAACGGAACCGTGAAGAATTCAAAAACGTTCTTCCCAGAATTGAACTGCATGATCTCGATCGTGTTGTCCGCTTCTTTTCCCTGATCCGCCGTGAAACTCGCGATGACTTGAGCATCTTTTCCGAAAAGTACCGCGCGGGGCTTCTCGTGAGAAGAACTCTGCAGGCCGTGGCTGTCTTGAATCAGCGTGTAGTTGGAGCGCAGACTCTCAGGCAGAAGGGCCAGCGCCTGGTCGAGAGTTCTGGGGCGCGTTCTTTCGATCTGCTGCATGAATTGGTCGAAGTCAAATCCTGAAGCCACTGAGGGAAGGGGATAGGCGAGGCTGAAAGTGGCCGCCGCAATCAGGATAAATTTCAGGATCATCAGGCAATTCCTCAATAATCGTGAAAACTACAACGGAGTCGGAGGGATGTAAATAAAATAACGCAGCACATTATGAGTGGGTTGTCGGTATCTCACAGCGAGAGGGAGGGATTGATTCAGGCCATCCTGACCTTCTCCCTGCGGACACGTTCGCGAGCTCACGTGTCTAGAAATGCCTTCCTTGCATTTCTTTCGATTGCGCGCAGCAGGCGCCACCCTCACTCACTTCGTTCGCAAAGGGTTCTCTTCCCGGCACCTCGTCCACAAAATAAAAAAGCCAAACCCTGAAGGGCTCGGCATTTTTTATTTTAATGGTGGAGAGGGAGGGATTCGAACCCTCGTTACCCGTTAAGGTAAACACGCTTTCGAGGCGTGCGGATTCAACCACTCTCCCACCTCTCCAATTCAGATTACAGTTGTTTTACAATCAACCCGCGCCGGGAACAAGGGGATTAGACGTGGCCAGTCGTTATCGCTGCGTGTCACCTTCCCCAGTCGGAGCGGCAAGCTTGGAACCTTTGCCTTGGTCCGCGATAATCGTCTGCTGAAGGATGAAATAAACCACTGAAGCGATGAAGAGAACCAAGGCGGGATCTTGTTCATGACGGGCGGTATCGGCCAGTTTCCTTGCATTCCCAGGAGTCAGATGAGAGTTGATTTCGGGTGTTGTCACAAACTGTTTCCCGCTTTTTGATCCAGACCGTCAGCGCGAATCCCTCCGGACTCAAGCGGTTTCTTTTCGCGGTCGTCGCGGTCTCTCTCACGCTTCTGATCACCGCGTTTTCAAGGTCGTTGATTTCGGAAGCTCTATTTTCAATCAACCTCCTCGCCGTCGTCGCAAGCACCCTTTACGGGGGGCGGAGGGCCGGTCTGTTCGCGGCGCTGTTGAGTGCCGTCGGACTGGATTTCTTCTTCATTGAGCCGGTGTTTTCCGTATTTGATTCGGCAGCGAGTTTTTACCGGGTAGGGTTTTACGGCTTCATCGCCTTCGTCATGAGCACGGTGGTGCATGAGCTCAGGCGACTTCTCCAGGAGACCGAAATCGCCCGCGGAGAAGCAGACCGCGCGCGTGCCTTTCGGGAAGAAGTTCTTGCAGTGATTGCGCACGACCTGCGCAATCCTCTGGCAACGATCACTCTGGTTGGAGGCGTGCTCCAGAAACAGGCACAGAAGAGAGCGGAAATTTCGGAGCCGGAATTGATGGCCATTCATCGGCTGCAGGAGTCCTCCAGGCGCATGGACACTCTGATTGAGAATCTTCTGGATGTCGCGAAGATGGAAACGGGCAGGCTCTCGCTTCGTCCCAGGTCGTGTGATCTGCAGGTCATCGCGGGTGAAACACTTCAGATGATGAGGCCGCAGGCGGATGAAAAGAAGATTGAACTGCGGCTCGAAACTGAGGGTTCAAGTTTTGAAGGGCTCTGGGACGAAAGTCGCCTGGTGCAGGTGCTGGCCAATCTGCTTGGCAATTCCCTGAAGTACACGCAGGCGAGGGGAGTGATTGAACTCAGGTTGAATGCGGGCGATGAATGGATCTTCGTCGAAATTCGCGATAACGGTTCAGGTATTTCACCTGAGAAACTGCCGCATGTTTTTGAACGGTATTGGCAGGCCGAGGGGGGATCGCGCCAGGGAGCGGGCCTCGGCCTCTTCATCGTGAAATCAATCGTGGACGCTCATGGCGGTCAGATCGAAGTGCGGTCCGAATTGGGTCAGGGTTCCACCTTCGCGTTCAAATTGCCCAGAAATTTTTCGGAGAAAGTCAAAACTCTGACAACGTTGACTGAAGCATGAACTTCGACAAATAAATCCGCTCGTTCGGAAATGTCAGTCCGCGGATATGCTACTCTGGATGAACGTATGTTTCGCCACAGCATCAGAGATACCTTCAGTTGGAAAGACGCCTGCCACTGGTTCCTGCTCAGTTTTCTCTCCGGGAATGTCAATGTCGGCGGGTATCTTGCCTGCAACCGCTTCGTTTCCCACGTCACCGGTTTTGCGACTCTTGCGGGTGTTGACGCCGCCCATGGGAGATTTGATGCCGCGATCGGGATTCTCTCAGTTCCAATCTTCTTTCTGCTCGGAGTGATGATCTCGGCTTCTCTCATTGATCGCAGAGATCACCGGGGCCAAAGACCCCAATACGCACTCGTGATGGGGCTGGTCGCGCTCTGTCTTTTCGTGGCCGCGCTCGCGGGACATTTCGAGCTGTTTGGCAAGTTTGGAGGCGAGCTCAGACTGAAGCGGGATTATTTCTTTCTCGCGCTCCTCTGCATGGCGAGCGGGCTTCAGAACGCGGCAGTCACGACCTCCTCGGGCTCCACGATCCGCACCACCCATCTTACCGGTTTGACGACTGATCTTGGCATTGGCCTCGTCAAGGCTTTCACCTTTCGCAAAAAGCATACGGTGCTGACTGCTGAGATGCGTTCCAATTACACCCGCATCGGGACCTTCCTTTCCTTCATGGCGGGATCACTGGTGGGGGCAGTCCTGTTTCTCAAAGTGGAGTACCTGGGTTTTCTCCTGCCCATGTCCCTGGCACTTTACGCCATGGGTGTGGCCTATGCGACGCGGCCCCGGGCAGTGAGCCGAGTTCAAGGTTTGCCCTCACTGAAATGAGAAAGGCCGCATGCCCTCTGGGTGAGGAGATGCGGCCTTTCCGTGAGCCATGAACCGGTGAGCGGAAAACCTATTTCGCTGAAGTGGTTTCGACCGCGAAGGCAGTGACGAGCTTCACGAAGTGGGTTCCGAAGACGATGTCAACTTTGTCGAGAGTGTCCTGAGGAGAGTGAATGGCCGGGTTGTCATCGTCCATCTTCGCTTCAAACGGAAATACGGAGGGGTAGCCGGCGTCGTTCCAGCTTGCGTGATCGCTGCAGGCGTAACCGCAAGGGGCGAGGACGTGTGCGAACTTCACGTAAGTATCGATGAGCTTCACCGTGAAGTCGGTGAGTCCGGCGTTCGTGTTGTCGTTGATCAGCGTGATGGCGGGAGTGGAGCCGGGATAGAAGGTCATGTCCATCTGGAGGACCCCGACGACTTTCTTCTGGGCCTTCTGGTAGCTGCGAGCGATGTCCTGGCTTCCGAGCAGGCCTTTTTCTTCACCCGCGTAAGTCATGAACTCAAGCGTGCGGTCGGGCTGATAACCTGCTTCGACGAGAATGCGAAAGGATTCGAGGACTGTTGCGACACCGGAAGCATCGTCATCAGCGCCGGGAGCGATGTCATTGGCACCCGGGAAAAACCCCTTCCAGTTGATGGAGTCTTCATGAGCTCCGATGATGACGATCTCATCTTTATGAGGACCGCGACCTGCGATGCGGGCAATGACCGAGGGCTGAATGAAGGAGTGCTTGAAAAGTTCAACACTGATGTCGCTGCGGTTCTTGCCGATGGCCTTGAACTGATCCCGAATCCACTCGGCGGCCTGCACGCCAGTTGCTGATTTGTAATAGCGATTCTTGTAAGCGGAGAGCACGCGAACTTTCTCAAGAAGCTTAGCGGCCGAAACTTCACGAAGCAGGGGAGTGACGATCTTCTGTTGAGTGGCTTCGCGACCGTCGAACAGGCTGAAAGGCACTGCAAGAGTCTGCCTGTTGAGGTGTTCGGTGACATCCATGAAGCCGCCGCAGTGGCCCTGGTCGTGGGCGAAATTGGAGAGCTCACCGATTTCCTTTTCAGACATCCAGGCCTGTTTGCCCGGAGCGGTTTCGATGAGACGCAGTCCCTGCGCGATGTGAGTCGCTGCAGATGCAGCGGAGACTGCCGGAGCAGCTGCAAAAGTCGGTTGGGCCATGGCAAGCGTGGCTATGAAGGAGAGAGCAATCGTTCGGGTCATCATCATGAAGTTCCTTTTATGAAGTTCCTTTTCCATTCCGGGGTCGCTACCGGCTCCCGGGGCCTCAACTTCAGACCTGATCTTGAGATAACTGTAGGTAAGGAAATAGCCACCGTCAATGCGCCCCCTGACGTTTTAGGGGGGGCTGAGGGTGTGTTGCCTACTTATCCACGGATTCTGGCCTATTTTGTTTTGATGATGCGCATAAAATATTTGACCGTCGACCCATGTATATATAAGCATATGTTTATATGAGAATGCCTTCGCTCAACCAGATCAGCCGCGGATCGCGGCCCGGGTCCTCCCTCACGACGGTCCGGGACGGATTGAAGCTCAAAAAAGTGTTCTTTCTCCTGGCCGAGACTTTTCAGGCCCTGGGGGATCCTTCTCGCGTTCAGATCGTCTGGGCCCTGTCCAAGGGTGAGCTCTGCGTGGGCGACATCGCTGAACTGCTGGAGATGAGCCAGCCGGCGGTCAGTCACCATTTGCGCACTCTCAGAAACCTTCGTCTGGTCAAAGTTCGCAGGGACGGCAAAACATCATTTTATTCGCTCGACGACGAACACATCGAGCACCTTCTCAAGGAAGGCATTGATCATGTGGAGGACCTGCTATGAGCACAAGCGCCTCTCAGCCGGTCAAAACCCGGAAACTCGGTGAACTCAAGAAGGGACAGACGGGAACCATCGTCTCGGTTCGCGGCAATCCTTCCATCCCGGCGGATCTCGTGATGATCCAACGACTGCTTGAAATGGGCCTCCTTGAAGGCGCCACGGTTGAGCTCGTCCACGAAGCGCCTTTCGGAGGTGATCCCGTCGCGGTTCGCGTGCGAGGTTCGCTCGTCGCACTCCGCAGACAGGAAGCCAATCACGTGGAGGTGACCCATGAGTGACATGAGTATGGACGCTCTCGTCCTCGTCATTCCGAGAATCGCACTCGCCGGCAACCCAAACTGCGGAAAAACCGCGCTCTTCAACGCCTTGACCGGCGGACGACAGAAAGTCGGCAATTACCCGGGCGTCACAGTCGAGAGAAAAGAAGGCATTGCCAAAAGTCGGTCGGGCCAGACTCTCAGTATTCTGGATCTGCCGGGCACTTACAGTCTGGATGCCCGCACTCCGGATGAAGAGATCACCCGGGACGTGCTTCTTGGCCGAAGACTGGATGAAGAATCGCCTCAGGTGCTCATCGCGGTGGCCGATGCGACCAATCTGGAGCGCAACCTCGGTCTCGTGCTTGAATTGAAAGCTCTGAAACGCCCGGTTGTTCTCGCTCTCAACATGATGGATCTCGCACGCAGTCGCGGACTGGATCTGAATCTGGAAGTGCTCGCGAAAGAGCTCGGAGTGCCGGTCGTTCCCACGGTCGCGACGAAGAAGCAGGGGATTGACGAACTCCTGGAAGCTCTGGTTCTCCAGTACAAGAGGCAGCAGCATCCGAATGCCGCGGAGATCGCCGAACACCACGAGTGGAGAAAACCCACTCATGACGAAGTGCGCGCCCGCTTCATCGAAGTGGACCGGATCCTGGGGTTATCAACTCGCACGAAAGCCAATCCGACGATCTGGTCAGACCGCATTGATCACATCGTGCTTCATCCGGTCTGGGGATCGATCGTTCTGGTCGTTCTGCTTGCCACCATCTTTCAGACCATTTTCAGCTGGGCCACGATCCCGCAAGATTGGATCAAGCAGGGGATCGGCCTTTTTGGAACTTTCGTCGGAGGACTTCTGCAGGAAGGTCCACTTCGCAGTCTGCTCGTCGACGGGATCATCGCGGGAGTCGGCGCGGTTCTCGTTTTTCTTCCGCAGATTCTGCTGCTTTTCGCTTTTATTCTGATTCTCGAGGATTCAGGCTACATGGCCCGCGCCGCCTTTCTCATGGACCGCGTGATGGGGAGAGTGGGCCTGCACGGGAGAGCGTTCATTCCACTCCTGTCTTCGCATGCCTGCGCGATCCCCGGAATCATGGCCACTCGGACGATTGAGAACCCGAGGGACCGCCTGACGACCATTCTCGTCGCGCCCCTGACGACGTGTTCGGCTCGACTGCCCGTTTACTCGCTTCTGATTGCGGCATTCATTCCCAATACGGTCGTGTGGGGCCCCATTCGCCTCCAGGGTCTGGTGATGTTCGGCCTTTATGCGGCCGGCATCTTTGCGGCACTCCTCATGGCCGTCGTTCTTCGCTCGACACTCTTTCGCGGACCCAAGCCTCCGCTCCTGATGGAGCTTCCCACTTACAAAAAGCCAAGCGCAGTGAACGTGATGATGGGACTGAGGGAAAGGGCCTGGCTCTTTCTGAAGCGTGTCGGAACCGTCATTCTCACGATCAGCATCGTGCTCTGGTTTCTGGCTTCTTATCCAAAGGCCCCGGCAGGGGCGACGGAGCCCGCGATCAACTTCAGTTATGCCGGCAGGGTGGGGCACGCGATTGAACCTGTCCTGCGCCCGCTGGGCTTTGACTGGCGAGTGGGCATAGCGCTCATCCCCGGCTTCGCCGCACGTGAAGTGATGGTCGGAGCTCTCGCGACCGTCTACGCGATTGAAGCGGCCAATGAAGAAAGCAAAGTTTCCGCACTGGGCGAGATCCTGCGAAAAAACTGGTCCACGGCCACTGCGCTCAGTCTGCTGGTCTGGTACATTCTGGCCTGTCAGTGTCTCTCCACGCTTGCGGTCACTCGACGCGAAACCAATTCATGGCGCTGGCCACTTTTCATGGTGGGTTACATGACGGTACTCGCTTACGGCGGGTCTTTCGTCACCTATCATGTGGCAGTGTGGCTGGGCCTCGGATGAGAGCCGCCCTGGGTGCTGGGAACACCCTGAGCCTGCAGGAAGTCATCGCGTTCGGCATCGTCGCCCTCGCGGTGCTTTCGCTTGCGATTCGCTTCTACCGTTCGTATCTGGCGGGACCTGTATCAGGGTGGTTGCTGGGGCGGGGGAAAGTGAAGTGGGCGATGAGAGTGAAAGCTCAATCCGCAGGCGGCAGTTGTGGAAACTGCCCGAGTGCCTGCGGACCGGAAGTGAAGACTAAAGCTCAGTGATGTCTTGGAGCCGGGTTGCCATGGCGATTGTTTGAGCCGCGGCCATTTGGATTGCCGTTGGGAGGGTTGCCGTTCCGGCGACCGGGTTGGATGTCCAGTCTCTGGCCATTGCGGCCGCCGTTGTTGTTACCGTTGCCATGGCTGTTGCCATCGCCCTGACCGTAAAGAATTCCGTCAATGGCCAGGTAGCCATCGTCGTGGCCGCGACCTTTCGGGTTTCTGTGAACCCAGTGAATGATCGCGCCATCAGGAGACTTTGGAAATTCGTCAGCTGCGATTGAAGTGATGTAGACTCCGCAGGCTTCGACTTTTTCGCCGACGCGGATCGCCGGGATGCTGCCGAAGTCCTGATTGTAGACGACTTCCAGGGTGTCCGTGCGGTTTGGACCGATCTGAATGGAGAAGTGGCCGTGACCGTTGCGATCGGGATAAACGGTGGCGACATTGCCTTCGACATGGGTCTGAACCTGCCATTTGTTGGCAGTGGTGGTCTTCCAAACCAGAACTTGTGGGTTGTTGATGGGGAGAACATTGCCCTGATCCATGCAGTTCGGGATCGCGTCAGTGGCGAAGGCCAGGGAAGAAGTGAAGGAAGAAACCAAAATCAACAGCACTGAACTAGAGAAAGAGGCGCGCATCGGTCAGAGTCTCCAAGGTTGATGAATGGGGGCACCCTATCTACCGACCGGCAGAACGGCAACAGTTATTATTCCATAAAAGACTACTGTTATTCCGTTTTGGAATAAAACAATGATTTTAACACGCTAACCATGCCCGAGAGGACTAATGCCACGCTGAATGGAGGACTTAGTCAGTTATTTGGAGGCTGCAGGGCCTTCCACATTGAGGGCAAAGCGCGTCAGGCCGGCCTGCCTGAGGGCGTCCATGAGGCGAATGACCGTCCCATGTTGAGTGGTCTGATCGGCGCTGATGACCGCGGTCTGTTCAGGAGTCTGGGTACCCATCGCCTTGAGGCGCTGAGCGAGCGTTTCCCAGCTGATCTTTTCCTTGTCCCACATCAAGTCACCTTCTTTGGTGAGGGTGAAATTAAGCGGCGATTTCTCGGCCTGCTCACCGGACTTGGCCTTGGGCAACTGAACCTTGATGGCGGACTGATAGATCACGGGCGCCGTCATCAGAAAGATGACGAGAAGAACCAGCACCACGTCCACGAGAGGAGTGACGTTGATTCCTGAAATGACTTCATCATCTCCACCGCCGAATGTGCCTGCCATTAGAACCCCTTCTCAGGCTTTATCGGGCCATCACCGAGCCATTTGGCCGATGAGAAAACTCTTGAATGCTTCCGCTTCGGCCAACGCCGACTTGGTTTTTCTCTGGTACATGTTGAATGCGACCACCGCCGGAATGGCCACCAGAATGCCGACGGCAGTGGCCACCAGCGCTTCTGAAACTCCGGCCGTCACACCCTGGGCACCATTGGTCGCCTGCTGAGAGAGATCGTGAAAGGCCTTGATGATCCCGAGGACCGTGCCAAACAACCCGACGAAAGGAGCGTTGTTGCCAATCGTGGCGAGAGTCGAAAGGTTTCGGTCCCACTGAATTTTCGCGCGCATCACGCCGTCCTGAGCGACTTCAGTGAGGACATCCGGTGAAGTCCTGCCCCCCTCACGATGGCTGAGCAGAGCGACCGTCATCTCAGATTCCAGATCGGGCGACTTGCGAGTCTGCTGCTCGACTCGGTACTGCGCCAGCTTCTGCGCCTGCGCCCAATCACCGACGCTCGCCGCTGCTCGAACCTTCTGACGGAATTCAGACAGGCCTTGGGTCGCCTGTCGGTAAAACGTGGCTCGCTCGAACATCAGAGCGACTGAAAAAATGGAGAGAAGCATGAGCAGGTAGAGTACCCATTCCGCACCAACAAGAGACATTCCAAGAAAGATGTTCGAGAGCATAGCCTGAGAGAATATATGAATAAACTGCTAACGCTTAGTGTTATCTGGGGTTTACACCGAACTAAAACTCTGGCATTCTTTTCAGACTCAACAAAATGTCGGGCTAGGGGATGGTGACTTATGGCGTTTGAAATCAATACGAAGAACAATATCCGCGACCGTTTCAAGTGCGCTCCTCGCCCTGAAATCTGGAAAGACACCGAACCGAAGGACTGGAATAACTGGGTGTGGCAACAGCAGAAGCGCATCAAGTCCATGGAAGTTCTCGAGAAGGTCATCGCCGTCACGGACGAAGAGCGAGGAGCTTTCGCCCAGTCGCACGACATGTTCAACATGGGCATCACTCCTTACTACGCTTCCCTCATTGATCCGAATGATCCCAACTGCCCGATTCGACTGCAGTCCGTTCCGAAAGCGGGCGAGCTGAACATCCTTCCGACCGAACTCGAAGATCCCCTCGGCGAAGAAGCGGACATGCCGGTGCCGGGCATCACTCATCGCTATCCCGACCGCGTGCTGTTCTACACAACGCACAATTGCCCGGTTTATTGCCGTCACTGCACGCGCAAGCGCAAGGTGTCGGATCCCTCTTCCTCCGCAGCCAACAAGCAGCTCGAGGAAAGCCTCGCGTACATCGAAGCTCACAAGGAGATCCGTGACGTCGTGATTTCAGGGGGCGATCCACTTTCCAATTCCGACGATCGCCTGGAGTACATCCTTTCTCGGCTGCGCGCGATGGAGCATATCCAGATCTTCCGTCTCGGCACTCGCAACCTCGTGACTCTGCCTCAGAGAATCACCGAGAGCTTTGCCAACATGCTCAAGAAGTACCACCCGGTCTTCATTCACACGCACTTCAATCATCCCAAGGAGTGCTCTCAGGAAGCCTTCGACGCCTGTGCACGTCTCGCGGATGCGGGCTGCGTGATCAACAATCAGATGGTGCTCCTCAAGGGCGTCAACGATGATCCGAAGACCGTCTTGGAACTCAATCACAAGCTGCTCATGATGCGCGTTCGCCCCTATTACATCTTTCAGTGTGATCAGGCTCAGGGAATCAGCCATTTTCGCACTCCGATCGAAACGGGTCTCAAGATCATCGAGAGTTTGCGCGGCTGGACCAGCGGCATGGCCGTTCCTCACTTCGTGATCGACGGTCCTGGGGGCGGTGGCAAGATTCCGCTTCTTCCCAAGTACCTGCTCAAGCGCGAAGGCAACAAGTGGACCTTCCGCAATTACAAGAACAAGGAATACGTCTACATCGACACGAGCGAACCGGGTTCAGTTGAAACCATCGCCAGTGAAAAGAAGTAGGCCGGCTTGCGTTCGCGGCTGAAAAACCAGATCAGGGCAGGCGCAAAGGTGCTTGCCCTTTTTTCATTCGGGCTCGCGAGCTGCAGCTCCGTGCCTGAAGCGAAATTCACGAAGTATGAATTTCCGAAGGGCGCATTTCTCGGCGCGCCTCAGAAACGCCCCTATGAAAAGCTGGGCCAGGTGCGAGGCAAAGTGAATTACAATTCCCTCGATGCCAAGCATGAAGAGGCGGCGCTCTGCCGCAATTACTATAACAAGGCCGTTTCGGATCTCATCAAAAAAGCCAAAGAACAGGGTGGGAACGCCGTGATCGACGTCAAGTCCGTCGTCTTCCTGCTGGATGGCCAGCATGAGATTCATTCGGATCCTCAGTGCTCGGATGATGGTGCCGAAGGCCAGATTCTCGTGCAGGGGATCGCGATCAAGTGGATCAAGCCGAAGAGAAACGGAATGTTCATTCCGCCTCTGATTCCGGATGCTCCTGAAGCGACTCCGGAGCCGAGCCCGGTGCCTGCGCCAAATTCGCAGCCTTTACCTCAGGCTTCTCTGCCCCCTCCGGGGCAACCTGTTGCAGAGCCAAGTGCAAAGCCTGTTGAAATCACCGCGCCGTACACGACTCGGATCAAGAGGTAGAAAAAGGGAGGCCTTCCGTTGGCCCCTCATTCTTCTGATCTGTTTGAGCTCAGTCGAGTGATTCGACCGCTTTCAATGCTGGAGCAATATCGTTGAAATAGTTACTCAACTGTTTGGCCTTGAGCTCCTTCTTGTGGGCCTTCATTTTCGCGAGAGCCGGCTTCAGACGTTCTTTGGCGCAGTAGATGGCCTGAACGCCCGCTTTGTCGTGAAAGCGGTCCATGTTCCAGTAAGTCCATTCAAGTGCCGCGAGAGTTTTAGACATGATTTTAGCGCAGCCTCTGGCAGATTCCAAGTCGTTCCCATCGCAGCTGTAGGCTGTTTCGCGGACCGTGGTGTCCAGTTTTTCAACAGGAGAGGTGCTGTAGAATTGCTCGACAGCCTCGATTCCCATTTCTATGGCATCGCCAGTGGCCTTCAATGCGTTCGCAAAGCCGCTGGCTCCATACGAAGTCGCTTTTTTCTCATTCGGGTAGTAGCGAAGGTCTGTTCCCTTCGAATAAATCTCAACGGAGCCATCGGATCCCAGTGAAAGGATCACCTGTTTCCCGGTCAGCGGATTGATCGGATAAGTACGGATGGCCGTATCAGAAGCTACGGTTGCGCAGTCCACCTCAGATGCGCGGGAAAGGTTGCCCGCGGTCAGGGCAAGCATGGAGAGGCTCAGGGCGACTGCGAGTTTCGATTTCATTTTGAGCATGGATACTTCTTTCTTGGTCGGGGGTTAGTTATCAAGTGCAAGGCCACACAGGCCCTTTTCAAGTTCGTTCACACAGTTGCGCACTTCCTGGCAGACTACTTTCACGGTGGTGATCGGGGTCTTCACTTTCGTCATGGGATCCTGAGCAGAGACGTCGACATCGTAGACAAGAAAAGTCCAGGACCAGTCACGGTTGTTGAATCGGATGCTCCGGGTCTCAACTTTGCTTCTGGTTTTCATGAACAGATCGGACTCGGAATGGGTCAGGAGAATTCCATTCAGTCTTTTTGTGAGTCGTTCGGAGGCCGCCTCAAGTCGGGCTGGATAGTCCGTGGATTCAAAATTTTCGTGGGTCAGAACTGAGCTCTTCTGCTTCAGGGTCATGAACGCGTCCCTCACCACGCCGCTCGGGCTGTCGATGCGCTTGTGTCCCAATGCACTCGTATCGGCGTGGGCGAGACCGAATGTCGCGAAGAGGATGATGACGACTGCCATGATGCCGGTGATCCAGGCTGGTCCGGTGGAATGTGGTGTCATGAGCGTCTCCAAAGGCATTTGAGCTGGGTGAGGATTTCACTCGGTTCAAATGCATTCAGGTAATTGAGAAGCATATAAGTCAGCATGGTGATGTATCCTCAGTTGATGGGAGCCAGGATGGGAATGAGTTGAAGAGTCGAGCCCGGTACGGGTTCCGCGAGTTTTTGCGCCTTTGCACTCGGTGCGGTGCTCTCTTTCGGGCTTTTACGGGATTTGCCGTAGTCGGTGACATAAGCGCTGGCACGGGCGTATCCGGCGTATCCCAGGTATTGGTCTGCAGCAGGTGCAATCCACTTCATCGCATAGCCCACGAATTTCAGGGCAGGATTGGATTGGCGCTCCGCAAAACCTTCAAACAGTTGAATCATTTTGAAATCGAGCTGGGTCTGAAGATTTCCGGCGGTGACTTCCCAGCTCGTATCAAATGCGATTCGAACGGGATCCGCTTCGCCCTTGATCAGAAGATTCATCGCGATCGAATCCGTGAAGCCGATGGCTCCACAGATGGAAGAGCGCTTCATGAGACTCATGTCGCGTCTCGACGCGACTGAAGCCATCCAGAAGGTTTCATTCGTCATGTAGGCCATGTCCTGAACGAAATCCTTGTCGCTTGTCATTTTCCCGGCGATGATCGCGTAGCTTGGGTCGTAGAAATCCTTCTTGCGGGAATTGTATTCAGCCACCACCTGGAGGCTCTGGGTCAGTCCCATGTAGCCGAGCTGTTTGACTCCATCGACGGTGGCCGTCCCAACGGTCCGAAGCCCATTCATGGCCATGCGGGCGATCCGGCTCCGTGCCTCAAAGTACCGGAGAGCGGCGCGTACACGCATGGGAGGTTTCATGCGAGCAAGCTGGGCGTTGACCATATCCACGATTCCGGCGCCACTCGCACTTTTCACTTCGGCTCCACCCGCACTTCTGAATGGAATTTTTTTCATCGCGACTTCCATTTTTTCTGCAACCGATGAAGTGAATTCACCGAGCGATCTGGTGATTCCCTGGGAAAATTCCGTTTGAGTGAGGGATTCAAAAGTTTTTCCGAATATTCCTCCGATGAATGAGAAGAGCTTCACGCAGGAGTAGTAAAGAGTGAGATCACCTGCGGCATAGAGCCAGAAATCACGGTAGCGGTCCTGGTGGATCGTGTGGTCGATGTCTGCCCAACCATCGGCGACGATCTGTCTGAAGTGTCCAAGATTGGCGATCTGTTCGGGAGTCTTGAGCTGAGCCTGAAGTTGATCGAGCCGGTAATCCATATCCAGAAGATCCAATTGCTGGAAGAGGACCTTTTCAAAAACCTGTTGATCATGGGCGACCGCAAGCGAAGCTCCCTTGGCAACCATCATGAAAGCGATCGATGTGTACCAACGACCGAGATCGCTGGAATGCTCCGTGAGTATTCCGGTGGCGGTCGTCCAGGGATTTGATCCGACCTGCGGGCGTGCGATCATTTGAACTTCTGAGCGCTTGCCGATCGTGAACCAGAGATCGATCTTTCCATCGCCGTCAATATCTCGGCCGTATAGGACGGTGTAAGAAGTCTCCGGCATCAGCAGCCAATGCTCGTCGAGCTTCACTTCGACTTCGTATTCGCCATTGTGATTGATGGATTCGAGCAGGATGAATTTGTGATGAGCAGCCTCAACCTGGGAATGGCGGGGGAGTGGTGCCTGAGCCCGTGAGTCGGCTTTGGTAGGCGCATTCAGGCCCAAAAGCACGAGCCCAACTGTAGTGGCGAAGAGGGAAAAGTGACGGAAGTAATTTTTCGTGGTTGTCATCGGGCCGGATTATACAATACTGTAGTATTCTGGTCAAGAACTGATCTTGGGGCCTTCTTCTCGATTATAACCCACTTGATAACGCTCTATCGCAGCTGGAGGGACTGTTAACTTTCATCAAGTTTTCGCGACCTGTGTCCGATGAGACAAGTACATGGCAGGACAACCGGCTCTCAAATCAAAATCCAACGCGCAATACTCGGAGCTTCTCGGAAAGCTTCAGGACATCCCCACGCTTCCCGTGGTGGCGATGAAGGTCAATGAACTGCTCAATGATCCGAACTCCTCCAGCGTGGACATCGCCAATCTCCTCAAAAAAGATCAGGTCCTCACCGCCAAAATTTTACGCCTTGTGAACTCTTCCTATTACGCCATCCCAGGCGGAGTGACGGACGTTCAGAGGGCGCTCGCCTTTCTGGGCTTCAACACTCTCGCGCAGCTGGTGCTCGGGATTTCCGTGTTCTCCGTCTTCAATAAGGTCAGCACCGAGGATTTCTCGATGATGGACTTCTGGAAGCATGCGCTCGGCACCGCCGTCTGCAGCGAGCTCCTGGCCAAGAAACTCAAGGTCGCGAAGCCTGAAGAAGCCTTCACCTGCGGTCTGCTTCATGACATCGGCAAACTCGTCCTTCATGAAATCGATGGTGACCGTTTCAGCGCGGTCATCAATGAAGCCAAGGGCCGAAATGTCAGCTTTCTTGAAGTCGAGCGTGAATGGGATACCCCCGGACACAGTTACCTCGGCGAAGTGATCGCCACCAAGTGGGGCCTGCCCCAAGTGGTTCGCCAGGCGATCCGTTACCATCACTTTGATGTCGCGAAGATGGACAGCATTCTCACTTCCGTCAAGCCTGTCATCCAGATCGTGAGACTCGCGAACACCATCTGCGTGAAGAACAAGATCGGCAAATCCGGAGACTGCTCCGAAGGCCTCATTCCGGATGACATGCTCACGTGCCTGAAGCTCACGCAGGCGGATGTCCCTGGGATCGAAGCGCAACTTGAAATCGACATGGAACGAGCTGGAGCGTTTTTAAATGCGTACAGCTAAATCCAACCTTTCACTCATTCATGCTTCTGAAACGGTCGAGAGCAGCTCTGCTCAAGTCGGCAAGTACGAAGCCATCTTTGAGTATGCTTCTGACGCCATCGTCACGCTCACGCTCCCTGATCTGACCCTGGATGCCGCCAATCAGGCAGCCGAAGAGATGACAGGTTATCTGAAGTCTGAGCTCTCGGGAGCGTCTCTTCATCTGCTCATCCCGGATTCATCGAAAGTCCATATCCCCGCACGCTCCAGGACTCTGAGCGCGGAACTCTTCAAGGTACCGGGCACCTATGAGGACATCGCGATCCTGAGAAATGACGGTTACGTCAGACTCGTGGACCTCAGTGTCCGAATCGTGAAGAACAAGAAGACTGAACTTGCCCTCGCCCTGTTTCGTGACGTGACTGAGAAGAAGCGCATGGAGCGCGAACTGATCACCAAGCACACCGAACTCAAGAACGCCTACATTCAGCTCGAAAAGACGAACGCTGAACTCCAGGCCATGCAACAGACTCTCGTGCAGGCGGGAAAGATGGCGGCTCTCGGCGAACTCGCCGCCGGCATCGCTCACGAACTCAACCAGCCATTGATGGGGATCCGCGGTTACGCGCAGGAGCTCCAGTCCACGGTGCTTCCTTCGCTGACCGGACACGCCTGTGAAGGCGAAGGCCAGCTCGGACTGCGTGAGATCATCTCCAGCGTGGACAAGATGGCTGCCATCATCCAGCACTTGAGAACCTTCACGCGCAAATCCACCGAAAATTTCGAAATGACCGACGTTCATCATCCGATCGAAGAAGCGCTCAAGATGCTCTCGCGTCAGTTCGCTTCCCGCGGCATTGCCGTGAAAAGAAATTTTTCCGCCGATCTCGCTTCAGTCTATGCCAATCCGCTTCAGTTGGAGCAGGTTTTCATCAACCTCGCCACCAATGCGCGCGATGCGATCGAACAGACTCAACGGGGTACGGGACATGTCGAGATCACGACTGCGGACGCGGGTGATTTCATCGAAGTGAGTTTCAAAGATGATGGAGTTGGAATGAATGATCGGACGCAAGCCAAAGCGTTCAATCCCTTTTTCACCACGAAGGAAGTGGGCAAGGGGATGGGTCTGGGTTTGAGCTTGAGCTACGGGATGATTTCAAAACTACAGGGCTCAATTGTTGTGAAGAGTGAAATGGGTAAGGGTACCGAATTCCTGATCCGATTGCCGAAGGATTACCGCGAATTGGCCTAGTAGTGATTGTTTTTTAATGGAGGAGAGAAGATGAGTACGAAACCACGTGTGATGATTGTTGATGATGAGGATACGATCCGTAACCTTTTGAAGTCCCGCCTAGAGCGAGAAGGCCATGATGTCGTCGTTGCCCGCAATGCTGAAGAGGCGCAGGCCGCTTTTCAGGGCATCGGCACGCTCATCACTGACCTCAAGATGCCCGGCAAGGATGGTTTTGCACTGATGGCGTGGGCCAAGGAAAAAGCCGCCGCCACCCGTGTGATCGTGATCACGGGTCATGGCGAAAAGACTGTTGCCGTCAAAGCCCTGCGCGAAGGCGCTTCGGATTACCTCGAAAAGCCATTTGATCTCGACGAACTCAGCCATACTGTTCGCCGTTGTCAGAAAGAATACCAGCTTCAGTCCGAAAATCAGGACCTCATCGGCCGCCTTGAAGCGCGCGTCGAGCGCACTGAAGGCAAGACTGAAGATCATTCCTGGTACGTTTCCAAAGCGGCCGCTATGGCCAAAGTGAACGAGTGGATGACTGTCCTTCGCCGCGAAGCGATGCGCGGGGAAGCTGAAGAACCGACTGTACTCATCACCGGTGAGAGCGGTACGGGTAAAGAAGGCATCGCACGCATGATTCACGCAGGCTCGCGCCGCGCTCGTGGACCCTGGGTTGCCGTGAACTGCGCCAACTTTTCAGAACAGCTTCTTGAGTCTGAACTTTTCGGTCACGAAAAGGGCTCCTTCACCGGCGCCAACACCCTTAAACGCGGACTTTTTGAAATTGCCAAGGGCGGAACCCTGTTCCTCGATGAACTGGGCGAAATGGACGTCAAACTCCAGGCCCGTCTCCTTCGTGTGCTTCAGGAAAAAATGTTCCGTCGCGTGGGCGGCACTGCCGACATCGAATCCGATGTCCGCGTGGTGGCTGCGACGAACGTGAACATCACTGCAAAGATCACTGAAGGCAAATTTCGTGAAGATCTCTACCACCGCATCAACCGCGTCGTGGTCGAAATCCCTTCACTCCAGTACCGCAAGGAAGACATCATCCCGATGGCCACTCAATTCGCCGAAAAAGCTTTCCGCACTCGCGGCAAGACTTTCGCGGGCTTCAGTGCGGAAGCGGCTGAAGGTCTGGTGAGTTATTCCTGGCCAGGCAACGTCCGTGAACTCCAGAACATCGTCGAGCGCACGGCGCTTCTTGACCAGGGGCACGGTCCCGTGGGCTTCAGAGATCTCGCGATCTCTTCAGTCCGTTCCCGCCCGGTTTCCGATACCGCGCCTTCTCTGACTCTGCTTGAAGGCGGCGCGGATGCGGACGGTTACATGGAACTCAAGAAACGCTGGGTGGACACTTTTGAAAAAGAGTACCTGGCAGCCACCTTGACCAAGCATTCCGGAAACGTTTCGGCCTCAGCCCGTGAAGCGAAGCTCGATCGCAGTAATTTTCTGCGCCTGCTCCGTCGTCATGCTCTGACTTCAAACAACTTCCGCAAGGTCGGTGACACTTCTCCAATGGAGCACGAGTCCACTGGAACTGACACCGCTCAAGATCTGACTGGCACGGTTCGCAAGATCGCCTGATTTTTCGCCCAAAATTGAAAAGGCCGGCAGAGGAGTCCTCTGCCGGCCTTTCGTCATTTAATTTGCGTAAACTTCTTTATGTTCTCCCAGAGAATCGATTCTACTGTAATGTGTTCTGGATTTAAGCTGAGTCTCAATTTGATCAACTTCGGCATCAAACTCATTCGCGTTCTCTAACAAAACGGCGGCCTTGTCGCAATGAACGCCCCAGGTTTGAAACTCGGCATGATAGTCAGGACCTTTTAGGCATCTCTGCTGCTCATCATTGTACTTATCCATGGTTGCCGAGATCTGGCCTTGAAGCGCATCTAATCTCGAGCGTTCTTCTTGCGAAATGAGGACAATGGTCGTTAATGCAGAGCCTTTTGAACAAATCGTTTTTATGTTCTGATTCAGGAAGGATTTTTGAAAGGCGTCTTGTTGACTTGGAGTGAGTGGGGTCGTGTTTACTTTCCAATCATGACTTTTCCAGTCAAAACTCAGGACAAAATCTGACTCGGGACGCTCTTCCCTGAGCGAATATTCTTGTAGTTCATTTTTTGACGGCGATGCTGCCACCCCATTGCCAACGTCTTGAGCTTTTGCCTGATGTAGAAACGCGAAACCAAGAGTCAAAATCATCACTGATGCAATCGATAAACATTTTTTCATAACTTTCTCTCTGAATAAAAATTGTGAGTTGGACCGTTCACGGGAGGGTGATACGGGCCAACTGAGCAGTTACTGTGCCATAAAAGATTTCAGAAGAAATACGGTCTGGGACGTCCTTAGGCGTACAGGGGTGTCCAAGAATTTTGCAGCTGACTAAATGAACCCATGGGGCTTCCGCCAATGCTACTGGTTCTAAGGGTCTCCTGCATTTAAGTGTAAGTGCCTATCTTTGCAGCAAAGACGGATGAGGGATGTACCGGGAGTTCAAATACCCGCAGACCTGAAGAATCTTGAGCCTGAAGTACTCCATGTTTCGGTATCCAAACGCCCTGCGCT